>JAUJNL010000189.1 GCA_030448185.1 Cytophagales bacterium | reverse complement strand
GAAGGAGGCGGACAACGAGATTTACTGGTTTATGCATACGAGCCAGCAAATCACCCTGAGTGCTGATGGCAAAGAGGCCGTGCTGAAGAATACCAATAACCAGTTGAATAAAGCCATTGTAAAAATCATTTCTCCGGCCAATGCTACGTTTACCATTATGGACCCGGTAGCCCTGCCTACCTCCCGGAAACCCAGTGGCACCGATATGGCGAACCCAGGCGTAAAAAAATTAGCTATTCATTTAACCGGTGCCAGTGCCAAGACTACCATTTCCGTAGCCATTATTCCGGTAAGGACCGCCTTAAAATACGGCGGTGCGCCGGATGCTGAACCTACTACATCCGACTGGCCCGCATTGGTTGCCTTGCCTCAGTGGTTGGGAGGGAAATCCGAGCCCTTGGCTCCGGTAGCCCCGGCTGGATTGCAGGCTACTGCCCTTTCCCGGACCAGCATTAGTCTGAGCTGGGCAGATAATGCCGATAACGAAGCCGGTTTCGTAATCGAACGGGCGGTAAAAGATGGTCCATTTGTAAAAACCGATAGTCTGGCCGCTGATGTAATCACCTATACTCAGACCGGTTTAGCCCCAAATACTACGTATCAATTCCGGGTCCGGGCCAGTAATGCCGGTGGAAGTTCCCCCTACACGAATCTGGCCGCTGCCACTACTTTTCCGGAAGGAACCGGACTTTGGGCTACCTACACCGATAAAAAAGGGCGCACGGTCAGCCGCCTAGATTCAGTAGTTAACTTTAACTGGCATCTGGATACGCCGCACCCCGCTATTGATTCTAATCATTTCTCAGTTACCTGGGCCGGCCAAATTGAAGCGGTGCATACCCAGACATACACGTTTTCTACCACTACCGATGATGGAGTACGCTTGTGGGTTAATGGTCAGTTAGTGATTGACGACTGGAACGACAATCATAAATCAACCGAGCATAGCGGAAGCATTGATTTGGTGGCTGGCCAGAAATACGCCATCCGGATGGAGTACTATGACCACGCCGCGTTTGCCGAAGCCAGGTTATACTGGTCGGGAAGCAACCAGCCTAAGCAGATTGTGCCTAAAATTCAGTTGTTCCCGGCCGATGCTGAGGTAGTTACCGCTACCAATGAGCGAGAAAGCAGTGGTGCAGCGCCGGGCCAGAAAGGCGATAAGGATTCCGAAAATGTATCGGTGTTTCCCAATCCGGCCACGGATGCATTCACTATCCGATTCTATTCGGCGGTTTCACAAGAAGTACAGCTCGTACTAACCGATGTCCTTGGGCAGGTGGTGCAACGCTTTTCGGTAAAAGTAACGAGTGGATCTAACCAGTTTACCATTAAGTCGGCTGCCCTGAAGAACGGCTTGTACAGTATCGGAGTGAGTTCTCCCGTTACGAAAGAAGTAACAAAAGTCTTAATTAATAAATAGCCTTACCTTAGAAGCACTGCTACCCGCTACGGTGGGGGCGGTGCTTTTTGATTCTCGAATACCCAACTTGCCCCTACTTACAATGAGAAAAACCGGATTGCTAGTATTCTTTTTTTCGTTTTCGATGAGCCTGGTGGCCCAGCCTGCCCAGCCGAATAAACAACCGCAGAATGACTCCAATACCTGGCTGCACTTGCTAGAGCCCGAGTATAAAACACCCTACGCGGCACCTAAAACGGCCGACATCCAGGCATCGATGGTAAAGGTACTCGGCTACCTGGAATCAGTTACGCCAATGGGCGTGTATGACGCCAAAACCAATAAAGAAATTACGGATTATAGTCAGAAAAGTGAAGATCCGCAGCTCAAAAAAGGCGACTTCCGGACTACCCATTACGAATGGGGTATCACCTACGCGGGGATGCTGCAGGCCGGGGAAATTACCGGCAATAAGCGGTTTACTGATTACACAACCCAACGAATGACGTTTATTGCGGACTTGTACGCGGCCTATCACAAGCAGTTTGCGGCGAATCCCAAAGCAAAAAATCCGATTCCTACCATTATCAATCCCCGCAGCCTGGATGATGCCGGCGCCATGTGCTTTGCCATGCTGAAAGCGACGCAATCCGGCGTGAATGCCAACTTGCGGCCCATTATCGACGGGTTCATCAACCACATTCATCAGAAGCAGATGCGCCTGCCCGATGGCACATTTGCCCGGAACCGGCCCCAGACGAATTCCGTCTGGCTCGACGATTTATACATGAGTGTACCGGCGTTGGCGCAAATGGGCAAACTCACCGGCGAAACCAAATACTACGACGATGCCGTCAAGCAAGTCCTTCAGTTCTCCGGGAAAATGTTCGTTCCCGAAAAAGGGCTCTACTACCACGGCTGGATTGCGGACATGGAGCCGCATCCGCATTTTCACTGGGCCCGGGCCAATGGCTGGGCCGTGATGACGATGGTGGAACTACTGGATGTACTGCCCTCAACCCACGCCGGCCGGCCGGAAGTACTCCAATACCTGAAGGCACACATCAAAGGCTTGGCGGCTTACCAGTCTCAAACCGGCCTGTGGCACCAGTTGTTAGATAAAAATGATTCCTACCTGGAATCTTCGGCCACGGCGATTTACGTCTATTCCATTGCCAAAGCCATCAATAAAGGCTATATCGACCGGAAAGCCTACGGCCCCATGCTGTCGCTGGCTTGGAACGGCTTAGCTACTCAGGTAAACGAGAAAGGGCAGATTGAAAACGCCTGCGTGGGTACTTCCATGGCCTTTGACCCCGCCTATTATTACTACCGTCCGGTGAATGTGTATGCCGCCCACAGTTACGGCCCGTTTCTGCTGGCCGGTGCAGAGATGATTACCTTCATTGACAACAGCAAAATCTACGAAAGAGATATGTGTCTGATGTTTGAAGACAAAACAGAGAAAGATAAAAAGGTGGGCAAGAATGAAAACAAATAAAGTGATCTTTTCTATCCTTTGCCTTCCCCTGCTTTTAGCCGGTACGGGAGTACCGGTTAAGACTCCCGAAGACAGCGTTCCGATGGCAATTGCCCGGCGGGTAGCCGATAAAGTGATACGGGATGCCCGTTTTCATTACAACCTGACTATTGCGGGCAAAGACCAATACGGCCCCGTGCAAACGGTTGATTTTTCGAGAAATTTCACCACGGAAGGACTTGCCTACGCCCTGTCTTCGGTCGTGAGCGAATCCGATAAAGTGGTCGATCTGCAGGTAGGCCACACGGGTGATTTAAAAATACGCGTCAATGGCGGGGAAGCCTACCAAAGTCCGGGGCAAGCCGATAAAGCATTGACGTTCGTGGAGCGGGATCTGGCCCTAGGCAAAACGATTCAAGTAAAGCTGAAAGCCGGCTTGAATACCATCCTGTTCAAATCGAAAAGTCCGGACAGTGGTCCGTGGCGGGTGTATCTGCGTCCCGAGAAATTTGAGTTCAGCCTCCAGCAATTCCCGAAGCTCAATGAGAAAGTCGCCAATTTTACCAACTTTCTGATCCTGGGCACTTTCCCCGCCTCCCATTACGACACTGGGCTGGAACCGGAAACGGAGTTTAACCCCGGCAAATTGTACAACTATGGCGGCCAACCTACGACCTGGACAATACCCCGCCCGGAGCTGGTCGCCGAAAATGCCGAAATTCACCAGCCCTGGGGCGAAGGCTATACGGCCTTTAATTACCACGCCGGTGGTGTAGCCTGGGCCATTGGTTCGTTAGGCGACTACTTAAACGACGAGAAATACCAGGCGTACATCAAAAATTACTGCGACTTCTACATCGAAAAACGGCCGTATCTGGCCTGGCAAAAGCACAATCTCAATGCGTTTAATGCCTACGACAACCGGGTCGTGGAAAGTCTATTACTTGATTTTACCACCTCTCCCCTATTGCCCTACACGCATTTGCTCTTGCAAGACAAAGAACAAAAGAATACGGCCTACTGAAACAATTTTTAAGAAATTAAAGACAAAGCACTCCGTAAACAAATTCGTACGGAAAAGGGTAATAAAGTAAGAGCAC
>JAUJNL010000188.1 GCA_030448185.1 Cytophagales bacterium | reverse complement strand
GCTTTTAGGAGAAAGTCATAGCGGGTATTTTCCCTTCGAATTCGATATTACGAAAGAAATGAAATCCGGGCAGAAAAATACAATTGTGGTGTGTGCGGATAATACTTTTCGCCGGGGCGCTATCTGGGGCTGGGGAGGCATTCGGCGTCCAGTGAGCTTACTGGTAAACAACCCCATCCGGATCGAGAAAATACACGTGCTGGCAACACCGGACTTAGCAAAAAAAACCGCAAAAGTAGACTCCAAACTCTGGCTACGCAACGACAGTGATCAGCCGCAAACGGTAAAAAGCAGTGTAACCATTCAATCCAAAAGTGGCTTGGTGAAGTCTGGAGCTAAGGATAAAAATTTAATGCTGTCAGTTACCATTCCGGCCAATAGTACAAAGGAAGTTTTGCTCACAACCAATTTTTCCAAAAGCCAAACCCACCTCTGGCATTTCGATGACCCGTATTTGTATACAATAGAGGCCACTATCCATCAGGGTGGTACGCTACAACATAAAGCTGCCGACCGGTTCGGCATCCGCAAGATTGAGGTCGACGGTTTGCAGGTAAAACTAAATGGGGAAGTGGTCCGGTTAATGGGCTACAATTGGGTGCCTGACGACCGGACCACGGGAAATACGTTACCCACTTGGCGCTATAAAGAGGATATTGATTTAATGAAAAGAGCCGGAGCTAACATGGCCCGACTGTCGCATCTGCCGCTACCCAAGGAAGTGCTGGATTATATAGATGAAAAGGGCATACTCGTATTCAGTGAAATTCCGCTTTGGGGAAAGGATGCTTTGGTAGATCCCGATAACCCGCTTCCAAAACAATGGCTGAAAACCTTGGTGCGCGAACAGTTTAATCATCCATCTGTTATTGGTTGGTGTGTAGGTAACGAAATCGGGTATTTGCATCTCAATCCGAAAGTAATGGAGTATGTGGAGTCAGCAATCAGGTATGTAAAATCGGAATTAGATCAATCTCGCCTGGTGGTGTACGTGAGCCATTCCGCAAATAAGCAGCAACGCGATCCCGTGCAGTTTTCGGACATGATTCTGTTTAATAACTATGCGGAGTTAGGACAACACGTCGATAAAGTGCATCAATTTCACCCAGGCAAACCCATCTTTTATGCGGAATACGGCCATAATCTAACCAGCGAAAACCTTAATCTGGGTGTGGTGGATGCTAAAAAAATGTTGAATGATATTCGGAACCGGGAATATGTAATGGGCGCTTCCCTCTGGACTTTCAACGACTACCGCAGCCTCTGGCAGGCCCATGCCGCCTGGAATACGGCTCCTACCGGAAACCGGGCCTGGGGCATGGTCGATGTATTCCGGCAACCCAAACGGGCTTACGAAAATTTCCGGCGGGAATATTCCCCCATTAAAGGTCTTACCTTCAGTTCTTCCGGCGAAGTAAAACCCGGAGCTTCCCTCAACTCTACCGTCACCATTCACCCCCGTACCCCGCTGGATTTACCAGCCTTCACCTTACAGGGCTACCAATTGGTGTGGGAAGTACAAGACAATCAGGGCAAGGCCTTGCAAGGCAATCTTATGGATTTGCCTCGCATTAAGCCGGGAGATAAGCCCGTTTCGGTTCCGCTTTCCTGGACTGTGCCGGCCCAGCATGCGGGTTCTCTCAAAGTCACCCTGCTTTCTCCTACCGGCTACGACGTGCATGATACCATTATGTATTTACAAAAGCCGGCAGCTCCCAAGATTCAAACGGTAATTACGGGAGAAAGCGGTGTCCGGGTGGTTTTTGAGCCCCAGCCTACGACGAAGTATTACGTAGTGAAATATGGTCAGAATGATTTCAGCCTGCGCAGCGATACCACCATTAATGCCTACGTGGATATTAAAAAACTAGACAATGGGAAAAAATTTCAGTTCCAGGTAGTTGGTTTAAATGCGTTAGGGGAAGGGGCAACCTCGGAAACTGTTACGGCTGTGCCAGACACTGACCTACTGCCTCCGGTGATTCTGGCTACGGAAGCCGGAGACAGCAGTTTCTTCATTGGCTACGGCTACGAAAACTTTGATTACCTCTACGAAATTGGGTATGGTACCGAAAAAGACAAGCCCGAAACGTGGAAGTCACTGAAAGTGACCAACAAAGGCGTTTGCCGTATCCCGAACCTGGAAAATGGCAAAACGTACTACTTCCGCATGAGGCGGACCGTGCAGCAGTACGTGGAAAGCGAGTGGTCAGAGATACACGCAGTGACCCCGGATGGAAATCAGCTCCCGGAAGCACCCAAAATCAAGGGAATCTACCGGAATGGTTCGCAGGCAGTGGTTGCCTTTGAGCCGGTGAAAAAGGCGGTTGGATACGTAGTAACTTATCAGGAAGCGGGAAGCGAAAAAACGGTTCCAGTCAATGGTTCCTTGACCCGCTACCTCACGGTAAAAGGACTGAAGCCGGAACAAAACTATTCCTTCAGAGTGGCCGCTGTTAATGCCAATGGGACTTCGAAGCCTTCTGGTGACGTAGCGGCAGCTAATACCGGGCAGAAGTAAATGTTAGGCGCTCTTCGCGCAAGAGTTTACGCACTTCTCGCGCAAGAGTTTACTCTTGTGCGGAAAGATAATAGGAAGTCTCCGACTTCCTGCCAGTCAGAGACTGGCAATTATTTCCCGGCACAAGTCTCGCTACGCTAAGACTTGCGCCAGTAGAGGCCAGTTGAGGCGCTAAGACTTGCGCCAGTAGAGCCAGTAGAGTAAGTAAGGTTTGGTTGCAAGGTTATAGTTTGCTCTAATTTCTTAATTTATTCAATCCAACTAATTGCTTTTCAAATACATACAATTATGATTAAAGAAGATTTTGCGGAGAAAAGAAGCCTTAAAACCAATATACTCCACGCAGATTTGGTCGTAGTAGGCGGTGGACTTTCCGGTACTTGCGCTGCAATCACTGCGGCTAGAGCCGGAACTCAGGTTATTCTGGTGCAGGACCGTCCGGTATTAGGCGGTAACTCTTCCAGTGAAGTGCGATTATGGGTACTGGGGGCGACTTCCCATATGGGCAACAACAACCGCTGGGCCCGGGAAGGCGGCGTCATTGACGAGATTCTGATTGAAAACATGTACCGTAACCCCGAAGGCAATCCGCTGATTTACGATACCATTCTGTTGGAAAAGGTTACGAATGAAAAAAACATCACGCTGCTGCTCAATACCGCCGTGTTTGAAGTGCAGAAAAGGGACAACGAAACCATTCAATCCGTGAATGCTTTTTGCTCTCAGAATAGTACGATGTATGAACTGGCGGCTCCGCTGTTCTGCGATGCTTCCGGAGATGGCATTGTGGGGTTTCAGGCCGGTGCTGCCTTCCGGATGGGAGCCGAGTCGAAGGAGGAATTTGGAGAGAAATTTGCCCCCACGGCTGAGTACGGCGAATTACTGGGGCATTCCCTGTATTTCTATTCCAAAGATACCGGCAAGCCGGTCCGGTTTGTGCCGCCTAGCTATGCCTTACAGGATATTACCAGGATTCCCCGGTACCGCCGGTTTACGGCCAAAGAATTTGGCTGCCAGCTCTGGTGGATTGAGTATGGCGGCCGCCTGGACACGGTGCACGACACCGAAAACATCAAATGGGAACTCTGGAAGGTGGTTTACGGCGTGTGGAACTACATTAAAAACTCAGGCAACTTCCCCGAAGCCGAAACCATGACGCTGGAGTGGGTCGGCCAGATTCCCGGAAAACGGGAAAGCCGACGCTTTGAAGGCGATTACATGCTTACGCAGCAAGATGTGGTAGAGCAGCGGAAACACACCGATTCGGTGGCATTCGGTGGTTGGTCTATCGACCTGCACCCGGCCGATGGCGTGTTCAGCGAAAGACCAGGTTGTAACCAGTGGCACAGCAAGGGCATTTTCGGCATTCCGTATCGCTGCATGTACAGCCGCAATATCAAAAACCTTTTCCTGGCTGGTCGGATCATCAGCGTGTCGCACGTAGCGTTTGGTTCTACCCGGGTGATGGGCACGACAGCGCACATCGGGCAGGCGGTAGGAATGGCGGCGGCACTCTGCGGGCAGAAAGGGTTGCGGCCCTCAGCGCTGGGTCAAGGGGAAAACATAAAA
>JAUJNL010000029.1 GCA_030448185.1 Cytophagales bacterium | reverse complement strand
GCGATGGCGAAGCCCAGGCGCACGTACATGCCCGAGGAGTAGTTGCGCACCGGGGAAGTGACTCCCAGGTAGAGTCTTCCACCCCGGTAGAGATTCCCCGTAAATACACTTTCTCGCCAATTTCTACTACCTCCGGCTCTATTTGGGCACCGGCAGCTTCCAGAATTCGCAGGGTTGCTTGCATGATTTCGGGACCGATACCGTCTCCGTAAGCAACCGAAATTTTTCTTTTTTCGGCCATAGTTTTTTCGGTTTAGGGTTGTTAGTTTCTGGTTTCCAGTTGTTAGCTAATACAAATCACTTTTTCCGAAAAATACGTTGATTTGCATCATCAGGTGAAAACTAGCAACTAAAAAACCGAAACCCAAAACCAGAAACCCTCAACTGGAAACTAAAAACCGGAAACCAAAAACCGAATGTTTTTCAGAAAAGCCTCTTTTGCCTTGTTATTCGCGTTTGCACTGTATCTTTGCGACTCCATTTTAAAATTATGGCGACATTTGAAAATATAAGTCTTACCCGTAAAGGCGCTGTACTGCTGGTTACGCTCAACCGTCCTTCCAAACTTAATGCTCTCAATATGAGGACTCTGGAGGAAATGCGTCAGGTTATCCAACAGGTATATGATGAGGATGCGATCCGTGGGGTAATCCTGACGGGAGCCGGAGAAAAGGCATTTGTGGCCGGAGCCGATATATCAGAGTTCAGCGAACTCACCGAAGTAAGCAGTCGTAAGTTTGCCGAAAACGGCCAGGAAATATTCACTATGATTGAAAATTGCCCGAAGCCAATAGTGGCAGCCGTAAATGGGTTTGCCCTGGGTGGAGGCTGCGAATTAGCTATGGCCTGCCATCTACGGATAGCCGTGCAGACAGCTCAGTTTGGGCAACCCGAAGTAAATTTAGGCATTATCCCCGGCTTTGGTGGTACGCAACGCCTCACGCAACTGGTTGGTAAGGGTAAGGCGCTGGAGTTGATGATGACCGCGGATATGATCGGTGCGGATGAGGCTAAGTCCCTTGGATTGGTCAATCACGTAGTAGCCACGCAGACTGAGCTTTTACCAAAAGCGGAAGCGATTCTGCAGAAAATAACCAGTAAGGCGCCGATTGCCATTGAAATGATCATTAACTGCGTAAATGCCGTGTATAATAAGGACGAGAATGGCTACCAGACGGAAGCCAATTCATTCAGCATCTGCTGCAAGTCCGAAGACTTCAAAGAAGGGGTAAAAGCCTTTACTGAAAAACGCAAAGCAGCTTTTCAGGGAAAATAAGTTAAATTACAGAAGGATTGAATTACAGAAGGGCTGAAGCAATTGTTGAATTGTTTGATGGCTAAATTGTTAAATGGCTGCTAAAGAGTTCATCCACCTTTTCCGAAAAGAATCATTCAGGCTAAAAACAATTCAACAATTCAACAATTCAACAATTCAACAATTCAACAATTCAACAATTATTCTTTAATTCTATCCTTCAGTAATTCCGTCCTTCAATCCTTCTATTCCATTGAGTGTGCTGAAAAAATTAGCCGGGGAAACGGCCCTGTATGGCATTACTACCATTTTCGGCAGGCTGCTGTATTATGCCCTGGTACCGTTGCACACGGCGGTATTTCTGCCCCATGAAATGGCCGTCACCGTAGAGCTTTTTGCCTATGTGGCCGTGCTCAATGTGCTCTATACCTACGGTATGGAAACCGCCTTTTTCCGGTTTGCTTCCAAGGATAAAAACCCGGACCGGTATTATAACATCGCCCTGACGGCGATTATGCTGAGCAGCGCTTTTTTTACGGCCGTTATTATCCTATTGGCCACGCCGATTGCCAACGCCCTGGATTATCCCGGCACGGAGAAATTTATCGTCTGGTTTGCCCTGATTGTGGCCATTGATGCGGTAACTGCAATCCCTTTTGCCCGTCTGCGCCTGGAAAAGAAACCTAAGCAGTTTGTATTTGCCCGGATGACGAATATTGTCATTAACGTGGTGCTAAACTTCTTTTTTCTCTGGTTTTGCTACAGCGTTGATAAAGGCCGGTTTTTGCCTTCTCTGCAACCATTGATCCGTTCCATTTATACTCCCGAACTGGGCGTAGGTTATATTATTCTGGCAAACCTGATCGCCAACTTTGCCCTGTTCCCGTTGCTATGGCCGATGTTTGCCAGGTTCCGCTTCACATTGGATAAAACAACCTTTGCGACGATGTGGCAATATGGCTACCCGATTTTGATTGTGGGGCTGGCCGGCATTGCTAACCAAATGTTTGACCGGATTTTCCTGCGGAATTTATTACCGGAAGGATTTTATCCAGGGCGTACTTCCGAGGATGCCCTGGGTATTTATGGCAATGTGTATAAGCTGTCTATCTTCATGAGCCTGGCTATTCAGGCCTTCCGGTATGCCGCCGAGCCATTCTTTTTCTCGCAAAGCGAAGACAAAAATGCTCCCGGTGTTTTTGCCCAGGTAACCAAGTGGTTTATCATCATTTGTGCCGTTATCTGGGTCGGAGTCAGCGTAAATCTGGACTGGATTGCGCCATTGCTAATCCGGAAAAAAATCTATCTGGAAGGTTTGCCCGTTGTGCCCATTCTGCTGCTGGCGAATCTATTTCTGGGAGTGTACTACAATATTTCGGCCTGGTTTAAGCTAACGGACAAAACCCAATACGGCACCTATTTTACTATTACGGCTGCCGGCATTACCATTGTTCTCAATATCCTGCTGATTCCGGTGATGGGGTATATGGGAGCAGCCATTACTTTTCTGGTTTCCTGTTTGGTGATGACCGTCCTGTGTTATGCATTCGGGCAGAAATACTACCCCGTTCCTTACCAGGTAAAATCCGCAACAGGTTATCTGTGTTTTGCCGCAATGTTAATTTTGATTGGCAATTACGTTCGCATTCCCCACCAAATCCTCAACATTGGATTCCATCTTAGCCTGTGTCTGCTTTTCCTGGCGGGTATCTGGCTGGTCGAAAAGCCTCAAGTAAGACGAACCAAAACCGTACGGTAATTTGCGATTAGGGATTAATCATTATTTTGCGAAAGAAACCTCATCCCCCAGCCCGTTAGCTTCGCTGATTCCTAACGGGATTCTCCTGCAGAGAAGGGGTGAAGTTTTGAGATACTGAAAGTCCCTCTCGACAGGAGAGGGATTTAGGGTGAGGTTTTAAAAACACTTGTTAATCAAATCCCGTATACCGCAAACTGAACATCGCAATGGCTGGCGTATCCGTAAAAGTCATCAATCATTCCGGCAATCCATTACCTGAGTACCAGACAATCCATTCAGCCGGGCTTGACCTCCGGGCTAATCTTGGTGAGTCAATTACCTTGGAACCTATGCAGCGCAAACTTATCCCTACCGGTTTATTCATTGAACTGCCCGAAGGGTACGAAGCGCAGATCAGGCCCCGCAGCGGTTTGGCCCTGAAGCACGGCATTACCGTGCTGAATAGTCCCGGTACTATTGACGCCGATTACCGGGGGGAACTCATGGTGCTGCTGATTAATTTATCGGATAAAGCCTTTGTGGTAGAAAATGGTGAACGAGTTGCCCAGATGATTGTAGCAGCTTACCAGCGGGTCCAGTGGGAGGCTGCCCAGGTGCTGAGTGAAACGGTACGGGGAACTGGCGGATACGGGAGTACGGGGAAGGCCTGACCATGATTTACTTGATTAATTAGAGGATTAGCTTGATTTCTATTTAATAATCTTACTAATCTGGTTAATTCTGAAACCCTGATTCAGACAATAATTATGTTATTCTTTAGTCATGCGAACTAGGATGCAGGCAGTCACATAACAATTCAACCATTTAACAATTCAACCATTTAGCCTTTAGAATTATGAAAATTATTGTTCCGATGGCAGGTATGGGTAAACGTATGCGCCCTCACACCCTGACGGTTCCCAAGCCTTTGATCCCGATAGCTGGTAAGCCGATTGTACAGCGCCTGGTTGAAGACATTGCTCAGGTATGCGGCCAGCAAGTAGAAGAAGTTGCTTTTATCATCGGTAACTTTGGGGAAGCCGTTGAGCAGAAACTGTTACAGATTGCCGAATCAGTCGGAGCCAAGGGAACGATTCATTATCAGGATAAACCACTGGGTACCGCGCATGCCATTTTGTGTGCCCAGGAAGCATTGGAAGGCAACGTGGTAGTGGCTTTTGCGGATACGCTGTTTAAAGCCGATTTTACGCTTGACACTTCCAAAGAAGGAATTATATGGGTGCAGAAGGTAGAAGATCCGCGTCCGTTTGGGGTAGTCAAACTGGACGAAAACAACCAGATCACTGAATTTGTGGAGAAGCGGAGCAGTTTGTTTCCGATCTGGCTATTATTGGTATCTACTATTTCCGGGATGGTGCTTGCGTCAGGAATTGCAGTACCTGCTGGACAACGACATTAAAGACAAAGGAGAGTATCAGCTCACCAATGCCCTGGAGAATATGAAAAACAAAGGCACTGTATTTATGCCCGGCCAGGTAACCGAATGGCTGGACTGCGGTAATAAAGATGCTACCGTATATACCAACCAGCGTTACCTCGAATACCTTAAAGACCGGGCGAGAAACCTGACCGATGGTTCGGCAGAAATCGTAAACTCAGTAATTGTGCAACCCGTGTATATCGGGAAGAATGTCAAAATAGGGAATGCGGTCGTAGGGCCGCACGTATCCGTGGGCAATAACAGCATAATTACCAGTTCTGTAATAAACAACGCTATCATTCAGAGAATACCAACGTAAATAATGCTAATATTAGCAATTCGATGTTGGGCAATTTCGTTAAATTTGAAGGTAAGCCCTCTGATTTAAGCGTGGCGACTACAATGTAGTGTTGTCTTAAATTAGACGGAAGACCGGAGTCAGAAGACGGAAGAATATTGTCATTTGTTATTGGTCAGTTGTCAGGAGAAAAAGCTTCGGGCTTCATCATTTGATATTGATTTTGTCATTGACAAAGTATTTATGTGAAATCTTCCGACTTCTGACTACCGTCTTCTGACCAATACCCAACAATACTTTATCCTCCAATGAAGCGTCTCTCCTTTCGCTATGTGATTGTCCTGATGGCTTTCCCTCCTGACTGGAGGAGTTTCTGGTGTTTATGCCCAAAAGAGCAGAAAACGGGCGGAGGACAAACCCGGTCGGCAGAAAGACCTCAGTCAGGCGGAGTACTACTTTACTGAGGGGATGAAGTATTACATACTGGATAGTTATACCAAAGCCATTGACTATTTTCAGAAGTCCCTGAAATTGACCCGATAACGTCAAGCGCCAACTACGGCATGGCTCAGGTATATTCCAAAATGAAGCGGAACGACCAGGCAATTCCGTTCGCGGAGAAGGCGCTTAAACTCGATAACTCCAACAAGTACTACTACAATATGGTGGCTGGGCTGTACGAGAAAAACAAGCAGTACTCCCAGGCGGTGAAGATCTATCAGGATTTAGTCAAAATGATGCCCGATGAGCCGGATGCTTATTTTGACTTGGCGGCGGCCTATCTGTATCAGGAAAAGTACGATGATGCGGTTAAAACCTACGACCGGGTCGAAAAAATCATTGGCCTCAATGAAGAAGTAAGCCGCCAGAAGCAACAGATCTACCTCCGCATGAATAAGGTAGATGCCGCTATTGCCGAAGGAAAAAGCTGGTCGAGTCAAATCCCAACGATCCGCGTTATCTGGTTCAACTGGCCGAAATATACCATTCCAACAAGCGGACCGAGGAAGCACTGCCTTTACTGGAGAAAGCTGTGGCCAATGGTTCGGGCAGTGCCCAGCTCCGGCTGATGCTTTCTGACCTGTATCGCAGCAAGGGACAAACCCAGAAGGCGGACCACGAACTGGAGCAGGCTTTTAGTAACGCGGACCTGCCAGCCGAGGTGAAAGTGAAAATCCTGGCGGATTACGTTAAAGTGTTAAAGGATGAAATGTCGCGCAAAAATGCGCTGAAACTATCCGAGATGATTATTAAGGCCCATCCCGGTGAGGCAAAGGCGTATGCCGTTCACGGCGATCTACTGGCTATGGCCAATCAGAAGGAGAATGCCCGTTCTGCCTATCTGAAAGCATCCCAGATGGATAATTCCATATTTGAAGTGTGGCAGCAACTGGTGCAGATTGAAGCCGAAATGCAGCAGGTGGATAGCCTCACCAAACACGCCGAGCAGGCCTTGAACTGTTCCCGAACCAATCTATTTTCTGGTTTTTCAGCGGGTATGCCCAACTGTTGAAGAAAGATTATATGAAAGCTGTAGAGTCCCTGGAGGAAGGCCGCAAGTTCGCTGCCGGAAATCAGGAATTGATCAGCAATTACAACGCCATGCTTGGCGAAGCCTATAACGGTACCGGAGAATACGCCAAGTCCGATGCCGCTTTTCAGGCCGTGTTGGAGAAAGAACCGGAAAACGCCTCAGTATTGAACAATTACAGTTATTTTCATGCCCTTCGGGGAGAAGCTGGAACTTGCCAAACAATTGTCGGGAAAACTGGTCGAGAAATATCCGGATAATACAACGTATCTGGATACCTATGCCTGGGTGCTATATATGCTGAAGGATTATCAGCAGGCACGGAAGTACCTGGAAAAAGTAGCCCCTAATTCCAATAACGGCACTATTTTAGAACATTTCGGTGATGTCTTATATAAACTAGGTGAAACGGAAAAAAGCCCTGGAAGCCTGGCAGAAAGCCAAGCGTTATGGGGAGGTAAGCGAACACCTCGATAAGAAGATTGCAGAAAAAATTGTATGAATAAAATTGCCCTGTGGCTTGGCATTGCAGTAGTGGTAGCATTCACTTCCTGCCGGAAACCACCCGCCAAATCGGCTACCGTTATCAATGACACGCTTGCCGGCAAAGTTGAAAAAATCAGCGTAAAAGAAATTGATTTTCAGTATTTCCGGTCAAAGTCCAAAATCACGTATACGGATGCATCAGATAGCCAGACGGCAACGGTAGATCTGCGCATCCGGAAAGATAGTATCATCTGGTTTTCAGTATCCAAAATTGGGGTGGAAGGCTTACGGGGAATGATTACGAAAGACTCTATTTTCGTGATTGACCGCCTTAACAACGACTATCAGAAATACGATTTTAGTTCACTGAGCAAAAAGTTCAACTTCCCGATTACCTTCGATTTGCTGCAGGCGGCTATACTGGGCAATTTACCTGTGCAGGAGAAGGCCAACCATAAAATCAAGGTAATTAAAGAAAAAGATTTTTACTTATTGCGGCAAAAACAGGATTCAGTCACGATTGATAATTACGTGAGCGTTGATAATCTGAAGCTGAAGAAAATACTCGTAGTAGAGCAACCCTCTAATAATTCATTAACCCTGAACTACGATAATTTCACGGTGATCAATGACGTGCTGTTCCCTTATAATAGTTTAATCTCCTTGAAGTACAAGTCTTCGGAAGGTACGTATCATACGGCCGTTACCATTCAGCACACCAAAGCCGAGATTACTGACAAGGAATTAAAGTTTCCTTTCAACGTGCCATCCAAATATGAACGGAAGTAATACATTTTTACTGACTCCCTTAGGTAGATTTTTATTCGTTCCGGCCTGGCTTGTATTCTTTTTAGCATTTTCCGGATCTGTCTCTGCGCAGAAAAGCCGAACGCAACTTGAAAAAGAAAAAAGGCAAAACCAGCGTAAAATTGCGGCTACTGAACGTATTCTGAAAGAAACTGCCCAGGAACGCGAGGCTAGCTTAGGGCAACTCAGCGCCCTTAACCAGCAGATACTTTCCCGGTCGGAGCAAATAAATGTAATCAACCGCGAAATCCAATTACTGGATCGCGAAATGCGCGAACTGGCCCAGATCGTTTACGCCATGGAAAATGACGTAATCAAGCTGCAGCAGGAATATTCTTCCATGATCTATGCAGCTTCCAAGGCCAACAGTAATTACAACCGGCTGGTTTTTTTGTTTTCATCCGATACTTTTTACCAGTTTGTTATGCGGTTGAAGTACCTGCAGCAGTACGCTGAGATCCGGAAGCTTCAGGTGCAGCAGATCCAGAGAATGAAGACGGTTTTGGGCGATCAGCGGGTACGCATGGAATTTAAGAAGCAGGAGAAAAACCTGCTGTTGCAATCTCAGATGACTGAGAACTCGAATCTGTTGGCTTTGAAATCGCAGAAGAGCGAAGTGGTCGAGAAGCTTACCTCCCGCGAACGGGAACTGACTCAGGAACTGCAAGACAGCCGGGAAGCCGTAGCTAGAGTAGACAAACTCATTACCGATTTGGTGGAAGCCGAACGTCGGGCCGAAGCTGAAGCCGGTACTTCCCGTTCGTCAGCAGGAGCCAACGCCTCGTTCAGCGGCAGCAAGTCAAAGCTGCACTGGCCAGTTAAATCGGGCTTTATCTCGGGAAAATTTGGTGAACAACCTCATCCGGTGCTGAAAGGCATTAAAGTAGATAACCCCGGTATTAATATTCAAACCAATAAGGGCGAAGAAGTACGGGCCGTATACGACGGCGAAATCTGGACGGTAGCGGTTATTCCCGGCTTTCAGAAACTGGTGGCCGTACGCCACGGCGATTATACTACGGTGTACGTGAAACTGGGCAAGGTCTACGTGAAGGAAGGCGACAAGGTAAAAGCCAACCAGGCGATAGGGGAGGTGTTCACCGAAAAGGATGGTACCACCGAAATCCAGTTCCAGATCTGGCGTAACAGCGAAAAACTCAATCCGGAGAGTTGGCTGTTGGATAAGTAAGGGCCTGGGCCGAAGTTGGAATGTGGGAGCCATATATTTCCTTTTATCTGGCTACTTCAGTCTTACTGAATGATAGTGCTTCACTTTTTTATAGTACTTATTCAACATACTTGTCATTCCAACCGTGGAAATGGATAGCTACTCAACCTACATCAATCCTTTTACTGATTTTGGGTTCAAAAAACTCTTTGGGACGGAATACAATAAGGACCTACTCATTGATTTTTTGAATCAAGTCTTGCGAGACAGAGAGCAAATATTGGACTTAACCTATCTGAATCCGGAGAACCAGGGTAAGAGGGAAGATGACAGAAAAGCCATATTTGGAGGTACCAAATTTCAAAAAAGAGGAGGATGAGTTGGTAACCCTTTTCGACAAATGGATGTTTATATTAAGGAATCTGCACCGCTTACAACAAAGACCTGTCAAATTACAGGAAAAGGTATTTGAAAAATTATTTAAACAAGCAGAAATAGCCAAACTAACTCCTGAAGAGATGAAAACCTACGAAGAAAGCCTGAAAGTCTACCGGGACAATTATAGCATCCGGGAAACTTTGCGTAATGAGGGAAAACAAGAAGAACGTTTTACTATTGCTAAAGAATTAAAAAAGCTTGGCGTTCAAATTGATTTGTAATCGAAAAATCAACTGGCCTGACCAAAGAGCAGATCGATAAATTGTAAAAGGATGGTACCACCGAGATCTAGGTTCAGATCTGGCGTAACAGCGAAAAGCTCAATCCCGAAAGCTGGCTGCTGGACAAGTAAGAGATGATTTCGGATGTTGATTTATGGTTGCTGCCATTTTAGTGGAGTGCATATCACTGGCGCACGGAGGAAAAACCCACAACCAACACCCTGGCTTAGAAACTAAAACTTAATACCGGCGCTAAAACCAAAAGACTTATTTACTACGTACTTCTGCACGGGAATTGGGCTCCCGTACGGGTTGGGTCGGGGCGGCTTGCCGCCAATTTGCAGGCTGCCGGGGCCAAATTCATCTAAGTGTATTTTCATAATACCCGGATTAAATTCTACTTCCAGGGTAAGGCGCGAATAGTCCTGCCAATCCTTTTCCTTTTTACTACCTAGATAGACTCCCAGCGGTATCTCGACCCCGCCGCTCAGGAAGGGAGACAGGTCAAAACGAGTCAGATTACTGTAGTCGTCTCCCCAGAAATCGCTTTTGAAATGCACCCGGAAATCCAGCCGGTTTCCCAGCATTACGTAAGGCGTCAGGCGGCCCCGCGCCGGTAACGGCGGATCTTGACGGCGGCATCCGCGAATATATTATCAAACCTATTATTGGTCTCGCAGCCGGGGGGCAATTCATCCACGTAGCCGGTGGTATGGCGGTAATACTTTTTAGTGGCTATAAAGCCGCGCTGCCGGTAGCCGCCCCCGTAACCAGGCTGATGCTGCGGTTGGCGTATATTTCATAATAGAGCATCAGGCTAATGCCGCCGGTATAGTGCCCCCACCCTCGTCAATCAAAGTATCCATTTTATTGTTAATGCGAACAATAATGCGACTAGGAATATTACTAAACACCTGATTGGTAAAGTTTAGGCCCGCTTTAAAGCCAAACGTATTTAAGTTTTGGGCAGGGGCAGCCAAGTGAATGACTACGCAAAAGAGCAGGTGCAAAACGTTTTTGAAAGCAAGCATAAAAAGAACAATAAGTAGTTCTTTACAATTAATTTAGACGATTCTCCAAGGCGGACAAACTTAGCTCTTTATCTGTTTAAGCGGCACTGCCGGTTCTTTCAGCTCACTTTCCAATGGCAGGCGGAGTTGATTGGGCGGTGTATCAGGCACAAAACGTTCGCACTTCTGGCCGAACACAACCCGTTTCAGCTCTTTGAGTTCCTCTGACAAGAGAAGCTCGGCTAGTAGCTGCTCATTTTGGGCCTGCAGGCGGGCATTAGCCCGCTGCAGATGCAGGATCTGTTGAGCAGCAAGAGGAGAACTTTCATCCATACAGGCAAACTACACCCTAGCTGGCGCCTGGTCAAGCAGCAGTAGTTTTTCCTGCACCCGCACATATCGCTTGCGGCGGTGGGTAACTTCTACTTCTACGCCTTCTATGAGCAAACACAATTCACTGTAGGACAAACCATCCTCCTGCAGCTTGGGCAAGTGAAAGGTACCGGATTCCAGGCGTTTGTAGTACAAAACAAAACCTCCTTTCTCCCTGATCCCAGATCAAGCCCTGGTTTGAGATCCGACCAGCAGTTTGATTTTATCTCTGCTCTTGCCTATGAATATATATACATCACTCGACAAGGCATCTTTACCCATGCCGGTGGAGACAACGCCACTCAAGGCATCAAAGCTTTTCGCATGTCCACCGGCTGTGAGTAAAGGAAAAAAACGTTGAGAAGCCGTCAGTGCAACCATGCTTTGAGCAATTCTTTCAGGTAGCCTGCCGCAAACGGGGTAGAAAAGCGGATGATGGCACCGGCAGGTAAGACTACTTCTCCATACTGCCGGTGGAAGTAGCTACCGGTGGGGGTGTTGGAGGCGGACTAAGGCGGATAAAACCTGAAGAGCTTTCGGTAGCCATTACTGCTTTGCTGGCCGTATTTTCAGTAGCCACTACTTTATCTGCGGTTGTCTTGCTAGACTGTGATTGGCGGTATCTGCCCACCCAATAGGCCAGAATATGTACCGGCAGTCCATGATTGGTGTAGAATTGTTTTTGCGTTTGGCCACTTTTCTGCCAGCTTTCCACCAGCGGAAACATCTCCGCTTCTGTTCTTACTTGTGCCATTGCTTTTTTCAAGCTAAACTACAATGGCTTCCCGCCTCAAAACAAGGCTGTTTTACCGTTCGGATACAGTAATTCTTAGTCGTTTCATACTTTTTGACATTCTCTTGGGTGTACTCTTTTTTAAAGAGGAAATCCGATTAAAGGATTGGAAGAAATCAATTAGATAAGCCTGAACCTGTTGTTTCTGAGTAAGTATATCTTTTATAATTTTTGCTGAAATAGGCCTTCCTTCATCTATGAGTCGATTCTTAATCCTGTATATCTCACTTTTGATTCGGGATTGCTCATTATCAAAAGTCTCATCTTTCTGGAAAGCTGCCCATTCTTTCATGGCTACGTAAAATTTAGTAGCACATTCAGCTTTCTTACGATCTAAAGTAATCCGGTAGAATACTTGGTGTTTCCCTTCCTTAACTCTTATCGGATGCGGATAAAAAATTATTGAAATACCCTTCATAATTTGTTGAAACACTGAGGAGATGTTGAAACAGCGTTGGAACCAAAATAGAAAAAAGTTGAAACAAATGGAAGGGGCTAAGAAGCCAAAACCCCTCTAGCGAAGAAACTAGAAGGGTTTTGAAAGTATTAGAAAGAATCTGGCAGAGAGGAAGGGATTCGAACCCTCGATACCGTTTCCGGTATACACGCTTTCCAGGCGTGCCCCTTCAACCACTCGGGCACCTCTCTTTGTGGCTGCAAAGGTAGGAAAATTATCTAATCGGGAAAGGTGCCATTAAAAATCCCTCAGCTCATTTCCCCTCTTAGCGGAATGGTGAGTTGCTGGCGGATCTGATCGGTAAGCGTGTACTTGCCTAAAATATACATCAGTTTCGTAACGGCCGCTTCCGTAGTGATATCAGAGCCACTTAGTACCCCAATTTCGGCTAACCGGCGGCTAGTGGAGTAACGGCCCTGGGTTACCCGGCCCCCATTACACTGCGAGACATTGAATACGAAAATGCCGCGTTGGATGGCATCTGCCAGCGTATTGATAAACCAGTCAGTTGCCGGCGCATTGCCAGAGCCGTATGTTTCAAGAACCAGCCCTTTCAGCCCCGGAATCTGCAGTGTGCTCTCCACCATGACCTGACTAATTCCAGGAAATAGTTTCAGAATGGCTACGCGATCATCCATCTGGGTAGCGATGCTAAACGTACGATCAGCCAGGGAGGATAGAATAAGGGAACGATTATAATCAATAGTAACACCGGCCTCAGCAAGTATTGGATAGTTTTCGGACTGGAAGGCATCAAAATGCACACTCTCTACTTTCTTGGCCCGGTTCCCACGGAGAAGCAAACCATGAAAATAAATACTAACCTCGGGCACCACGGGCTGCCCGGATTCATCTCTTGCCGAAGCGATTTCCAGGGCGGTCATCAGATTTTCGCGGGCATCCGTACGAACCGCGCCAATGGGTAACTGTGAACCGGTAAAGACCACCGGCTTATTCAGATTTTCGAGCAGAAAACTGGTGGCAGAGGCACTGTAGGCCATCGTATCGGTGCCGTGCAGGATCACAAATCCGTCGTACTGATGGTAATGTTCCTCAATAATCCTGGCCCAGGTAAGCCAGTGTTCGGGGGTAACATTGGAAGAATCTATCGGTTTTTCGAAGGCGATTACGGTGAGTTCGAAACCAAACCGGTTCAATTCTGGCACTCTTTCCCGAAGTTGACTAAAATCAAACGGAATCAGGTGAGAACCCGTATGGTCATATACCATTCCTAACGTACCTCCGGTATAAATCATTAAGATAGCCGTATCAGTCTGGGCATCGGTAGGAATGGATATCGTGCGGTACATGGATCGTAGAAAATAAAGTGGATGAATGAGTGAGACAATAATCGTTGGAAAAGAAGGTATTAGGTACTTGGTATTGGGTACTAGATAAGAGTCAATAGTGTTGACCTGAATGATCTTTTCCTAATACCTGATACCCAATACCAAGTACCTAATGACCAATCCATCAATAACTAATCAATTAATAACCAATAACCGCTGAATGCCTATACTCCAAATAACCGGATTGCATTGTCGGTAGTAATCCGGTCTACTTCCTTAATGGAACTTTGTTTCAGATCGGCTACCCGTTGGGCAATTAATGGCAAGTAGGACGGTTCGTTACGCTTGCCGCGGTGCGGAACGGGAGCCAGATAGGGGCTGTCGGTTTCCAGCACGATGTGTCGCAGATCCACGCCTGGAAGTACTTTGTCTAATCCGCCATTTTTGAAAGTGCTTACTCCGCCGATTCCCAACAGAAAACCCATTTCAATAGCTCTTTGGACATCATCCGGAGTGCCGGTGAAACAATGGAAAATGCCTTTTATACCCTCGATGCCTATCTTTTGCAACAAGTTCACGGTTTCGTGGAATGAATTACGACAGTGGATGACAATGGGCAGATTGTATTTTTTTGCCCAAGTTACCTGAATGGTCAGGGCTTCTTCCTGCTGGGCTACAAACTCAGTGGACCAGTAGTAGTCGAGCCCGATCTCACCGATAGCCGCAAAACGCCGCTTGCTCAGCCATGACTCTACCACGGAAAGTTCCTGTTCAAAATTCGCATTGACGTAACAGGGATGCAGCCCCATCATGGCAATGCATTGTCCGGGATAATGTTCCTCCAGCGCCAACATGCCTTCAATGGATGTCTGGTCAATATTTGGCATATAAATCCGGGAAACGCCGCTTTCAAAAGCACGGTTCAGCATGTTGTCGCATTCACTACTGAACTCTTGGGCATAAATATGGGCGTGGGTATCGATCATGGTTATTTAGGATGACGGAAGTCACATTTTGGCTATTTTCTCTGCGGGTGGCAAAGGTAGGTGGAAGGAATGAAGGATTGAATTACAGAAGGACTGAATTGTTGAATGGCTGGATGGTTATATTGTTAAATGGCTGATAAAAAGAAAAGCGCAGGCAATCTTTCCAAAAGAAGATCATTGAGGCTAAAAACAATTCAACATAGGACAATTCAACAATTCAACAATTCAACAATTCAACAATTCAACAATTCAACAATTCAACAATTCAACAATTCAACAATTCAACAATTCAACAATTCAACAATTCAACAATTCAACAATTATTCTATCCTTTCTTATAATCTCTTCCTTTCCAGTTGATTTTTGCAGGAAGGTAGTAATAAACGAGATTGGCGACCAGAATGACGTAATGGTATAGGGGGTACAGCCAGGATAAACTATTTAGGTGCGCTAATCCCAGGTGGCGCAGTGACTGGCGGAGCGAGTATACAATCCCGAACGTTTGCAGCAGGAATAAGTAAAATGCCCAAACCGGGAAAAAAAGGCCAGCAGCAGCAAAGCCGGAAGGAATAGGACGCCTAGAATCAGGAGTATCCGCAGGCCTACCGGTAGTTGCATGGCCCCCGTCATCCACCGTTTACGTTGCTGCAATAAATGACTGAGTGAGTCGGCAGGTAGCGTGAAAGCCAATACCCCCGGTTCAAACAGCTGGCGGAAACCGTACCCTTTTTTCAGTACTTCCCGGAAGAGCTGATAGTCCTCGGTAATCGAAAAAGGGAGGTTTTCATAACCACCAGTTGCCTGGTACGCTTGCCGGGTAATCAGCATGTTATTTCCCATCGCCGTAATGGGAGCTTTGTGTTCGGCGAACCATTTCATAAGCCCGATGGAATACACCCATTCCAGGGCCTGCAGGTGGTGCAGGATCTTTTCGCCTTGCACCACCGTTACGCCATTTACTATACCAATAGGGCCGTTACAGGCACCGGTCATCGTAGCCAGCCAGGTAGGAGGCACTTGTACATCTGCATCCGTAATGAGAAAATACTTTCCCGATGCCCGTTGCGCAAGCTGGGCCAGTACATTGGCTTTTCCGCGGGCTTGTCCGAGATTACTGGTGATTAAGATTAGATGAAAACGGGGTTTGTTCCGGATGTACTCTCTGACCAGTGCGGCGGTGCGGTCCTCCGAATGGTCGTCTCCGACCCATACCTCAAACCCTTCTTCCGGCAACTGCTGCCGGTAAATTGCTTCAGGCAGGCAATAATATTGTTTTCTTCGTTCCGGGCCGCAATCAGGATGGAGACCATACTCACAAATTTTCAAAACTATAGCCTTTCTCCTTAAAATAATCGAGGTAACGCGGTAAGGTATATTCCAGGTTCTTACGGGCTTTGAGACTGTCGTGAAAAATAATAATAGAGCCGGGCTGGGTAGCCTGAATTGATTGCTGCAGGCATTTTTCCGGAGAAAGGTTTTTGTCAAAGTCCCCGCTTAGTACGTCCCACATGATAATCTGGTAGTCCTGCTGTAATAGGTAGGCCTGCTGGCGGCTGATCCGGCCATAGGGTGGACGGAAAAGCTTCGGCGGCTGGGACATTGCCTGCTGACACAGTTGCACATTGGCAATGTATGGTCCAAAATCGGTTTTCCAGCCACTCAAGTGATTAAAGGTATGGTTGCCTACGGAATGTCCGTCGGCTAGTACCTTACGAAATACGGCCGGATGTTTGCGGATGTTGTCACCCACGCAAAAGAACGTCCCTCTTGCCTCGTAAGCCTTTAAAGTCTCCAATACCCAGTCAGTTACCTCCGGAATAGGGCCATCATCAAAAGTAATATAGAGTTGTCGAGCTGAAGTTGGTCTGTGCCATACGTACCGGGGCCAGATCCACTTAAACCAGAAAGGATTTTTATGCCAATACATTCGATGAGTAAGGTGCCTTCCGGGGCCGGTCACCGCTTTATTAACTACATTGCGAGTCAAAGTTAGCGTAAAAAAGATATTTAGCCCAGATACCACCAAATCCAACCAGCCATGCAGCCTCAGCTTGTGTTTTCCACGTAACCGATTACAAACTAGATAGTGTACTGTTGCTCAATAATGCCATTGCGGCCAACCAGTTTTGTAATGAACGGGAGCTAGGCTATCTGCGGAAACAGATCGAAGAGGGACAGAAAGTGATTGCCATTAACCAGTTTGACCGTCAACTGTATTTTGTGGTACCGGATGATAAAAAAACGGGTTACAACCGGCTGGAAAGCTTGCGCAAGGCAGGTCATGAATTGTATCAGGTAGTGAGTAAAGCTAAAGTGGAAACATTGCAGATTGTCTCAGAGACGGTACTCTCCGCAGAATTACTGGCCCTGACGGAAGGCTTGGTCCTGAGCAGCTACCAGTTTACCAAGTATAAGACCGAGCAAAAACCGGCTGCGCTCCGGTCTGTTCATCTGCTGGCCAAAGACCTGACCGAAGAGAAAGTAAGGGAACTCACCAACGTACTCGAAGCTACCTTTATAGCCCGGACCCTGATTAATGAACCGGTTATTTACCTTACGGCCGAACAACTGAGCTGGGAAATTGGGCAATATGGTCAGATAGCCGGATTTAAAGTAGACGTACTGGGCAAAGCTAAAATCAAAAGCCTTAAGATGGGCGGTTTGCTGGCCGTTAAATATGGCAGTCCCAATCCGCCGACATTCAATATTCTGGAGTATAAACCAACGGATGCGGTTAATGCCCAGCCTTACGTTCTCGTCGGAAAAGGAGTAGTATACGATACGGGTGGGCTGAGTCTGAAGCCAACCCCCAATTCCATGGACGCCATGAAGTCGGACATGGCCGGGGCAGCAGCCGTAATCGGAACGTTCTTCGCCTTAGCTCGAAATCAGGTCCCGGTTCACGTGGTGGGCTTAATTCCGGCGACTGAAAACCGTCCTGACGGCAATGCTATCACGCCGGGTGACGTCATTACCATGCATAGCGGAAAAACAGTGGAAGTGTTAAATACAGATGCCGAGGGCCGCCTGATCCTGGCTGATGCGCTTAGTTATGCCCGAAAGTATAATCCCCTGCTGGCTATTGACCTGGCTACCCTGACGGGAGCCGCTGCCCGGGCCATTGGCAAAGAAGGCACTGTATTCATGGGCACTGCCGGAGCGGAAGAAAAGCGGCAACTGATCGAGAGCGGCCAGGAAGTATTTGAACGGCTGGTGGAGTTTCCGCTGTGGGAAGAGTACGACAGCTACATTGAATCTTCCATTGCCGATATTAAGAATATTGGCGGAGCCGATGCCGGAGCCATTACGGCGGGTAAATTCCTGGAAAAATTTACGGACAGCTATCCGTGGCTGCACCTTGATATTGCCGGAGGCGCTTTCCTTACTTCACCGGATAACTACCGCGGAAAAAATGGCACCGGCCTCGGAGTGAGATTACTATATCATTTTCTGAAGAAAAAGGCGGAGCTGGGGAGATAAGTGAAAGGGCGGAATTTTACTCGGGAACTCCAGGTTATTCTTTACCAACGGACCGCTTGGAATGTCCAGCCCGCCCAACCCTGATTCTGAACGGAGCAGATTTATGGCTGGTGAGCCGGTTATCGAGTGGAATGCCCACATTTTCAGCCCGGATGTACAGCGTTATCCTTTACATCCGAAAGCGGTGTACCAGCCCGATATGTCGAAGCATCCGAAAGATCCACTTGCCACCTACCTGCAGCGTCTCGATAGCGAGGGCATTGATCGGGCCGTTATCGTCCATCCGGAACCGTACGGAGACGACCACTCTTTGGTGCTCGACTGCCTGAAACGGGAGCCCAAGCGCCTGAAGGGAACCAGCTTGCTCTACCCAAAGGACCCGGAAGCCCCCAGAAAGCTGGCCGAACTCATCAAGTGGGAGCTGAGTATCGTCGCTACCCGGTTCCATGCGCACCGGGGTAAAGAGACCTATCTGGACAGCTTTGCCGACTCAGGCGTACGGGCCTTGTGGAAACAGGCCGTTGATCTCGGTCTCATTATAGAATTGCACATTGGACCCAATTATGCCCTACAGGCAAGTGAAGCTATCCGGGCTTTTCCCGGATGCAAAGTGCTTATTGATCACCTCGCGGAGCCGCACATGGGTACTGGGGTAGAATTTGCCAACGTACTTGAATTAGCTAAATTTCCCAATGTGTACATGAAGCTGTCCGGGATTAACCACTCTGCAACGGATGCGCCCCTTTACGAGAGTGCCCGGCCCTTCACGCAACGGATGATTGAGGCATTCGGGCCGGAGCGGATGGTCTGGGGAAGTGGAACCCCACGCATTATAGATGCACACCTGCCACATTACACGGAAGCAGAGCGAACTATGGTAAAGGGGGTAGCCTCCGCCGCCTGCTGAATTGGTAGCCAGCCGCAAAATTGCTGGTGGCTTATCATTAGGGAAAGTCGTATCCTGGACTTACACGGAAAACGAATCATTGAACGGAATTTTAAGCCGGGTTTTAAGATCAAACTGCACCGTAAAGACATGAATATTGCATTACAGTCAGGTAGGGAGTTTTCGGTTCGCTTGTATGGTACTGCCCAGGTAGCGGCCAATATGGATGCTATACTGGCACAAGGAAATGGCGAGTTAGACCATAGTGCCATTTCGCTGCTGCTGGAACAACTTTCTAACCTGGAATAAACATACCACTTACTGCTTTATTACGGATTCAATTACCTCGGCAATCGATTGGAGCAGTCCCGTATCTATTTTAGCATCCTCTCTTCCGGTAAGGGCACTTGCCCCCAGCGCGGCCCGGTAATTCCCTTCTTCGTCCGGTTCAAAGGTGATTAGTCGTCCTTCTACCTCCACCTGAAAAGTATAATTATAACCGGATCTAACTACCCGACAGGGAAAAGATAGTTCCTGACCTTGATAAGATACGGGTATTTCTAAGCTTTCATCCATTGCGTAAAGGGAGTTGAAAAGTCAATGTTTTTATAGCTGGCTTGTATTCAGGGTTCGACTACTGTTTACTATCGGTACTTTCCGTAACAGCGCTTTACCGCCTTGTAAAGAAAATCCGGTACAGCCCCTCCTTCGGCCAGTTGCACAAGTTAGGCTTGTAAAGCTGGGTTCCCAAAGTAAGGGCGGGAAAAATGTTCCTTTTGGGTGACCAAATGCTGTTTTCGATCCCTTCCGCAAATCAGTTTTTGAAAAACAATCTAAAAAAGCAGCAATTAATCTTCTGAAAAATTCCGGTAGGGAAAGGTTTTCTGACGCTTAGAGGCAGATAAGGAGAAATATTTTTAAACAACTTGCCTTTAGAGGGAGTTAAAAGAATATAACCATTTAGAAACCCAAAAGAAAAATAATGAAAAGGACCATAATTGCCCTGGGAATGATGCTGACACTAGCTAGCGGAAGCATTTCTATCGCTCAGCAAACTACCCCTTCCGGTTCAGCTATGTTTGGTACAATGAGCCAGGCAGAATTTGACCGGATCAATAAGGAAGGCGCCGCTAAGGTAAAAGCTATTAAGCCTACCAAAGATCCCCTTGCCAGTGCCGACCAGGAACTGATGATGCAAGTGGCCAAGGGCGGTATGATGCAGCTGGAAGTAAGCCGGTTAGCCGTTCAGAAAGCGACGAGTGAACCAGTACGTAAATTAGCTCAGTCAGAAGTGGAAGAACAGACGGGCTTATCGGCCAAACTTAAGGAAATTGCTACTGCCAAAGGTGTCACCCTGCCGGCGGCTCCGGACGCACAAACGCAAGCCATGCTGACTAAGATGAAAGGCATGTCAGGCGCAGCCCTGGACCGGTACTACGTGCAGGAAAGCGGCGTGAAGGGACACGAGCAGCTTGACAAGGTGATGAGCAGCGTGGAGTCTACCGCTAAGGATGCTGGGCTCAAGAGCCTGGCCGCGGCAGCCCACCCACTGGTTAAAACGCACCTTACTGTTTCCCGGACTATGCTTACTAAAATGCCTGCGGCAAGTGGCGCTGCCAGTTCAGGTAAGTAAGACTTAACCTTATTCCTCGGGTTTGATTTACGAATAATGCCCTTCCCTATCTCCGGCTAGTGACTACTTCCGGAGCCAAAGAGGAAGGGCGCTTTCCTTTTACGGACCTTAGGGGTTGGTGGCAGTCTTACTTACGGCGCTGCTGCCCGGCGTGACGGATACTGATTTTTTCCAAAAAGCTGACATGGAAGAAGCCAAAATAATTAAGGAAGGCAGCAAGGCTGATCCGGCTCAGGTAGCTAAAGACGGGTATGAATCGCTACTTGCTGGTAAGGACAAAATCGTATCCGGCTGGAAGAACAAAATACAGGTAGCCGTCAGCAATGTATTACCCGATCCGGTAGTAGCCGAATAGATTCACAAACAAGTTTAGCCTAGCCAGGACCCCTCCGGCCAGGAAAAGTTCAAAGCCCAAAGCATCTCTAATTCCTAGGACAGCCGTAAGTCACTAATACCAACTACCACCAAGCTCAACGGTTTTCTGTTGAGCTTGGTGGTTCTTTGAGTTGTTCCGCATTTTCAATGCGGAACTTCGGAAAGGCGTATTTAAAATGCGCTTCTCTGTGCATCCGCATTCCAAATGCGGATGCACGATTTTATAAAAACTAAATTGGCGGTGTACTACCACCAAGCTCAACGGTTTTCATGTTGAGCTTGGTGGTTTTCTTCGGTTTTGGCAGATGGAAGACTATAGCATCCTATTCGTCTTTCCTGGAAAATGAGATTACACTTGTATTTTCTTCCAGCTTCCCTTCTTAAACAGAATAATAGCCGCAATGGCAATGGCAGTTTCGGCTACCGGAATAGCAATAAAAGCTCCCGTGGCGCCCATCTCAAGTCCTTTTGCCAGGAGCAAGGCTAGCGGAATCTGAAAAAGCCAGAACCCGGCAAAATTGATCAGGGTAGGGGTCTTGGTATCACCCGCCCCATTCAGTGCCTGGATCATTACCATACCAATACCATAAAAAATATACCCTGAACTGATGATTCGCAGTGCCAGGGTGCCTGTTTGAAGTACATCCGGCTCTTTCGTAAATACGTTAATAATTGGGTGGGCAAAAAGCAGGAAGGTTAACGTGACTCCCGCCATAAATAGGGCATTGTACCTGGCAGTCAGTAATACGCTTCTCTCCGCCCGTTCCGGTTGATTCGCCCCCAGATTTTGTCCGACTAAAGTAGCCGCCGCATTGCTTAATCCCCAGGCCGGCAGAATGAAGAATACAAAATTGCGTATAGCCACCTGATAGCCGGCCGAGGCACTGGTACCCCCCGTAGTAGATACCAGCCAGGCCAGCACAATCCAGCTTCCGGAAGCGATCAGGAATTGAAAGGTGGCGGGCCAGGCAATACCGATCAGGTTTTTCATCACCGGAAAGTTGGGCGCCCAATGCGCCGCCCTGATATGAATGTTATTGGTGCCTTTCAACAAATAATAACATTGGTAGATTACCCCGATTCCCCGGCCAATGGTAGTAGCAATGGCGGCGCCAGTCAACCCCCAGCCTGGCCAGGAGCCAATGCCATAGATCAGTAAAGGACATAAAATGATATTGGATAAACTCGCTAGCCAAAGACTACGCATGGCCATAGCTGCATTACCAGCACCCCGGAAAATTCCGTTAATCAGGAAAAGCAAAATAATGACTACACTCCCTCCCAGCATAATGCGGGCAAAGGGAGTACCTTCGGCGATTACTTCAGGCTTTGCCCCCATCAACCTTAATACATCAGCGGCAAATACGATTCCTGCCAGACTGACCAGGAGTGTAACGGCTATGGATAACAGGATCGCTTGCATAGCGGTATGAGAGGCGGCATGGTCATTTTTTCTCACAATGCGTCTGGCTACCATTGCTGTTGCTGCCGTACTTAAACCAATGGCAATTGAATACACCAGCGTAACGACTGATTCCGTCAGGCCAACCGTTGCCATGGCGTTTTCACCCAGTCTGCCCACAAAAAACATATCCACTACGGCGAATACGGATTCCAGACTGAGCTCCAGAATCATGGGAATGGCCAGGAGTACAATGGCTTTGCGGATGCTTCCCTGGGTATAATCATATTCTTCGCCCTTCAGTGATTGCTTAATCAGGGAAAAGAACGTGTGAACTTTACGGGCAGGAGCAGTTTGTGTAGTCATAAGCTGTATCAATAAAAGCCTCGTTTCGGTATTGAATAAGGAAAAACGGATAGGCCGTCACTCATTAGGAATACCGGTATGGAGACAAAGGTACAACGGGTAATTATAACCGCAAGGGTGAAAAAACGACTATATAAAGGGGGAATTGCGACTTTTTTGTTGTGATACGTTCTTTCTTGATTTTCACCCCGGTTTTCCTTAGGCAAGACAAATTTCCAGCCTCAGCTACCGGCAAGCAGGTGCAGCGGCTGCGTATGGCTCTGCTGTAAGTATTTGGCCTTAATTATTCTTTAGTCAGGTAGACCCACCTGGCAAAGAAAGCAGATAAATCCTCGCCACTGGCTTTTTCCATGCTGGCCTGAAAATCTTTGGTAGTTACCGACTTGCCCCAGTAAGTGCGGGTGTAGGCCTTTATCCCTTGCCAGAATCTTTTTTCGCCCATTTCTTCCGGAGCAGGTGCAGCACGTAAGCCCCTTTATGATACACCAGCGTACGGTCCTCCGGACTAGGGTGATCCCAATTGGGAAAGACCAGTGAACGGTCCTTTTCCGCTTCCTTTACTTTCAGATAACGGGCTTTAGCTGCTTCAATATCTTTTAAATACTCCTCGCGTCCGAACCGGTGTTCCTTGTAGGCGGCCGACATAAAAGTGGCCATTCCTTCATTAAGCCAGAAATGGGTCCAGTCCTGACAGGTGACCGCGTTGCCCCACCATTGGTGAGCCAGTTCGTGGGCAATGAGCCAGATGCCCCGTTGGTCGGAGAGTACTTCCTGGCCGTAAGATTCCCGTATTATGGTAAATCCACTCATTTCCTGAGCTACTTTTCCAGCCGCTAATACCTGCGTATAAACAGAGCCGGAATAAGGCATCCCAGCCTTTTCTTCAAAAAAGCGGAACATATCGGGGGTATCAAGGAAAATACGGGTTAGTTCGTCATCAGAGAAAGAAGCAGAAAGGTATCGTAAGCATACCTGCTGGTTGCCTTTGTTGTGGTACTTCCCGGTAAGCTCTCTGAAGGGGGGCCGCAAAGCCAAAGGTGTAAGAGGGCATGGGTATGTTCTCCTGCCACTGGTGAAGCATTTTCTCATTAGAAAGTATACGGCTGGCAACCAAGCGGCCATTGGCTACCACCTTCAGATGCTTAGGCAAGATCAAATCAAGTTGCAGGGAGGCTTTGTCCGCGGGATGATCTTTGCATACCAGCCACTGACTCGTCGAGAATACGGTATACACCTGATCCTGGTCGGGATAAAAATTGATTCCGTAACGGGGACTTCCATGATACGTTATTTCCACTTCCCGCCCAATATTGGCTTTGCCGCAGATAAGGAAATAACCAGCCAGCCATCATGCTGCTTAAAAGCCAAGGGTTTTCCCGCTTCCTGCACCCCGTCTACTACCAGGGTTCCGCAATTGAACTGAATAGCGGATAAAGTGTCTGCCTTCACCAGGAACCGGACAGACACTTTTCCCTTCAGGGTCTTACCCTTTATATCCGGTTCGATCTGAGCCCGGTAGTGTACCACATCTACTGCGGCCTCCGCGGCAGATTGTCCCTTCAGGGGCAAGGCCGCTGCAAGAACGAAAACGACGAGCAGACCCCAGGCGGGCAGCAGTAAAAGCATTTTTAGTCCGGTAGTTAAAGTACGACAGAGCACGGTACGTATCATTTACTCGTTTCGGAGGGTTTTTGCCGGATTGGTTAAAGCGGCCCGAATGCTTAGCAAGCTTATGGTAGTAAGTGCAACGAGTACCAGCAGTCCCATCGGCAGGAGCCAGTGACTTATTTGCAGCGGCATTCGAAAGGCGTACCCCTCCAGCCATTTCCCCATTACGTAGAAGGAAACCGGAATGGCTATTACTGCGGCCAGTAAAACAAGCTTCAGCGTATCCCAAGCCAGCAGCGAGAGGATGCTGTTTACCGTAGCCCCCAGCACTTTACGGATGCTGATTTCCTTCTTTCGGCGGTTGGTGCTGTAGGAAGTTAACCCCAGCAAACCCAGGCAGGCAATAAATACCGCCAGTGAGGAAAAAACCAGGAACAACCGACCAAACTGCCGGTCTTGCCGGTACTGCTTCTGGAAAAACTCGTCCAGGAAGAAATAATCCAGCGAGGACTCAGGGAAAAATTGGTTCCAGATGCTTTGCACTTGCTCCAGCACGCCCGGTACATCCCCGGTGCGGATACGCAGCGAAAAATAGTTGCTGGGAATCCAGCGGAAGGCCGGGTCCATAAACAGAATAGTAGGTTTAAAGGGTTGCTCAAGAGATTCCTGATGATAGTCTTTAATCACCCCAATGATTTCGTTTGACCGGCCGGGATTGGCTTCCAGCAGTACCTTTTCCCCGATAGCGGCGGCAACCGAATGAAAGCCAAATTGCTTTACCGCCGATTCATTCAGAATCAAGCCGTATTGATCAGTAGGACGGGAACGGTCAAAATTCCGGCCAGCTACCAACTGAAGTCCATAAGCGGATATAAACTCGTAATCGACCGGAAGCATTTCGTAGAGGGTTTCCTCCTCGGGTCCCGCGTGCAAACGTCGATTGGCCAGAAACTTGCCTACTTCTTTGCCCGGCACGGCGCCTGAACTGGTCACTACTGCTACACCGGAGAGGGCTTTTAATTCGTTCTTGAAACTCTCTGTTTTCGTGTAATAGTCCTCCGTTTTGATGGGCGCCTCCAGCACTAACACCTGATCGATAGTTACGCCCAGATTCTGACCCTGCATATACGAAAGCTGCCCGTAGACAACCAACGTACCGGTAATCAGCACCAGCGAAAACGCAAACTGTACTACCACCAGGCCTTTACGGAACCGGGCCCCGCTGACAGGGAAGATGTACTGACCTTTAAGGGCCGAGACGGCTTTTACCTTAGCCAGCATCAGTGCCGGCGACAAACCTGACAGACAAGTACCTATTCCCAAAATGGCCGTTAGTGCCAGGTAAAGACTCCAGTGATTCCAGAGAATAAATGCAGGGGGAAGTCCCAGGTACTTGGTTAACAGGTTTCCGGCTAGTATCACTAATACACAGGCTACTCCAAGAGCGGCAGCATTAAACAGAAAGGCCTCAAACAGCAGTTGTCCCATCAGTGAGATTCTCGTTGCTCCCACGGCTTTGCGGATGCCGGCTTCCCGGGCCCGGTCCATAGCCTTAGCGGCCGAGAGGTTGCTGTAATTGATATAGGCAGTTACAAGAATGATAAAAGCCAGGGCGAGTAAAAACTGCATTGCATGCCGGCTCCCCTTTTCCTCAATTTCATTGGGTTTAGCCGGATTTAAGTGAATATCACTAAGGGGAACCAGATCAATGGCCCAGCGGTGATCTTTCAGGGCTGCCTGGGTCTTGTAACGTTCGGCCAGAGCCGGAAACCTGGCCTCTAACCTGCCGGTATGCGTACCGGGACGCAGCCGGACAAAGGTGTAGCTGCTGTGCTGGTACCAGAAATTGTGAACCCATTTGGAAGAGGTCTGCCAGGACATCACAATATCAAACTGCATGGTGGAGGTCGGAGGAAGGTCTTTAAACACTCCCGTAACCTGGCAATGGTAAGCCGCTGCAATAGTGCTGATATCCAGATGTTTACCTATCGGATCGTCATTGCCAAAGTATTTCTGGGCTGTCCGCTGGGAGATGACTACCGTATTAGGAGCATTAAGAAATGTAGCCGGATCTCCTTTGAGCACCGGGTAGGAAAAGAAGGTAAAGAAATTAGAGTCCACAAAGCAAACCCTGGGTTCACGGAATTTGGTTTGCCCGTAGCGTACCACTCTGGTGGAGTTATTCCAGTTGATGCGGGTATAGCTTTCGATTTCCGGAAAATCAGCTGCCATAGCGGGGCCGTAGCCGTTGGTGCTGGTTGCCCAGTGGTCAGTCTTATCATTGCCTTTATAGAAAAGGCTCTCTACCCGGTAAATTCTCTCCCCCTGTTCGTGGCCCTTATCGTAGCTGTATTCGTACCTGATAAAGGCTACAATGATCACGAAGGCAGCTATGCCCAGGGCCAGGCCTGACACTCCCAGCCAGGCATACACTTTGTCGTGCCGTAGGGTGCGTAAAGTGATTTTAAGGTAGTTGCGAAGCATCATAGGGGTTGAGGGAGAAGGATAAGCTGGTGCAATTTTCCGTTGCCGGGCTAGTGGATTAAGGAACCGGAATACATCTGTATAGTAGAGCCGCCGGGCTTTCTGCACACCGTAGGCCGAAACCCTCCGTTCGAAAAGCTCATACAGGTCGCCTTGTATTTCTTCCACCTCGTAGGTATTAAAGCACAATTCCAGCAAGGCATCGGCCAATCGGGGTGGCTTGCCAGCAGCCTTTTTATGATGGTTCATACCGAGCCTCCTTCCCACACCATAGCAGGTATCCGGTTCCAGAAATGATTACGCAATTCCCGAGCCTCCTTAAGGGCTTCTTTGCCTTGAGCAGTCACCTGGAAAAGCCGCTTGCGCCGGCCACCTCTCAACTGGGTAGCTCCTCCCAGGTAAGAACTGACCAGCCCCTTTTCTTCCAGCCGGTATAAGGCCGTATGTACCCCGCTTAAGTGCACGGTCCGACTGGTTTGGCCATTGATTTCATCCGTGATGGATACTCCGTACGCATCATCCCCCAGTACGCAAACTGCCAGTAGGATGATTTCTTCGAATTCTCCCAGGTAAGTTCCTTTCATCGCAGCTGATTAAGCAGGTAGTTTTGTATTTACTACATAAATGTAAAACAAATATATATGGGTATAGCTATTCCCTTCAAAATATTATCGATATTAGCTTGATGAAACGAAATAGTATTAGCCGCTTACTTTTACTGATAGTAGTAGGAACAAGTGTTAGCTGTGCTTTTAAGCAGCCTTCTACTCCCAAAACCGATACTACCCCGACTGCCCAAGTTGGAGCTGATACGGCTGCTTCGCCTCCCGCCAATAAGCCTTCCCCAACTAAAACTGTTACGAAACAGATTATTACGGGAGCCGACCAGACGGATCAATATCTTTCGTTTATGAAAGGAAAAAAGGTAGGCATGGTCGTGAATCTTACCTCAATTATTGGCAGCAAGCCGAGTGTAGACAGCTTACTCTCTTTAGACATCAATATCGTAAGCATATTCGGACCAGAACATGGCTTTCGGGGCAATGCCAGTGCAGGAACCAAAGTGGAGGATAGTGTGGATCCTGCCAGTGGTGTACCGGTAATTTCTCTCTATGGCAAGAAACGAAAACCGTCCAAAGAAGATCTGGATGCGGTAGACCTGCTGGTATTTGATATTCAGGATGTAGGAGCCCGGTTCTACACCAATATCAATAAGCTTCGGGATGTAATGGAGGCTTGTGCCGAGCATAATAAGGAGCTATTGATTCTGGACCGGCCTAATCCCAATGCGTATGTAGATGGACCAATACTGGATATGTCCTTAAAGTCTGGTATTGGCCAGTTTCCGATCCCCATTACCCACGGAATGACCATCGGAGAGTTTGCCTTGATGATCAATGGAGAAGGGTGGTTGCCCGGGAAAGCCCAATGCCGGTTGAAAATCATTAAAGTAGCCAATTATACCCATGACACTCCTTATACTTTACCGGTAAATCCTTCTCCTAATCTCAATTCAGCTCAATCCGTATTGCTGTATCCTTCCTTATGCTTATTTGAGGGAACCATCATCAGCCAGGGAAGAGGTACGTATATGCCTTTCAGCGTACTGGGAAACCCGGATCTAAAGGGTAAGTATTCTTTCTCTTTCACCCCGGTAGGTATCCCGGGAATGAGTGAAACCCCTTTACACCAGAACAAAGCCTGTTACGGGCTCGACCTACGTCAGTATGACAAGGAAACCCTGCGCAAAACGGGTAAGATAAATCTTGCCTGGCTTTTTGAATTTTATAATGCGTACCCTTACAAAGAGAAGTTCTTTGATTTTACCCAGAGCAAGGAGATGGGCAACATTGACAAGTTAGCCGGGACCAAGGAGTTAAAACAGCAGATTATTGCAGGCAAAACCGAGAAGCAGATCCGCCAGAGTTGGGAGCCTGCCCTTTCCGAATATAAACAGATGCGAAAAGAGTACCTGCTTTATCCTTAGCACTTTTCCGTTTCATTTTCAGGAAAGGGCGGGAAAACGACTCCTTGACTTATTGCAGGGTAGCCAACACATACAAAGGTTCTTTCCTAAGCCTGGTTTTTGTGTAATGCTATCTGGCAGGTGAGAGGGAAAACTTTCCTGCTCCATAAAACAAAAACAACACGTTCGCAAATAGCAGGGCTAGTGCCGGGGTCATTGCTTCAAAAGAGTCCTGGCGATGAACCATCAAAAGGGCGACCATAAAATTGATAATCATTATCAATGCGGCAAGGCGAATATAAAAACCGGCAAGGATCATTAAACCACAACCTAATTGTGCATATACGGATATAATCGCACTCAGCAGGGGCAGAGGAAATCGGTGGGCACGAAGGAAATCTTCAAAGGCTACCATATGCTGCCAGTTCCATACATTATCGGCTACTCCATATATTAACCTTATCCCAATGAAAAGTCTGAGCAGTAACAGGCCGATATCTTTGTTTTGGTCTAACCACTTGACTATAGGCATATCCTGCATAGTTGCATTCCTGGGTAAAATAAGAGTATATTAAAGATAATCAGTCATTTATTCATCAGCAGCCTTACGGTTTTGCGTGTTTCCTACAATCTCCCAATTTTTAAAGGAATCCGAAAATCTTTTTTCTTACTTGTTTAGAAAGCGTACGCCTGAGCATTCGATAGGGAACAGTAGCCACTTTGTCTTTATTGTGTAAATGAATTCCTGATAAGATACTAACTTGCTCTGCTTGACTTTATATCTAACAGGCGCCAGGCAAATTTCAAACTTGATGTGCAAACAATGAATCGTATCTTCTTTACAGGATTTTTAGTAATCGGACTGCTCTTAACGGGAGCAGGTAGTAGTTTCGGCCAACGGAACGAAAAGTCTGCTGATAAGAAAGCACTACAGACTAAACCCAATATCATTCTGATTCTGGCCGATGACCTGGGCTGGAGTGATCTGGCTTGTTACGGAAACAAGTTCCATGAGACGCCTAATCTGGACCAGTTGGCCGCGGAAGGAATCCGCTTTACCGATGCCTACGCCGCTAGTCCGGTTTGCTCTCCGTCACGGGCCGCTATATTGACTGGCAGGCACCCGGCTCGTACCGGCATCACCGACTGGCTACCCGGCCGCACCGACCGGCCCACGCAAGCCCTGCTACGTCCGGCGTTACCCAAGGGACTGGCTTTGCCGGAGGTAACCTTAGGTGAAATGCTCAAGTCCGCCGGATACGTGACGGCCAATATCGGCAAATGGCATTTGGGCGGTGAAGGGTATTTACCAGAGCAACAAGGCTTTGATGTAAACATTGCCGGAGACCACCGGGGGTCTCCGCTAGGTTATTTTTATCCCTATCAGAACCGTAATAATGCTCAGGATAAACAGCCCGGTTTGGATGGGGGGCAGCCCGGCGAATACCTGACCGACCGGATAACGGATGAGGCAATTACTTTTATAGAAGCCAACCGAGAAAATCCTTTTTTTCTTTACCTGCCGCACTTTGCCGTCCATATTCCCATTCAGGCCAAGCCGGATTTAGTAGAAAAGTATCAGAAGAAACCCGTTCCCCCTGGCACGTTTGCCAATCCTTATTACGCAGCTATGCTCCAGAGTCTGGATGAGGGCGTAGGTAAATTAATCCAATCCTTAAAAAAGAATGATCTGTACGACAATACTATTCTTATTTTCACCTCCGATAACGGCGGACTTACCGTGGCAGAAGGGCCTCATACGCCGGCTACTGCCAGTAGTCCCCTACGGGATGGCAAAGGCTACTTGAGTGAAGGTGGCATCCGGGTACCGCTCCTGATCCGGTGGCCGGGAGTAACCTCATCGGGTCAGGTAAATCAAACCATAGTATCGACTATGGACCTGTATCCAACGATGCAGGAAATGTTGGCGTTGAAGATGCCCGCAACTGGGCAATTGGATGGTAGCAGCCTGGCTGCGCTTCTCAGAACTGGAAAAGCCCCTTCCCGCAGCAGTTTGTTCTTCCATTATCCACATTACAGTAACCAGGGAGGACGGCCTTCGGGAGCCATCCGGCAAGGTGACTATAAACTGATTGAATATTACGAAAATGGCCGTTTGGAATTATTTAATTTAAAAGAAGACTTGGGGGAGCAACGTGACCTCACGCAGCAAATGCCGGGAAAAGCTGCCGAGTTGCAACGGAAGCTTGGGCAGTGGAGAACGTCAGTAAAGGCAAAAATGCCCCGGCCTAATCCGGAATTTTCGGCAAAAAAGTAAAATTTTGCGAAAATTTTCAAGCTTTGCCTAACATTACAACCGGAAACAGTAAACCCGGAACCGAGCCGGCTGACGACTACACCCTTATGACTGAACATAAACCCGTTATTGGCATTACCCTGGGCGATTTTAACGGCGTGGGCCCCGAAGTAACCCTGAAGGCACTCTCTGACAGCAAGATCCTGCGCATCTGTACTCCAGTGCTGTATGGTTCCCTGAAAGTGCTGTCCCGGTACCGTAAAATGATGAATCTGGAGGAATGGACGATGCACTCCGTGAAAAGCATAGACCAGATTGTGCATAAGAAAACCAATGTAATTAATTGCTGGGAGGAAAACCTGGATGTGCAGCCTGGTAAAGTTACTCCCGAAGCAGGCCGCAGTGCCTATATTGCCTTGAAAACGGCTACTGAAGACTTGAAAAGAGGCGTTCTGGATGGCATCGTAACGGCACCCATTAATAAAAATAATATTCAGAATGAGGAATTTCCCTATCCCGGTCATACCGAATACTTTGCCTACGAGTTTGGGGCCGCCGAATCAGTGATGCTGCTGGTGAGTAACGACCTGCGGGTGGGCGTAGTAACCGGACACATTCCATTAGCAGCAGTCCCCGCTGCTATTACCAAGGAAAAGATCATAAGCAAAGTTCGTACGTTGGTAGAGTCTCTAAAAATGGATTTTGGCATTAGTAAACCTCGAATTGCCGTACTTGGGCTCAACCCTCATGCGGGAGAAGAGGGCTTGCTTGGCTCCGAGGAGAAAGAAATTATTGGCCCTGCCGTGGCTGAATTGCGCCATAAAGGAATGCTGGTATACGGCCCATATCCGGCGGATGGTTTTTTTGGGGCTTTGCAATACAAGAAATTTGATGCCGTGCTTGCCATGTACCATGACCAGGGCCTGATTCCCTTTAAAACACTGGCCTTTGATGACGGCGTGAATTATACGGCGGGCCTCTCGATTGTACGGACTTCACCCGACCACGGAACGGCGTATAATATTGCGGGAAAGAGCCAAGCCAATGAGGCCTCTATGCGGGCCGCCGTTTTCCTGGCCTGTGATATTGCCAAAGCCCGTAAAGAAGTGCAAACGCCCCACATCTCGCAAAATACTTTCCCGAGTTCGTAACCTTTCGATGTTCGAATTTCGATGTCCGATGTTCGGTTGTAGAGACGTGATTTATCACGTCTGCTTTACCATTGGCCTGGGTTTTAATCCTGCCATTTTATTCAAACATCGTCAATCGAACATCGCACATCGACAATTGTCTTATGTTCTTTGTCCTTTCCAAGACGGCGTTTTACCTGCTTATGCCCATGACCTGGATTGTGGGATTATTAGTGTTCGCAACGGTCACTAAAAATGAAAAGTGGCGTAAACTTAGCCTTAAAACGGTTCTGATCCTCCTGCTGGTATTTGGGAATAACTTTCTGGTGAATTATGCCATTAACTGGTGGGAGATACCGGCTACGCCGATTGCCCGGCTTCCCCAACGCTACGATGTAGCCGTGATTCTGACCGGGGTGACGGATACCGAACGTAAACCCAATGACCGGGTGTATTTTCACAAGGGAGCCGACCGGGTACTGCATCCCCTGCAACTTTTTAAGATGGGCTGGGTCAAGCATATCCTCATTAGCGGTGGGTCGGGCAATCTGATTGGTTCTAAAGAAAGTGAGGCTGAAGAAATTGCTTACATTTTGAAAATCGCCGGCGTGCCTGATAGCTGCATTACTTTGGAGAACAAATCACGGAATACGCACGAAAACGCCTCCTTTTCAGGAAACATATTAAAGAAAAAATTTCCCCGGAAATCCTACCTGCTGGTTACTTCGGCATTTCACATGCGCCGGGCGGAAGCATGTTTTCGGCAAGCCGGGGTGCCAGTTACCGTTTTCAGTACTGATTTTTATAGTCATCCGCCCAAGTTTACCCCTGACCAGTTTTTTCCAACCGAAGGTGCCCTGGGCAAATGGTCAACGATCTGGCATGAATGGATCGGCTATATAACGTACCGCCTGATGGGTTATGCAGCTTGAAAAGTGGATGAGTAAGGATAGAGCCTTGATCGGTTACAGGTAAAGTTTTGCCTGTTTTATTCTCTTAACTAAAACTGTTTCTCTTTTTCTTACCTCTTACTCCTGTCTTCTATCTCCTCGCTTCTCACTCCTAAACTCATCTCCTCATTCCCCCCTTTCCGTTCCTTCCGGAAGACTAAAGGCAGACCGATTAAAGAGCAGGCAGCGGTAGTAGCAAAGAACAGCAGGGTAAAAGAAACGGCTGCTGTCCGGTCGATGGGTAGATATTGATAGCCAAGCAAAAAGACCAGTTCACGGGCTCCCACACCCCCAACTGTAAAGGGTAGCACGGCCACTACCGACGATACCATAAACAGCGCCAGGTAATCGGTCTGATTTTCGTGAATGGATAAGGCCCGCAGTAAACAAGCCGCACACACTACCTGTAAAGCCTGCACCCCCAGCGACTGAAGATTGGTTCGGTGAAAAGCCGGATAAAACTTCCGGAAAAAAAGCCACCCGGCCAGATAAAAACTGGGATAGATAGCCGCCGTTGCCAGTATCAGCAGGATGGAGAAGGTTGGGAAAGGGGTCGTATAGTGACTGAAATACAACAGAATGCCCGCCAGAAAAGACAAGGCAACTAGTCCGTTGATCCGGTCGAGCAGGGTGGCGCCAACTAAATCCTTAATTGGAGTTCCGAATTGCTGCCTGAGCACGTAGACCTTATAGCCATCCCCCCCGATAGAACCGGGCAGGAACAGGTTATAGAACATGCCAATGTAGTACAAGCCCAGGTTATAGGCCGAGGAGAGATACAAGTGAATAGTCCGGAAGAATACATTTAACCGGAAAGCGCTGATGATTTTAGAAACGTTAAATGCCGCAAAAGCCGCAAACACCCAACCTATATGTACTTGCCGGATCAAAGCCCAGGTCCCCCAAAAATCAATTTTGGTGAATACAAACCCAAGAGCTAGCCCAGTCAGCAGCAATTTTACCAGGAACAACCATCTTTTTTTCCGGCTGCTTTGGGCTTGGATTACGGGTGGAGAAGTCATTAACTAGTTAAATAAAAAACAGATGGTCTACCAGATATAAGTAACGCGCCAAATTTACTATACTCTTAGTAAACTAACTGAAAGTGTGGTAAGTAAGGCCGACAATTCCTGTTTTAGGACAATCCTTTCCTTTAATACTTTTATCCGGAGGTGCTACCAGCCACCTTTTTCCAGGTCATTAGGTATACGGCTACCGGTAGGTGTAAAAGACGTAATCTCCCTGAACCTCGCGGGAGTAGAAGCGGTACCAGACTTTTACAGGCAGGCCTTCAGCTGACCATTGGTCCGAAAGGTAAAAGGCGTTTGGGTTACGCGAATAATCCGTGCGCATAATGTTACCCGTCTCCCGGGTTATATGAAATGGGATTTGAAAGGTAACGTAGGGAACGCCCTGGTAAAAAATGGGAATCTCCCCTAAAATCGGTAAGGTGAGTATTTTTTTCTCGTCTTCAACAATGCCGGTGAAGTAAATAGGTTTTCCCCCGGCAAGCTGAATCATGCGCAGGGCGGCCTTTTCGTAGTGCGCCTCATTTTCATTGATATAGCGGGCCGGTATCATTATTGCATCAAATCCAAGCCGCAGCAGTACGGTTGCCAGGACAATGTAGTAGATACGAAGGTGAACCTGCTTAAAATAGCCGTAGACCACCGGCAAAGCCAACAGCGTACCTCCCACGGCTATCAGGCCAATATAAGGCAGCTTCGAGGTATATGGGATAAAGGGAAGTAACGGGAAGATCAGGAGAGTAACCACCAGCAAGACACCGAAAATCCAGGTAATCAGCTTTTGCGCTAGCCCGTTTTCCTGCCGGTATTTTAGAAAAAACCAGGTGATAACCGGCAACAGGAAGGGAATGAACATATACAGGTACCGTTCCCGGGTACCAGGAGAAAGCCAGTACACACCGATATTAGCCAGCACAAACAGCATGCAAAATCGCAGGAAAGGATGCTCCCAAATCTGCCTGACCACTCCTTGCCGAAACATAAATAAGAGCAGCAAGGACCACGGAGAGAGAATTTTCAGCATCATAACTGGGAAAAACAATAAGTGCCCGATGCGGTCATAAATTCCCCGGGCTGCCTCTGCCCGTACGGTTGACTCGGTAAACATCCGGTACACGTAGGAGTAAGGATCATTGTACTGCCCGTAAAGGCCGAAATAACCAATACAGAGGCCAAAAAACAGGCAAATTCCGAGTATATGCTGCCAGCCGAAAAGCAGTTTCCATTTTTTCTCCACGATCAGGAAGGCCAGCAGCGTGAAAGCCTGAAAGAGGGGAGAGGGAAAGCCTTTGGTCAGAAATCCGGCTGCCGTCAACAGGTAGGAGACCAGAAATAACAGCAAGTACTGTTTCCGCCCAAAGAAATAGAAAATACTGATGATTTGCAGGTAAACGATCAGGGAGTAAAACAGGTCGATCTCGCCGACCATTGAAAAGCTGAAGAGAATATCGGCGCTGGTAACCAGAAACAGGCTCGATACAACGGCAACCGACAAGGAAAGGTATTTTTTGACGAATAGGTAGTTACAAAGCCCCATCAGCAGCAATGAAAGTACCGTAGGCAGCCGCAGCACCCAGTTGGCCGGGTAGCCAAACAAGTGAAACAGGCCCGTAAGCACCCAATTATACAGGGGCGGTTTATTGTAATAAGGGTCCCCGTGAATGGTAGGCATTATATAATTTCCCGAAACCATCATTTCCAGGGCTACCACGGCCCGGCGGGGCTCCTCAAAGCGAACTGGCGTGAGTCCCAGGTTCCAGAACAGCGCTACCGGCAACAAAACCAGAATTAGGGTAATTAAAAACCGTTCGGAAACTGGGGCAGCGGTATGTTTCCCGGAATGGGAACGGGTGGTTGGCTGAATCATTCGGACATTGTTTTACGCTACTCTTAGAGGAAAAGAGTAAAAACTTTTCGGCAGCAAATGTAAGAGGTTGTCCTTATTGTATTGCCTGACTAGTGCGGCAAGGTAATGTTAATTTGCATTCTGATACTGCAGCGGTCTGGTTTTATATCCTCCGAGCAGCGCTTGACTCACAATCCTAAACCAGATAAATATGCAGAATACCGCCTTTAGTACGTAAGGTATTACCAGATATTCACGCAGGAAACGAGGAAACAGATCCGTCGGTGAGAGTGAGGTAAAAACGAATGCCAGAATTACCAGGGTATAGTGCAGCCAGTTGGCAGGTTGGATAAAATACCAGATCCCAACTCCGCACATGGCAATAACAAATGTCGGAGATTCAGCTTTATGATTGAAGATAACGATCCAAATAAGGATAGAAGACAGGTACAGCAACCGGAAAGTAAGATCTCCGTAAGAGCGGAATTTGATTAGGGGCAGGCAAAACAGGAGAGCGCCAATCAGTACAACTAGCAATTTATTAACCTCAAGTCCAAACCAGGTGTATAGCCACCCCATAACTGACAAGCCATGGGAAGCACCGTGATCCTGCGCCAGGAGTCGGAGCCAGTTGTTGTACTGAAACCACAGGCTCTCTGGAGTAATAACAACCATGGGTATCAGCAGAAAGAATACGCCCCATAAAAATGACCACCCAATAAATTTCAGCTTATCCGGGTAAAACAGAAACAGGACGGCTGCAACGATCCCGAATAGCTTAATGTAAAAAGAACAAATGATAAAAAGAGCCGCTAGCCAGACTTTTCGCTTCTCAAACGCATTGAAAGCCAATATAATCAGTGCGGCAAGGAGGGAATTGCTCTGCGCTTCCTGGATAGAAGTAAGCATTTCCTGCGTTATAAACCAGAGAATGTATGCTTTTTCTTTCTGCTCCGCTAAAATTGGCATGCTCCGTATTGCCCAATAAAGTAGTAAGGCATTTAACAAGTTCCACATCACCAAGCCCGCAAAGTCTGGAAGAAATGCAAAAAGACCCATGAGAAGTGAAAAGGTTGGACTGTATTTATACAGGTCCCAATATTTATAAGGGTAGGCCAAATAGAGATCTTTATGCTGCAGAAGATGGAAGAAGGATTGCTTGAAGATAATGTAATTATTATAGTGGGTGTAGGGAAGCCCTCCTTCCTGATAATATTTAATGCCCAAAACAAAGTACTTTATGCCAGTGGCAATCAATACGATGAGTAGATAAACTAATCCAATAAAACGGAGATCTTTGAAAATTTTGGGGAACCACCCCGCTTCCGCATTGCTTGGACGCATCATATCAGATGGGAAAGAAGCGCCAAAGATAAGCCTTTTCTCTTTGCCTCCATCAGAAATATGGCCTAATTACAAGACTTTAAGGGTTAACGTGGCTGGGTCGCCGGATAAGCAATGGCTGTCGCCGTACCCTGGATAAAGGTGTATCCAATCTTCTTTATATACCCAGGTCCGTACAAAGAAGAAAAAGACTACGCTCATAAATAGGTACAGTTCGGCCGGCTTAAGGTAGCTGGCCCGCCTCCCCTGGATGTAATGCGCATCCAGCAAACCCGGCCTGAGGATGAGCCATTTTAAACTTCTGAAACCTTTGGAGTCAATATTGATGAACGACTGCAGGTAGTCGATCAGAAAATCCTTAAAGTGTACCTTGGTAGGCCGGTGTTCCTGGCCGCAGTTGGCGCAAAACGGACCCGTGACGGGAGTCGTGCAGTTTTCACAGGAAAGCGAAGTTTCGCGGGAATAAGTTGCCGGGGCCGGGCTGGTAGCAAGTACAGATTCCATAAGTAGACTGAATTCTGGTCCGGAACCTACTAAAAGTAAGCCTTTCTCCGCGGAAAATTCGATTATAGGACTGCTTACTTCGATTAAGCCCCAGCCCTGAAAGTATTACAGAATCTCCCGGGCAGCTACCCTAAGCTGCCCGGGAGATAGCCATTAGGCCGAGTTTCTCTCAGCGTTAATAATGCCGAATGAACAGCGCATCACCAGCTTTTCGTAGATATTCTTGTTCGGCGTATCTACCCCTTGCTCCTCCATCTCCCTGATTTTGGTGAGGGCATACTGCTGGATCGTGATCAGGGGCAGTTCAATCCGTTGCCGCATCTGAATGGAAAGCTGGTCCACGGGTCGGCCGGCCATCAACCTGCTTGCTCCCGAAAGGCGCAGCAGGTATCCCTTGGTGCATTCAAATTCAGCATGAATCATGTTCCAGAGTTCGCCGTACTTGGGGTGCTTCGCCAGGAACGCTGTCAACGGGAAAAAGCATTTGGTCATCGCCATCTCGCAGTTATCCATTAGCGTTTTGAAGAACAAAGAGTTGTGGTATAGCTGCTCAATGGCCCCCCACTGACCGCTGGCTTCCATTTTTTGAAAAGCGGTACCTACGCCGTAGTAGCCGGGTAGATTTTGTTTCAACTGGCTCCAGGAACCCACGTAGGGTACTGCCCTCAGGTCATTCAGATTCAACTTGCCCGGCTTCCGTTTCGAAGGGCGGCTGCCAATATTAGCCTCTCCGTAGTAGCGCAACGGACTGGCGTAATTAAGGTATTCCAGAAAATCGGGGTGGTTTTTTAACTGGTTATAGGCCTCGTAGCTCTGTTGCGCCAAACCTTGCAGCAGCTCTTCTTCCGACGCAGTAAGGGTAGCTTCGCGGGAAGAGATGAGGGCATTGCGGATACCGGCATGAATTAGTTGCTCCATATTGAACTGAGCGGCGTCAATAGTGCCAAAATTAGAGCTAACCGTCTGACCCTGAATGGTAAGCTGGATTTCTTTATTGGCAATATTACGGCCCATGGAAGCGTAAAACTGGTGCGTCTTGCCGCCGCCCCTGGCTGGTGGACCTCCCCGCCCATCAAAGAACACTACCTGCACGCCGTATTGCTTAGCCAGATTACTCAACTCTTCTTTCGCTTTGTATATACTCCAGTTCGCCATCAGGTAGCCCCCATCCTTGGTGCCATCGGAGAAGCCCAGCATGATCGTTTGGGTATTATTGCGTCTTTCCAGGTGGGATCGGTAGTCTGTATTTTCGTACAATGCCTTCATTACGGCGGCCGCCTCGCGGAGGTCATCAATAGTCTCAAACAGCGGTACGATATCCACGCTTAACTCATCACGCCCCCAGCCGCTTAGCAGAAATAATCCGTATACGGCCATAATATCAAAGGCGCTGGTGCTATGGCTGATAATATACCGGTGACAACCTGCTTCCCCGTTATTTTGCTGGATTGACTTTATGGCCGTCATGCTTTCCAGGGTATCCCGGAACAAGTCGTTATCCAGGGTAGCCGGATCAACAGTGGCGCTGATTTTTAGTAAGGCATCTATCTTTTGCTCCGGGCTCAGTTCCTTGTAGTTACCCGGTAGGAGAGAAGTTTGTTCCGCTAACGTCTCCAATAGTTCCGTGTGTACCGAGCTGTCCTGCCGGATATCGAGCGAAGCAAAGTATAATCCGAACAATTCCACCTTTCGCAGCAGGTTTTCTACCAACGGCAGGAATAAGCTGTTATGCTGCTCCATCAGGGTTTTCCGGATCTGTTTGAGTGAGGCAACGATCTCATCCTTCGACAGATCTACGCGATGCCCCAGGAATAAATTATCATACAGTTTGTCCTCCAGGCTGGCGAGTACATTGGCTACACCCTTAAAGGTAAGCCGACGTTTGAGTTTACGTACATCGGCATAATACGACTTGATAATGCCCCCCCGCAAGGCTTCGGCTACTTTCAGGGTGGTATCAGCTTTTACAAACGGATTACCATCGCGGTCCCCGCCGGGCCAGAAACCCAGCCGGATCAGGGGATTTTTCTCGTTCACCTCCCCGGGGAACTGGTTTTTAAGGTAAGACAAGATCTGGCCGGCAGCCTGGTAAAACACATTTTCCAGGTACCAGATCAGATTCATGGCCTCGTCATAAGGAGTAGGCTTTTCTTTCTTGAAGAAAGGCGTTTTGCCTAATTGCTGCAGATAGCTGTTGATCTGGGCCGTATTGTCACCGATCAATGCCTTAGATAAATCATTGATAATGCCCAGTACTTCGCTGGGATAAAACTGCGTGGGATGGGCCGTCAATACCAGCCGTACGGAGAAGTCCTGCAATTTGTCGGCTAGCTGCGCCTGGGCCTGATTGTGCAGAATTTCGGATTGCAGGTGTTTCAGTGTGCCCGTGCCGTGCACATCATGGATGTCCCGGAAGGCAGCATCTTCCAGCGCATCAAACAGTACGACCTGTCGTTCGGCATACTGTACGAACCGGAACAGCAGATCGGTCTGCTCCTGTTCGGTCCGGTAGGCGGTATACTGCTCCAGAAAGGAGTGAATAATATCGACCGGGCTTTGCCCTTTATTGAATCCTTCTTCACAATGCAACAGGAATATAGATAACAATACTCCCGTTTTTTCAACCCGGTGAAAAGGCAGGGCGGTAAAAAGACTGTTATATAACTGAAATTTCAGCCCTACCTGGTTATTATAGATTTGCAGTGCGTTAGTATCCGAAACAGCCATAATATTTACTTTCGTGCAATACTACCTTTTTTATCAGGCATTTGGGATAGAAACAGACTACAAAAATTCTAAAGGTATCGATTTTTGAACTCCGCCTTGCCAAATTAGTCCTGCTCATAGGGACTGGTACAAAAGTTTGCTCTGACCGCATCTGAAAAGGAAGAATGGACCTGACGCTTGCCCAGAATCAGTTGGTGACTGGGAAGAGTGGTAACATAGTTAAGGCGTACTCGCCAGGATACCTACTATCCGGCCCGTTTTGAGCCCAGAATAGTTTTGAATTTTTCATTCTTAACGTTCATCACAACCAAAATATACTCACCTCTACTGCTTTATAAGCATGATTCGGGGTAGCACAATTTTGTAGGTGGAGCCGTTTTCCTGATCTCGCCAGTAAACGATAAAATTGACTTCGGCATCCGTAAGCTGGTAACCTTCCTGCCCTTTCCGGGCCAGCTTTTCGGCAAAGCTCCGTGAATACTTCAATACCGCCTGATGGTCCCTGGTCAGCAGGGAATCGCTGCCGGCGCCGGGTAAAAGCTTTTCTCCGGCCAGCAACCGGTCCACCGCTACGTTTACCCGGTTCCGCTTGAATTCATTGAGGTATACGTCCCGGTGCGTAGCATGCAGGCATATTTCATTTACCTCCGGGTACGTTTCACCTGAATCTACTATTTCCAGGTTCTCGGCGTGGCAGGAGTTAAAAAGGGACTGATTGGTATGAATGATCAGATTTTGCCGGGCCCGGGTCAGCGCTACATACACGACCCGCCTGGCCGCATCATCCTTCACGGCAAACCCATCGAGCAGCAGGAATACGTTGTCAAACTCCTTTCCTTTGGCCTTGTGCATCGTGGAAACCAATACCACGTTTTGTTCCGGGTAATAAAAATCTTCGAAGGTGATCTCCCTCATGTAGCTCTTCCATTCTGAAAGGTACTTGCGGGGATAAGCTTTCTCAAACTGACTGACGACCGCCTGACTCAGCCATAGTTTATCCGAATGAGCAAAGGCAGCCCTATTTGCGCTTTTGGCCTCTTCCCAGGTAGCATCCGGAATAATTCCGGAACCAGCCTCTTCTTTCGGTAGAATCGAGTCGGAAAAATGCCGGATTTCCAGCAAATCGCCCAGGTAAAACCCTTCGTTGGATAGAATCAGCCGGGCCGCTATCCCGTTTTTCCGCAGCCAGTTCTCGGTCAGCATGGCTTCTTCATTAGTGGGCGTAAGTACGGCCGTTGTTCCGGTAAGTCCCAGGCGCTTCAGGTTCTGCACCAGGGGGTCAATCAGGTGAGCCGACCGGTGCCTGACCAGCCGGATCGTTCCATTTTGGGTCGTAGCGGCCACAATTCCGGCCTTAGGCAACCGGCTGCCGATAGTGCTCAAAAACCCGTTGGTGAAGGCAACCAGATTTTGCCGGCTCCGGAAATTAGTGACCAGGTCGTAGCGTTTGGCCCCGTAATGCTCCGCAAAATAGCTCATGTACCCGGCCGAAGACCCCCGGAATTCGTAGATGTTCTGGTTATCATCCCCCACGGCGATCACCCGTATTTCCCCGGCCAGTTCCATGATCTTTTCGAGCAGCCGGTATTCTTCCTGATTGATATCCTGGAACTCATCGACCACCAATACGCTCTTGGCCGCTATTTTTTCGGTGGATAGGGTCCCCGTAGCAATTGCCTGGAGACAGGCACTGATAATGCCATCGGATTTTTCCAGGCTGCCTACGCGGCCCAACAGGTTGAAACAGTAGGAATGGTACGTATGGATGTCCACGTAATACACCAGATTGCCTACCAGGTGCCGGAGCCGGTCTTTAAACTCCATGGCCGCCGCCCGCGAAAAAGTAAGCATCAGAAATTGTTCGGGCCTCACGTCTTCCAGCAGCAACAGGGAGGCTACCTTGTGCACCAGCACCTTGGTTTTGCCGCTGCCCGGCCCGGCCGTAATCAATACCTTTTCGTTGACATTGTCCTTGATAATAGCCAGTTGTTCAGTAGAAAGGCTCCCAAATAACTCCTTAAATTTTGCCGGAGTCAGGGCCCGCTTAATCTCTCCCTGCCGCGCCGGAAAGTACTTTTGCAGAAACGGCTCGTACTCCAGCGTAAAGTAGTCTTCCACAAAGGTGAGGGCATCCTGATAATTGGAAAGCATCTTCCGGGCATATTCCCCCACGATATGAATCTGCTGAATTTTGTGCCCGTAGTGCGTTTCGAGTTTCTGGTACGCCGCTTTGGTATACTGCCGGGCATTGTTCTTTTCGAGCCGTTCGATAGTAAACGGATTATACAGAATCAGAAAACCGCCTTCCAGTTTGATTGCCCCAATGGCATTGAGGTACAACAGCGCCTCTTCGTACTCCGGGATCTCGGGTAGCTCACCGTATAAACCAGGCTGTTTTTCAAACGCGTTTTTAAGCTCCAGTACCGAAAATTCGAGCAGCCTAGCCTTTGCTTCCACGGTACCGGTTTCTTCTCTTTCCCATTTGGCGGCCAGGTAACCCGCTATCCACGCCCCCAGCCGGAGCCGCTGTCCGGCCCGAATCAATAATTTCTCCGGCGGCACCCGGAACCCGATCTGATAGGCGTGCAAGGCCTGGTCGGTGCGGGTTTTGTAAATGTAGCTCCGCGTTTCCCAGTACAGCAATACATCTTTAATGGCATCCAGGGAGGAATCGGTCACGCCGTCCGCAATCAGTGTCTCGTTAATCTCTTTCAAAAATACGGCTGGTCGTTGGGCAGCGAGTAAAATAAGTAGTTTCTGCTCCAGCCGGGCGTACTTTTTTACCCGCCGGACCGGATGCAGCGCTGCCGACAGATCAATGAAAGCCGTCAGGTCTTTGGCGTCCCCGATAATGTTTTCCTGTCGCAGCAGGTTCAGCACCCGCAACACATCATCTTTCCGGATTCCCAGCACTTCGGAGAGGTAATCCACCCGGGTTTCGTCTTCTTTGATGATGCGTTGAATGATCCGGATGGCGTGCTCCTGGTCCTTGGCCGAGAAGGCCGGCGACTGGCGTACCATCTCATTGGCTACATTAATATCTCTTTGTTTAAAGCTATTGGCAAAAATGCGGGGCGCATTGTGCCCACGTTTAAGGTAGCCCCCATCTTCCAGGGCCGCAAGGGCCGCCGTTACCCGGGTTTCGAGCTGGTGCATTTCGCGGTCCCAGCCAGCAGCTTTAGCAATTTCCAGCGCCGACCTTGTTATCTGCGGCCGCTGACCCGTAAGTTGTTTGATGCCGCGCCAGATCTGATCCACTTCTTTCTTGGTGAGCCGGGTCTGGTTGAGCAGGTTAAAATGTTTATTCAGATCGTCCTCATCAAACAGGACCAGGCAGTTGGCCTGAATGTCCTCACTCCGGCCGGCGCGGCCCGCCTCCTGCACGTAGTTTTCCAGAGAGTCTGGTATTTCGTAGTGAACCACCATGGCTACGTTGTGCTTGTCGACGCCCATCCCGAAGGCCGCCGTTGCTACGATAGTGTCCACCTCATTGTTCATAAACTGGTCCTGGTGGTGAATCTTCTGGCTGCTGTCCATCTGACCGTGGTAGGCCAACGCTTTAAAGCCATCCTGGGTTAGATCATGGGCCAGCATTTCGGCGGTGCGTACCCGCGAGACGTAAATGATCCGGGGGCCTTCCGTCCGGACTAGCAGACGCTTGAGTTGTTGGTATTTGGTCGCTTTGCCCTTGGCCTCCTGCACGGTGTAAGTCAGATTCACCCGGCGGGAAGAGGCTTTGAAAACCTGTAATGGCAAGGAAAGCTTGGCTTGAAAGTAGGCTTGGATGTCTTGTACGACGCGGGGTTTGGCCGTAGCCGTGAAGCACGAAACCGGAATAGGTTCGGCTAATTGCTTTTCCCGCTGCAACTGCGCAATAAACTCCCCGATATACAGGTAATCGACCCGAAAATCCTGGCCCCAGGCCGAGAAACAGTGCGCCTCATCAATCACAATCCGGGCAATGGAGCGGTTTTTCAGCAGCGCGGTAATGGTCCGTGACCGGAGTGATTCCGGTGAGATGTACAGCAGGTGCACGTCTCCTTCCATCACCCGTTCCAGGGCCCGGCTTCGCTCCAGCGGCGACAACAAGCCATTGATAGTAACGGCTTTGGCAATTTCATGCCGCCTGGCCAGAATATCGACCTGGTCTTTCATGAGAGACTGAAGTGGAGAAATAACCACGGTCAGGGCCCGGGTAGCGCGGCCAATCATCAACGCCGGCAACTGAAACGTAAGCGACTTGCCGCCTCCCGTGGGAAAGATAGCGACTAGTGATTGGTTGTCGAGACTGGCCCGCACGACCTGTTCCTGCAAGGATACCTCTTCCGACGGGTCAAACTTGCGGAACTGCGAATACCCAAAAAACGTCTCCAGGGCCCGGTACGGGTCTAACCACTCCCGACAGTAGCCACAGGCCGGATCTTTACAGCGGCGTACCTTTAAGGCATACAGAATAGACGTGAGGGCCGGGTAACTCTTCACCAGCCACGGCGGCGTTACGGATTCGGGGTCGCGGGTCGTGATCAGGGCCAGGGCGTAGGCAAAGGCAACGGGATCACGCCCTATCAGGTCCGCGTAGTCGGCGTGGAGGCAAACCTGATCCTTGAAATAAGTCTGAAGCTGCACAATCAAGTGCTCCCTTGGGTGCCGACTCTGGTAGTTAATTACCTCAAAGAAACCCTTAAATACGGGAGTCTGCGCAAGCAAACGGTAGTAGATGGATTGCAGTGCTGCCGGCAACTGATGAAACTGGACAATCTCATCGTAAAACAGTTTTTCGGCTAACTGGGCATCCCATAGCGGATTGTTGGGGATACTCATCATACAATTTATAATCCTTTACCAGCTTGTGATACAGTTTTCGGGAAATAGCGGGGCCGACAGGTACAGCGTATCTACGGGGCTTTTGGCCAGAAAGTCCGTCCCGATGCCTGCTTTTTCGAGAACCGGCGGGTCATGCCGAAGGATGTTGTGCCCGCAGACGAATGGAGCTTCTGGGCAAAACGGTTAAAATCAGGCAGAGACCCGCTATGGAAAGTATGCTCTTGGTAGCAGGCTCCGATGTCCTTGATGCGGCCATTCTTTGCGTCTACTTCCAGATCAAAAAACAATACCTTATCCATGTGGTGGTTTACTTCTGTCTTTTACTACAAGCTTATACACCTGCGAAAGGAATAGTGTACAAACTAATTATGTCTGTTTTACTTTTCGTGTTTATACCAATATGTCTGGTCTATTTTTCAAATATTGGTGTTCTTTTCTGCATCCTTTCTGATTCTATCTTTCGTGTTGTTCCGCATTTAGCTTCGCTGAGAATAGTTGCAATGCGGAACTGAGAAAAAAGGGCATTTTGTCGTACACATATAGCCTACCTCTTTATCCAAAAACCAGAATCCATCGGTAAATGAAAACATGCTTTCCGGGCATGGAAGCAACCCAGCCATATTCCTGTTGAGTGAAGTAATACCATCTATTAATCTGCTTCTTCACTGTTGGCGGCTCTGAAAGGGCAGAATCCAATACACTAAAAAAGAACAGAAAGATCGGGCTAAAACTACCAGGGCTCGCTATTACGGTAAATACAGCCTTAGCTATTTTCTGCATCCTTTCTGATTCTATCTTTCCCAGAAGAAAGGAGAAGAACATCATAAGGCCAATAACAGGAACGGCAACCAGAAGCCACATAACTCTACTCTATTACACAGAACCACTAAATATTGTCATCTGAGAAATAAGTTCGCGCACAAACTGTCGCGTCTGCTACACAGAAAGATACACAAATCAGGCGAAAGCCAACCGAGCCAGGTAGCGTCATCAAAGAAGATAAATCAGCTATCAGACTCAAACTTATCTTTTTTCGATACCAGCTATGGTATAACCGCATACTTAATACTACTTTAACACTTTAGATCATACGTATAACCTTTGGTTTGTCTGGTTGTTCCGCATTTGCAATGCGGAACCCTTTTAAAGCAGCATTTAAAATGCTGAACTCCGCCATCCGCATTACAAATGCGGATGAACATCTGCAATTTGTCATACACCTATCTAAAGTGTTAAAGTAGTATTATTAAGTAAGTAGGTAAATACACTGTTAAGCAAGTGAGTTTAGAAAAATGATTGTTGGTGAAAACACCAATGGCAATCAACAAAGCCGTTGTTGGTGTTTTTCACCAACAACTAGAGCTATTAACTTATTTAATGAACAGTGTAGTAAGTAGATCACTAGAATTAGTTTATTTTGAAAACTCAGTAAACATTGTAAAATACTGATAATCATAAAGATAATGAATTTTACCAGTCGCTTTGCCTCCGGCGAGTAGGCGACTATCAAAGGGCCTCGGCCCCGTTTTATGGGAAGACGGAACTTATCCAGTAGAGTTGCATATTGCCTCTTTCCCGCAGGCGAGACGCCTGCTCCATAGTCGTCCTCGCCGGAGGCAAGCGACTGCCCTTCAATTATAGGAATACTACTCAACTATTTATCTCTTTTACTGAGTTTTCAGTAGTTTATACTATTTTTGTCATTCCCGTGAGAACTCTCTCAGAAGCGGTTTTACAAGGGTATTTGGTCGTGCTCATCATCCCCTGCCCCCTTCGGCTCTGGCACAACGCTTCCCGCAAGGGGGACTTTTGAACCCAACTGGTCCCCCTGGTGCGGCTGGAAAGAGTCTAGCCGAAAGGGGTAGGGGGGGGGACCGTAGGGGTTTTAAAACAGTTTCTCAGCGAAGCTAATCTTCTCCGATTAAAACGGTGATTGGCCTGCATTGAGAAGATTCCCTTCGCTGAGAGAGTTCCTCCGGGAATGACGGTTAGGAGAATTGTCTAAAGTAATTGTAAAGAACTACTTATAACCAAGTATACTTAAGATCTGCCTGCACCTTCTACCTAACTAGGGACGGAGCCTTGCGGTCAAGCACCCACAAAAAAACAGTACATAAGGCGCTGAAGCCCAACCATTCTCCCAGTCTTACAGGGAAGTGCTGCTGCATGTCCTTCAGCATCAGTCCCAGGGTTCTGTAGCTGAAGCGGTGCAGTTCAAGTGCAAGCAGTAAGAGCAGCCCCTGAATAAGTCCGCTTACGAGCAGATACTTCAACGGCGTAAAGTTCCAGTGATGTGAGGCTTTACCGACGGATAGCACGTACAACGCCTGATAACTGAGCACCGCCAGACTTAAGGGGAACATAACTCCGTTAATCCACCAAGGCTCATGAGTTACTTTTGCCGTAGCGAACATCACTGAGAAACAACCCAGCGTTCCGTTCAGCACGGCAATCAGGCCAAGAACGTAGCCCAAACGTTGCGGCAGAGGAGCTACGGGCACTTCCAGCCAACGCCCCCAAGCGGTGCTGAAGGCAAAAATCAGCCAGAACCAATCACTCAGTTGCCACTCCCCGCGCGGATTGTCCGTAGATTGTCTCAGGAAACTGGCCGCAAGTACCAGGGCTACCGAGAGGATGTGACGGATTTGGATGGACGTATGAATAGTGGGTGTGATGGAGTAAATGAGTTAAGCGTTTCTGAGTGATTTATGTAATAGTAAGGTTTACCTGCTATAGTGGGTTCTGCGACAGGCTCTTGTTCAGGTCACGTTCCCGCTGCGGAATGAGAAACAGATAATGTTTGGACCCAAAGAAACGAACATCCCGCGTAAATCGGGCACTTTCCGAATTGGCATAATTGGGAATATTGTTCAGGTCAGTCACCGGACTGGTGTTAAAATTGGGCGTACCTGCTGCCACCGTCGGACTCTTGGCCGCTCCGTATATTTTGCCCGTCATCACCAGTTCGGTTATTTTCCAGCGGCGGATGTCAAACCAGCGGAAGCCTTCCAGCGCCAGTTCTACGGTACGTTCACGACGAACCAGTTGACGCATCTTATCAGCATTGTCCTCAATAGCAGGGTCTACTACCGGCATGCCGGCCCGCTGACGGACCCGGTTAATTGCACTGACTACAGAAGCGTCTATCTGGTTCATCTCGATTTTGGCCTCGGCGTAGGTAAGCAGGACTTCGGCGTAGCGCATAAAAATCCAGCTCATGTGACAATTTCATTCGCAAGGAATGGTTCTGTGCTAACCCGCTGGCAAGATGCCAGCTAATAAGGGGTTCGAGCCCAGAGGCTCACACCATCGATTTCGAAGGCTCCCCATGAAGGATAAACCGGTAAAATAATAGTAACTAAGCGTTTATTATTGGTTATTGGATTGGGGTTGCCCGGTAAAAGTCACTGGCTGACTGAAGGGATCCAAGTATCGGTCGATCAGCAGCGCGGCTATTCTTCGATTGAGGATCAGGTTCTCAGTAAGCTCTTCCTTCAGTTGAAAAGAATGCCAGTCTTTGTTCAGCTCGGTTAAGTTTACAGGTTTTTTAACTTTTTTAAAAATCTCCAGTAGTTGCTTCACCGTCAGGCTTTCTCCTGAAGCAGTCCAGTCGTGCTGTAGCTGGGGATACCAAGGGCGTAAACCGGCCAGTATTTCGTACTGACTTACCGTTCGTTCGGGATAAAACCAGGTTTGGTTAGCCCATTGATAGGGTACCCCTTCGCCTTGCAGGATGCCAGCAACTCCTACCCGCTGAATGGCTTTGAAATGTGGGTCGGATAGATTCACATCAATAAAGGGCATGAGATACACATTGGCCTCCAGCAAAGCCTGCTGCACTTCGCGGATAGCTACTGCTGCCGGTTGCTGATTATTTTTTACGCACACCGCGGCTAAGGCACCGGCGGCCTGCCCAATCCCGATTACTACCGGTTGCAGTCGGGTAGCCCCGTTTACGATATTGGTCACACTGATGCTTTTTTCGGCTACGATCAGCCCCGGCACCTTCTCCGGAATCAGGCTTCCGAGGGGAACATTGTAGGAAGGCACCCGGATTTTAACGAAGTCAATGGCCGGAGCCGCCGGATTTTTGCCGTGGTGATGATCAATAGGATAATCCCCGATGGCTACTCCGGTCCGGTAGAGTGCCTCGGCCTGGTCGTAAGGCTTATTTATGTGATTCACCGTTAAGGTAACCAATCCTTTCAGCCGCCTCGACTCCCGGTAATAAGGAATCATCGGCAAGCCGTCTTTGGTCGGATACTCGTTACGGGCCAGGCCCAGATGCTTATAGCCTAGTTCCGTCTGGAGGTAGTACACAAACCGCAAGGTATGCAGCTTAGCTTCCGCAATGGCTTTTTCTCTTTCCTCCGGTGTTTTTTCGATAAAATTGAGGTAGAAATCATTGCCGCATTTCGGCCAGTTAATCATGTATTTCTGATTGGGCAGACGGCCGTACTGCATCATCTTGTAGCAGTTATTCTGCGGCTGGTCAAAGGTAGCCGGATCGGAAATATCGCAGGCACAACGAAACACGGCCGGGTCGTAACCAGACGGCTTGGGAATGGTCTTATCGGTACCCTTGCCATAGTCCTGCAGGGTAGCCACGTAGGTCAGGTCCTGGATGATATCATTGGCTTTCTCCGGGGCCTGCTCCTCCCCGGTTTCGTGCCGGCTGTCCATACCAATACGGTATCCTGCTCCGACGGCAGCCAGTACATCCCCTAATTCCGTGGCATCAATCAGCAGCGTAGCCTCAATCACCTGCTTTTTGCGGTCTTTCAGCACGGTTACAGTCCATTTGCCATTCTGATAGGTGGCTCCGGCAAACTGGCTTCCGTGCCATACAGTTAACCCTTTTTCTTTTCCGGCCAGTTCTTTTAGTACCTTATTGCCTACTGAAGGCTCGAACAAGGTATTGCTGACCCAACCGGTTTCCACGGCAGCCGGGCCTCCGTAATGGTCGTACAGCTTCTGCCGGAACTCAGCCCATAAGCCTGATGGCAGGCGGTGGTTTCCGTCGATGGCTGAAACTCCTGCGGAGGTAAGCATTCCTCCCAGCCATGGCGTAGGTTCGATGATGAGTACTTGTGCGCCCATGCGGGCCGCTTGAATACCCGCCATGGTACCGCTGGCCCCGCCCCCGATAATCAATATCTGAGTTTGGGTCTGAGCCGAGCCTGACCCAATTACCAGCACGAATCCGATCAGGAGGTAAAATAACGTAAACAGCTTTCGAAGTTTTTTTTCCATAAGTTTTGCCTCACCTGACAGGTTCCCGTCAGTCGATTTTTCCTGGGGATAGGTGCAAAAGAGACGTGGTTAATTTTAGAATCGTTTTCAAGCACCATTCCAGTTTTCCGCAATTTATATAGTTTATTTAATTTCATTTTGGATGTTTTCGATATAGTTATTAAACTTATCCGGCTAAAATATCTTTATCCGTTTCGTCCAACGGCCGTAATTACTTTGGTGCCAGCATAGGTTGCGCCATTAATTGTCCATTATCCATTTTACATTATCCACTTACTTATAAACTGATGCAATACAGAGATTTTGTTAAAACCGGGGATAAGATTTCCGTGATCGGATACGGGGCAATGGGCCTGGGTGGCGCCTTTGGTACATTCGACGAGAAAGAAGCCATCCGTTCGGTCCTGATATCCCTGGATAAAGGGGTAAATTTTTTCGATACTGCCCGGCACTATGGCAACTCAGAGGAGATTTTAGGGAAGGCGCTGAAACAGTGGACGGGCCAAAAACCTTTTGTAGCCACTAAAATCCAGTCGCACGGGAAAGACAATACCCGCTGGGCCATTCCATCCCGGGTAGAAGACACATTTCCGCGGCAGTTGATCCGGCAGAACACCGAAGATTCCCTTAAGCGGCTGGGAGTAGATTCCATCGATTTGATGCAACTGCATCTGTACTGGCCTACCTGGGGCACGTATGGGTATTGGCTCGAAGAATTGGTGAAACTGAAGGATGAAGGTAAAATAAGAGCCATTGGCGTATCTAACCCCGATCACCGGCACGATACGGTACTGCCTCTGGTACTAAGCGGCCAAATCGATTCTGTACAGACTATTATCAATATTTTTGACCCACTGGCCCTCGATTGCCTCGTTCCTATTTGTCAGAAGCAAAAGGTGGCCGTAATTGCCCGCTGCGTGCTGGATGAAGGCGGACTCACGGGTTTTCTGCGCCAAGACACCACTTTTGAGGAGGCAGATTTCCGCAAAACTTATTTCGAAGAAGTGCCACGCAGCCAGTATATGGCGCATGTGGAGGCCTTACGCAAATTCATTCCCCGCGAAGCAGCGTCATTAGCCCGCCTGGCCCTTAAGTTCGTACTGAAGCACCCCGGCGTGACGACGGCTATTACCTCCATGCACATTGAAAAATACGCCCTGGAAAACATTTCGGCGGCTGATGAACCACCCCTTTCCGATGAGGCCTTTTACGAACTATATACCAAACATCGCTGGGTAAACAATCTGTATCACTCCAAATACTGGTCCGGAACCAACGACCTCGATAAGGCCAATCAGGCCGAAGAACAAAAGGCAGCCAAACAATCATGACTACTTCCGAAAGCGTAAAGTGGGCAGAGCTTTTCCGGAAAGAATTCCTGGAAAGATTAACGCAGCAACCGGTTGTGTACTTACCCATGGGACTTTGTGAGCCCCACGGACATATTGCAGTACTGGGATTAGATACCCTGAAAGCGGAGTATTTATGCGAAGAAGCAGCCCGGCGCTGGGGCGGTATTGTGGCCCCGGCTCAGGGCTATCAGATTCACGAAGTAGGGTTCCATGCGCCGTGGCTGGCCGAAGTAGCTGGCAACGTCAATACCTGCATGACCTCCATGCCCACGGCTCCGATGCTGTATTTTTTCCTGTACCAGTTGCGGGCCTTTTATAATGCCGGTTTTAAACAGGCCATCATCATCAGTGGTCACTCGGGCGGCAATCAGCAGGATTTCCGGCTGGCGGCTGAAGCATTCAGGCAGGAAAGCGACATGATGGTCCATGTATTTTCGGACCCCGAATTAACGGACGGCAAGTATACCGGTGACCACGCCGGTAAATATGAGATTTCCCAGCTGCTGTACCTGCGTCCGGATTGCATTGACTTGAATCGGATAGATGAATGGCAACTGGATGAGCCCGAAACCCGTTTTGCGCAAGGAGAAGACGCTCCCGAGGCTACTGCCGAATACGGCAAAGCGATTATGGAAGATTGCCTCGCAGGTATTCAGAAGGTACTTCAAGGCAACAATTCTGCGCCGGGTGTGGCTGCCCCCCGGACTTTAATGCCCTATGCCACCGTGGAAAAGGTCTGGCAAAGGGTAAAAGAACAATCAAGTCAGTGGCTTACCGGCGACCTTAAACCCGATCAGCCACCAACCCCGGACAATTCCATCTGGAAACCCTTTGAAAAATACCGGGTCTGAGAAGTCTGTTTAAAAACTGACCTCTCTCCTGTTGAGAGGGGAGTTACTGATAAAAAGGTACTTGTTAGATTTAAATAGCAATCTTCTAATTTTAATATCTCTATGAAAGCATACGTTGAACAGCATAAAGAACGGTTTATTTCCGAATTGCTGGAGTTGCTCCGCATCCCCTCAGTAAGTGCTGATAGCCGTCATAAAGCGGATGTTCGCCGGACGGCGGAATACATTAAAGAAAAACTGTTAGCCGCCGGGGCTGATCAGGCCGAACTGTTTGAGACAAAGGGCCATCCGGTAGTGTACGGGGAAAAACTTATTGATCCGGCCCTGCCAACCGTACTGGTATACGGCCACTATGATGTACAGCCTCCTGACCCGCTGAATCTGTGGGAGACTCCGCCGTTTGAACCTACCATTCGTCAGACAAAAATCCACCCACAAGGGGCCATTTTTGCCCGCGGTGCCTGCGACGACAAAGGGCAGATGTACTCGCACATTAAGGCTTTTGAGGGTTTGGTAACCACCAATCAGTTGCCGTGCAACGTAAAGTTTATGATTGAAGGCGAAGAGGAAGTGGGCTCCGAGAACCTGGCGGAATTTTTAAAAGAACATAAAGAAAAACTGGCGGCCGATGTAATTCTAATCTCCGACACCAGCGTTATTGCCAATGATACTCCTTCCCTTGAAGTAGGGCTGCGGGGGTTGAGCTACCTGGAGGTTGAAGTAACCGGACCCAACCGGGATCTGCACTCAGGTGTATATGGTGGAGGTGTAGCAAACCCGGTAAATGTACTTTGCGAGATGATTGCCTCCCTGAAAGATGCCAATGGCCGGATTACCATCCCTGGTTTTTATGATAAGGTCGTAGAGTTAAGCAAAGAAGAACGGGCCGAACTTGCCAAAGCTCCTTTTGATCTGAACGCCTATCAGGAGGAATTAGGTATTGCGGATGTATCCGGAGAGGCTGGCTATACTACCCCTGAACGTACTTCTATCCGGCCTACGGTGGATGTAAACGGCATCTGGGGCGGTTACACTGGAGAAGGCGCTAAAACGGTATTGCCTGCGAAGGCCCAGGCCAAAATCAGTATGCGACTCGTCCCCAATCAGGACCCTGATGAGATTACGCAATTGTTCAAGGAATACTTCCAACGCATTGCTCCGAAAACGGTCAAAGTGTCCGTTACTCCCCATCATGGCGGCCACCCAGTGGTAACGCCTACTGATTCTGCCGGATTTATAGCGGCTAGCCGGGCATTTGAGGAGGCTTGGGGTAAAAAGCCTATTCCCACCCGGGGGGGCGGAAGTATACCGATTGTAGCTTTATTCGAGAAAGTATTAGGGTTGAAAACCGTATTGATGGGTTTTGGCCTGGATAGTGATGCTTTGCATTCACCCAATGAGCATTACGGAATTTTTAACTACCTGAAAGGCATTGAAACCATTGGGTTGTTCTATAAGCACTTTGCGGAGTTGAGTAGAAAGTAGGGTTAGGGTTTTCTACGCAATAAAGTAGTAGAAAAAGCCTCCGGCTGAATTGAATTAGGTATTGGAAATTAATGAGTTGTATCTAGTAGCCGGTCACCAGGGACAGCCCCGGAAATGAAAGAGGACCAGGCTGTAAAGCACAGGAATAGGCAAAAGAGGTCGAGGCGTAAGGCAATTGAGCCCGTAAACACTCATTTAGTTAAAAAAGACAGTTATATGCTTACCGTTTGGTGGTGCATTATCCTCTTAGGTAAAAACAAAGAATTAACAATCGTTAAAATTATAGCAATAAAAAAGCCCCTTACGTACTTGTAAAGGGCTTTTATTAATATGTGTTACTACTTACTTAGCGGCTTTCAGTTTATCCTTGAATACTTTCTGGAATTTCTCCACTTTAGGGCGGATCACGTAAGAGCAGTAGCCCTGCTCAGGATTGTTTTTATAGTAATTCTGGTGGTAATCCTCGGCCTTATAGAATTTAGTGAAAGGCGCAATCTCCGTAACGATGGGCTTCTCAAAAGCACCGGAAGCATCCAGTTCCTTTTTATATTTTTCGGCCAATTCTTTTTGCTCAGGAGTGTGGTAAAAAACAGCCGAACGATACTGAGTGCCCACATCGGCTCCCTGACGGTTCAGCGTAGTAGGATCGTGAGTTTGCCAGAATACCTCCAACAACTCCGGAAAGCTGATTACTTTGGAGTCATAGGTAATCTGAATTACTTCGGCATGACCCGTATTGCCGGAGCACACTTGTTTGTACGTAGGGTTGTCGACTTGTCCTCCGGAATAGCCGGAGGCAACGGATTTTACCCCGTCTAAGTCCTGAAATAAAGCTTCTACGCACCAGAAACAACCGGCCCCGAAGGTCGCCGTTTCCAGTCCGTCTTTCAAAGGCTGATTTGGTTGCGTTAAGGGTGCTTTTTGAGTAAGATCCATAGTGTTACGTTTGGCTTGGGATGGTTGGCCGCAGGAAGTAAGCGCAAAGGCCACTAATACGGGTAGAGTAAGTAATCTGAAAACAATGTTCATATTGGATGAGCTCAGTAAATAGTATAACCAATTGGACAGGCAGAAGGTTCTTCATTTGGGGGAGGGAAATGAAAGTTTTGATTTGAAACAAATAGCTGTAATTTACCCAATAATCTTACTTTAAAACCTTGAAATTCACCTGATTTAGCTAATTCCGGTTTAAAATGGGTACTTTAGTACTTACAACTAGTCTTACGGGCACACTTATATTCTACGTCTGCCTTCACTTTCATGCGGTTCCGGTATTTTTGGCTTTTCCTGGCTATACTGTTGCCCTGTCTGTACCACTTGCAGGCACAAACGGGTAACTTCCACACTAAATGGGTGAAAACCAACACTGACGCATTCGCCGCCGATACCCTAACTATTGTCCCCGCTACCATTACAATACTCATTCCCGCCGATACCAGCTTACAGGTACACTATAACCCCAATACCAATACGTTCCAGTTTAGCGGGAAAAGTTTACCCGATTCAGTATTGATATCTTACCGGACATTCCCGGTAGATCTGGCAAAACCCCGATTTCACCGCGATCCGGCCAAGTACGATACCATTGCCTATTTTGGCGGTACAGACCCGTCGGCAAGGGAACTGAGAGAAAGGCGGGAAGAGTTTTTTGCCACGAAGGGAATTACCAAAAGCGGTAGTATTACCCGGGGCGTTTCGTTCGGCAATTCCCAGAACGTATTTGTAAACTCCGCTTTAAATCTCCAGCTGGAAGGCCAGCTTTCCGACGACATTTCACTCTCGGCAGTCATCTCTGATCAGAATGTACCTTATCAGCCGGAGGGAAACACCCAGCAAATCCGCGATTTTGACCGCGTATTTGTGCAGTTGAAAGGAAAGCAATGGAGTATATCGGCCGGAGATGTGGTATTTCGTAACCCGGCAAGGCTGTACCGAGGTTTGGATCCCTCTTATTTCTTACGGTATTACCGCAATGTACAAGGGGG
>JAUJNL010000187.1 GCA_030448185.1 Cytophagales bacterium | reverse complement strand
ATCTCTCCAGCGCCCTGAAAACCGAGGGCCTCGTGCCAGTAATAGTTAAACTTATTGTCGTCGTCCAATCCTTTTTTCGACATCTGCCAGATCCCGTTGGCTCCGTAGGTATAGCCCAATGAGCCGGCTAATACCGCCCAGTAAGCCCTCCTCCGCACGTGCCAGGCTTCGAAGATACCGAACTCAAACTTATGCTTCTGAGGATGTTTCTCGTAACAAGCTTCAGCCTCAAGGGTTGGTTTTTGGGGTGTGAGGTCGTAGTCCTTTGCAATAGTTTCAAAGTTGCGGTTTCCCATCCGATGCCCGGACTGAATCATGTTGAAATCGAGCCACTCCTTGTGATGGTAGAATTCGCTTGACGAAGTGGCTGGGGGGCGAAATGTTCCGCCCTGAGGGTGATATGTCATCAGCTCCCGGCCAAAGTCGCTGTGCCCCCTACCATTGACAATCCCTTTGGCCAACTGATGGTACACAGTATCTTTGGTGCCCCACTCATCACCTCCCAACACCCAGATGATATTGGTATATGATTTATAGCGCTCACCCAGGAAGTGCCCGTAGTTATAGGGTAGTTGAATGCTGTCTTGCAAGAAAACCTTGTCCTCGGCATCGCCCCTGATGGTCTCGATGTAAGCCCGGGCCCAGATCGGTATTAACGCTACGTACATCCCCCGGTCGCGGATGGATTTCATTATGTAGTCTGAATAAAGCCAATACGCTTCATTGGTCCGGTTCAGATTACCATCTTCAAAAGGAAGGGAACCATACACGTTGGCCCTGTTGAGCTTCCAAGGTATAATTTGTGTTTGGATGACGTTGAAACCTTTGGCTTTCCTGTCGTCCAGATATTTCTCGACTTCGGTACTGTCCAGGTTGGAAAACAGATTCCAGGCCGTATCTCCCAGCCAGAAGAATGGGTTACCCTCTATCGTTTCCAGCCCCCTGTTGCTTTCATGTACGCGAAGCGGTCGAATCTCTTCGGTGGCCTCAATCCGCAATCTCGATTGGGCGCAGCAGGGCATCAGGCTAATGGTGACCAACAGCCAGCTAGTCAATCCGAAAACACTGAATAAGCATCTATATATCAAGAGCCGATTATTTTTTAAGAGCATTGCTGAAAATCCAGTTCTCTGTTTCGATTCGTTCTTTCTGCACGTCTTTATACATCGTCATCATCTCATTCACCATTGTATCGAAAAAGGGGCCGTTAGCCACCAACGGACGCTGCTCATTAGGGTCGGTATTTAAATTGAACAGCTTGAAGTGAGTGGGTGGAGTAAACGCCTTTTCACTCAGTCCGTAAAGAATGAAATCGCCTTTGCGAATTTTTACTCTTGGTAACAAACCGTTTTCACTTTTTTCGAGGCCGTCGATTCGTTTTTGATAACCTTCGCCCACCGTATTGGGGTAGTATCTCGGAAGGTCATACTGCCAGTACATCGGTCTTTTTCGGGATACGAAACCCTTGTTCAGGAACAGGGGGAGTATGCTTTCTCCGTCAAGTTTGACATGCTTTGGTAGCTGGCCGCCTATCAGTTCGGCAAGTGTCGGCAATACGTCGAGCGTTGAATTGGGTTCGTTTGAAATGCCGGGCTTGATGGTGGCAGGCCAATAAGCTAACCCCGGTACCCGGATGCCCCCTTCATAAAGTTGGTATTTTTGCCCGCTAAGCGGGTGAGACGTACCATAGCAAAAGTAGGTGGCATCCCATCCATTCAACACATCGGGTCCGTTATCACTGGAAAATAAAATCAAGGTGTTCTTAGCAAGACCCAAGTCGGTCAGTTCGCTGACTAGTTTACCGATAGCGGCATCGAGATGAGAAATGTTGGCATAGTAGGCATCCATTCTTGGATTTCCCGTATTGTACATATCTACGTATTTATCTGCCGCCGATACCCGAATATGAACCGCATCGTAGGGCAGGTAGGCAAAAAAGGGTTTCGTCTTATCTGTCCGGTTCTTAATCCAATCCAGGGCACGGGCCGTGATAATATCGCTGGTGTAGCCTTTTATAGGCCCAAGCGGCTTACCGTCCACGGAATAAAAATCGCCGGGATCTTTCTGGGTATTAACCTTCATTTGAAGAGTGAAGTGTGGGTTTTCTTTCGAAACAATCCCATACTCGAAGCCTTGCTGCCTCGGAAAAGAACCTGTCCAGCCAGTCCAGCTTTGAGGGTTCTGCCAATCGGCCCCGTTCAGGTGCCACTTTCCAAAAATGGCCGTGTTGTAACCGTTATCTCTAAGCAGTTCGGCCAGCGTATATTCCTGACCACGCAGAAATTTTTTGTCATCGTCTCGGGTGTCGTTGATAAACAGCGGAATGTTCGTTCGGGTGGGGGTACGGCCGGTCATCAGGCCCGCGCGGGAAGGGGAGCAAACGAGCGAAGAAGCGTAATGATTAGTGAAAACCAAACTGTTTCGTGCAATCTGCGCCAGGTTAGGGGTTTGAAGGTTAGGATTATTAAAGCGATCCAAACCGGGCAAATTGAAATTCACGTCACCATAGCCGAGGTCGTCCACCAGTATATAGATAATATTAGGCTTAGGTTTAGGAACGGAATACTGACCGGACGCCACAACAAAACTCCCTGCTAAAAGAATCCATACTTGCATTCCCCTACGCAAGATACTGCGGTAGTTCATATTATTTGACTTGTTTCATATCAATAGTCCGGTAAGAAATCAGGCGGCAATAGTGCCTAATTTGTAGAGTTGAGCCATAAGGGGATTATTTTTTTCGATGAGCGGGTCTTTTCCACAAAGCGAAATAATTCGATCAAGCATCATTTCATTGAAGTACAAGCATTTGACATCAGCCCTTGAGAAAGGCGGTCTTTCCAACTGGGCAATGGAAAGCGAGTGGGTAGCTTTGGCAATATTTAAGGCAGTAAGTGAAAGATTGAAATGAAAAGCCAAGGCTTCTTCTTGCCGGCTTTGACAGTGAGTTAATCCGGTAAACTGCTTGCTATCGCGGTACACATATTCGATCTGATAGCGAAGCCGATAGTATTGCAGTACCTGCGCTCCGGTGGGAGTAGGATCAGTCGAAAAATACACGAGGACTTTACTGATTTCTCCTGCCTTGAGTACCGGGTTGATAACTACTTTGCACCAGCTTTGCAGCGAACGTATATGGGCAATACCTTCATAATATCGGCTGTCTTGCTCCTCTTTAAAAAGGGTAAAGTGTTGCTGAGACAGATTCTTAACATCAATTTTCCCGCCATATTTCTTTTTAGCGCCCCGTCCTGTTTTTGGTTCTCCTTTAAACTGGTAGCGCAGGTAAACCCCTTTGCGCATCCGGCTCACTAGGATTAGTCCGGCTGAGGACAAGCTATCGACAAACTCTTTTTTGGAGAAATAAGCATCCACTACCACTATCTTTGATAATTCTTTTAGTTCGCTGGCCTGGCTTGTAAGCTGACGGGCATAATGCTTCAAGAGACTTTCGCCCTCTTTGGGTAAATGCGTTTGTTGCGCCTGATAATGCATGGCAGTATGATTCACCACATCCCCTACTGCAAGCCCTGCTATTTCCAATCCCCATTTGACGGCCCCTGCACAACCAGACCCGGACCTGCGACGATGTCTGCATCGGGTCCGAAAATAACCTACACCTGGAGTATGTTTCCCGCTTTTGGTCACATAACTGGGATCAAATATCCAAATCAATTCCCTGGAGCACTTTTCCTGGATGAGTTCCCGGTTAAATGCTTTCCAATCAAACTGCTTGAAAAAGTTGATTCGGTACGTTTTTTCGCTATGAGAACCATACCGGCTCATATTCTCAAAATTGTATCTGCCTCGCAAACGCAGATACAATAGCATGATATGGGTGATGAAGTTGCGCTGGCAATTTCTTATTCCCGGCATTTTTATTAGTATGGTAATAATGAGTGTTTCGGCATTCATCACGGATAAAGTTTTTTGTTTGGCGGCAAACCAAAACTAAAAGCTTTATCCTTTTTTATTCCTCTTTTTTTACCGGACTATTGTCATATACAAAACAAACATTAATTGTGTACAAACCAATGAATTCTTTACATTTTAAGTAGTGGTAAAGATCAAACTGATTTGGTAAGGTTGTAACGGACAATAAAGAGTCGGATGACCAGATCATTGTAAAAGTCAGACTTAGAGAAAGAGAGTGTCTTTCGATAGAGTCTTTCTAGCCACTGACGAATAGTATTGTTCCAG
>JAUJNL010000028.1 GCA_030448185.1 Cytophagales bacterium | reverse complement strand
TGTTTTGTGTGTTGATTTATTATTTGTGATCTTCTTTTCTTGCTTAGGTTTCCGGAGGACATCCGTTAATTTTACAGTATGTCCGGCGGTATAATGGGACTGCACAACCGGGGTATAATTGCCCCGGGTATGTTTGCCGACCTGGTGGTTTTCGATCCAGATACCATTGGGGAAAGAGCGACCTATACCGAGCCGCACCAGTATCCGCAAGGCATCCGGCATGTGCTGGTCAATGGGGTATTTGCCGTAAAAAACGGCGAGTTTACCGGAAAAAAGGCGGGAAAAGTGCTTTACGGCCCCGCTAAGGAGTAGCGATAAGTAGATAGGCTGATTAAATGATGGGCTGATGTGCCAATAACGGGTTGTTTCGCATTATAACTATTCTGAGCGAAGCTAAATGCGGAACAACTTCAGCAGAATTAATGGACGAATTTGCATTTTGCCGTACACTCCCACTTATTTACGTAATTTCTTTCAGCTTATCCGGATTATAGGCCCTTATCAAGGCTCTGGCCAGTATGCGGGTAGCATCAATCAGCGGTATCCCTCGGTAAGTTGCTTCCGGCAAAGCCAGCGGAAGTTCGGTACAGGCCAGCAAAATAACGTTTACCCCCTGCGCCTGCATCTGATCCATCACTTGACGGAGTTGCCTTTGTGCGGGTTCGGGTACTTTACTGCTATTGGCTTTAATCCCGTAAGCAGGATGGTAAATGGCACTGTGTACCAGATCCTGCTGCATTGCTTCGGGAGGGACTGTGCATGCAAAGCCGGCATTTACAATTTTATCCGCGTAAAGTCTCCGTTTGTAGGTGCCGGTAGTACTTAGAATGCCAATATTCAGATTCCTTTCAAATGTAGTGCTAAGATAACGGACCGTTTCGTCCACCATGTGTACCAGTTTCAGCCTGCTGCCCCAAGCCCCCAATGTTTCGCTGATTGTACTGAAGATTTCCGGTGCATGCGCGGTGTTACAGGGAATACCAATGACGGTTACCCCGGCTTTTTCCAGTTGCCGGCAGATGTTTGCCATCTCGATTCCTGGATTCACCGATATTTTCCCCTCTAAATACTCCGTCCGGTCAGCAATACGGTCAGGCAACGAATATAGCAATACGGGCAGGTGTTCCTGGTCGCTGCCGGCAACCGTTTCTTCAATAATCTTTTTGACCAGATCCGTTCCGGCCAAAGGACCTACACCGCCTACTATTCCAATCATGGGGTTGGCAAATTTATGAGGCTGAGCAACGAGGTGCTGAAAAGCCAACTTAGAAGCTCAGTGCATTTCAATGGCGCAGGTACCCAAACCGGGCCGGTAGAAGTTGAACTGCACATTTGGGTGGTCGGCCAGCAGCGACATGGGCACGGCGGTATCCGGAATATTTTGGGAAATCATGAACGTCGTCAGTCGCTGACCGAATGGGTTATCATGGGTTCCGGCCTGCCAAATGGATACTTTTTCGGCTTTCCACGTCTCTACCGGGCCCACAGTAATGGCCTGAGTCGGTACTAGGGTGATGTTGCCCCCGCCGGAAGTGCGGGCATTCTGGGCAATGGTAATCGGATGCAGATCAACTACGCGGGTAGCCAGAGCCCGGTATTCTTCCGATGAGGGCGGATGGTCTTGGTATATGCCTTCCCGTTTGGGTGGGTCGTTAAAGGCCCAGTGTTTAATATCTCCTTGTCCGCCCTGCATAACGGCACAGCGTACCCCTTCCCAACTTTTACGATAAGTGGTGGTATCCGCTTTCGGAAAGTGCAGATGGGCATCGGGCATGAGCAGCTCTTTACGGATTCGGTTGAAACACAACTCCCGGTCGGCCTTTTCAAACGAGAGCGGATGATCAGCCGGGGCCTCTTTGCCGTCAATCAACCATTCATCCATGCCCCAGAAATGCGCCGACTTCAACGACAAACCCAATTCATTCACGATGCGGGCCACCAGGGGTAGTTGTTCAGTAGGGCCAATGGGGCCACAGATGCCCACCGGATTATCGGGGGTAGATTGCTTCCAGGCGGTGATGTATTCGAGGGCCTGGGCCAGGTAAAAATCTTCGAGTGTATCGTAGAATACCACTTTAAAACCAGGGCGCGAAAGCTGAAGCATCTTTTCCGGCGTAAGCGCGGCCACTTCTTTGATAATGGCGCTGTCGAGGGTAGTGTAATCCCACCAGCCGGGGGCAATAGAGCTGATTTTACGGGGCATGAGTGAAGAAATAATGTTAAATGAGGAATTTTTAAATTGTAAATGGAAGAATACCCCCTACAGCGTAGGTCCGGTAGTTACTGGGATGACGTTATTTTAGTTTGCCAAATAATTCGAGCAGCCGGGCAACGATTTTCCGCGTTGCTTCGGTTTCGACCCGGTTGGTACCGAGCCAGGTTTCGTAGCCGCCTAACTGATGCTGTTCCGGGGTTGGCAGGTAGCCATAAGCGCCGTTAGCCAGCTCAATCGTGAACGAGGGTTTGAACGGACTCTTTGCTTTCAACTCCAGGCCGGTTTGGGTAAATACTTCAAAAGGAATGGCGGCAATGCCGAGCTCCCCAATGCGAAAAGCTTGCAAAATAATATTCACGGTGTCGGGCCATTCCTTCTGCATCTGAAACGTCCGTCTGGCGTACGCTTTTTCGTGACGGTGCCCCAGCGTAACACTATCGGGCTGGGCGAGGACTTTCTCGGCATGGGCCAGCATTTCCGGCGTAGGCTTGCGTACCTGCAGGGTCAGTTCGGATTGAGCTGCCTGTAGCCGTACCCAGTCCCGGTGTTGCACGGTTTGGTACACACGGAAAACTTCCTGCGCCACATCATTGGCTACGATTCGCATTTTCGCGTAAGGCGGATGCTTCTCCGCTGGTCCGCGAACGTTGATATTGTTGACGTCTCCGGAAGTGCCATTGGACATAATGCCCACGAACGGCGGGTCTTGCCGGTCGGCTTTCAGTAACTCCTGGATGCGGTCGGCAAACAGGGCGAAGTAATCCGCCGAAACATCATTATTAGGCAGGCCACCTACGTAATGCAGCGAATAATTTCCCAGTACTGCAATGGGTCGCCCCTGAACGGACTGCACCGATAAAAACGATACTTCCGGGTCAGTCGGGCCGGCTGGTTCGAGCAGGTTGGGATTGCCCACGCCGGGATTCATCAACACCTTGTCCTGACCGCCGAACGGATTGGGAATGGACGTACCCGGCTTCATCTTCCAGCGGCGGTTAAACAAGTGCTGCGGCACGCGGCCCACACCCCAACCGATCCGGGCAGGCTGGAGGTTATTCAGGGCAATCTGTACCCCATCGGCAATGCGCCGGGCCAGGAAGCTTTGGTAATCTTCCAGCGGCTGACTGGCCGTCCAGCCCATTCTTTTCTCTCCCTTTCCACTGGCACTTATAGCGGAATGGGTATGCGTAGCCGACATCAGCATGTGTTCCTTGGGTAGTCCGGTAGCCTCATGGATTAGCCGTTTGGCTTCGTCGAATACCTCCCGTTTGATGGATACATTGTCTACGCATACAATCGCTAATTGCATCTGGCCATCGTCGAGCACCAGGCATCGGGCGTGCAGCTGATCGTGGATATGCTTGGCCGGAGGAGGATTGCCGAAGTTGCCGACAATGCCTTCTCCCAATGGCGGGGTAATATTGCTCACCGCTGCACCGGCCCGGAAAACCTTGCTGCCGCTGGATGGGTTGGCCGGCGTAATCTGGGCACTCAGGCGCAAACTGCTAATGAGCAATACTACTAGCCAGCAGCCGGTAAGGCGAAGAGAATAGGTTGGCTTTCTAAACGCTTTTGGTACACTCCGTAACGAAGATTGGCCACAAACCAACCATTTTCTGACTTTACGTTGCCCAATTGGATCGCTTGCTGTTTTTTGCTTCATAAGAATTTTTAAGAATAGTTCTTCTAAGCAGCGGCATCATTCCATCAGTAGTCATTGTTCAGTTGTTTTCCAAATGACAATTGACCAATGACTAAAATGCCCACTGATTCGGGTCTGCTTCACTGGTTACAGCCGTTGTTGCTCAACCGCCGGTCTTGAGAAAAGCAATTAACCGGGCCAGTTCTTCCCGGGTCATGGTCTGCTCCAGGCCATCCGGCATGAGCGAACGTCCGGAATTGGTTATGGAAGTAATGTTGGTGCGAAGCACCGATTCCTCGGTCCCAAAGGCCGTGCGCAGGGTCAGGCTATTTTCCGTTTCGGCCATTAGCCAGCCCGACAGGGAACGGCCATCACTCGTCTGCACCGAAACCGCCTGGTAAGCCGGATACACTTCATAGTTGGGCACCACGATGTGGAGCAGCAGCGCATCGGCGGGCTGGTTTTTCACGCCGGTAAGATCGGGACCTACCTTGCCGCCCTCACCCGCGTACGTATGACAGGAAGAACATGTCCGCACGAAAACGGCTTTTCCCAGGGCCGCATCCGCCGGCTGTTTCAGAACCGGGCGGTAGTCTTGATATACCTGCATTCGGCCTCCGCCTTCCAGTTCCTTAAACAGAGCGGCCGACCGGGCACTGATCTCCGGATTGGTATTCTTCATCAGGCGTTCGCGGTCAGCAGAGGGGATTTCCGGTGCGGTAATTACCCCTCCTTCAATGGCGCTGAGCAGCACTTCGATGAATGTTGGCTGGGATACCAGCGCCGCGATTACGGCCGCTTTTACGCGGGGCGTGTAGGCAGACCAGGTACCTTTTTCGGTCAGCAACGCCCCTCCGCGAACATCACCGAGACGGGCAAGCGCCGATACCGCTTCCAACTGCAGTTCCGGTGGATTCCGCGCATAGAGCAGTTTTCGCAACACCGCACGGGTTCGTTCAAAGCCGGTGTAACCGAGCAGCGCCGTAGCCATTGCCCGGGAATGAATGGGTTCGGCCTTATTATCCGCCAGAAGTATCACTTTCGAAATGAATTTTTCCAGGGTTTTCCGGCTGGCAGCAGTGGCATCCTTGCCCGAAAGGCTTACCAATACACCTTGCCCGGAAGCTTTCATCTCCGTCCGGTTACTCATGCCCTCGGCCAAACCCAAGGCCGTAGCCATCCGCCAGTGGTAATCGCCGGTAGAGGAAACTACCTCCTGTAGCAGCATTTGCCCATCCGCAATCGAAGCTCCATTGCCAAACAAACGTCCTAAGTCTTTCATGACCGCCGCGAAAGCGACCGGGTCTGCCTTGGGTTGCGCCCGGAAAGCCGCCAGAAATTCCGGCATACGTTTGCCAATGCCACTAAGGACGGCTGCCCGCACCCAGCGGTCGGCTCCATCCCGGGCTGCGACCTTGGCTAAGGAAGAAACTACCTGAGGTTCTTCTACCGATCCCAATATTAGGGCGCTGTTAAAACGAACCCGGGCTGATTCATCCGTGCCCGCAGCAACCACCGCCTCTACTAATTCGGGGTGTTCTTTGCCCAAAGCTCCGGCCAGCAGGACAGCCTGTTCACGCACGCCGGATGATGTATCAGTCAGCGCCGCCTGCACTGTAGCGGCCTCCAAAGCGCCAAGCCAACGCAACACCCAAAGTGCCCGGACGCGGCTTTCGGGAAGCAGTGATCCGATGACACAGCGTGTAAGCACGGGCACTGCATCCAAATCTTTACGTTCAAGCAGCAGCCGGTAGGCAGTTACCCGCTCCCATTCTATGGCTGATTCTAATGCGCCTACCAGTTGGGCGGTTGAGGCTGAGGAATACTGAATAGTAGCCCTTTTATTGGCGGAAAAACCTTCCCGTACAATCCGGTAAATCCGGCCATCTTGTTTGCCGCTTTCAAAATCCAGCCCGGCCCGGGCCTCTTCCGGTACGTACGAAGGGTGGTCGATTACTTTGCGGTGCATGTCGGCCAGGTAGAGGGCACCTTGCGGACCATCCGCCAGAAAAACCGGACGAAACCATTCGTCGGTGGAAGCCAGAAACTCACGACCCTGATAGGGTAGTTCGGAACGGAACGAAACACCGTCGGGGTGAACAAGCTGGCGTTGCACCAGATTCTGCGCCGATTCGCAGATAAAAACATTGCCCTGGTGAGCCGGTGTGAGTCCGTTGCCGTTGAAAATCAGCACCCCGGATGCCGACGTGAAAGTGCCCGTATGGGAGCGGCCCATCAGCTTGGGAATGAAATCAGCCGATGTAATGGCCCCGCTAATGGGGAAAACGGCTGCCTCGGCCTCCACCTGGGAAACGTTCTGAATGGTCTCAGTGAATGAGAGGTGCGGGTTGCGGCGGAGGTGCCACGGCTCCAGCACAATCTGCTGCACCGGGTGGCGGTTGGAGCAACCGAAGCGGCGGCCAAAGGCATCGAAAGTGAGCCCGTACTGACTCTTACCGCCAGTCGTTTCAAACTCCAGCGTTTCGGGATGGAAGCGTCCATCAGTCGAAGAAAAGGATACCGCAGGACGATCCGGATGTTCGGGTGAGGTTACTTTGCCACCGTTCAGACCGCTTGTTACGTAAATCCAGCCATCGGGGCCGAGCGTAGGGGTACTTACGCGAATCTGGGCCGTTTTATTGGCGCTGAAGCCGGTCAGCACTACCTTGCGGACGTCGGCAATCCCATCGCCGTCGGTATCTTTCAGATACAGGATATCCGGTGCCACGGTGACAAAAATTCCACCCCGCCAGGGCAGTACCCCATTGGGATACGTGAGCCCGGTGGCAAATTCGGTCCGGTAGTCGTAACGTCCATCGCCATTGGTATCTTCCAGGCGGGCAATGCGCCCCAGCCTGGTGGGCGTACCGCCTTCCGCAGGGTCCGGATACCCGCGGTTTTCCACCACGTACAGGCGCTGGTCTTCGTCAAAGGCAAAAGCGGCCGGGTCAACCACCAGTGGCTCAGCTGCAATCAGTTCAATGCGTAATCCCGGCTCAAGCCGAAAGCTGGCCAGCGCCTTTTTCCACCGGCTTGAATCTACAGGCGCAACCACGCCGGACTTATCAGCGGTGTTTTGATTGGAAACAGCTCTTTTGCTGCACCCCGCTACTACACTGATGACCAGCAGGAGGATGGACCAAAAAAACAGGTACAGGTGGCGTGGATTATATGTATTCACTATTTTCATGCGCATCCGGTTAACTTAACTCGATGAGGTTAGTAATACCAATGGAGTTCATCCGCATTTAGCTTCGCTGAGATAGTTATAATGCGGATGGGAGAAGGGCGCATTTTAAATGCGCTTTTCCGCAGTTCAGCATGGCAACTATCTCAGCGAAGCTAAATGCGGACCAACCTAACACCAATGAACCGCTAATGCTGCAGCAGTGGCGTCAGCTCCACTTTTCGGACAAATATTTCGGCTCCCTCCGATTGAATCTGAATACGGCCTTTGGATGGTTTTACCTGGGTAGCCCGATTGACCAGTTTGCCGTTCAGAAAGGTGGAAATAGCTTCACCCTCCACGAGGCATTCCAGTTTGTTCCATTCACCCACCGGTTTTTCAATATCCTTTCCGCCCCGAAAACCCAAGGTATCTTTCCAGCCCGGATCGCGGCCGTACCAGTTGATCCGGCCGCCATTAATGGTAACCGGCTGGCCGTCCGGCTGAAACACGTGGGATTTGCCCTGCTTTTCCGGCGCTACCGTACTGGTCAGCGCAAACTTATCCGTGCCATCTCCCACCACCAGGAAGTCACCCGTGCCGCCTTCAATAATCTGGCATTCGATGGAATGCATCCAGATGCCGGAATAGGCCCCATCCGGACCGGTAGAATGCAATAGTACGCCGTTGTCTCTGGCCTTACTGGCCCGCTCCCCGAAGGTCTGAGTCCCCCATTTGTATTCAACCACCAGCTTGTAATTATCATATTCCTGGTCCGTAGTGAGGCAGCCCCACTCTTCGCCGGAGATTCGCATGAGTCCATTCCGGACGGTGAACACTTTTTTAGGATCGGTATTGCGCCCCCGGTCCCGGAGAAAGGTGTACCACCCGCCCAAATCGCGGCCGTTGAATAATTGCATGGGCTTAGGTTGGGCGTGAGTGGGGGTGTTTTTCGGCAACGGGGACGTTGGGGCCGGGTTACCTTGCCCCCTGATCACCAGCGCCCCGATGAGGGCAAACAAAACAAGCATTCCGCTCTTCATAGTATCTATTCCTTTTCTTTTATTTTTATCGTACGCCCTTACGTAGTGTTCACGTGGTGTTTTTTAGCAGGCTTCTGCCGCCGCTGAGCAGTCAATAGCCTTTTTCTAGATTCTGTTCGTATTCCTGATTGATTATATACTCGTCGCTAAGTCACGCAGCGGGTCGGTGTCCGGGCCGCAGAAACCGTGATGCAGGTGACGCCGCCACCCTTCGGCGTGGTGGAATTTTTTCGACATGCGTCCGATTTCCAAGGAAGTATTTTCCATCGTTTGCAGGTACGAATTCATCTGCTGGCTCACGCCGAGCCAGTGCTGCTGACTTGGTGCGCTTTCAGGGCTTCTAGTTTCGTTTCGTGCACGGCAGCCGTATTAACAAATGCGCCAGCCAGGAGTCGGCGGCGCAGCGGGTCCCGCAGGCCATGCGGTAAGCAATGGTACACCGTGCAGTCGTAACTTTCCGTTGGACGTGGCGGGTCCGATGCAAAATTCGGCATGCCGCGGGTAAACGCGGCTGACACCGCCAGACGGCAGGTGTTGATATGGTCTTCCATGTAGTCCGCCGGCGAATGCGTCAGCAGGACCGTGGGCTTCACTTCGCGAATGATGGCCGCAAGACGGCGGAGCGTTGACTGGTCGTACATAATTTCCAGGTCATTGCACAAAGGCGGGTGGAAATGAGCGCCTAATACCTGCGCCGCTTTCCGGCTTTCTTCCAGCCGGATGCTCCCAGTAGTAGCCGAATCATATTCAAGACTGCCACAATTGCCGCCGGCAAGGTTCAGGTAATGGATCTGGTAACCCGCTTTTTTTAAGAGCAACAGGGTTCCGGCCATCATAAATTCGATGTCGTCGGGGTGGGCGGCAATGGCAATGGCAGTTTTCATCTTTCAGTTAGAATTACCATCCAGGCTTACTGGTTTGCCGGTGGCGGCCGACTGATCCGCCGCGAATACAACTTTGTGGGTTTTCAGGGCATCGTTCAGGCTGGTCAGGGGCATTTCGACCCCCTTCTCGACGGATTCAAAAAACGTTTCGAATTGCGTCTGGTACGGATGGTCGGAGACGTCGCCGGAATCCAGCATTTTCATTGCCAGCGTACTCCAGGCATGTTTATCGGTGCCCAGTTTCATCGAATGAAATTTGTTGTCGAGCAGACTGCCCTGGCTGCCGCACAGGTGCGTGTGGAAATAGTAAGGCTGCAGGCAATCAACGATGGCGGCGCATTTACCCACGTGCCCACTTTTGAATTTCAGAATAGTGACGCTGCTGGTGGTGTATTCATACGGTTCGAAAATTTCACTCGCCGACTTGGTATCGTAACTGGTTACTTCTGCTACATCGGTGCCCATGCAAAGCAGCAGGGCATCCAGGGCGTGACAACCCGCTGTGAGCAGGGAACTGCCCCCGGCCTCTTTCCGGATGTTCCAGCGAAACTGGCCGTACCAGGGACCAATGCCGTGGTAATAATCCACTTCGCCGTAGTGCAACTCGCCGAGCAAGCCCTGATCAATGACGGATTTGGTAGCCAGAAACTGACTTGAATAACGCACTTCGAAGCAGACGCAACTTTTGACCTCCGCTTCTTTTACGGCTGCCTCTACCGCCTGGCACTCTTCCCAGGAGAGGGCCACCGGTTTTTCGATAATCAGGTGTTTGCCCGCCCGGGCAGCAGCAATCGCCTGCGCTGCGTGCTGGAAAGGGTAGCTGCAAATGGAAACGATATGGATGGTTGGGTCAGCCAGCATGGCGTCTAAATCGGTATACGTCCGGATGGCGGTACCCCACTGGGCGCTTAGTTGGGCACTGTCAAGCTGGCGCGATGAACAAACGGCTGTAACCTGGGCATAGCTGCCGGCATTGATGGCGGCGATGTGCGCCGTGGCCGCCCAACTATATCCGATAATACCCACATTGTATTTTTTCAAAATTCTTCAGGTTTAAAGGGTATGGAATAAGGGTGATTGACTTTTTACCCGTCTGATACTCAAATTAGAATAAGTTTATTTACTTAATAGCCTGGATTTTGATCTTTACTCCGGTCAAGGCCCTTATTGAGGTCAAATTCAATTTGCGGGATGGGCCACAGCAGGTGTTTATCCGCCACTTCTTTCCCAATATTATTCTTCATCACCTCCTTTACCTTTCCGGAGCGGACCAGATCAAACCAACGTTTGCCTTCGAGCTGAAATTCATAGCCCTTTTCCTGAATGACCAGATCGGTGAATGATTGGATGGTATAACCTGCCTGACTGAAATCAACCGGAGCCGGTTGTAAAGGATCGTAGCCGTAAGCCCGGCGGCGTACCATGTTGAGCTTTGCCACACCATCGGCAGTCGGGCCGGCCGCCTGGGCGGAAGCTTCCGCGTAGATCAACAACACATCAGCGTAGCGGTAAAGGGGTAAACTAAATGTTTCCACCGTAGCACCCGGATTGTTGTATTTTTTGGGTGACAGAATAGTTACCCCCTGATTCGGGAACTCGGCTTGCCCGGCCAGAAAAGGATTGTTTCTGATCGTCTCGTTGTACCAGTTAAAACGCTTTCTGAGATCTTTGTCGTCCCAGCTGGTGTAAAATTTGGCCTTATTGTGCCAGTTAATGTTGCCGAATCCGTTGGAACCAAACCACGGGGTGTTTATTTGCATGGTGTGCAATACCAGCTGGCTGGGGCTGCTTACATTGTATTTAAGGTAGAAGATTTCTTCCGGCGAACTGGCGCCCATGCCGAAAACTTTATTGAAATCATCGGCCACCGTTACCCTTTCGAGGGCGTGTTTACCTGACAGAATCACTTCGTTGGCCTTTTCGCTGGCTTGGGCATATAACTTCTGGTACAAATAAACATCCGCCAGAAAAGTCTTGGCCGCCCATTTGGAGGGTTTTCCTGCCAGTGGTGCTTTGTCGGGCAAATGCATTTCCGCAAATTGGAGGTCACTGGTAATCAGGGCGTATACCTGCTCTCTGGTTCCCTTGGGAACGCTGTTGGTTTCACTTAAATTTTCTTCGGTATGGATGGGTACGCCGCCCCAACCCCTAACCAACTGGAAATACGCAAAAGCCCGCATAAATTTAGCCTCGGCCACGTATTTGTCCTTCTGAGCCTGATCCAGTGATTTGCCGTTGGGAGTATAACTAATCACCAGATTGGCATTCCGGATGGCTGAGTAAAAAGCATTCCACCGGGGAATAAGATTATTTTCTCCGACGTTATTGAGGCCCTGCATCGATTTATACGAATCAAAGTTCGCCGCCCCAGTCATGCCGGCGCCCCACTCCGCATGGCATTCCAATATGGCAATCCACCAGCCGCTCATGTCGCTGCGCAATGGTAGATAGATGGCCGCCAGTCCGGCTTCTACTTCGGCCGGCGTATTATAAAAAGCTTCGATAGTCAGCGCTTTGGGTTTTTCAACCAGCACATCCTCACAGGAGATCCCAAGACCTGCGATCAGTAAAATGATTAGATTAGCCAGTAGCTTTTTCATGTTTTTATGGGTTTGTTCCTGCTAGCTTTAAAATCCAAGTCTGACACCAGCCGTAAGCGTCTTAGCCGACGGATAGGTGGCATAATCAATACCCTGATCCAGCGAATTGGCGCCACCCCGGGAATTCACGTCCGGATCTACCCACGAGTAATTGGTGAGGGTAAGCAGATTCTGCCCGCTTACGTAAAATCGGGCACTGGACATTTTCGTCCATTTTTCAACCGGCAGGTTGTAGGCCAGTTCAATGTTGCGTAGCCGGATGTACGAGCCGTCCTCTACGTATCTATCCGAAAACCGGTACTTGTTGGCGGTGGAAGGGATAGGGTATTTGGCATTCGGATTTTCCGGAGTCCAGTGGTTGTTAAATACGTCTTTTAGTTTATTGGTGCCGTTGGTATTATCCACCGTGAAGGCCACCGCACTCATATTGACAATATCATTTCCCTGCGAACCATTGAGAAACAAGGATAGGCTAAGGTTCTTATACGCCATGCTGGAAGTGATCCCGAAGATAAAGTTAGGATTCGGATCGCCGATCTTTACTTTTTGATCGGATTTGTACTTCAGGAAGCCATTCTCATCGTAGCCGTCTTCTTCGTAGCCGTAGATGATCCCCAGGGGTTCGCCTTCCCGGTAGGTGTTGGCAAAATCCGTAAACATGATCATCTGCAGCTGACCCGCCAGGATATCCTGTCCGCCGTAGAGTTCCAGTACTTTGGAACGGTTAAACGAAACGTTGGTATTTAGATCCCACGTAAAGGGCCCGGCCGCAAAAATTTTGGCGTTCAGTTCAAATTCCAATCCCCGGTTGGCGACCCTTCCCACATTGCGCAGTGAATTGGTAAAACCGGTGCTTCGCATCAGCTGAACGGCGTTGAGCAAATCGCGGGTTTGCTTGCGGTAGTAATCGGCGGTGAACTGGAGGCGGCCCTTCAGAATCGCAAATTCCAGCCCCACGTTTACTTGTTCGGTGGTTTCCCACTTCAAATCGGAGGCTAACCGGGTACCGGGGGCCATGCTGGTGTACAATGAACTGCCAAATACGGTAGAGCCCGGCAGGAGCTGGTTAAGCGTAGAATACGGACTGATGGCCTGACTGCCGGCCCGGCCCCAGCTGGTCCGGAGTTTAAGGTCATTCACGAACGTGACATCCTGTAAAAAGGCTTCATCCGATAAGCGCCAGGAAAAGGCAGCCGAGGGGAAATAGCCCCATTTGTTACCGTCCGAATAGACCGAAGAGCCGTCGGCCCGCATACTGACCGTGAACAGATATCGGTTGTTGAAAGTGTAATTGATCCTGCCCAGTCCCGAAAGCAAAGTAGATTTGGTATAACTCGTTCCGGGGCTGGCAAATACCCCCGCCGTTCCCAGGCTGTGCGTTTCGGGAATATCACTGATTAAAGAGGAACCTTCGGCATTCAACGTGGTAGTGACAAAATTTTGGTACGTAAACCCGGCCACGGCGGAGAGGTCATGTTTACCCGCAAACTTTTTGGTATAACTGAGCGTATTTTCGTTTAACAGGCTGGTAAATGCACTGGTACTGATCCGGGCTATGCCGTTGGGGTTATTCTGAAATTTCTTGGTCTGGTAAAAATCAGTGCGGGCATTGATGCTTTCTATCCCCCCGGAAACCCGCAGGACCAATCCGTCGGTGATGGTATACGAAAGGGCCGCATTGCCCAATACATTGTTTTCCTCCAGGTCGTTGGACTGCTCATTGATAAAGTTGAGCGGACTGTAGAGCGCCTCCGAAACAAACGTGTAGCGTCTGACCGGCTCCATGTAAGAGCCGTCTTCTTCGTACACCGGCAGCATGGGCGGAATGCTGAAGGCCCGGCCAATCAGGGAGGTCCCGAATCGGCCCTGTTCGGAAAACTGCCGGGCACTCCGGTTTTTGGATAAAGCCAGATTAAGGTCAATCGAGAAGGCTTGGTTCAGATCGTGCTGGAAGCTGTTGTTGAGGGCATAGCGTTTAAAGTTGCTGTTTTTGATAATGCCTTCCTGGTCAAACAGACTTCCCGTAATCGAAAACTTGGTTTTTTCGTTTCCCCCGGCAAAGTTTACCGAATGGTTTTGAATCGGCGCGGTTCGAAAAACTACATCCTGCCAGTTGGTTCCTTCGCCCAAGGCCGCAAAACTTTGGATCTCTTCGTCGGTGAACCGGGGAGGCCGCCCCATATTGGCTGATAAGCGGTTGTAGAAAATGCCGTACTCTTCAGGATTCATCATCTCGGTCTTTTTGATCAGTCTTTGAAATCCCAGACTGGATTCTACCGTTACGTTGGTTTTACCCGTGGTTCCCCGGTTGGTGGTAATCAACACCACGCCATTGGATGCCACGGGAACCATAGATGGCAATGGCGGAGGCATCTTTTAAGACTTCGATACTTTTGATACTGGAATTATTAATGGTTTGCGGACTGCTTACCGGAAAGCCATCTACCACGTAGAGCGGTTCGTTATTGCCTACAATTGAATTAGTTCCCCGGATTCTGACACTGATTCCTCCGCCCGGAGCGCCGTTGTTTTGTTTTACCTGTACCCCGGCAGCCCGTCCGGATAATGCCTGCATTACATTGGCGGCCGGAAACGCCTTGATTTCTTCACTGGAGACGGATGAAATGGACCCGGTAAGGTCTGATTTTTTTACGGTCCCGTACCCTACCACGACTACTTCATCCAATGCTTCTGCATCGCCGGACAGCGTTACGTCCAGCACCGTGGTATTGCTGATGGGTACTTCTTTGGTGAGAAATCCGATGTAGGAAAATACGAGGATCTTGCCGTTGTCGGGTACCGAGAGTGTGTAATGGCCGGAGGCATCGGTAGTGGTACCCGTTGAGGTGCCTTTTACCAGAATGGAAACCCCAACCAGCGGCTCCCCTTTTTCGGAAGTTACTGTACCGCTGATGATAATCTCCGCAGCTTGCATCCGGATGAAGGTTGGCCCGATTTGACTTTGGTTTGTCTCTGAAGTCTTGTTTGGATTCAACTGATCGGCTGAAGCAAGCATTTGCGCAAAAGCGGGGCCTGGTGTCAACCATAGGATAGCCAACCATAACCCCGGGGAGGGGAGTAGTTTCTGTCTCATCTTTGGTTACGTTTGGGTTTGCATTGAGCAGATCAGGCGGGTAACCTTAGCGCAGGCTGACGCTGCCACTAATAACCGGCTGAAATAGTTCATTTTCACTACGTTGCGGAACTTAACATCCGCTGCATAAGCTGTGCCCGGCCAAGCCTCCCCGGCGGCCTTTTCGATTCGGGTACTACGAAAAATATTTCTTTTCGTAGCCATCCGGTTGTTCCCTTTCCCCTCAGAAGAGGCTCACGATGAATTCGCGTCGCGTACTGGGATATAATTTTGTAACTATACCTTTAATTAAAATATAGTTTTAGGAATTGCCCGTTTAACAAATGTATATTTTGCTAAGGGTAAATGCTGTTACTTTTTTTACATTCCTGATACTATTTTTCAGAAATGGCAGGCTATCCAAGCGTTCGGTTGCCGCGGCAACCGGAGGCTTATTTGTCTATGATTTTATCAAACTGCAAAGGCATGGGTTGTATGGATTCAAGATGCTTGGTATACTCTTTTTGTAATGCATCTACCACAGCCGGATGCTCTTTGCTTACATTAAACCGTTCGGCAGGGTCCACCTCAAGGTGATACAGCAGCGGCGGGTCTTGGACAATGCGGCTTCTTTGCTGGAAGAAGATTTGGTCGTAAAATGCACTTTCCAGGGCCCTTCCGGATGGCGTATAAATCGATTTGATTGTAGTAAAAAACCAGGTCAACTCCCTTGCCTTTCTTACCCGTTAAGACCGGGTATATGTCCACGCCGTCTAATTTCCTGTCCGCAGGCAGCGGCGCTTTGGCCAGATTGATGATAGTGGGAAACAGATCCATGGTAGTGGCCAGGGCTTCGCAGGTTTGATTAGCCGGAACGGTACCCGGCCACCAGGCAATAGCGGGTACCCGCATACCGCCTTCGTACGTGGTTTTTTTGCCTTCGTACAACAAGCCCGCCGATCCGCCCGACTCCCGGTGTACATCCTGAATGGTAGGGCCATTGTCGCTGGTAAAAATCACCAGGGTATTTTTGTCCAGTTGGAGCTCTTTTAGGGTCCTGAGCAGTTCGCCCACGCTCAATCCAGTTCGGCTACTACGTCGCCGTAGAGGCCCGCTTGCTTTTGCCCTTGTACGCCTCGGAAACAAACAGCGGCTCGTGCGGGAAGTTGTTGGGGTAATACAAGAAGAAAGGCTTGTCTTTGTTTTGCCGGATAAAAGCAATGGCTTCGCCGGTATACCGTTTGGTTAACTGGCTCTGGTCGGGGTTTTCTTCCACTACTTTTTGAGTCTTTATACAGCGGCAAGGGCGGATACGTTTTATTTCTAGCCGGTATCATGTCGTTGGAGTACGGAATGCCGAAGTAATAATCAAACCCGTGATTTGCCGGTAAATATTGGGGTAAGTGCCCTAGGTGCCATTTGCCCACGATCCCGGTTGCGTACTCTTGGGTCCGCAAGGCTTTGGCGATAGTAATTTCACTGGTGGGCAGCCCACCCGCTGAATAGGGAAACAATACTGCTTTCTGTTTGCCGCCATGCCGCTCCGGATGGGCAGGCGGCCGGTCAGTAAAACGGCCCGGCTGGGCGAACATACGGGTGCAGCCACGTAAAACTGCGTAAAACGCATGCCCTCTGCCGCCATCTGGTCCAGGTGCGGCGTCCGGATGGTGGGGTGGCCATAACAACTCAGGTCGCCGTAGCCCAGGTCATCGGCAAAGATAATAATCACATTAGGGGTCCGGGCGACTTTTGATTGTGGGCCAAGCCGTACCCGCTGCCCTACCCAGCAGTACGACCAGCAGCAGAAACCGTTTTGAAAAAATCACCATGTGTTCGGTCGAATAAATAGGAGTTCATCCGCAATGATTGGGTTCCGGATGCGTAATGTGTACTTTTTGGAAGCCCGGCAATTTGCCGGGAACTGACTCCGTCAGCTAAGGCTTATCGGGCAATTAAAGCGACCTTGGCCAAGTTGTAACAAAGGTAGATTCTGCCGGTTCTGATTGCTGTGACGATCTTCTACATTTATGATACTATTTTCAGAAACCATTAGCAGGCTTGCTACCCGTGGCGGCTGCCGGCAGTTTACCACCAAGTCAGCAGATAATCGCTGAAAAACAAGCAGTAGCCGTAACCGCCGGACTCCCAAGCGCTACCGGGCTCTTTTTACCGCCGGATGTAGCCAGGGAGTCTATACCTAGCTAATTGACAAGATGTTGCAGAAAAGTAGCCTCTATTTCTTCAGAATCATTTCTTCGCTTTCGCAAATAATCCAGCTACCCGGATTATTTGAAAAATAGTATCATAAATGTAGAAGATAGTTACAGCAATTGCCTGCTATACAGACTACCTTGGACTACTTAATTACACTGGCCCGATGGCTGTACCTGCTCATCAAAACTGGATCTGGGGCCTGAAACGGAAAAACAAGATGCAGCAGCGGTAGAGACTCTAACTGAGAGCATGGCAGACTACCAACTCCAGCCTGCCGGTAAAGAAGGCAATCAACCGGCATTAGCTTTATAATGTACTAAAACGTATTTCCCTTCCCGAATACCAAGCTCGAAAGAGCCACTTCTACAGCTGATCCAACGCCTTTTTTCGGCAATGGAGCCGGGAAAAGGGATTATGGATTTACGAATCAAACCCCAATCAACTTTACGTATATGAATCAACTGTATCACTTTAGCTTCCCGAAGGATCTTCTGAGAATGCCACGAATACAGCTGTTGGTGGCCATTCTTGGTATAGGTGTATTGGCGGCTACCCAGGATTGGGTCAGACTAATTCCCCTAATAGTACACTGACGGGTAAAGTAACTTCCCCGAAGGGAGAGCCACTGCCCGGCGTAACGGTATTGCTCAAGGGGACCACCAATGACACCATTACCAATGCAACCGGGGGAGTATTTGCTGTCGGTTCCGGATCACAACGGCTCCCTTATTTTTTCTTCATTGGATTTATGACTAAGGAAGTCCCCCTGGGAAATGCCTCCCGGTATGATGTTACCCTGGAGGAGGATACAAAAGCCCTAGATCAGGGCGTACGGATATTTGTCAGTGCCTTTAACCTGTTCACCTACACTCCCGACCTGAAAAGACTTGGATCCGGAAGTCGGTACAAAGCAGGAATGGAAGAATCAGTTTTACTTCCTCCCCATCAAGCTAAGTGAGATGAAGCGGAATAACCAATTCATTCAGAATCCATTGTACAACTAAATATGCCAAACGAAGCTTCGTTCGCAAATAGCCTAATTCAACTATTACCTAATGGAAAACCGAAGAGACTTTATTAAAAAAATGGCCGCCGCTGGCGTGTTAAGTACGATTCCGGATATGCTGTTGTCGCAAGCATTACCCGCGCCGAAAGAAAAATCTGGGGCTCTCTGATGCACCTGAGTTTCAATATGTGGGAAGACCACGACCGGTTAGCTAATGATGGCGATACCAATCATAAAGTGCGGGTATGGGACAGCAATCTGCGGCTGAGTGAACCCCTATGGGAAGATTCGTTAAAGAAAATGGTGGACAACGGGATGAATATGGTAGTGATTGACCTGGGCGATGCCGTCAAATACGACAGCCACCCCGAAATTGCCGTGAAAAATGCCTGGACTACGTCCCGGTTGCGGAGTGAACTGGCTAAAATGCGTAAGATGGGTCTGGAACCCATTCCTAAATTGAATTTTTCGGCGGGCCACGACCAGTGGCTGGGCGACTACTCCCGGATGGTATCTACACCAACCTATTATAAAGTGTGTAGTGAGTTAATTGGCCGAAGTAATCGCTTTATTTGACAAACCCCGCTTTTTCCACCTGGGCTGCGACGAAGAAAATGCGCAGAATCAGCGGTTTTTAACGTGGCTATTGTCCGGCATGGCGACAATGGTGGAAAGATTTCTACTTCTTCGTGAAAGAAGTAGAAAAGGCGGCGTGCGGCCCTGGATCTGGTCGGATTATGCCTGGGAAAATCAGGAAGAGTTTTTTTAAGAAAATGCCCAAATCCGTCCTGCAAAGCAACTGGTATTATAGGGACGACTTCAGTGATCCCAACCATAAAATTGTGAAAACCTTTTTTGAGGCTGGAAAAAGAAGGCTTCGACCAGATTCCCTGCGGCACGTATTACGTTAGCGCCACGGAAAAGGCCAAAGATGGAAACATGATGGCCAATGTGCAATTTGCTGCCAAAAATATTGCCCATTCCCGGCTCATGGGCTTCCTGCTGACCAACTGGCGGCCGACCACTGAGCCCTTCCGGGAGAAATTCTGAAAGGATTTGATTTAACCGGCGAAGCCCGGAACTGGTTTAAGAAAATTATAAAACGTAGCCGGTGCGGCCGGTAGCAGGGGCAGACAAGTAACTTCGAAGGGAAAGGGTAACAAGCGGCGATTCTGCCAGTACTACTTGTTCCGTACTGGAATAAGCACTACTGGCAGATGCTGCTGATTTTGAATAACTTGTAACCAAAAAGAATGAGCCGGAAAATCTTGTTATTACTATTCACTTTGATAGCTGCTTTGCCGATTATGCACAGGAAGTATTTTTTACTACCGGTTTTAAGGTTACCGAGTTAACGGATAGATCAGTTATTATCTGGACCCGGCTGTGCCAACAAGCGAAGCCCAATCCGATGTACATGCCCGGAAAGAAACCGTTTTCCGGCACCAGCTGAACTTGATGAAAACATGCCTTTTGAGAAAATGGATGGTGGTGTAAAAGGTGCGCCGGGAATGGTCAGAGTAATTTTAAGGCAGGGCGATAAAAATAATGTCTGAGTGGCATCTGGTTTCAAAAAGAAGATTTTACCGTTAAAGTAATTTTTAATCATTTAAAGGCTAATCAGTGTTACCAGATTGGAGGCGAAGGCTTCGGCAGCCGGTGCGGTTTATACCGAAAGCGGTGATTTTTGTACCGCACCTCGGAAAAAGTCCGTTGTTCCGGTATCCTTAACCTCTTCTACCTGCCAATATTTCTGGAGCTATGATGATGACCAGCGCGGTTTCCATACGTATGACAGCATGCATAAACTGAACCCGGATTTCTTTATTCAGACCGGCGATTATGTTTATTATGATAAGCCCGGTCCGCTGGCCACTACCCCGAAAAAGGCCCGGCACAAATGGCATGCGATGGATGCCTGGCCGGCAATAAAAGATTTTTATAAAAGTACGCCAGCTTATTTTCTGAAGGATGATCATGACCTTTTGGCGGATGATGCCAGTCCGTTATCAGAGCCTTACGGTGAGCTGAAATTTACCGATGGGTTAAGAATCTGGCGGGAAAATGTAGCGCTGCGGAATCAACCGTACCGTACCTTCCGGTGGGGAAAAGATTTGCAAATATGGTTAGTAGAGGCCGGGAATTCGCTCAGATAAAAAACACAACGAAATCCAGGACCGACTATCTGGGGCAACGCAGAAGAAGTGGCTGGAAAAAACAATAAATAAATCAGATGCTACCTTTAAGCTCATTTTCTCGCCAACCCCCATTGTGGGCCCCGACCGGGAGAATAAATCCGATAACCACGCCAATAAAATCTACGAAGGGGAAGGTAGTTGGGTACGAGTATTTTAGCGGGCAAAAAAAATACATATGTGATTAGCGGCGACCGGCATTGGCGGTACATGTCGGTGAATGATCGTACCGGTTTAACCGAGTTTGGTTCTGGGCCGGTGAGTGATTACCACGCGCAGGGCTGGGACCCAAACGACCAAAGGCCGGAACATACATTTTTAAGGGTCAAAGGCGGTTTTATTGGCATTACCATAGACCGGCAAAACAAAAAACCCTTCATTCAATTTACGCATTATGATATAAACGGAAATCCGGTACACCAAGAAAAATTTGCCTGAAAGAGCGCATTGGCTCGTGTAAACGAACCAGCTCATTAGCTATCGTAAAAATCAGACGAAAAATAATTTGTTGGTTATCTTAATTTCTTATTTAACCCCTTATAAATGAAACAACTACATATAGGCTGGCTAAGTATTCTGGTGCTGCTTACTTCTTTCCAGCCAAGTAAACCTGACGCTGGTGTTACCTTCCCCGGAATCAGTGAGCCTATCCAGCTAACTAGCAACGGCAAAGAACATTTTTTTGCCAGCTACTACGGTATGACCTCTGGAACCCTCACAACGCCACGTGACCGTGCTGAAACGGACATCAAACACAAACTGCCCGACGAAAACGACCCGCTACGTTAGGGCTGGTGGATTTGCAAAATAACAACGTGCATTTATTCCCTGACTACCACGCGGGCCTGGAATTTCCAGGAAGGCTGTATATTACACTGGCTGGATGACGCCACGATTATTTATAACGACATCCGGGATGGCAAGAATGTATCGGTCATCCTGAATGTATTGACCAAAAAGGAAGCCAGAACCATTCCCCCATCCGGTGAGCGGCGTTTCACCCAACGGAAAAAGAAGCCCTGAGTCTGAATTTTTCCGCCTGATCACCCGTGCCGATTATGGCTACGGCGGCAATGGCCAGGGATGCCCAGCCGGATGTCCTTTCCAGCTAATGATGGCTTGTTTCTGGTAAACCTCCAGACGGGAAGGCCAAACTCATTGTTTCGCTGGCCCAGATCCAGGACAAGGTTCCGGCATTTACCAAGCCTTCCATTGAGTACTTCGCCCACAGTCGTTTTAACGCTGATGGTACTAAAATATTCTGGCTGGCCCGGGGCTTTCCTGAATGGAACACCTCCGCTTTACGGTCAATAAAGAGGGCAGCAATCTGCAACGTTGTTTTCCCGATAAATGGGGCGGCTCGCACTACGACTGGTTAGATGCGGATGAACTCATGATTACGGCCAACTACGAAGGCAAGCAGTACGCCCACATCCTGTTTACCGTAGGCAAGCAGGATTACCGGAAACTCGGCAAAGGCGTACTGGATTACGACGGCCACGGCACTTTTTCGCCGGATAAAAAATGGATGGTTACCGATACCTACCCGGATAAAATAACCGACGAACAGAAAATTTACCTGATGGACATGAAAACCCAGGCCGTATTGTACGTAGGCAAATTTATCGAGCCGAAAGAATACAGCGACAAAGGAAAATGGCGTTGCGACATCCATTGCCGCTGGAGTCCCAAAGGTGATATGATCGGCTTTAACTCCACCAACAACGGCAGCCGGCAGGTCTATATGTATAAGCTTACTTTTGATAATAGTAAATTATAAATGTGAATCAAGGGTTGAAAACGAGGATAAATAAGGCCGCAGCCATTCTGCTGAAGCAGTGCAGCCAAAGGCCTGTTTCGGAACGAACTTTAGAAGCTGCCTGAATGTGGGTTTTTTCATTGAGCCAGTGAAAGAAGGCTTCTACGGGTTGCCTTACCGAACTTACATAAGAGGAATAGCGCTTATGGGCAGCATCCAGGTGTTTTTGCCCTTTTTTAAGTTTAACTGGCGTGAGGATTTCCACTTGTTGCTCGGCCAGCTGTTGAACAAGTTTATCGATAAACTTATCCCACACCCTTCCTTCTGAATAATAGTATCTAAACTAGATAAAATGGTACCGGATTTTCTGCGTACCGGTCAATACATTTGAAATAATCCTTCCACCCATTATTTCTAACTCTTTATTGATCCGTATGCGAAACCTTTTACCAGCGTGGACAACGGTTGCCTGGCAAGCTACGTCCCAAATTTTGAAATGGTCATTGGTAACATGTATTATCATGACTACTCTGATGATTTCTGTAAAAACGGTGCAGGCCCAGGGCCCCTCCCAGACCTGGCAGAAACAGTTCGGCGGCAATGCCAACGAAACGGTGCGTGCCTGGGTACCCACGTCGGATGGGGGCAGCCTCATCGGGGGCACTTCCGAGTCCGGGGTATCGGACAATAAGTCGTCAGGCGGCTACGGGGGGCAGGACTACTGGATTGTGAAACTGGATGCAGCCGGTAATAAGGTTACGAGCTGGGACAAAACCTTCGGCGGCAGCGGCAATGATGCGTTAAAAACCATTCTGAAAACCACGGATGGCGGTTATCTGCTGGCGGGTAGTTCTACGTCCGGCGTGTCGGGCAACAAAACGGCAACGGGCCACGGCGGTCAAGACTACTGGCTCATCAAACTCAACAGCGACGGCAGCAAAGCCTGGGACCAAGCCTTTGGCGGTACAGCCAACGATATACTGGCTGACGTGGTGCAAAACAGCGACGGCAGCTATATAGTGGGTGGCACTTCGCTTTCGGGAGCCGACGGCAACAAGGCCACCGCCGCTAAGGGTTTGGAAGACTATTGGGTAATCAAAATTACCAGTGCCGGGGCCAAAGTTTCCGGCTGGGATTTTACCTACGGCGGTCATGCCAATACCAGTCTGCGAAGAGGGTATGATTATTTAACCGGCATCGAGAAAACTTCCGATGGCGGGTATTTGCTGGCCGGTCATTCCAACGGATTCGGTAACGGCAGTGATAAATCCAGTAACCCGTACGATGATGGCAACAACCCGTATATTAACAACAGCGACTTCTGGGTACTTAAAATCAACGGTGCCGGTACCAAAGTATGGGATCAGGTATACGGCGGCCACAATATCGAAAAACTCTACGACATTCAGCCGGCCGAAAGCGCTGACCAGTTTTTATTGGTTGGCTCATCTCGTTCCGGCAATACCGGCAACAAAACCAGTTCTCCCGCTAACCTGAACAGCGATGTAGCCGAGCACGTATGGGCCTTAAAGATTAATGCGTCCGGCACCAACAATGGCGCTATAGTCTGGAGCCGGACCTGCCAGGGCAGGCCGGAAGTGCGCAACTATTTTGACAATATTGCCGCGGCCATCCATGCCAATGGGTATTACTTGTTCCTAAATGCCCGCGATAAAGACGGTATTACCAAGCGGCTGGATAAGTACGACTGGGCCGGCAACAAGGAGTGGAGTAAATTTTTGGCCGATACCACCCACTATAAATCCGACCGCAAGCTGTACCAGGTGCTCAGCACCAGCTTTAATGCCAGCCACCTGGCACCCCAGGCCCAAACCTTGTATACCGCCTTTTTAAACGGCTGGAATACCCAGGTAGTACCGGTAAATACGGGCTATTTTTCGGCTGCTTATCCCAATACCAACGGCAATGGCAAGATAGATCTGTACAGAATACGCGGCCCCAAGGGCTATCAGAATGCGATCAAACAATATATAGAAGAAGGTATCCAGGATCCTAAACTAATCGATATTGTGTATGACCTGGTTGAAGATGTGTATACCCGTTTTGAGACCTCCAATGCATTTTGGCCGGCCGGGGTTCCTTTGCCCGGCGCTTCGGAAGTAGTAGATGGCGTTAACCGGGTAAAAGATAAATACGCCAGTGATTATAAAAATGGTACGGGGGTGTATGGCGCTATGCCAACAAGTCATGCTGAGTATAATAAATCGGCCAAAGCCCGCCGGGCAGCCTGGGGATACGGGTCGGTGGGTGATGTAGGGTGGGGGGTAACCAATGTTACCACTGAAATGCGGAAAAGCCCTAAGTACAAAAACGAACCTACTGCCAATACCCGCCGAAGGCTTTTATACCTGAATGAATTTGCCGATAATACAAGCATTCCATCCTATGGAACGCCCAACCATCCCCTTGATCTGCAGTTATCCAGCGATTATTTATTCTGGGCCGGTTATATCTGGACGTGAACCGGCATCTGAACCCTTTATACGGCGCGGCCGCCGATTCAATCTGGAGCTATAAAACCGATTGGGAAGCCGAGGCCGAAAGAATAATGGGCTCCCGTCATGCCACCCATAAAGTGTATACCAAGGCCAGCGTGCTGCATCATGCCAATGCCGCCCAAGCCACTATCTTCCATTGTTTTGTGGAATGGCACAAATTACGGGACGGTGCACCGCGGGCCGATGATGTAACGGCCATGCAATACCTGACACAGACCATTCTGGACGATTTCTATTTGGTTCCGGTACCGGGTACTGCCCCGAAGCCGAAAATATGTAGGCATCCATGGCCAACTATTCGCACTGGAACCAGCCCATGCGGGAACTGCTGGGGCAGGGAAGAACTAGCGCAATTGGAGATATGACCTACGAAACCGAATTTGTGGGGATATTGATGAGTTTAAAAAAGGGGAAAGTGCAGGGCACCAGTGGCAATAAATTTGAGGATTTTCACTTCGAAGCCCTGAGTAATATGAATGCCCTGATTGTTGAGCAGGAAACCGCTAAAGCTACCAACGGAACGGAATGGGGATTGCCATCTAACTGCGTTGCGATGAATGGTACCGGAAGCTCCGGCCGGTTAAATAACGACGTAATTATTACCGGATTTAAGTATGGCGGCAGTTCAGGGGTAACCTGGGAAGCAGCTGCCGCCCGAAGACCGGCTGGTCATTTCGAGTTAAGCTATGATAAGACCGGGCGTCAGTTACGGTTGTTTCAAATGAGAGCCACCCGGCACGACAATCCCATCGAAAAATTTGATATTGGGTTGGTACTCTCCGATCCTACTCATCCCATGATACGAAACTGGGGCTGGCTGTCGGGTAATCTTTTACACAGTCTGCGCCGTCCGGAGGTTGATTTACTGGATGCTGCTAACCCGGTGAATCTTACCAATGAAGCCAATAAAGGGTTTATCGGCGTAGGCACCGGCAATGACGTTTTTGCTTTAATCAATACTGATATAGTGGCTGGTGCCAATACCGATTATTCGGTTACCAAATACGGCGCAGTAAGCTACTCCGGGTCGCTGCAGGCAGAAGACGCACTCCTGTCGGGTCCGACGGTCAAAACAATCCTGACCGGCTACGAAGGTACGGGCTATGCCGACTACACCAATGCTTCGGGCGACTATATTCAGTGGATCGTAAATGCCCCTACTGCCGGAAATACGGCGCTGAAGTTCCGCTACGTGAATGGCGATACATTCAACCGGCCGTTGAGGCTCACGGTAAATGGTACCGTTATCTCGAATCTTCCGTTCGGGCCAACCGGCGGCTGGACCACCTGGGTAAACCAAACCGTGACGGTTCCCCTCAATGCCGGGGATAATACGATTAAACTAAGCACTTTCGGTTCTCACGGCCCCAATGTGGATGTGCTGGCCTATGAAGTGTTACAGGCCGGAACGCTGGAAGCCGAAGACGCCTTTTTAAGCGGCGTTACCTACAGTCAGGTAAATGCGGGGTACCAGGAACCGGATACGGCAATTACAACAACATCAATACTGACTACATTGAATGGACGATTGACAAAGCCAATGCCAGCCCGGTGAATCTCAAATTTCGGTATGCCAATGGCTATACCACTAACCGGCCCCTGAAACTGACGGTCAACGGAACGGAAGTAGCAGCTAGCCTGGCTTTTAATCCCACCGGCAACTGGACTACCTGGACGACCACCCCCGGAATTAATGCCAACTTCGTGGCCGGAGAGACTAAGGTACGTTTAACGGCCACCAATGTGATGGGCGTAAATATGGATAATATGTCTTTCACCAGTAGCCCCAGCGCGAACCCCACCGCCCGGACGGCCCTACGGGAATTGCTGTCATTGCAGGCGACGATATTCCCCAATCCAGCCAGCGGCAAAGTAACCTTGGCTATCAACAGTCCAGTAAACACTGCACTGGAGATTGAACTGGTCAACCTTATGGGCCGGGTAGTCAAAACGTTGCACAAAGAATTGCAAGGGACATCAGTCGAATTGTCCATTCCGGTGCGGGATTTGCCACCGGGACTGTACAGTATTTACGTAAAGCAGGGCCACCGCCGTACGCAGACCAGGTTAGTAGTCGAGTAAATAAGGCAATTCATCCCGTTTGAATCTCATAAAAAGCCTGCCGTTTGAAGGCAGGCTTTTTTGTTGGGTAGCAGGAGGGTTATAGGTACTGTCGTGATTTGCAAATAATTATAGGACTTTACCGGAAAAATAGCATCATAAATGCATAAAAAAGTGTCATTTAATCAGCCGTCGAATCAATACATTTGAAATAGCCTGTCTCTCAATTAGTTCTATCTCTTAACTCATCTTGTATGCAGAAAACTTTACTAATGTGGAAAGCTTATGCCGGATCAGGGCTATTCACAACGCTTTTGCGTGCCGTTACAGTACTGCTTATCGTATCCTCCCTGTGCGTGGCGCAGGCGCAAACGCCGGTAAAAGTAATTTTAGACGCTGATATGGACTTGGACGTGGATGATGCCGGTGCGCTTGCCGTGCTGCACGCCCTGGCCGATAATGGCGAAGCCGAAATTTTAGGAGTCATTTGTAATGCTCCCGCTAAACGCAATGGCAATACCCGGTTAGGGGTAGCCACCATTTCTGCTATTAACCAGTATTATCAGCGTCCCGGCATTCCGATTGGCGATATGCCCGAAAGTGAATACGTGAATGATCCGCTGAATTTTAAGCGGTACCGGAATTACGGCAACAGCTTTGCCGACCCTGGTACGGCTAATCTGAATAAATACGTCTATTACAACGAGTACATCAAGGCTAATTTTCCTAATGCGAATAGTAAGGCTACCTGGAACGGGGTGCCCCTGTATCGCAAACTACTGGCTGAAGCGCCTGACAGTAGCGTGGTGGTAATAGCCGTAGGATTATTGACTATGGTAGAAGATTTGATGTACACGGGCGGTGATCAGTACAGTTCGCTGACCGGAAAACAACTCATTGCCAAAAAAGTAAAACGGTTGGTTTTCATGACCGGCGAGTCCAATCACGATGGCAACATTCACTACACCAATGGCTTTAACTCGTCTTTCGAGGGGCGGGGTGATGCTGAGCGGATTTCCCTGGAGTGGCCTACGCCCATCGTGATTATGCCTTTGGGTGGCGGCATTGGTACCGGCGCACGGCTTACCGCCGAAACCCCAGCTACCAATCCGGTAAGGAAAGCGTATGAACTGTTCTTCGAGCAGAAAACGTATAAAAACCGTCCCAGTTGGGACCAGTTGGCAGTCATTTACGGGGTACGCGGTAACGATATTATTTTTAATCAGGCCACCAACCATAATCTGGAGATTGACTACATCGGTGAGCCGGACCCAACCGTTGTTGGCAATCCCATAAAATATTTTTACGACGATTTGGAAGCCGGCGATTATAACGATATTGTGTTGAGCAAAAAATCTTCCATCACCAATCAACAGGTGGCCGATTACGTGGAGAATTTAATGGTGCAGGCGCCTAAACCCAAATATTCCGGCAGATATGAGGCGGAAGGCGCCACTTTACAGGGCGCTTTTTTCGCCACCAGCCAGCCAAACTATTCGGGTACTGGTTTCGCTGATTATGCCAACACCACCGGCGACTACATTCAATGGCGGATATACAACCCAACGGGCAGTTCTAAAACGGTTAATTTAAAGTTTTTTTACGCTAACGGTGGCGGGGCCAACCGGCCTTTGAAACTGGAGGTAAACGGTACACAAGTTGGCAGTAACCTCCCTTTTGGCGACACGGGTGGCTGGTCAACCTGGCTGCCACAGACCGCTACGGCTACTTTGGCGGCTGGCGCCAATACCATCAAACTAAGCGTTACCGGTGTGTATGGACCAAACGTCGATTATCTGGACTATGAACTCCTGCAAAGCGGCACGCTGCAAGCCGAAGATGCAGTTTTTAATGGCGTTACTTTCAGTCAGGTCAACGCCGGTTATACGGGTACGGGTTACGGCAATTACAACAACATCAATACTGACTACATTGAATGGACGATTGACAAAGCCAACGCCAGCCTGGTGAACCTCCGATTTCGGTATGCCAATGGCTATACTACCAACCGGCCCCTGAAACTTACCGTAAATGGTGCAGTTGTTTCTTCAAGTCTAGCCTTTAATCCCACCGGCAGCTGGACCACCTGGGTAACCACTCCTGGAATTAATGCGAATCTTGTTGCCGGAGAAAACAAAATAAGATTAACCGCTACGGGCGTGATGGGCGTAAATATGGATTACCTGTCCTTTACCAGCAGCCCCAGTGCGAATCCTACTGCCCGAACGGCCGTGCGGCACTCACTTGAGACTAAAGAATTACTGCCACTGCAAGCGACAGTGTTTCCGAATCCGGCCCGGGAAAGGTGAAACTGGCGGTAAACAGCCCTACCGGTGAAGTGATGGAGATTCAGGTAACGGATCTGACCGGTAGATTATACCAAACGATGAGGTATTCACCGAAGCGTACCTATAGTGAGGTGGAGATTCCGGTGCGGGGCTGGACGCCGGGAATGTACATCATTTGCGTACAACAGGCGAATCGCCGGACGGAAAGAAAGTTGCTGGTGGAGTAATGTAACCCCATCACCGAAACCAACGCAGCCGGGAAACCTGCCCGTACAGTAGGCGATTTCTAATACCTCAGAAACAAGACGCCATGCGCATTAATGGCAGCCGGCTGCGTGCTGGTTACCCGGCCACCTTCCCATATATTACCCAAACTTCCGGCTTTTAGCTGATTATCCATTCCAGACTTCTACACTGTCTTTTTCATACACTAGCGGCCCATCACGCCGTTCTGATTGCAGGCAATCATCTCCTTATTCGTAAGCAATTGCAAAGAAAAGTCATCCAGAGTTGGTAAATCACCACCCATCATGAGCGGTGAAGCAGCCAGGGCCCGTAGGGTAATGAAGGTATCAGCAACTGCCCGAAAGGAATCATATCCATATCAATCCAGAAACCCGGCGCTTCTTTTCCCTGCCATTTTTTCCAGGCGGCGAAGCATTTGTCAATGTCAGTCTGGGAGCCCCAGATGTCCGGCGTGACCCGCAACATATTGCCCATTTTGAAGGAACCTAGCGCCGTAGCATGTTCAGTGCTGTTCCGGCAGATACGGATTTTCGAGGCGAGACAAGAGTCAGCGGTTATTGGTCAATCGGTGCCTTAGTCAGTACCCCATAGTTGGAGAGGCGATTAATCGCGTCGGTACGCAGAGAGGTCATTAATTTTTATCCTGAATGGTCTTTTTCTCAATGACCAATGACCAATCCGACTATTTACTGTCTTCCAGCCGTTGTTTTTTAAAATACTCCACGCCATCGTAGCTGTTACCGGGCGACCAGGGCGCATTGAGTTTGGGTAAAAACTGCTTCAGGTTTTCCTTTACCCGGTTATACTTTGGTTCTGATGCCACATTTTTCCACTCATTCGGGTCGTCTTTCATGACGTATAGCTCTTCGAACCATCTTCGTAATGGATGTAATGGTATTCTCGGCTCGGATTCCGTGGTTATTGCGCCCCCAGGTTGTAATGGCCGGATGCGTCCAGTTGGCTCCCGGATTTTTGAGTAAAGGATAGATACTCCGGGCTTCCAAATGCGGATTAGGCGGCAAACCGCAGAGGTCCGTCAGGGTAGGATACACGGAAAACAATTCCACCGGAGCACTGACCTGCTTATTTTTCGGAATGCCCGGACCGGCAAAAATTAACGGAACTTTCGTGGCCCGCTCCCAGAGATGCTGTTTGGCAAACCGGTTTTTCTCGCCCATCCGGTAGCCGTGGTCGGACCATAGCACAATAATCGTATTGTTGGCGTGCGGACTGGCTTCCAGCGCTTTCAGTACTTCCCCGATATAATGGTCCACAAAAGAGATGCTTGCCAGATACCCCTGCAACGCCTTACCCCACTGATTATTGGCAATGGCCCACTCAGTAGAAGGCATAAAAACCGACTCAATCTGTAAGGCTATCGCCGGTAGATCGGCCATATCAGCAGGTGAATAAGGCGGCTTGTGCAGTTTTTCCGGGTCGTATAGATCGAACCATTTCTGGGGCACGTGCCAGGGTACGTGCGGACGGAAGAAGCCAACCGTCAGGAAAAAAGGGGTATCGTATGCTCGGCTGAGCCGCTCGATGGCCCAGTGAGCCGTCCGGTAATCGGGCATCTGTTCATCACTTTCCGGGAAGGCGCCCCAGTCACTGTCGGTACGGCCCCCGGAGGTAACTCATCTTTTGGGGCGGAAAAGGGCCCACAATACCCTTTTCCCGGCCGCCGTTTTCGCTTAGCAATCCATCGGGCGTGGATTCGTGAAATATCTTGCCAATGCCCATGGTATAATAACCCTGGTCCTTGAAATACTGGTGCAGGAACGTATTATTTCGCGTAGCCTCATTTGATTGCTTGACCGCATTATCTTTTAACAGTCCGTAAATGCCGGTCGTAGAAGGCCGGAGGCCAGTCATAATGGCGGCCCGTGACGGACCGCACAGGGGGGATTGGCAATGGGCATTGGTAAACAAAGTGCCCCGCTTAATCAGTTTATCCAGGTTGGGCGTAATGGCGTCCGGATGGCCCATACCACCAATGTAATCATTCAGATCGTCCACGCAGATCATCAGGACATTGGGAGACGGCCGCTTTTGTGCCACCAAAACGGTATAGCTTTCCGGCAGGAGCCGCAGCAGAAATACCCACAGGAACCAATATCTTTTCATACGTTAAAAATTGATTAGACTATAAATCCGTCAACTAAACCATAATTATGGGATTTGATGCTACTTGTTTTCAGTCAACCCACTGGTTAGTAGGCTTCCCCATCTGATGCATCTCTTCAAAATTCTGATAGTTTCAGGACTTTCGCAAAACACCCCTAAAGGGGACTTTTCTGAACGTGTTCCGAGCTCCCTTCAGGGATTGGGGGTAAAAATCGCGAAAGTCTTGAATTTAACAACTACGCCTGGTGAGGGAGGATAATTTAAGCGTTGTAGTCTAATTTCCTTCCCAAGAGTAGGAGGGGCAGCGGTAGTTGAATCAGCCGTTCATTGATTGGCAAAATAGAACAAGTCAATTGAAATATAAACTCAGTCTGGGCAGGTTAAAGGCGACTCACTTTATGCACTATTTTTTAGGAGCCTGCACCATCAGGTCTTCCACCACTTGTTTAAAGATTTCGTCGGAAGCCTTCTGTTTGAGTAGCACATGACCGGCTTCGCCGGGACGCACTTCGCGCCACTGGTAAAGCACCGGTTCGGCAGTAACCTCCAGTCGTCGTTCCTTTACTTCTTCAAATAACTCTCCGGGACCACGCACCGCATAAAGTACGGCAAGCTGATCCCAGCTCGAACGGTTTTGTTGGTTTTTTTCGCTAAAAACAATTCGTATGCGGCCCATACGGGTTAGATTCGGGCGTCTCGGTAATGAGGCGGGCTCCAGTTTCGATTTTTCCTCCCAAAGTGCATGTGAGGTCCGCCAATCGCACGGCTTCTTCTTTAAACTCCTGGATCTCTTCTACGAAGATAGGCTCAAGTATAGGTCTTCTTGCTTGCCATTAGTAAAGTGGTTAAGAGCGTGAAATATACTCTTTTCCCACCTTCCACTTTCACGACGGAATCCCACTTTGAAAAGGGAGCTTACCCAGATTAATGTGGACGGGAAAGTATTAAGGGGAACGGCTAAAGTGGGATTTGTCTGGTGAGTGTCTCTAGTATCAGAACATGAATTAGTCTTGGGACAGGAAAAAGTATCGGAGAAAAGCAACGAGAAAACCGCCATTCCCGAACTGCTTAAGAGCCTGGACCTAAAAGATACGGTAGTGAGTTGTGCCTGGCGACAAGCGTGCATTTGGGTCCGCCGGGGGACAATTAACAAATGCGGATCTAATTGTCGAAAAGCAGGGGCATTACTTGATGGCTTTGAAGCAAAATCAAAAGAGCATTTATGAGCAAGTCAGCGAACGCATGGAGAAAATAAGGCATTCCTGCCGAAAGATGAATGGGTAGACTTTGGCAGTGGACGAATTGAAAAGCGAATCTGTTACGTGGAAAACCACTTGGCCTTATTCGATGATTTACATGCCGGGAAGCACCTGAAAAGTATCATTATGATTGCAGCAAGCCGGGAAAAGAATGGAATCACCAGCCGTGAAACCAGGTTTTATTTGAGGATGTTGCCCTCTCAGCCCAGCAGTTCAATCACTTTATCCGCAATCATTGGAGTATTGAGAACCGTTTGCACTGGACACTCGATGTGGTCTTTCGCGAAGATACAGCCCGAATCAAAACTGGCAATGCGCCTCAAAATCTAGCCACTGCCCGCAAACTTACCCTGCAAATGCTTAATCAACTCCCAGACCAAGAAAGTATCAAAAACCGACGTAAAATGGCCGGTTGGGATGATAACTACCTCAAAGACATCCTCTCCAATATCAACCAAATTTAAATGCGTTTAACCTGACAGGTATACTATTTTCTGCTTCCAGCCGTAAGGTGGTGTAAGGCTCATCGTGCAACCCGTATCATTGGTAAAAGTACCCACTCCATTGACTAGGGATGGGGCAAATAGCGAACTTTGCTTTAGAGCGGGCCGTTTAGAACAACAACCCGACACTGTTATTTAAGTATGACACCTGTTATCCCCAACCAGCCGCTTGATCCAAATGATCCCTATACCCGAACCGCCCAAATCTTTCCTACCCTTACCGATGAGCAAATTGACCGGACAAAGCCTTTTGGGGCAGTTGAGTCACTGCCCAAAGGCACCGTGCTCTTTGAGCGCGGGGAGCGGAGCGTAGACTTTTTCATCGTGCTGGAAGGCAATATTGAGATTTATGAGTATGCCGTAGAAGGTCCCCGAGTCATTACTGTGCACCGGGAGAAGCAGTTTACGGGCGAACTAGACCTTTTCAACGACCGGGAAATTCTGGTAGGTGGCCGCATGGGCGTAGACGGGCGGGTGGTTCGGGTAAACAGAACGCAGTTCAGAAAAATGATGGCGGCTGAACCCGATGTGGGTGAACTCATTATGCAGGCCTTTATACTCCGGCGAATGGGCTTTATTTCTCATAAACAGGGATCGGTCACCATCGTTGCCACTGAACCCTCGGCCGATGTGCTGCGCATGGAACGTTTTCTGGAACGTAACGGGTATCCCTTCCAGCTACTGGATTTTGGGGAGTCGGGCCAGCAACTGCTTAGTAAATTTGCAGTAAACCGCGAGGAGTTGCCCGTAGTGCTGGTCCATAATCAGGAAGAATTACTGCGTAATCCTTCCAATTTAGAATTGGCCCAGGCCTTGGGGCTGGTGGAGCAGATTCAGCCCGATCATACCTACGATGTTACCATTATTGGCGCTGGTCCGGCTGGACTTTCGGCGGCCGTGTATGCGGCTTCCGAAGGATTAAGCACGCTGCTGCTGGAGGCAGAAGCGCCCGGCGGACAGGCGGGTACCAGTTCTAAAATAGAGAATTACCTGGGTTTTCCGCTCGGTATTTCCGGACAGGGATTAGCCGGACGGGCGCAGGTGCAGGCCCATAAGTTTGGGGCTACTATTGCCTTGCCTTACTGGGTACAATCCCTTGATTGCAATCAGCGGCCTTACCGGGTAGAGCTCGACCAAAAGATGCAGGTACAGACCAGGACGGTGATTGTGGCATCGGGAGCACGTTACCGCAAACTTAACGTGCCGCGCGGGGAGGTTTTCGAAGGCGCTGGTATTTATTATGCCGCCACGGCGATGGAAGGCGAAATTTGTAAAAACGAAGAAGCGGTGGTAATTGGGGGAGGAAACTCGGCTGGACAGGCCGCCGTATTTCTGTCGCGCTACGCCCGCCACGTGCACATGCTGGTACGAGGTGAAAGTCTGGCTGCCAGCATGTCCGATTACCTGATCCGGCGGATCAGTGCTTCCAGCCGCATTACTCTGCATCCTTTTACCGAGGTAATTGCTTTGAAAGGAAACCGGTTTTTAGAAGAAGTCACTTGGATGAATCATAAATCTAGCCAAAGGGAAACCCGCCCCATCCGACACCTGTTTCTGATGCTGGGAGCTGTACCCAATACGCAGTGGCTCAAGGGTTGCCTGCACCTGGATGAGAAGGGCTTTGTGAAAACGGGCGCTGAAGCTACCCGAACTGATTGGCCCCTGGAACGGCCGGCAATGATGCTGGAAACCAGCGTACCCGGGGTATTTGCCGCCGGCGATGTGCGGGCAGGGTCTATTAAGCGGGTAGCCTCAGCGGTAGGAGAGGGGGCCATGGCCGTCAGTCAGATTCACCAGGCCCTGGCCGAGTTGGTGGATTAGGGAGATCAGGTAAACGGGAGATCAGACCCGGGTAAAGATCCTGGTTCTTCATGCAGACCGAAAGCAGATGATCCTCCTTAAAGAATCCGCAAGGCCAACCCAATCCGGGCTTGCGGAGCAAGGAGCGGGGTGCAGATGGCAAACAACATCTTGAGTTAGCTGTCCCGAATTGTTTGCGACGAAAAGCTCCAGGTATCCAACTCCTCCTCACTGGTGTGCTGGGCCGTTAGCTCAGGAATAACTTTGTCTTGCAGCAGTTTACGTCTTCTGAATTGATAGAACGTTTTCTGTTTAGCCACCGTGTTAATGACCGACCCAGCCGGTCTAATTTCCAGATCACCAGCACATCTCCTTCCCGGATGCTTTGCAGCATTTTTTTGAGCTCTGGCCGCTCACTATTCTTACCGCTCTTTTTCTCCTAGTAAATTACCGAGCATTCATACTTTTTGAGGGCGTCCAGTTGCAGATCAATGTTCTGGTCTTGAGTAGACACGCGGGCATAACCGATTTTCATACTCAACTACTTATAAATTCTTCCGTTTCGCTTTATTGTTATTTTAAAGCGAAACCTTTGCCAGTAGTTGAAAAACGGTAAACAGCTTAAATTCGAATCACAACAAAGACGATTCGGCAGCAACTGAATATGTGCATGCATAAGAGCTCCCAGTGAGCCTTATTGCTTACTGGAGAGGCGTTGTTTCAATTGATTAATTTCCTTAGGCGTCAAACCCGTCACCCGAATAATCATCTCCTCCGCTAACCCTTCCTTGAGCAGGTTCAAGGCAATCTCCTCTTGCCGTTCCTGCTGGCCTAATTGATAAAGGCCATCTTTGGTTTTGTCCAGTGTAATTGCCATCGCAAGTGCTTCTTGAATAATTACTGTACTGATATTGCGTAATGTGCCCAGCCGGCTAAGCTGCTTTACTCTTCGGGATAATTCTGCTTCACTGACCGAAAGTTCCTTCAACTTACGCAAAATCTTCTGGGTTACCAATCGGCTTGACTCCTCTCCAAAATCAGCAATAATGGCTAGCAATACCTCCTCAGGCTGCTGTGACTGCAGGAAAGTCTGATAAGGGAATTGTCGCATGTCCAGTAAACGATACTGGTAAGTAAACGCTGGAAAGGTAATGGTAGCCGGCATGGACAGCTTACCCTTACCCGTATACAAAACGTACTGATGCACAGGTAATCCATGCAGTAAGTGAATCAAACCGCAATAGGCCAGCATCCGGGCAGGCATGGCTTTATCATTCTTCGTCTGTAAATCTACGTGCAAAGCAAAGGCGGGGCCCGTAAGAGGCGTTACTTTATAAAGTTGATCCGTTTTAAGCTCAGTGGTATATTGTAAATCAAAGGGAAGAGGATCGATTCTTCTGGTCTGTATGCCTAAGACCTTTTCCGTAATGGCTGGAAACACTTCCCGAAGAATTTCTTTGAGCAACTTATCATAATCCTGCGCCATGCGGTAAAATTACTCATTTCACCCTCTAGGCACACCAATTCGAGCAGTCTCCTTATACTAAGGTTATTTATTACCGTTCTCGGTTTATACTCTATCCGAAAAACAGGGAGACTTACAAAGGCACTCGACGTTAGGGTACAGGAGTCCGGAGCAGTATGAGCAATACTACCAGTATCAAATAGTTGCTTGCGCTTAACTAGCCATCTACTAAAAAGGGGGAACCCCAGTTGTATGTTCTGGACTGAGTTTTACTTTAATTTGAGAACCAACGTGGTGCGGTTAAACGCCGCAAACACCCCCAGACCTCCTTCTACATTGGAGTAGATCAGGACCGGTTCGACAAATGGGTTGCCCGTTTCGTTGCTGCGCAGGGTGCGGTGGTATTGAAAGTACGAACGGTCAGTGGTAAGCAGGTGGACGTACAAGGTAGCCGAGGTAGCAAGCTGGTTAAGAGAAAAGGTATTGGTAGGAGAGGTGAATACGCTGCCATCGAGCCGCTCATCACTGAAGAAGGCAGAATAGTTCCCATCCCAGGACAGCGGGATAAACAGATCCCGCCTATTGGTTTGTGTTATCGCAGCCTCCGCCGCTATCCGGTAGTAGTTTGCCTCCCCGGCCTGGTCCTGCCAGCGCAAGTTACCGGTGTACCGCTTGAAATTGAAGCCATTCTCCGATACTTCAGTAGAGTCTATGACCCACTCGGCAGTCGTATTGGCGACCGGGACGGTACATTGCGCTTTGGCTAGTCGCCCATCGGGGGTACGCACTTCCAGGTAATAGGTATGGCCCGCCTTTATGGGTAGTTCTTCCGCCCGGACCTGGTATACGTACCCCCGGAGGATGGAATCTGATTGAGCCGGTGGGAACCGGATGGTCCGCTGCCCGTCGGAAAGGGAAATAGTAGCATCCGTCACGGCGCCACTAGCATAAACGGGCTGATCGTCCGTTACGGTTCTGGACTGGTGGACCAGTACGCGCAGCAGCGTATCCTGAGGAGAAATAAACGCATTGATCACCAACTGGCTCTGGTAGCCGGCAAGTTTCGGGGAGGTTACTTCTTTTTCACAGGCCAGTAGCAGCAGGGCCAGGGCCAGCAGGCTACTATTTTTGAAGAGTTTCATTAGAATTTGAAATGATAGTTTACGGAAGGAATAATGGGAAACAGGGATACTTGCTTGAGCACTTTGCCTCCCTCCAGTTCAGTGCGGAGGTAGTAATAGAAGGGGTTCTGCCGGCTGTAGGCGTTGTAGAGACCAAACTCCCAGGTTCGCTCGTAGCGCTTCTTTTGCTTGCGAAACTGCAGGGCTAGGTCCAGTCGGTGGTAAGCGGCCATCCGGAAGCTGTTTTTCTCCCGTAGTAATTGGCCGAGGAAGAGGTAGTCGAACCTCGATTAACGTTAGGGCTGAAGGAAAATGTTCCGCCACCCTAAAGGAGGCGACGGGCAGGGTAATGGCGTTGCCCGTGCCGTACACCCAGGTGCCCGACAGGGTAATGCGGGGGCTGATTTCGTAGATGCCCACCAGGGAGATGTCGTGCCGCCGGTCATAGCGGGCAAAGTATTTCTGGCCGAAGTTGAGTTCGTCGAACTGCAAAAGCGTCCAGGAGAGGGTGTACGCAGCCCAGCCCGTGAAACGGCCTTCTTTTTTCTGTAACAGCATTTCGGTGCCGTACGACCATCCCTGCCCGCTGGTCACGTTGTGTTGCCAGCGCACTTGATTGGCACTCTCCGCGCTGTTGTTGATGGGCAGGAAATTGGCTCCCTCGCGGTAACCAATCACGTTGTCCATCTTCTTGTAGTAACCTTCCAGCGTGAGGGCCAGTCCCTTTTGGGGAAAGTCCTTGGCAATGCCGGCGGCCACCTGCCGCGACCGCTGCGGAGGAGCTTCTCCCGTTGCCGGCACCCACAAGTCCGTGGGCAAGCCCAGGCCCGTGCCCGTGAGCAGGTGCACGTACTGATTCATCTGCGCGTAGGATGCTTTCAGGGAAAGATCATCGGTGAAGTTGTAAGCGGCTGCCAGGCGCGGCTCTCCGCGCACGTATCCGCCCTTTTTCCGGGCAAAGTGGCTCAACCGCACCCCCGCATTCAGTTTCAGCCGTGACCACGGCTTATAGGTATCTTCCAAATAGAGTCCCGACTCTACTACGTCGATGACCTCGCCTTGCCGCCGCTGCTCATTGACATCGGTGTCTTTGAGCACGAGGGCATCCGGCGTGAAGCGGTGGTAGGTACTGATGAGCCCGAACTTGACAAAGTGCTTCGGGGTGGGGAAAAAGTCATAGTCGTGCTTGAGGGAAATGTCCCGGATGCTGGATGTATATTGCCGCAAATACTCCGACCCATCCGGCTCCTGGGCGGACTCAAATGTACGGAGGCGGTAATGAGTAAAGATCAGCGAGGTATTGGTAAAGAGTTTATCTGAAAACAGGTGGTTCCACCTGAGCGTGCCCGTGGCGTTGCCCCAGTCCAGCCTAGCCTGTTGATAGGACTGGTCGTCGTAGCGCTTCCGGGTAAACAAATTGTCGCGACCAAAATACCCACTCAGGTACAGTTTGTTCCGGCGCCCAAAGTCGTAATTTACCTTGGCATTCAGATCGTAAAAGTAGTAACCCGCGTCGCCCTTGGGAATAAAAGGGCGAAAAAGGGCGTCAGCGTAGGTGCGCCGGCCGGAGACCAGGAAGGAGGACTTGTTTTTCCGCAGCGGTCCCTCCAGCGTGAGCCGGGAGGAAATCAGCCCGATACCGCCTTCCCCGCGCAGTTTCTCCTTGTTGCCTTCCTTCATGGTCATTTCCAGCACCGATGACAAACGGCCGCCGTAGCGGGCCGGGAAGCCACCCTTAGTGAGTTCCACACTTTTGAGGGCATCGCCATTAAACAGGGAGAAAAAGCCAAACAGGTGCGAAGCGTTGTATACCACTGCGTCATCCAGAATGATTAGGTTCTGGTCGGGGCCACCCCCGCGTACGTACAAGCCGCTGCTACCTTCGGTGCCTTTCTGCACGCCGGGCATGAGTTGCAGTACTTTGAGCACGTCTTTTTCCCCCAATAGAGCGGGCACTTTTCTAATCTGAGACACTGGCAGTTCGATCTGGCTCATTTGCACTGACTGACTTACCTGCTCCGGTTGACTCCCCTGCACCTCTACCTCGGCCAGCATGGTGCCGGCTTGCAGTTCTACATTCAACTCCCTGGGCTGCCGCAGGGAGAACCTATGGACTTCCGGTTGATACCCCACAAAGGAGAAGATCAGCGTCAGGGAATCGCTTTCGGGCAGGGTCAGTGAGTAAAAGCCGTACTGATTGGTAGGAGTGCCGGTGGTACTGCCGGGCAGGTACACGTTCACGCCGGGCAGCAACTCGCCGCTGCCCTTTTCCCGCACGTAGCCGCTGATGGTAATTTTCCCTTTAGTTGGTTCTCCTTTTTGCGGGTTAAGCTTATTACGGAGCAGGACCTTATCATTCCGGACAATATACTCAATCAGTTCTCCAGCAAATACTTCCGCCAAATGTTCCCGTAAAGATTGCTCGGCGCGTTGAATGGTTACCTGTTTTTGCAGGGGCAGGTGATTGCTGTAGGAAAAGGTAAAGCCGCCTAGCTGGCTCAGTTCCTGCAAGATTTCCTGCACCGTACCAGTGGTTTTCTCCAGACGAATCTGCTTCTCCAGCAAATCTTCAGTATTCTGGGCGTAGAGCCAGGGCATAGGGATAAGCAAAAGCCAAAAGAGCAGTCGTAGTGTGCGCATGCAACGGAATGGTAATTATGAGAAGTGTATTAGGTTCATCAAGGACTAATCCCTGCCTTTCAGGCAGCCACTTACTGGCATCCTTCGCCCGTAAGGAGAATAGTGCGGCCCTTTCTTTGGACTTGAATTGGCAGGACCAGTTGCATTTCGGAAAGTACCTCCTCCAGGCTTTGCTGCCGGAAGGTAGCAGTGAGGGCACAAGTTGCTAGCCCCTTACTTTCCAGTTGGATTGGTTGGCTGTAGTAGCTACTTAAGTCTCTGATCACAATGGGCAAAGGTGTATTACTAAACGTGAGTATGCCGGTTTTCCAGGCCAGAAAATTTGGATCGGTATTAGGTGCTTCTGAAAATATGCCCTTATGATAGATGCCTATTTCTCCTGGCGTTAAGCTTAACTGAGCTTCCTTCTTTTCTCTCTCAGACACGGCTACTTTCCCGGTGAGCACGGTTACCAGCACGGAGTCTTTCCGGGAGGCATTTACATTAAAAGAGGTTCCTAGTACCCGAGTCACCACGGCACCGGAGGTGATCAAAAAAGACTTTTCCGGGTTTTTGGCTACCTCAAAGAAGGCTTCCCCCGACAGGCTTACTGCTCTGGTCGGGCCGGTGAAACTTTTCGGATAGGTTAGACGGGCATTTTTGTTTAAATACACCCTGGTGCCATCCGAAAGCGTGAGTTGGATGGGTTGGGTGGTAGCTACTGCTACCTTCTGGTTATTCAACAGAAGTTGCCTCAGCCTGTCATTGAAGCCTATTACCAGGCCTAGCACCAGCACGGCTACCGCCGCTATTTTCAGCCAGGAATATACCCATTGGTACTTTTGATGCAGAGGTATCAGGTTCGCTTCCGGCTCGTTCACCCTCATTTTAGCCTTTACCTTTTGCCAGTCCTGGGTAGCATCAATCGACGCAAATTATTTAGCCCAAGCACTATTTTGCCACAGCAGGGCCATCTCCTCCAGGTATCGTTGGTGCCTGGGGTCCGCCGCTGCCCAGGTCTCTACCTGCTGTTGTTCTTCCGGGGTCGCTTCCCCGTCCAGGAAGCGGATTAACAGTGGTTGGTCGATATGAGGCGGAATAGAAGGAGGCATACCCATTGTTTTGGGTAAGACAATCCTAGCGGCAAACACACGTATCAGAGTGGAAGTTTTTTAAGATTTTTACAAAAGGACAGTCGTAGTCAATAGCAGCAAGGGCAGATAGTCGGCAAGTGCTTCCCGCAGTATTTTCAAGGCTTTACTCATCTGGGTTTCTACCGTCCGGATGGAGAGGCCTAATTCCCCGGCGATTTGCTTATTCTTCTTCCCCTCAAAGCGATTCATCTGAAAGATGCGCCAGCACTGATCCGGTAAACCTTGCACCACTTGCCAGATTTTCTCCTCCAGTTCCAGTCGCAGGAGTTCCTCTGCCGCTTCGGCATGTGGCAGCAGAAGTTACAGTTTTAGGTGGTGACTATGGTAAACTTTGCTTTGCTTAAGCTGATTGAAGGCATTATGCACCGACTTATACAGGTAAGCTTTTAAGGAGGAAATCTGAGGTAACCCTTCCCGCTGTTCATAGAACCGGACGAACACTTCCCGCACAACTTCTTTAGCCTGGTCAGTATCTCCCAGCGATTTTTGGCATACACGCACAGCAACGCATAATAGGTATGAAACAGGTACTCAAAGGCTGCTTCTTCACCGGCCTTCAAACGTTCAATGAGTGTGGCTTCTTGCGGAGTCAAGAATATACGTTTCTACAGTAAGGCGGCAGTATACAGCTTTTTATCCTTCTTTTATAGAGAGAGTCATGACTTCTCGGAAAAGGTTGATTTTCAATCGTTTTAAAAGAAGGGAAAATTGCCTTTTCCAATCAATTTTCCCGAACAGGGCCGCTAAATCTATAAATAATACAACAATTTCGGGCCCTTCAGGAAGGTCTGCCTAGAGATGGTTTTACTTAAGCTGTTAATATTCAGATTCTTACTCGTTTTCCGAGAAGTTGTGTCGCATTCTATAAAAGTTTCCATCCGCCTGGCTTACTATATTCAACCTGTAAGAACGCTCTAATTTGTGATAATGCTTGCTATACAGTCGTTAACTTATTTGACCCTTTTTTGTTACGGTTTCCTCTCCTAAATGGAGAATTCACTCTTAGTATCTAATCATTTTTGCAATTTCAATTTTCTATCATTGCCGCTGGAGACATCATCTATAAAAAGTCCCCTGATAGTTCTAATCATAGACTTCTTCTGCCAAGCAGGAGATGAGGGTAGCGGGAATCAAGAGGCGGATCGGGATAGGTAAATGAAAAAAAGACTAGACCTATACCTATTTTTACTCAATCAGCGGAGAGACGATTCAAGCTGAATAATACCTATTCAAAATGGTCTTGGTAAACTAATACCCTTTGGCGTTGTAGAGTTTGAGAAAATCTATTGCCCCTCCTCCGTTAAAACCATAAATAACGCCCTTCAAAGGGGCCGATCGCCTGTTTATAAGGTATTTGGTAAATACGTTTATTATCCAGTAAAATAATCGCTTTGCCGTCTTTTACTTCTACCCGCAAGGTACGCCAGTCAGATAAATCCTGACCGAAAGCGGACAAATCCTGGAAGTTGCCATCCAGGAAAACATTGCCGCACTCAGTTCGGACCAGCCGTAGCAGCCTGGTTTAACCAGGGTTACCCGTATATTTCGCTGATTGCCCAGCAGTTGAAAGGAAAAATCACGACAGGAAAGGATGTTTTGTGAGTTAATCTTAATGCGTGTCTCAATACTGCAATGATCACCTACTGCCGGAAAATCAGCTATGTTGCGGTATTCTACCTGGTAAGGCTGGTTCTTAACCAGGGTCCCGGCTTGTTCTACCTCCTCAGGTAACACGTGTGCAAAGCCCTGACGGATGGCAGTAGATGCGGGCCTAGAAAATAATGCTCATTATCAAACACAAATGACTTCCATCCATCACTAAGTACGTGTACACTGGCTACCTGAAAGACGTCCTTTCCAGCCAGCAGCCTGACTTTATACAACCTGGGAAGAAAAAAAAGTCTTGGTGATCGTATACTTGTTTTTGGGCAAAAAAGCTTTCTGCTTCAAAAATCGCTTATTCTCGTCATAATCCACCCAAACCGTATCCTCTTTCAGATCTGACACATTGTAATCAAACACAACCGTGTGAGGCATCATGCCCTTTACATTCCGGCCTTTAAAAACCGGAGTAGGAGCAGCTTTTCGAAACAGTTTTAGATAACAACCCGTAGAGCAGCAAACAAGCAATGATAGCTGCGGCTCCTGAACCAAGCCATTTGGCATTAAAAAATGGACGGGAAGCTTTCTTTTCATCCAGTACGCTTTTCCTCTCTGCTAGAGGAATCTCAGGCTCCTGAAGCGGAAGAGGTAGGCTTTCGGTATAACTGTTTTCAGTGGACTTAACGGCCACATCAGCGGGAAGAACATTTCCGGGAGCATTAGTGGCAGAAACTGACTGGGCATACATGTATTTAAAATGTTGCCAGTCTTCGTACCCCAGAAAAATAGCAACCGCATTTTTGGTTTCTATCTGAGGATTATAATTCTCATGGGTTTTAATCCGGCCAAAGAGCCGCTTCAGGGTAGGTACACTGATCGAAATCTTGGCCGAGTCATGAATCCTGTTGCTTAACTTCTGAAAGTCATTGTCTTTCCAGTAGGCGCTTTTCCCCCGCTGTAAATTCGCTTCCAGCAACTCAATACATTTGTTTACATAAAAAGGCTCATCCACCAGATTGTCTACCTTCATAGAAAACAGAATAGCGCTTATAGGTATAAAAATACCATTTATACTTGAAACCATTCTATTTCTTGGGAAGATATTTGCTGGACCTTCCGGCAATGGGTCGACGGCCCCGCATGCCGGTCAAGCCCCTTGCGGTAAACTTTGGTATTATTCTGATATGAGTTTGAACGTATTTGATTGAGCCCCCGGCAACGAATTGGGCAAAAACTTCTTCACATTTGCCTATACGCTTTTGCTAAGGTAAGCTACCGAACCCAGCCCCGCCGAGTATTTCAAGTAAGTCAAGTATTCACCTAAGTATTAGTAGGGCATCTGCCGGCCACTGACCGAAGCCGAATCTGAATTTATACATCCGCTTATATCCCTCCGTATGGAAAAACTATTCAAACCCAACTTCTATGCTTGCCGGCAGAAGCTTTTGCTGCTGATCCTGCTAGCAATTTTTACGTTCACCTCTACCCGATCCATAGGGAGCAGTTTCCGGACCGGACCCCAGGCAGCATAACGGTAACGGGTAAGGTTACGGTAAATGGTTCGGGTGAGCCGCTGCCCGGCGTAACTGTACTGTTGAAAGGTACTACTATTGGCACAGCCACCAATAGCGAAGGAAGTTACTCCCTGACGTTGCCGGATGCCAATGGGGTAGTGATTTCGCTATTTGTGCAGCTTAATTACGAATTGGAACGGGAGATTCTGGGTTTTGGCGACCAAATCAAAGTACTGGGCCCGGAAAAGCTGAAACGCGGTATTAAAGAGGCTTTATGCGATGCTTTGGACCAATACAATTACGATACCCACAATGCCAATCTGTCCAGCCAGCTCAAAAAGCTGCAATACCGGGGCTTTTCCATCCTGCAACACGTATTTACGCGCAAGGAGATGAACCACGTGAAGACGTTGCTGGCCCGTTACCAGGATCAAACCGGAAAAGCGCCGGATAAACCGGTCTATGCCATCCGGAATGTGCTGGGGGTAATTCCCGGGTTGGGGAATGTAATCCTCAACCAGAACCTGAAAAGAATACTGGCGGCTATTCATCCTGAATTATTTCTGACCAAAGCCCTCTACTTCGACAAACCACCGGCTTCTAACTGGTACGTGACCTGGCACCAAGACACGACTATCTCAGTCAAGGAAAAAATCCAAACGGAAGGCTTCTTCGGCTGGACCCGGAAAGAAGGAATCGTGGGTGTTTGTCCGCCGGAGGAGTTTTTAAAGAACACCGTTACGGTGAGGATTCACCTGGACGATACGGACGAAAAGAATGGGGCCTTACAGATTATTCCGGGTTCGCAGAACAAGTGGCTCAGTCCCGAGGAAATTGCCCTGATCACCCAAAACACCTTGCCCTTTACCTGTGAAGTAGGCTGCGGCGGCATTCACCTGATGAAACCACTATTGTTGCATTCTTCGGCCAAAACGGTCAACCAGAAGCATCGCCGGGTAATTCACCTGGAGTTTAATTCAATGGATTTGCCTAACGGATTGGAGTGGGCAGAGAAAATGGAACTGTGAGGGTAAAAGGGGCTCGGCTGCCCTTGCTTTTTACCGGTAAGCGTTTTAACCAGCCGGTGAAACCATACTGCGTATTTCGTATAGCTGTCTGCGACTGGCTATAACTTTTACGGACTACGCATAGCAAATTGTTTTGACGAAACGATCAGAATAGGATGGATAATAACTACCTAAAAAGTAATCCATTATCTTGAATTTTCTTGGGTCTTTTGCATTGATTTGAAAATACTTTTACTTTTTACTATCTGCATAAAACTTTCTTCTATTAAAGAGTTAGGCGTAATGTTGGAAGGGGTTGATTAAACATCAAGCAACAGACAGAATGTATCAAACAGCACAACCACCGGAACACTTAGAAAAATACATAGACTTCTTTTGGGTGGGTGAACAGGAAAATAATAGTGGACCGATTTTTCCTCATCACGCCATTGCAAGCAGTAAATTGGAAATGCAATTTCATTACATTGGCAATTACGTTACAGCGGGTTTAAACGGACATAGCGAAAAAGTTTTAAAGCAGGTTTCTTCGGACAAAGCGACAAATACAAATACTATTTTGCAGCATCTAAAAAGACCGGAATTTTCAGTGTTCGTTTTCTGCCCCTTGCTTTAGCAACGCTTTTTAATACTCCCGCAAATCTACTGACCAATGAAAGTTACGATATCGCTTCAATCTTAGGGAAGCAGGAAAATGAAATAGAAGAACAGATTTTTGAAGCAAAAACCTTTAGTGAAAGAATACAAATTATTACAACGTTCATTGAAAAGAAGATTAAAACCAGCCAATCAAAATATCAGCGTTTCGAGAAAATACTAACGAAAATCCATCATACAAAAGGGCGAATCCCTGTTAAGGAAATAACTACGCAGGCTTTTCGGTCGCAACGGCAATTTGAAAGAAATTTTAAGGAACTTACGGGGTTTTCTGCCAAAAATTATCTGAAAATTATCCGTTTTGAACGGGTTGTAGAAACAATTATCTATTCGCAAAGTCTAGCAAATCTAAAACTGATAGATATTGCTTTAGACTTTGGATATTACGACCAGGCACATTTCAATCGCCATTTCAAAGAATATACAGGCATCACGCCAACAACCTACTTCAACAATCTTGCTTTGCAGGATTTCTAAAATCCAAAATGTCGTTTCCGTACAATTTCAGGCAAACCTAAAAGCCATTTTTTGTACTCCAAATTTCAAAACGACAAAAATATGAACATCAATTCCTTTGCAGTTTCGCTTACGGTAAACAGCGTTAAAGTCTCCAGCGATTTCCTCGTAACTCATTTTGAATTTAAAGAAAAAATGGCAGCCGAGGGTTTCGCCTCACTTACTCACGAACAATCGGGAACCAACATTATTTATATGCAGACAGGCATAGAAGTATTGCCTGAGTTTATGCGATATACACCTAATAGTGGTAACATTCTGGCATTTGTAACTACTAACATCGAAGCCGAAGAAGAGCGGTTAAAGCAGGCTTATCGATTGTACTACCCTTACAAACCGAAGAATGGGGTGAAAAATTGTTTATGATTAGAGACCCTAACGGAGTGGTGATTGAAGTGGTCGAATGGGTGCAACGAACTGAAGATAGTTGGTAATTTAGCATTATTACCACTAAATCGAAGCACTTACCCCTAACATTTAAATGTTATCCTTCCTGGCTGAGAGATAACTATTTTCCAGAGGCTTATTTTAGTCGTGCGGTCGCTCTGGGTCTACTCTCAGTTTTCCTTTAGAAGCGGTTTTAAAAGGGTATTTGGTCTCAACCCTCATCCCCCTTCGGCTCTGGCACAACGCTTCCCGCAAGGGGGATTTTTGAACCCAACTGGTCCCTGGTGCGGCTGGAAAGAGTCTAGCCGAAGGGGGTAGGGGATGACCGTAGGGGTTTTAAAACCGTTTCTGAGTGTAATAAGGGCAGATGGCCCCATACAGCTGCGGAGGAGCAATTAATACTAAACTTTAGTTTGTGAGTCTTTCTAAATAAACCTGTTTGATTATCATACCTCATCTCTATTTCGGGTTCATTCAAAACAAGATCTACATCCAAAACAAGTTGAATCACTTGTTTTGGATGTAGATCTTGTTTTGAATGAACTTAATATTTAATTGCGGCGATGGGAGGCTATTCCAAGGCAATCGCTTCAAAATAATTGAGTAGTCAGTTCTATACGCTAGTTTTAGGAGAAAAAGATGGATAATCCGATTAGTTATTTTGCGACTTTACCTGACCCTAGAGTGAATCGCACCCAACTGCATAATTTTCAGGATGAAGATGCTGGTGATCTGTGGGGTAATTTCAGGCTGTGATGCATGGACGGCTATTGAAAACCGTATGGGAAAGCTAAATTGAGGTTTCTCAAAGGCTTTCTCCAGTTGGAGAATGGAATTCCTTCCCACGATACGTTAGGAGATATTTTTGCCAAGATCAATCCGTTGGCTTTTGAGCAATGTTTTTGAACTGGACCTTAGGGGTTACTAGCCCCGGCGAAGTAGTGAGCATTGATGGCAAGCAACTTCGTGGCTCATATGACACGGCCAGCAAAAAAGGCCGCTATTCATATGGTATCGGCTTGAGCCAATACTAATCGCTTGGTTTTAGGGCAAGTCAAAGTAGAGAGCAAATCCAACGAAATCACAGCTATTCCTGCTCTACTACAGGTATTGGTGTTGAAAAACTGTCTAATTACGATTGATGCCATGTAGTGCCAAAAGGGCATTGCCCAGCAGATCATCCAAGCCGATGCCGACTACTTGCTAGCCTTGAAAGGAATCAAAGCCATTTACTTGACCAGGTACAAACCAGTTTCGAGCGAGAGCTTGTGAGGAATATACTGAATATAGTAATGACCACGGTCGAGTGGAAAAAGGTGTTATCAAGTAATGACCAACTTGAAATGGATCGACAACCGGGCTGACTGGGCGGGTTTTGCATACGCTGGTGAAAGTGCAATCAAACGTGGTTCACAAGATAGATGCCACCAGTTCAACCGATGTCCGGTATTATATTAGCAGTTTAGCCCTAATAGACAAACAAGAAACGATTAGGCGCATTGCCCAAGGGGTGAGAGCCCATTGGGCAATCGAAACGTCTTTACACTGGTGTTTGGATGTAGCCTTTCAGGAAGATGCTTCTCGCATGAGAAAAGGCCATTCCGACCAGAACTTTCCTTAGTCCGAAAGATAGCTTTGAATCTGCTTAGAGGTGACGCGAAAGGCTAAAGTAGGCTTAAAAACCCAACGATTAAGGGCGGATGGGATGATGCCTATCTCGCCAAAATCCTACATATTTAGAAGCGATTGCCGTGGAGGCTATTCAGCCAAGGAAGCTCGTATTCTATTACGTTATTTAAGCTTTCTGATCAGGACGGCATACTGCTGGGAGTCACGTCCAATCACCAGCAGCGATAATGGCTCAACCCGGTCCCGCATGCATTGCTCCACTTCATTTACGTTCAGGAGATAGCCATCAGGACCTATTTTTCCGGCGTACGCCTCATAGGCTTGCTGCAGGGAACTAAAAATAGATTCATTTGAACGGTACATTACCATATAGCCCCGGTTGGGCGCATCCGTTCTGCGTAATTCAAGCATGTTTTAAATAATGAATTAACCTTAAATAAAAAAACAGGAACCTGGTGACTCATTCGGTTTGATATCTACCTGGCGGTATTGTTCGCTATTGCTAGGGACGTATCTACCTTAGTGTCCTCCCGTTATTGAGGGCATGTGGAGAGTACCTTACCCAGGAGGTGAGTAGCTTCTGTACGAGTCAGACTAAAGCGGTTGATTTTTTCGATCTTCTCCGTTTCTCCCCGAAATACTTGTTGATAGCGGTTAAGTTCTTCAGAGAGCCCCTTTAAAGCTACTTTTTTCCGGTTTTCAAAAAAAGCATGACCTGGGTTTTTGAATTCATCCAGCAGGGCCATAGACTGCTCAAGTAATTGTTCAAGTACCTGCTCCTGGGCATCACCCACAGAAAGATCATTGATTTGACTCCGGATTGCTTTAAGTGTTTGGATCGATTGAGTAGCCATAAGAAGATATTTTTTAGAGAAGTAAAGAAATCAGGCTTAAATATTACATCGTTTACAATCCTTTATACTACTGCGGTCAAGAAGGTAAACAAAAAATTTAAGAATCTCTTTTCTGAGGAAGGAAGGGCTTTTTATGTTCAGAAGCCAGACTGAACCGGGTGAGCAAAAAAGCAGATTTAAGGCATTTATTCCTTTATCCTACACTTGCAAGATGGTAACGGGAATGAATAGTTATGTTATATTATTGATACTCTATTGACAGCAAATACCTATATTCATTATTACTCTGTAAAGGCACCTATGAAAATAACTACCTTAATCCTAATCCTGAGCAGTAGCCTGCTGGGTCTTTTAAGAAACCCAATACCAGCATACCAGCAGGCAGGTATTGAAAAAGCAGTTTTTGGGGTTTTTCCCGATGGCCGGAAAGCGCATCTGTTCACCCTGCGCAATAAAGCAGGCATGGAAGTGAAGATTACCAATTATGGCGGCTACATCGTGTCTTGGACAGCGCCTGATAAGAAGGGCAAACAGGAAAATATTGTCCTTGGCGTGCCCACGTTTGCCGATTACCTGAAGGGAACCCCAATGTTTGGTCCAATCATCGGCCGGTTTGGCAATCGCATTGCAGGAGCTAAATTTTCATTGGATGGTAAAGAATATTCCCTGGCCCCCAATAACAACGGGAATCACATTCACGGGGGAAAAACAGGTTTTGATAAAAAGCTATGGACCGCTACTGCCATGAACCGCGAGGAACCCTCCTTGCAACTACGCTACACTTCTCCCGATGGAGAGGAAGGTTATCCCGGTAATCTGTCGGTGGAGGTGGTATACACTTTGCAGAAAGACAATGCCCTGCGTATTGATTACAAAGCTACCACAGACAAAGCCACGATTGTGAACCTGACCAATCACGCCTACTTTAACCTAAGCGGAATCAAGCGGGATGTGCTCAATCACCAGCTGACGATTAAAGCCGATAAGTTTTTGCCAACCGACGTTACCCAGATTCCTACCGGAGAACGCAGGCCCGTCACGGGTACGCCTTTTGATTTTACCAAACCAAGCGCCATCGGGGCCCGCATCAATGATACGACTGATACGCAAATCCGCTATGGTAAGGGTTACGACCACTGCTGGGTATTTACAGATACCTCAAAAACACTTAAACCGGGAGCCACGGTATTTGAGCCGGAAAGTGGCCGATTGATGGAAATGTATACCACTGAACCATCCGTACAAGTATACACCGGAAATCATTTAAACGGCAGTCTGCGCAGTAAAGAGGGAGTTGCTTATGGACCACGGTTTGGCCTTTGCCTGGAAACCCAGCACTTTCCCGATTCACCCAATCACCCTGACTTCCCGAGTACTACGCTACGGCCAGGAGAAACGTACCGGACAACGACTGTATATAAATTTTCGGTAAAATAACTGCCTTTGCTCCTTAGGGGCGTTAGCAGTATGCTGGTCACCAATTTCCATCAATCAGCAGCCTTGCTCAGTTCTAATAATTAGCCACCAACAGGGCATTAAGGCAATTGCGCAATAGTTTTCTTGAAGAATACCAGATGATACTCCAGCGAATTACCGAAGTAGGCCCAATTGTGCTGACCAGGCCGTTCAGTATAGTCATGTGGCACGCCTAGTTCGAGGAGCTTTGCGTGAAGAGCCTTGTTGTTTTCGAATAAGAAATCTCCGGTGCCACAGTCAATCATCAGCTTTAGGCCGGCCTCTTTAAAAAGGGCGGCATTATGTAAGACCGAATATTCACGGTAGCGTTCGGGGTATTTCTCAGGCTCACCTAGCAACTTTACAAACCAAGGCCGAATGTCTCCTCTTGCAGCTATATCACTTGAAATGTCTACCGCACCGGCTATACTTCCAGCCCCGGCGTACAACTGCGGATTGCGGGCTGCCAAGTATAAGGCACCATGTCCGCCCATGCTCAGGCCAGAGATGAAGCGGCCTTCGCGGCGATTAATTGTTTTGTATTTGTCATCAACAAAGCTTACCAGTTCTTTAGTCAGGAACGTCTCATACTGAAACTCTTTATTTATGGGACTATCTAAATACCAGCTACCATAGGCACCGTCCGGACAAACAATAATAAAGCCGTATTGGTCGGCAAGCTTAGCGGTTAATCCCTTAACAGTAGGCAAGGTTAGCCAGGCCCGAAACGTATCCGAAAAACCATGCAGCAGGTATACAACCGGCATGGGCTTTTTTCCATCATACGAATCAGGCAGAATAATAGCGGCTTTCACATATTTATTCATCCGCTGACTGTGCACTGCCACTGTGTCAACTTTAGCAGCCAGTAGTGGAACGTAAAGCAGCCATAGCATAGCGGTCAGTAAGACTGACTTCTTGTTCATAGGTAGTCAATTAAATAAATTTGAGAGGGCAAATTCAGCAATCTCAGGTAAACATTTCATTCTCATACAATAATTTTTCCGGTAGCTTGTCGTGAAAAGGCAGATGCCACGGTAATTCCGTAGGCTTTGGCTCGGCCCTCGGCCCAGCCGCTCTGCCAGATAAAGCTGTCTTCAATTACCGCATCCGGATTTACCACGTTTACCCGGATCTTATAAGGCCCAAGTTCGGCGGCCATCAGGCGTGACATATGTAACTGGGCATTCTTACTGACAATATTCACAATATCTCCGCCGATAGCCTGTTTTTCATTATAGTGATCATGCCTCACTTCTACGAAAACCAAGCCGAGGCCATGGAAATTATCCGGAAGATTCCACCGCAGAAATTGCTGCTCCTGGATAAAAACCTGTCAGGACTAGAAGGTGATTATGCAGCTGTATATCAGGATTTCGCTTCTGATGTATTTGAGGCACTTTCTTCGGGAATAGATCTGCTACGCAAATACAATAAACTGCTACTTGCTTTCCCCGAAAATATTCCGTACCCGGTAGAGATGATAACGGGCTTCCGGAACTTCTGCAAAGGGCACCAATTTGATTACGAAATTATTTCTGAAGTAGAGGGAGAGGCTTCACTTAAAGCCGGAGAGGCTTATTTAGTCATCGAGGAAGCGGACCTGGCTAACCTGATCAAGCAATGCCGTAATGAGAAACTTGCCTTAGGAAGCGAAATAGGAATTCTTTCTTTTAATGATACACCACTAAAAGAAATACTGGCTGATGGCATTACCGTCATTTCTACGGATCACGAAAAAATGGGAGAAACGGCTGCCCAGCTTATTCTCAGCAAGCAGTCGGCGAAAATACGGAACCCTTATTCTATGATCCGGCGAAGTTCACTGTAGGGTGGGTACTGGGGATTAAGGTATTAGGTATTGGAATATTTGTCAATGAGGGATAAGTAATCAGTTATTAGCTCTTTCTAAAAGCACCTTTTTGCCAATAAATAAATGATTAACGGCCAATTTCTAATACCTGATACCTTACTACCCAATACCTAATACCTATTTTTGCGGCATGAATAAACTTCTTTTTTTTCTGCTGCTTATCAATCTGGCTACTACGGTTAGTTCGGCTCTGTTAGGCCAGGATATGGAACGGGTAAAAGCGACGATGCAAACGCTTTGTTCGCCAGCTTTTCATGGCAGAGGCTATGTCAATGGAGGAGACAAGATTGCCGCACTATACCTGGAAGGGCAATTCCGGCAGATGGGACTCAAAGCGTTCGATGGTGCCTATGCACAGCCTTTACCCTGGATATTAATGCTTTCCCGGGTAAAGTGAAGCTTAAGATTGATGGCAAACCATTGGCTTGCGGCAAGGATTACATTATAGCTCCCGTTTCGGAGAAAGGAAAAGGCCGGGGCAATCTTACTTTTCTGGATACGCTGATCTTTACGCAGGAAGCAGCCCGGCAGCGGTTTATGAAGCAAAATACCAAGCGGAATATATTAGTATACGAGTCACAGCACTACGCCCGGCTGACCGAATTACCCGTCGAATACCTGCAGCATATGCACGAAGCCAAGGCACTAATCGAACTGCAGAAAGAAAAGTTAACGGCCAGTGTCTCTACGGCGCAGCAAAGTCATCCGGCTTTTGATATGGTGAAAAAGGATTTGAATCCACAGGCAAAAAAAGCTTCCTTCCGGGTGGATGCGAAACTCATCAAGGGGTATCAGTCCCAGAATGTGATCGGCTATGTACGGGGCAAAAAATATCCCGATCAGTACCTAGTCGTATCGGCGCATTACGACCACCTGGGGCGCATGGGAAAAGAAACGTATTTCCCCGGCGCTAACGATAATGCCAGCGGTACCAGTTTATTGCTGGAACTGGCCCGCTACTACGCATTACCCGAAAATCAGCCGGATTACTCCATTGCCTTTATGGCCTTTGGAGCCGAAGAAGCCGGGCTGATTGGCTCGAAGTTCTACACCGAACACCCAAAGTTTCCGCTGGGGCAGATAAAATTTATGATCAACCTTGATCTGCTGGGTACGGGAGACGAGGGTATGATGGTAGTGAATGGCACCCGCCTCGGGGAAGAATTTGATCTATTGAAGAAAATAAACGACGAAAAAGGTTATTTGCCCAAGCTGCAGAAGCGGGACAATGCACCGAACTCCGATCATTTCTTTTTTGCCCGCAAAGGGGTCCGGGCCGTATTTGTGTATACCCTAGGCGGACCCAAGTTCTACCATGATATATATGACCGGCCGGAAACCTTGCCCCTTACCAAGTTTGCAGGCTCATTTGGGCTGATTCGGGACTTTTTGGAAAAGATGGAGCAGTAACGGACGTGGTAGTTTTCATATCAGACTGGCTGGGAAGCAATATCAGGAGCTAATATCACGTTTTTAACCTCACAAGGGTAGCCGAACAAGCATTTATCTTTTATAATCTGGGCCACTTGTTCGGGAACTGAAGTCTCCCATCCTTGTTTACCCGCTTTGATCTCTGCCAGCACCTGGTCAGAGAAAATGTGTAACAGGCCTGCGTTAAAGCCTTTAATATCCTCCAGTTTATCGTTGGCAATCAGGTGCTCAAACAGGTAAATAAGGTTTTCCTGAAAAGTGAGATTTTTGCAGGAATAGATTTCTCCAGTTTCAGGGTTGCGGGCTGGGTACACAAACAGCTTCACCTTACGACTAAACAAAGTGGCAAAAGCCTCCAAGATACCGCCAGGGAGACTTTCATAATACTTCTCATCGAAAATTTGTTCCAAGCTGCTGATGCCCAGAATTAAGCCCATTTTCAGCTTAGTTGCCCGGGAAAAATAAGCGACCAGTTTATAATATTCCTGGTAATTGGAAATCAATACGGTGTGCCCCAGGGAACACAGAATATCGACCCGGTCCAGAAAATCCTTTTCATCAATCTCGTCCCCGGCCCGGAGATTATGCAGCGTAAGCTCAGCCAGAGTAATTACTTTATCGGATTCCACATCGGTCTGTTTCAGGAACTGTTCCGTGCCTTTTTGCAGCATATCAAGTCCCACGAGGGTGACCGGACGGAACCGGCCGCGTAATACCAACACGTGCTTTTTGTACAGCGCTTCGGATGGTTGCAACACATTCCCGTCCGGACCAAAAAGGGCTACGTTGGTAAACCCGTTCTTTACCAACTGTAAACTAAGCAACCGGTTGTCTACGTGTTTGAAGTCAGGTCCCGTAATACTGATCATATCAATCTCCAGCCGGTCAGGTGTGAGATCATCCATCAGGGATTTGAGCAGCAACTCCGGATGCTGGTAGTGGTGGAAACAACCATAAATCAGGTTTACTCCGATAACGCCCAGTGCGTGCTGTTGATCCAGGGCATTATTGTCCAGCAGCCGGACATGAATAATGGCATCATTATAAGGGCCACGGGGCTTTAACTGAAACCGCAGACCAATCCAGCCGTGTCCCTCGTTGGTCTTTTTGTAATTGATGGTTACAACGGTGTTGGCAAAAGCAAAAAAGGTTGTATCGGCACCCCGCTTTTCGGCGAGCCGCATTTCAACCAGGTTATACTCCCGGTTCAGCATCTTCATCAGCCGTGATTCACACACGTAACGGCCGCTTTCCTCAGCACCATAGATGGCATCGCTGAAAGTCATATCGTATGCGGATATGGTCTTAGCAATGGTTCCGGATGCGCCACCGGCCTTAAAAAACATCGCTGCAACTTCCTGCCCGGCGCCAATCTCAGCGAAGGAACCGTATATTTTCTTACTCAGATTAATTTGCAACGCTTTCTGACGGGAACCTGGTAACTGATCTAGCATACCTGTTTGACTTTTGAATATCTCGGAATAAAAATTAATAACGTTATAACTACTGCGCTGATTCCCGGAAAACCCATAATTTTTCCTGTATCGGTATTTCCTTCCGGCTTAGACCTAACTGCAAAGAAAGATATCATCATTTTGCTCAATGCATTATGTTTTTTGGATTGAGTACCTGCAGTCGTAAGAAAGGGTAACTAGTTATACCGGTTTCCTTCGCAGTCTTTGAGCAAAAAAAGCCCCATCAATACCTGATGGGGCTTTTTATTCAAGATATATCGATGCTAATCCTGCCGCTGCATGTGGAGCTTGAAATCTCTTTCGCCGGGTTTTTTATCAAACACGTCTTCCCCCTTCTCGTCCAGTAATTCCACGTACCGCTGATAGACGGCTTCCGGCTGGGTTTCTCCATTTATTTCTAACGTCTGATTCTCCATTTTAAATTCGAAATTGGCACCTTTTCTCATAAAACCATCCCGCACCAACTGGTTTTCCAAGGCATCGAACATCCTTCCATGTTTTGCCATACGATCTCCATGCTCTTTCATACGCACCGCGTGCTCCTCCATCTGCTCAGCGTGTACCTTCATTTTAGCCTCATGCTGCCGCGCCCAGACTTCTTGCCGCTGCCGGTTCACTTCATGAAGGCGTCCTTCTACTTGCTCTTTGTGCCTTTCCCGGCTTCTGGCAACTTCCCGCATCCGTTCATTGTGTTGCCTGCCAATTTCCCGGCTTTTTTCATTAAGTTCCTGGTGCGCCTGTTCCAGTTCGTCCTGCAAGGCCCTCAACTCTTCCTCTATATGTTCCATTTCCTTTCTGAAGTCAGCTCTCCTTCCGGATTCGCGGGCCAATCCCTGCAAGGCTCGGGTACGCTGCTGAATGTCCCGGTTCAGCTCCTGTATATTCTCATGCAGTTCCTCCATTGCCTCCTCTGCCTCAGGTTCATCCACTTCTATATCTATATCTTGCTGGATGTCTACCTTCAGTTGGAGTTCATCCAGTTCCGGCATGGGTGGCAACGGAGGAATAAAGGGTTCAGGTGCTGGATGTACAGCCGGTGCAGGCGGTATAGGTGGCTCAGGCATCCGGAAAGAACCGGATACTTCCCAGTTCCATGACTCATCCCGCCGGCTGATGCGGCGGTCTTCTTCTGCATCCTCATCCGTTACATCCTCATCCGGATCTTCAGATGTATGGGCATAACGCTGGGCATCTAGGGCCTCCTCAATCCTTGCCCGGTAGTTTTTAATCGTGCCGACAGGGATTCGTTTGCCATTTACATATAATTCGGTAATATTTCCCTTTTTATCCTTTACAATGATTACATCCGATCTCCGGTTGGTAGAATCCTGCAGTTGGACAAAAAACGCATTTTTTTCGTGTTGCATTGGCTTAGGAATGCCGGGAAGCAGCGCGGAGGCCGGTTGCACCACCGATCCGTCCAGCATCGTACGGATTCCCCCGTTGATCCGGGCAAGAGTACTGGTAGATACCATCAGGGCGCCAATCAGTAGTATACCCGCGGCCATCAACCCTTCGGTAAAAGAAGGAGCCCTTTTAGAGCCAGTCAATAACCGCTTAATCCGGCCGAGCAGTACCCCGTTAGCACCCGTAGCTCCTAAAGCGATAGCCGGTGTCTGTCCGTTATATTCTTCCAGTTTCATGAGGGCCCGGGCAAAAGTAACCGTGTCACCAGACAGCGCAATGGCTATGTCATCACAGCAATGCTCCCGTTCCTGCCGCACCCGAGCCGATAGCCACCAAGTAGCCGGGTGATAGAAAAATAGAATTTCGATGCATGACTGCAAAAGATTAACCAGGTAATCGTGGCGGCAGATATGTGCCAGTTCATGTGCCAGTACTGCTTCTACCTGGGCGGGAGCCAATCCCGTTAATGTTCCAATGGGCATCAAAATAACGGGCTTCAGGTAGCCTATAGTCATTGGCACCTTAGCCAGGGCTGATTCCAGCAGCCTTACCGACCGGGTAAGATCCAATTGCTGCGCGAGGAAATTGACCCGGAGCTGCCAGGCTTCCGGAGCGTCGGTTACCTTATAATTGCGTAATCGCAGCACGTACGAAAAGGCTCCCATAAACCGTAGTATCAGTACCAGCACGCCCAACAGCCAGCCGATGGCCATCAGCGGAAAATGGGGCTCAAAATACGTAGTAAAGTCAGTCAGACTGGGTGCCCATGCAGCAGACTGGGGCAGCATTGACAATGTTTCTGGTGTAGTGAGGGTCTTTTCTACAGTAAAGCGGCTGGTTGTATGCGGCGTAGTCGCAGTTGGATAGCAATGGTAAAAAGTAGCTACTGACATCACAAACAACGTAGCCATTGCCGTAACAGCGGCAAAATAACGGACTGCGGCCGAATGCTTTTTTAGCAATATCAGCGTAAGGCCCAGTACCACGCTAACCAGGGCGCCCTGCCAAAGTGAATGCAGCAAGGTCCACCCGAAAGCCGTTACAAATTTTCCGGAGAGAATTGTGAGGTGTGCGTTCATGGTTTTTCTTTTTCAATTTTGTCCAGTAATTGCCTGATTTGTTCCAGTTCTTCCTTCGAAGTCCGATGGTTGCCTAAAGCCTGCATGACCAGCTTGGAAGCCGATCCGCTGAAAGCAGTTTCGAGAAACTTATGGAGTAGTTGCTTCTGCGTATCCGCTTCGGAGACAGTTGCTTCGTAAATGTGCGTACGACTGCTTTCATTCCGCCTTACCAGTCCCTTTTCAGTCATAATTTGCATCAACTTTAAGGTGGTGGTATAGCCCGAATCTTTATCGTAGGAGAGTGCTTCATGTACCTGCCTGACGGTACAAGGGCCGACTTGCCAAAGTACTTTCAGTATTTTCAATTCGGCTTCAGTGGGCTTTTCAATGTTTTTACTCATCATCCAAATAGGTAAGAATAAGACGTTTGACAAAGATTTAATAGGATTGATCTTACTACTATACATTCATTAGGCTTCTTAATACTACTTTAACACTTTAATAAGTGGATGACCAATTTCAGGTGTTCATCCGCATTTAATAATGCGGATGGTCGAACGGCGCATTTAAAATGCGCTTTTCCTTCGCTCCGCATGGCAACTATCTGAGCGAAGCCAAATGCGGACCAACCACAGATATAGATATGGCGTAACGTGTTAAAGTAGTACTAATTAAGGCACCCTAATCATTACGAATCATTTCGTAGCCAAAAGTATACGAAATGATTCGTACTTGCAAGTTATATTACGAAATTCTTCGTATATTTTTTAATCAATGGGTTCCGGATAGATTGGCTACTTTTGCGGGCAATATTTATACAATCAAACCTGTTTAACTGCTCCTGCTGCAGCGTGAAGCTATTCTGAATGAAGAGACATAATCTCATTCCAGAAGCAGGAACGTTAAACTTTATTGAGAATCTGCTCGTTTTGAAGGTATGGACAGTAAAAGACAACAGAAGTTTTCCCGGTTAATTCAGAAGGAACTCGGGGACATTTTTCAGCGGGACATGAAGGGCCAGTTTGGCAATGCCTTTATTACGGTTACGCGGGCTGAAGTAAGTCCTGATCTGGGCGTTGCCAAGGTATATCTGAGTTTTATGCTTACCCCCAATAAGCAATTCCTGCTGGAAGACATTAAGGAACAAACCAAACATATCCGGCTGATACTGGGCAACCGCATCCGCAATCAGGCCCGAATTATTCCCGAGTTAATATTCCTTTTGGACGAAACCGCCGACTACGCGGCTAAGATGGATGCTTTGATTTCCGGGTTAAATATTCCGCCAGCTAAAGAAGAGGAAAATGAAGGTTCCTGAGTCAAAAAACACCTGGAATCATGTAACTTAGTTGTATAAAGCCGGGAGTATTTGGTTAAATGAGCCAAACTCCCGATTTTTATTGATCAAACCCCCATTATCCTTGAATCTCCCTCTGTTTATCGCCAAGCGGTATTTTTTTTCGCGGAAGAAGTCCAATTTTATCAATGTCATTTCCATGATCTCCATGATTGGGGTAGGCGTGGGCACTATGGCGTTGGTTATTGTATTATCCGTTTTTAACGGGCTAGAAGACCTTTTCCGTCAGCTGCACAATACCTTCAATTCGGAAATTGTAATCAAACCGGCTCAGGGAAAATCATTTGCCGTTACCGGCGCTTTAACAGCTAAAATTAAAAGTGTGGAGGGGGTAGATCAGGTATATGAGGTGATTGAGGACAATGCCGTGCTAACCTACCGTGATGTGCCTCTGTTAGTAAAAATGCGGGGCGTATCCGAAGAATTTCTTCGCCATAACGGGATGGACTCAATGATTGTGGCCGGTAAGCTGCGACTACAGTCTGCAGAAGACGATAATTTTGCGATCATCGGCAGCGGTATTCAGTATATGTTGTCCATTTCCCTGCAGGATGAAATGCATCCGCTGCAGGTCTGGTACCCCAACAATACCAAGAAAGCCATTGATGTAAATTCACCAAATGCTTTTCGCCGAAGTTCGCTGATGGCAGGAGGCGTATTTGCTATTGAGCAGCGGTACGACGACCGTTTTATATTCGTGCCGCTTCCATTTGCCCGCGACCTCGTGCAATTGGGTAATAAGCGAACCTATCTGGAGATTGGCCTAAAGCCAAAGACATCTATCCGTCGGGTACAGGATAGGTTGAAAGAAGCCCTGGGAGCTGATTTTGTCGTGCAGGACCGGGATGAGCAACATGCTTCGCTGCTGCGGGCCATCCGGTTCGAAAAACTATTTGTATACATTACGTTCTCCTTTATTCTGGCGATTGCCTCTTTCAATATCTTCTTCTCCCTAACCATGCTGGCCATTGAGAAAAAGAAAGACATTGCCATATTATCGGCTATGGGTGCCTCAATGAAATTTATCAAACAGCTTTTTATGACCGAGGGCGCCATTATTGCTTTTACGGGTACTATTCTTGGGTTGGTATTCGGAGTATTGTTATGTCTGATCCAGCAGCAATTCGGCATTTTTAAACTCGGTATGGAAACATCCATTGTAGATGCCTACCCGGTAAAGATGCGGTTCGGCGACTTTGCCCTGACCGGTCTTACCATTCTCCTGATTACCTTTGGTTTCTCTTACTTTCCGGCCATGAAGGCCGCTAAGGACGTGGATGTGCGGTTATAAAGAATAGTAAATAAAGAATTACTTATATCGTATTTTGCTTTACTGTATTGTAAGGATAGGATTTAAACCAGTAACCAAAAACTAACAACCGGAACCTGTAAACCAGAAACCAATCCCTATCTTTGCCGCATGTACAGATTGTTACTGAAACCGCTTCTGTTTCGGTTAGATGCGGAAAATGCCCATCATTTGGTATTCAGCCGCGTAAAAACTTTTTTTAAACTTCCCTTTATCGATTCAGTCTGCCGCGCCCTTTATACCTATCAACACCCTTCCCTGGAACGGAAGTTATTCGGGCTTACCTTTAAGAACCCGGTAGGATTGGCTGCTGGCCTGGACAAGAATGCCGAACTGGTTGATGAGCTTGCCCATATGGGCTTTGGCTTTATTGAGATTGGTACAGTTACGCCCGTTGGCCAGGAAGGCAATGACCGGCCCCGCCTCTTCCGGCTTCCGATTGACAAAGCACTGATCAACCGCATGGGATTTAATAATGCTGGGGTAACTGAAGTGGCCCGGCGGCTACGGCTGCGCAATTCTACGATTATCGTGGGCGGGAACATTGGCAAGAACAAATACACTCCTAATGAAGCTGCCGTCAAAGATTATATTATCTGTTTTGACGGTTTATACGATGTAGTAGATTATTTTGTAGTGAATGTAAGTTCGCCCAACACGCCTGATCTGCGGCAGTTGCAGGATAAAAAACCATTGACCGAAATACTGCAAGCCCTCCAGCAACGCAACCAGGCGAAGCGTAAGCCCAAACCCATTTTGTTGAAGATTGCTCCTGACCTTACTAATGGACAGTTGGACGATATTATTGAGATCGTGCAAGATACCCGCATTAACGGCGTTATTGCTACGAACACAACCATCAGTCGCGAAGGATTACAAACACCGCAAAACCAGGTAACGGCTATCGGACCCGGTGGACTAAGTGGTTTACCACTCAAATCAAGGTCCACTGAGGTAATCCGTTACCTGCACGAAAAGTCCGGCGCTGCTTTCCCCATTATTGGGGTAGGAGGTATCTTTTCACCGGAAGACGCCCTTGAGAAGCTGAGGGCCGGTGCATCACTGGTTCAGGTATATACTAGTTTTGTGTACGAAGGCCCGGCACTGGTACCTAAAATTAACCGGGCAATTGTAAAGCAGAATGTTTAATTTTGGTTTTTTAGTCGTCTGCTATGGCAAAAAATACCCTCCGGCAGCATAGTCCGAAGAAGGAAAATGAGAGCACCCCCAAACCGTCTAAGCCTTTATTCAAAGGCTTCCGCTGGGACCGCCGTTTTCAGCTTACTTTCGGCTTTTTATTGCTGTTCGCATCTATTTATCTGGTTATTTCTTTTATTTCATACCTGTTTACCGGCAAAGCCGATCAGAGCATCGTCGAAAGCTTGTGGGGAATATCAGTAAGAGAATTGGGGGCGGAGGCCGAAAACTGGCTCGGCTTACTGGGTGCGGTGGTGTCCCACTGGTTCATTTACAAATGGTTCGGAGTGGCCTCCTTCCTGTTTACCCCTATTCTGTTTCTGGGCGGCTATAAGATTGTGTTCCGCCGCGAGTTGTTTCCGGTCGGTTCCCTGACCAGCTTCTGTCTGTTTGCCGCTTTATGGATCAGTTTTCTGCTTGGATACCTGGTGCTGACCACCGAAAAGGCTAAGACACTTGGCTTCTTGAGCGGAGGTATCGGCTTTGAAGCAGCTGCCTTGTCAGATAGTTTGGTGGGCTGGGGTACCCTATTCCTGATTGCTTTTGCCCTGATCGTATTCATTATTTACTTCTTTAATGTTACCACCATCCGCGGCTTCAATTACCGGATCAATACGGCCATTAAGGAAATAGAGAAAGCGGGACAGGAACAGGTAGATTTTGCTAAAAATGCTCCCTCCCCTACTCCATCACCCGTACTGGAAGAAGTAGAATTAGATCTCGATTCTTTTGCGAATGCTGCCCAGCGGCCGATGGTAGTGAAAGAAGCCGTCGAATTTGAGGTAGCTCCTACCAATCGGTATACGAACGGTACGAGCCGGAGCACTGGTAAAGGAGATATTGAGTTTAGCATTGAGCCCCGAATTGAGGAAGAAATGCCTCCCGTTACCCCGGTTCCGGCACAGATAAGAATTCAACCGATACAACCACTACCTGAAACAGACGACGAGTCACCGCTGGCTAACCTGCCGGATTACGATCCTACTCTGGATCTGGCCCATTTCCAATTGCCTACGCTGGAGCTGATGAGCGAGTATGATGTTTCCGCCAAGGCTCAGGTATCCGTAGAAGAGCTGCAAGCCAATAAAGATAAGATTGTAGAAACCCTGGGGCACTACGGCATTGGCATTGCCTCCATTAAAGCAACTATTGGCCCGACCGTTACTTTATATGAAATTATTCCGGAAGCAGGCATCCGGATTTCCAAGATCAAGAGTCTGGAAGACGATATTGCCCTGAGTCTGGCGGCCTTAGGGATCCGGATTATTGCCCCAATCCCCGGCAAAGGCACTATCGGGATTGAAGTACCGAATAAGAACCGCGAAATGGTATCGATGCGGTCAGTGCTTGCATCACCCGCTTTCCAGAAGAGTGACCGGGACTTGCCGATTGTGCTGGGCAAAACGATTTCCAATGAAGTTTTTGTGACGGATCTAGCTAAAATGCCTCACTTGCTGATGGCGGGGGCAACCGGGCAGGGTAAATCCGTAGGGCTTAACGTGATTCTGACATCCCTGATCTACAAAAAACATCCTTCCCAGCTCAAGTTTATCCTGGTTGACCCCAAGAAGGTAGAATTAACGTTATTCAATAAGATTGAACGGCATTACCTGGCCATGCTGCCTGGTGGTTCGGATGCGATTATTACCGATACCAAAAAGGTCGTGTATACCCTGAACTCTTTGTGTATCGAGATGGATACCCGGTACGAACTTCTCAAAGAAGCGGGTTGTCGGCAGTTGAAAGAATACAATCAGAAGTTTGTGAGCCGCCGCCTCAATCCGGAGCGGGGCCACCGATACCTACCTTACATCGTACTGGTCATCGATGAGCTGGCCGACCTGATGATGACTGCTGGCAAAGAGGTTGAGCTACCCATTGCGCGGCTTGCCCAGTTAGCCCGGGCAACCGGAATTCATTTGATTATTGCCACCCAGCGTCCTTCGGTAAATGTGATTACGGGGCTGATCAAAGCTAACTTCCCGGCCCGGTTGTCGTTCCGGGTAACATCTAAGATTGATTCGCGTACGATTTTGGATGAAGGCGGCGCCGAACAACTAGTCGGTCAGGGTGATATGCTACTGAAAATGGGTTCGGACATGACGCGTTTGCAGTGCGCCTTTGTGGACACGCCGGAAGTAGAGCGGATCTGTGACTTTGTGGGAGCCCAGCGGGGATATACTTCCGCCTACATGTTGCCAGAATACGAAGGCGATGAAAGTGGCGAGGAGAAAGAGGAGTTTGACCCCAAAAATCGCGACCCGTTATTCGAAGAGGCAGCCCGTACTATTATTATCCATCAGCAGGGCAGCACCTCTTTATTACAAAGGCGTCTTAAGCTGGGTTATAATCGCGCCGGAAGACTGATAGATCAGTTAGAAGCGGCTGGCGTAGTGGGTCCGTTCGAGGGTAGCAAGGCACGCGAAGTTTTAATTCCGGACGAGACAAGTTTGGAACAATTATTGAAAAAATTAGATCAGAGTTGAGTAGTTTTTAATAAACCCATTGATAGTCAGTTAGGAACACTATTGGCAATAATGTTTTTAGCAGTCTTCAGTGTTTTTTATACAAAACCTGAATATTGACCCAATACTATGTAGCTGAGCTACTCAAGTTTTTCCTAATTTTGAACAGCTTTTTTAAATCCGTAGAAATGAGAAAAGTATCGTATCTGCTATTACTGTTATTGACTACAGTAATAACGACTCAGGCCCAGAATGACCCGAAAGCGGGAGAGATTCTGGATGCCATGAGTGCTAAGTATAAATCTATTCCGGCCTTCAAAGCATCCTTTACATATTCCCTGGAAAATCCCGGCTCTGGCGTGAAAGAAAACACCAGTGGTGACATTACGGTGAAGAATGGAAAATTTTACCTGAAAATGGGGGATCAGGAAATTATAAATAATGGTTCTACCGTCTGGACATACCTGAAGGAATCCAATGAGGTAAATATTTCAGATTATGAGCCCGAAGAAGACGCCATTACGCCAACTAACATCTATACCATTTACAAGAAGGGCTACAAATACGCCTATGTAGAGCAGAAAAAAGAGGGCGGTCAGGTGTATGATGTCGTAGATCTTACCCCAGAAAATAAGAACAACCAGATTTATAAGATCCGCTTAATGGTTAACCGCAAGGACCGTTCGGTAAAGAGCTTTAAGACATTTGAGAAGAACGGTAATCGTTATAATTACGCAATTAACCGGTTTACTCCTACTGAGGTGGATGACAAAACTTTCGTGTTTGATAAAAACAAATACAAAGGCGTGGAAGTGGTAGATCTGAGGTAATACCATAAAGAGAATGTTATTAAATCCGGCATTATTTACGTGCCGATTTTTTTGTTTTCCTTCTTTACATCGAACATCGCACATAAACATCGAGTACCCCTTGAACAAAGCCGAAATTTTCGCCCAGATCCAGCAAAAGCAATCTTCCTCTGTGTAGGGCTTGATACAGATATTCATAAAATTCCGCGCCATTTACAGCGGGAGCAAGACCTGATTTTTGCCTTTAACCGGCAGATCATTGATGCTACGGCGGACCATTGCATAGCGTATAAATTGAATACTGCCTTTTACGAAGCGCTGGGTGCAGGGGCTGGAAAGCTTTACAAAAAACAGTTGAATACATCCCGAAGCACTTTTTCACTGTTGCGGATGCCAAGCGGGGGATATTGGTAATACTTCCGGTTTGTATGCCAGGGCTTTTTTGAACAAATGCCTTTTGATGCCATCACGGTAGCGCCTTATATGTGCAAAGATTCCGTAATGCCTTTTCTGGCTTATCCGGACAAATGGACTATTCTGCTGGCTTGACCTCAATGAAGGGAGTAGCGACTTTCAGCGGCTGAAACTGGCAGAGGGGCTGGCTGTTTGAAAAAGTGCTTCAGACCTCAAAACGTGGGCGGATGCTAACCAGATGATGTACGGTAGAGCTATTCGGGCCGAACAACTTAGTGAAATCAGACAGTTAATCCCTGATCATTTTCTGCTGGTACCAGGTGTAGGAGCGCAGGGTGGCGACTTGGAAGCCGTAGTAAAGTATGGAATCAACAGCCAGGCCGGTTTGCTCATCAATTCTTCCAGAGCAATTATTTATGCTTCTACCGAGGAGGACTTGCCTGAGAGAGCCGGCCAGGAAGCCCGGAAGGTAAGTGAGCACATGGAAGAACTGTTGCAGCAGTATTACCGGTAATTGGTGCTTTGCTCCTGGTGTTCCTGCCTCTCGACACTTAATGTTTGCCCATTGTACTGCTTCAGGCTGTAAGATTAAAATACTATTTTTTATCCCGGAGATCTGCCTGACGTTTACCCAACAGATTGGTTTTTGGCCGATAAACCCCCTATATTTACCCCTGTGGAATATAGGCTTATCACTATAGTTGATAACATCTTACAACGGATCTTGTTACTTAGTATAAATAATTTCATTTACCCATCCTAAAATAAAATCAGCTTCACGAATATGCATTTACCTGAAGACTTAAGGTACACCAAAGAACAGGAGTGGATACGCGTATCTGGTAATGATGCCTATATAGGCATCACCGAATTCGCCCAGAAAGAATTAGGCGATATTGTTTACGTTGATATAACTACCCAGGGACAAGAGCTCAAGCAAAACGATATTTTCGGGACAGTTGAGGCAGTTAAGACTGTTTCAGACCTGTTTATTCCAGTTTCCGGCACTATCCTTGAAGTAAATGAACTGCTGAATTCGCAGCCTGAACTGGTCAATACTGACCCCTACGGCAAAGGATGGATGATTAAGATGAGTATCGCTGATCTGCAAGAACTAGAATCTTTGCTAAGCGCCAATACGTATGCTGCCGTAATCGGTGCGTAGAGGACATTCCTTCGCAGTCTGATAATATAAAAGGCACCAGTAATATGTAACTACTGGTGCTTTTTATTGCTTACGCAAAAAATTCAGTTTCTTTAGAAATCTTTTATCTCATCTGGCTAGAAGATTTATACCTTTTTCCATGATCAGGAAACGGGTGCCGGAGTAGGTTTCTTAGTGCCTTGCTTAACTGATGGCAAACCCTGGCCATTCTTCTGAACCATATCCTTTACGGAAACCGTAAGATCATCAATAATACGCTGTGCCTTGTCAGACCCAATTAAAGCGGCCAGGGCGGCTCCGCCGGCAGCAGCTCCCAAGACAGTCAGTAACATTTGATTGTTTTTCAGGAAGGGTTTTAACGCCTTATTGAAAGCAGTTTTATTCCCCTTGTTCTTTTTCTTTGCCATATTACGAAATTATTAACATGTTAGACAGATATTGATATAATAGGTAATATACGCATAATATTACCTATTGTTGCAGGCCTGTCTTTAGAAAAAGGTCTACACAACGAATTTATACCTTTTGAAGCCTGGCTACTGCCCTTTCCAAAGTTTCCTCCCTTTTGGCAAAACAGAAGCGTAAGATTTTATAATCAGTTCTTTCTTGGTAAAAAACGGACACGGGTATAGCTGCTACGCCAATTTCTCTGGTTAACCACATAGCGTAATCGGTATCTGGCTCACCAGATATATGCCCGTAGGCGGCTAGGGCAAAATAACTCCCTTGACAAGGCAGCATACGGAAGCGCGTTTGCTGCATTAATTGCAAAAAATAATCCCGCTTTTGCTGGTAAAGCTGAGGCAAACGCAGGTAATGCTCCGGTTGCTGCAAATACTCGGCTAATGCATATTGAACCGGGGTAAATGTTGAAAAGGTCAGATACTGATGCACCTTCCTGAACTCTTTGGTTAAGGCGGCTGACGCTATACAATAACCCACCTTCCATCCGGTAGCGTGATATGTTTTTCCGAAAGAAGAGACCACAAAAGCTCTTTTCCGTAAAATCGGATCATACAAAACACTCTGGTGTACAGTGCCATCATACACCAGGTGTTCGTATACCTCATCGCTGATGAGCAGGATGTCCGTACCATTAATCAGTTTACTTAACTGGTGCCTGTCCTCACCTGACAGCATAGTTCCTGTAGGGTTATGCGGCGTGTTTATAATGAGTAGCTTGGTGCGGGGGGAAAAAGCATTTGTGAGCCGCTCCCAGTCAATCCCATAGGTCTCCGGAGTAAGGGGTACCCGGATCACTTTCCCTCCGTTAAGTTCAATGGCGGGTATATAGCTATCGTAGCAAGGTTCGAGTACAATGGCTTCATCGCCGGGATGAATTACAGTGGCAATAGCGGCATAAAGTGCTTCCGTTCCACCAGAGGTAATGGTAATTTCGCTGACTGGGTCAGGAGCATAGCCGTACAGCCGCTCAGTTTTTATAGCTATTTGCTCACGCAGCGCCATTAACCCTTCCATGGGGGCATACTGATTATAGCCGGCTTTCATAGCTTTGGTAATCAGATCTATTAGCTCATCCGAGCACGGAAAATCCGGAAAGCCCTGCCCCAGATTGACGGCATTATACTGGGCGGCTAGTTTGGACATCACTGTAAAAATGGTAGTGCCCACCCAAGGTAATTTGGAGGAAAGACTGGGGGTTGAAGAAGGAGTTGATTGCATTCTTCAAATTTTCCCAATTGCCTGGTTTTTGCAAAATTTCTTCAGATCATACGCCGCAACTTGAACGTAGTATAAATTAATTCTTCTCCGCGGCGGATAAAAAGCTTAACTTCTTTTCCCTCACCACGCTGCAACATTTTCAGAACATCTCCCAGCGTTAATTGAGAAGCCATTTTACCGTTGATGGCCACAATCTCATCACCTTCCATCAGTCCTGCTTCTATTGCCGGTGAATTCTCCTGTAGATGATTAATAACGAAGTTGCGGTAGTTTTCTCCCTTGGCCCGGATTTCAATTCCACTCATGTCCCGTTCAAATTTTTCCTTGTAGTAGCGTTTGTTGGGTTTGAGTACTACATAATTGCGGGAATAATCAAAAACGACGTCAAACCGCTTCAGCAACTCACAGCCAATATTGCCCTGACGGTCCAGTTTACGAGCAATAGTGGCGGCCAGCGAATTGGTATCTGGAAAAGAGGTAATTACATCCATTAATTCATAATTGCCGATTTTTACCTTCTCCAAACGGCCCAGACTGCCATTAATGATCCCGTTAAGCCCACGGCCTAACTGAGCCCGTATAATTTTATCCGGCAGCTGGATTTCTTCATGCGAGCCCATTTCAAGAGACAAAGCATGGCCCGCGCCAGTGTCCAGAATTACTATAATAGGAACTACCCGGGTATCTGCACAGGTGGCAGTGGCATACATATAAGGCTTTGTATCCTCGATGATAATCGGAATT
>JAUJNL010000186.1 GCA_030448185.1 Cytophagales bacterium | reverse complement strand
AGTTGTATCCGCAATACCATTTTAACCTCCTTCTCGAAAAGTCTAAACAGCTTCAGTTACTATTAAACCGTAAAAGGTGCATTCCCGTTATCAGAATAATAGTTGAATAACCCAAAAATAAAGCCTGACCCTCATAAATAGGGGATCAGGCTTTACCTTTCCGCTTATTTTCTTTAAATATTTCTCCGGCGGAACGTAAACCGGCCTTCCCCTTCGGGGAACGTAGTTATCCCTCCCCTTCTTACGCCGGAGTGTCGGGGGCCGTAAAAACGAGTTTCGTCAAAGTGGCTATTGGTATAGAAATCATTAGCCGCTAAGGTACCAGGTTCACTGGAATTGTCGCGGACATCCGGACGGCTGATATGTCGCTGGGCAAAGTCCGAGAGCTCCTCATTCTGCTGGTTTGCAGCGTTTGATCCTCCGGTATTGGATGACTGGTCAGTAGTGACATTCCTCATTTGGGCGTTGCTGCCTTGATCAGCAGGCATATCGTCCATTAAATGAGTAGTGCGGCTTACTCCCTCTGTGTATTCATTGAAGTCAGATTTTGTCCCTGTCTGATAGCGGTCATTGTTCCGCTGCTGGTCAAATCCGAAGAAATCACGAAGCCGGTTTTCGTAGGCCCGGTTTACTTCTCCCCGGTCGTACCGCGGATAATTAGTCAGTTTTTCTTTGGTAAGGTTCAGTGCCTTTATTTCATCCGTCTGCTCATCGATCTGGGCCGCGCCAATCGGAATCAGCAAATGAAAATCTTCATCACCCGGGCTGGCACTGTCGCGCAGGTCCACATCTAGGTAACGGACTCGGTGTTGGGTGGGGTCCACGATCAGATCGTCAACTTTACCGATCCGGTTCCCGTTGGCATCTTTTACAACCCAACTGCGGACATCGGGTATTCCGGTTTCCCATTCGTAGGTATCGTGCAGACTGCTAAATGGACGTAACCCCTGAAGGCTGGCGTCATTTTCACTGACCCGGCGGACGTTTTCTCCGCCCTGTGCTTCATAATTATTCATGATAAAGATTGTTTAGTGATTAAATAGTTAATTTTAGTATTGGTATTTATTTGCGTTTCAGCGCACTGGCCACTGCTGCAGCTACAATTCCCGCTGCCAGGTACCAGCCAATGGTCATTAACCGGGCCCGGGGATTTTGGTTTTGGCTGGTGTCTACGTTCATCAGATTAGGTAAAATAGTACTGCTTATTCCGGCAGCAGTACCCAGAACGACGCCCTGCACCCAGCGGTTTTTTCCTTTGCCGGCACCGACCAAACCATAATACATCGTATTGGCAAGGATATCCCCGGCCAGTGCCGTCCAGTACAGGTTCTTCCCCTGCGGAGGCTGCGCCCCGGCTTTCAGGAAAGCTTTGGCCATACTGTTCATTCCTACTTTATCCATTCGGGGCGCCCCCGAAATCAGGTGACGGGCACTTTCATTTATCAGATTAAGGGCAATGGCTCCTGCCAAGCCACTACCTAAAGATTTCAAAGTATTCATAAATTGCGGTTTTGCTGGTTTTTAAATTATATGGAAAACCCCGCAAAAGGTTGCATTATTTCTTTTGCAAATGGGTAGGATTGCTTAAATATCAGTTATAGAGTCCCGCCAAAATGCCTTATCCCGTGGTATAAAAGCTTACCGGAAGGGCAATATTTTGGATTAGAGCCGGTTTGTGTTCGGTAAACCAAAACCGGCAGACCTTGTTAAAAGAGTGCATTGGAGGTTGTAAAAAAAGAGGAATAAACGTACGAAGCACCTACCGATGCTCCTTACTGGCAACCTGTACCTTAATGACCAATTCCTTCATAACTAATGAATCCCGAAAAATTATCTCTTGATCAGTTACGTAAATTATTAATCAAAATAGACCGGCAACTTACCGAAGATGCGCTTTTTCTGGAAAGTGTACGGGAAGGCACCCGGCAGGAGCCTGCCTGGCACGTGGGGGCTGTCCGGGCCCGGGTAGAAACCAAACAGGAGGAACGCCGCGACGTACAAGCCCGGATTGAAGGCTTGCTCCGTCGGTCACTGGGAGGATGAGGGGATTTAGGAAGTCGGATTTCGGATGTGAGGTAATAGGTGGAAGTAGTAAGAGGAAAGTAGTTTTATTGGAGAAAAAAAACAGGCTGATTTTTACGTTGACTGATACAAGAGGCTAACTTTTTCCCTGCTACCCATTCAGTTGCTTACATCCGAAATCCGCTATCCGACTTCACTCATCCACACTTCTACCGCATGGCGGCCTCTTTCTTGGCTGTTTTTCCGGGAGCAATCTTCACCGATTCTTTGGCAGCGTTCCAGGCTGAAAAGGCAAGCGTAGCTTTACCTGCTTTTTCGGGTTCCCGCCAGAGGATTTCCGCTTCCAGGATACGTTCTTCACCCGCGGCCAGCCAGAAGAAATTGTCCGTGGCGTACAGTGCCCTCTTGGTACCTTCTACGTCAAGCTTACCCAGAAAAGCGGGAAGCGGCCCGGTATTCTTTATCCGCACTTTTACCCGGCTTCGGTCATTGCCAACACTTTCTTGGGAAAGCAATTCCAGTTTTACTTTAGTCTGTTGGCTGGCTACGGTCGGTTTCAAATAGGGGCCTTTTTCCAAAGTAGGCCAGGGAATGGATTCGGTCAGGTATTTCTCGCGGAAAGCGGCGTCTTCCATTTTGGTGAGGGAACGCGGCCAGTAGACCGACCGGGAAACCAGTTTTCCGCCACCATCTTTCAATTCTGACACGACAAACAGAAAGCGGTCTTTGTAACCGGCGGGAATGGTGTAATTGCCCAGGTCAGCAACGTTAACCGACGGTCCGGCTTGTACGTCCAGTAGCTTCTTTTCCTGCCAAAGCGGCTTAAAGTGGTCGTCGAGAATTTGCACATTCACCGTCAGGTTTTTCCCTTCCCCAGTGGAGGCGTGGGTTACCTTGGCTTTCACCGGAAACGTTTCACCCGATGCCCAGAGCAGTCTTTCCACGTCTATGGCTACGTGCGTAGTTTCGTAGGTTCGCTTCAGGAAATAATACGGCGCATTGGGATGACCAAATCCATCGACCAGTTGAATCGCAATTACGGGCCAGGGCCGTTTGTAGACCCAAGGCATCAGACCCGCCGTTACGGGATAATTGCCCTGCACTTTTTCGGATAATACCTGGTAAAACTCCCCGGCTCCAATCTGACTGGCTTCGGATAAAGCCTCCAGTGTAGGGTTAGTAATGTCAGTGATGTGCGAAGCCCGGCTCAGCATGCGGGGTACGCGGCCCGGTCCGTATTCCACAAAGTGGTGAATAAACTCGGGGTGGGTAGGGCCAAAGTTTTTGTCCCACATGTTACCTAGCCCTACAAACTCCTTGTTATCAACCAGTTCCCGGAAAACACCCGCTTCGGGAATATTATGCATGCCGGTTTCGGTAATCCAGGGGACAGTGCGGAATAGTTTGCCGTACCAGATGGGATCCATGTCGGGGTAGGTGTGGATGCTGCCTCCGTCGGGGGTGGTCCGCCGGAAAGCCCGAGTTCCGTCAAAAATCTCGATATTACGTTCCAGCACGCCGATAATGGCCGAATTGCCGAAGGAATAAGGGTTAAATTCATTGCCACCGCAGTAGACTGCCAGGGCCGGATGATTCCGGAGGCGGCACAGATTCTGCACTACCTGCGCCTCCCAGACGTCCTGCGGCCAGTGAGTAGCATCCTGGTTGCCCAAAGGAAAATCTTCCCATACCATGAGTCCCAGTTCATTACAAACCTTGTAGAAATTTTCAGTTTCAATCAGACCGCCGCCCCAAACCCGAATCATTTGTACCCCGGCATTTTTGGCCATGCCCAGCAGCCAGCGGTACCGTTCTTCGGGCAGGTCCAGCAGAATGTCAGCCGGCATCCAGTTTACGCCTTTCACAAACAACTTCTGGCCATTGACCACAAACTGCCAGTTTTCCCAGCGGTCCGAAGTTTGCGGGCCGGGGGTGGCAACGGTTTCAATGGTCCGGATGCCGTAGTCAAAAGCCAGTTGGTCGGTTTCCTTGCCGTCTTGCAGCAGGGTCAGGCGGGCTTTATACAAGTTTGATTCACCCAGTCCATTGGGCCACCACAACTTAGGCTGATTCAGGGAAAAGGTCTTTTTGATCCAGTTTAGTCCGTGGTTCACTACAAGCGGAAAATCATGCAGCAAAGAGTCATCATTAACCATCAACAATAAAACACGAAAACACAAATAATAAATAAACAAAAAAAAATAATCAGAATAGAAAAGAATATAATAGCCAATCGCGCGTTTTCAGTTCTCAGATCTCCCG
>JAUJNL010000185.1 GCA_030448185.1 Cytophagales bacterium | reverse complement strand
TCGGGTATCCCTTTTTCACTACGAATTCCGGTACCACACGCCCAGAAAGATTACTATATTTTCAATTCCATGCCTGCAGCTATGGGCACTCAGGCTGACATTAACCAGGATGGAAGTACCTTACTTGCAACAGCATTTGCTATTTTCCTCGCCCGGATTAATGGCAGTAATTCCGCTCATTTTGGTTTTACAACCAATGCACTACAGACCAGTCTGCATGAATTGCCGCCGGTGTTTTCGGAGTTTGTACCTTTCCAGGTAGAGCTGCATTCCGATACTACCGTGAAAGAGGTTTTTGAAATGGTACGGAAAGAATTAAAAGCAGTTACTAAAAATCAAACCTATCCGTTTGATCTTATTGCCCGTTTTCAATCCCTGCGTAACCGGAAAGACTTTGACCAAGGCCCCACTTTTCCCGTAAGCCTCTTCTTAACTGACTCTCTTTTCCAACTACCCGATTCGATACCTGGTGAACTTGCTTTAGTAATTTCACCTAACAGCAACCAGTACGTTTGGATCGGGGATGCCTCCCGCCTCAATGAAGAAGCTATGCACCGGGTCAGCAGTCATTTTGATGTATTGCTGCAAGGTATCATTCAATCTCCTGACACCTCGGTTGGGCAATTACCGCTTTTACCAGCCGAAGAGCGCCGCCGGATCCTGTTTGACTGGAACCGAACAGAGACCCCTTATGATCGAAAAGGGTGCATGCACCAGCTGTTCGAAACTCAGGTAGAAAAGTCTGCTGATTCTATTGCCATTTTGTTTGAAGGGCACTCCCTTACCTACCGGGAACTGAATGAGAAAGCCAATCAGCTGGCCCATCATCTCCAGACCTTGGGCGTTGGGCCGGAAGTACTCGTGGGCATCAGTATGGAAAAGTCGATGGAAATGATCATCGGTGTAATGGGTATTCTTAAAGCTGGAGGCGCCTACGTGCCACTTGATCCGTATGCGCCCAAGGACCGATTAGGTTTACTGCTGGAAGATTTGCAACTGAAGGTATTACTGACGCAACCAGCCTTCGCTGAGCGGTTTGAGAATAATCCATTTCACGTACTGCAAATTCATCAGGAACTTTCTCAACTGGCCCACTATCCGGTTACCAATCCAGTAAGTAGTGTTTCAGCGCAAAATCTGGCTTATATTATCTATACCTCCGGTTCCACTGGTATTCCAAAAGGGGTGATGGTGCGCCACCGTCCGGTAATCAACTTGATTGAGTGGATTACCAAAACTTTTTCTATTACCTCCTCGGACCGGGTTCTTTTTGTAAACTCCCTCGGCTTTGACCTATCGGTATATGATATCTTTGGCTTACTGGCTGCGGGAGGTTCCATCCGGATTGCCAGCCGGCGCGAATTGCAGGAACCCCAGGTATTACTCGACATTCTACAGCAGGAACCAATCACTTTCTGGGACTCAGCTCCGGCTACGCTTTCCCAATTAATTCCTTTTTACCGTCCGGAAATTTCTTCAGGAACAGCACAACTCCGCCTGGCCTTTCTCAGTGGCGACTGGATCCCGTTAACCATGCCTGAGTGGATCAAGTCCGCGTTTCCACGGACAGAGGTAATCAGTCTGGGCGGGGCTACCGAAGCTACGGTTTGGTCTAATTTCTTCCGCATTGGCGCGTTGAATCCGCAGTGGGTAAGCATTCCTTACGGACGCCCTATTCAGAATGCCCGGTACCACGTACTCGATACCCGGCTGGAACCAGTACCGGTAGGGGTAGCTGGTGAGTTGTTTATTGGCGGAGAGTGTCTGGCTGATGGATACTTTAACCGTCCCGAGCTTACTTCTCAAAAGTTTATTCCGGATCCTTTCAGCAACCAGGCAACGGATCGACTGTACCGTACCGGTGATTTAGCCCGGTACATGCCTGACGGGAATATTGAATTTCTGGGCCGCCTTGATCATCAGGTAAAAATCCGTGGCTACCGGGTCGAACTGGGCGAGATCGAAGCCGTACTCAGTCAGAGAAGTGACTTACAGGAAGTACTGGTTGTAGCTGCTCCTGACCCGGCCGGTGGCAAGCGGCTAATAGCGTACCTAGTTACTAAACCGGGGGGCAGTGTTTCCAATACGGATATCAGACAGTATCTCAAGGACAAGCTGCCTGAATACATGATTCCGTCGGCATTTGTGTGGCTGGCAGCTTTTCCGCTCAATGCCAGCGGTAAAATAGACCGGAAAGCCTTACCGCAACCTACTACCCTTGCCGAATCTTCCATTCCCTACGAGGCGCCGCATTCTTCTACTGAAGAACTGCTGGCAGGAATCTGGGCTAAGTACTTGAATTTGGATAAAGTAGGAATTACCGATAATTTCTTTGAAATCGGCGGCCACTCTCTGCTAGCTGGCCGGATCATTTCTGAGATCCAGGCCCAAACCGGCAAGTTACTGCCGCTTTCCATTATTTTTGCCAATCCTACCATTCAGAAACTTGCCCCTTTTGTCCGGGAAAATAAGAGGAATGAGGTGTGGGATACGCTTGTTCCCATCCGAACGACTGGCAGCAAACCTCCATTATTCTTCTTCCACCCTATTTCGGGTGATATTGAATACGCTTATAAAGTAGCTGCTTATTTACCGGATGACCAGCCTATTTATGGCATTATAGCAAAAGGAATCAATGGTGAGGAAGCGCCTTGTGAAACAATTGAGGAGGCTGCACGCGAATACCTGGCTCATATATTAGCTAAGTATCCCGAAGGCTCCTACAGTCTTGCCGGATACTCATACGGAGGCTTTGTCGCCTATGAAGTAGCTCAGCAGCTGACCAGGATGGGTAAAAAGGTAGAACACTTAATTCTTTTTGATACATACCCCACCAATGTCGGCCGTAAATACCGAGATTATGCGCTGGAATATGTACTGCTAAGCACACTAAACTTAGTAACATCCCCACGGAACATTCATGATTTTTACCGCAATAAGTACTGGAAGTCCCTGATCAGAAAAGGCAAATCCCTGATCAAATTACTAGCCAATCACGTGGGACTTTGGAGATACGAACCCATTGAATTTCCGGCAATTGCTCCGGAGCCGGGCGTTGCAAGAGATAAAGTGCTGGAACATGTTATGTTCAAACTGGCTAAATCCTGTGGATACTACCAGTTACAACCCTATCCCGGAAAAATTATCTTCATCCGGGCAGTGGAGGGGGCTGCCCGTTACTTGCATAACTGTGATTTCGGCTGGAAGAAAAACGCCTTGGATGGAGTAGCCATGCACGATATTTTCGGGGTAGACCACTTCAAATTGTTTGAAAAAGACAACCACGTCCGGGAGGCAGCCCGCTATGTAAATCAGCATCTCACCAATGGGCAGGAAGGCAATTAGGCGTAAAACGCTTAATGAGGATCGGTTTTAGACAATGGCCTTAATGACCTCTGAAAATAAAATAGTCCCGGACTTGATCCGGGACTATAAAAGAAAGGCTACTGAGCATTTCGTTATGGAAGCCCTTCTTCTATAGTAGCCTACGAAGAAGCCATCCAAAAATACTGATGCTTCCCCTTAATTTTCTGGAAGTATCTTGATTGTGAATACCGGCTTCGGACCAACGGTAATTTGAATCAGAACGGAAGAAACGCAATACTAAGCTACCCCGGAATTAATCAAAAACCGGTTTTCTCTTTGCTACAGGAGAGGACATATGGCGCAATTACCACTTCTTGTTAAATCCTCCTTTGTCTCCATAGCCTCCGCCTCCTTTATTGAAGCCACCTTTGTCTCCGTAGCCTCCTCCTTTATTAAATCCACCGCCGCCACCGCCACGGTTACCGCCACCACCAAAACCACCGCCGCCTCTTCTACCATCATCCTTTTTCTCTTCCGCTTTATTAACTACAATGGTTCTTCCGCTAACTTCTGCTCCATCCAATTCAGCAATTGCCTTTTTGGCCTGTTCATCATCGGGCATTTCAACAAAGCCGAATCCCTTACTCTTTCCGGAGAACTTATCAGTGATAATTTTAACTGAGCTTACTTCGCCGTACTCCTCGAAAAACTCCCTTAATTCATTTTCTTCCAGACTGTAAGGGAGACTTCCAACAAAAATGTTCATAGATACCTGTTATGTTTGATGAATAAATTATTTTATGCAAAGTAGCTTTATTTTCAAATAAATACGATTAATAATTGGATTGATTACTAAATTATTTTTAATAAAGCTTTACTCGGTTATTAAAATGTTAACCGCTATCCAAGGGAATGCCTGAGCAGAAGCAGGTTTTAAGACTTCTCTCCTTATCCTTACGAGTTTGCGCTGTTCGTCTTCCTGCTTTTCGTTCCGTCGTGATGATTGAAGGATATATACGTAAATGAGAAACTTAGTTACCAAAATTTAATCGTCGCCCCGTCTACACGACAGCAA
>JAUJNL010000184.1 GCA_030448185.1 Cytophagales bacterium | reverse complement strand
AAGGTACCCCTAGACTTGATGAAACTATCTCATCACGCCAGCGCCCACAATACAAGCCCGGAATTACTGCAAAAGCTCGATTGCAACAAGTACGTCATCTCGACCAATGGCTCTATTTTCAAGCATCCTGCACCGGTTACCGTAGCACGGGTCATCAAACTAGGCGGTGCTAATCCTGAATTGATTTTTAACTATAAGAGCAAGATTAATGAAGTGTGGGATAGTCAGACACTGAAGTTAAGATTTAACTACCGGACCAAATACCCCGCTACGGAGGGAGTAACGGTAACTTTACTTTGAGAAGAAAAAGATACGTTACTGAGTCTATATGGTAGTTATTTATCAGTTTTTTGATTTATCTCCTGTCTGAGATTTGAAGATGTAGGCACCCCTGTTTTTGGAATAGGTTATAGAGCGAGAAGCCGTAAAGTTTAACGTTCTAAGCGTGAGACATCACCGAGACGGTTGGGGGAATACTGCCCTCGACCGCCGGATTTCGCCTCAGAAAAGGGTGGATGGTAAGTCGGGGAAGGGCTTAGAATATGCCAGGCTTACTGGCTTTTTGAAAGCGGAGGTTACGGGTTTTGCCTAAGGTCAAGAAAAAGCCACTTATTTCATTGTTGGCATTGCGGGTGAATTGTATGTTAACCGGACTGGTAAACACATCCTTAGTGAAGGGGTTTAGCGGGAAGGGGACATTTCTAGGAACTTGCGCCAGCAGACCCTGCTTTTGAAGGGAAAAAGTGTACCAGACTTCCAATTCCGGACTGTAAAACTGGCCTGTGTATTCCTGGAGTTGGTGGGGAAGCAGGGTTATTGTATTGACTTTCTGGTAGGTCGTCTTCTTATTTCCTTTTACGCTTACCTCCAGGGAAGCTCCGGTAGGGTTACTTTGGAACGCATAAGCAGCCTCAGCCTTCGGATCAAGGAAGGTCTTTTCGCTTAGGGCTACCAGAAGATCATTGCCTTTGAGCAGGCTACCTGCTTGATAAGTGAGTACCACCCTGGAATTTGAAGTCGAATCCCAATAGGTACCAGCCCAGATTCCTAAGGCAGCCGTGTCTATTTTTTGGGCTAGGGGTTGCTTCCTATCGGTGTGATCGGGCAGAAATAGATCGGCTACTTTTTTAGCCAGGCTTTCAGCGTTCATACCAGCGGCATTGCCCAGTAGGATGATTGAAAAATGGTGCCCGGGGAAACGCAGGTAGACTGCGCGATAGCCCGATTCCGAACCGGGATGCCAGAAGGCTTGCTGGCCTTTGTAGGTCTGCAGGGCTAACCCGGAAGCATACAGCAGGAGCGTTTTGTCATTTAAGCTGCCTACTCGTTGCATGGCCTCCACAAAAGCTTTTTGTTCAGCAAGCTTCGCGTAAAAGTGCGCATCCCACTTGGCCAGATCCTCCACCGTAGTCATTAAGCCGGTGGCCCCGTAAGTATCATTGGCCGGCAGGGCTATCTTCCAGTGGCCCTTCGGATCTTTCTGGTAGGCTGAAGTAGCGTTAGGGACCACTTCCGTATGGTCGTCCTGAAAGTGCGTCTGGTGCATGCGGAGGGGTTGAAAGAAGACCGAGTCAGCGTATTCCTGCAGCGTCATCCCCGTGACCTTTTTTACCACTAGGCCCAAGAGCGTGTAGCCGGTATTGGAGTAGGAAAATTCTGCTCCCGGGACAAAATTCAATCCCTTTTGCCGCTGCACCATCTCCAGTACGTCTCCTTCGGTGATCACGTCCCCACCGCGCCAGCCAGCCAGCTTTTGCAAGTCCCACTGGTCGCGCACCCCGCTGGTATGGTGGAGGAGATGCGTGAGGGTGATCCCATGATCAAAATCAGGTACTTGGGGCAAGTATTTGCGAATATCATCCTTAAGGGAAAGTTTGCCCTCCAGGGCTAGCGTAACAATAGCGGCGGCCGTGAACTGCTTAGAGAGGGAAGCTCCGTTAAAAACCGAAGCGGGAGTGATGCCAATACCGTATTCTAAGCTGGCCATTCCGTAGCCTTGCTGGTAGATGGTTTTCCCGTCTTTCAAGATAGCCAGGGCACATCCCGGGGAGGAGGCCAAGTCAAATTGGGCAAAAAGGGCATCCACTTTTTTTACCAGCGAATCTGGTAGGATGGCTAAAGAGGCATTGGCTACTGGTGTTTCGAGTGCCCACTCAGGCGCATGACCGAAAACCAGGGCAGCAACGAACAGGGATATGAAGAGGAGTGGGTTTCTCATTTTGGGGAGGTCCTGCTTACTTTATGATACCCTACTATCAGCTTCTAAATCGCTGCTTGCTGGCAGATTGCGATAGGAGGTACGACAATACAGTTAACGTGCGTTTTAAGAATAAGACTGAAATCCCTTAACAAGGAGTCTTTTCGTTGCCACTGAAGATTAGGTGCCACTCGAAGATAAAATGGGCAATTACGCCAAGGCCCTGCAGCCGAAACTCGACGGATAGCGAAACTCGACGGATAGAAAGCCACTTTTGTCAGCTCGTATTACTACTGCAAGAAAGGAGCACATGCTGTCCGGACAAACCGTCACAAGGAAGGTTCAATTCAAGAGAGGAGGGGAGGGGAAGAATGAGCATACCCCATTCGTTACTGCGCAGGGTAGTCCCCAGGCGGCTCCAGTTCATAATTCAGATCCGAATCTCTTCCTGAGTAACTTGCGGGCCTTGGCCATAGTGTTAGTTGAGCCATTGCTTTAAGCCCAGCCAGAGTTGCCTTCCACTCGATAAGCGTCCAGTTGGCTTAGGGCAAGCGGATCGGTAAAGTAGTGTACATAGGTGTCTTCGCCTACGGAGAATTCCACGTAGCCTCCTAGTAGCTTGGTAGGCAGATGCAATTCAGCCGCGGAATCAGACGTAGCTGCGGAATCAGACGTAGCCACGGAATTAGGCGTAGCAGCGAATTAGGCGTAGCAGCGGGGTCAGGGGAAAGGGAGGGGTGCATGGGAGTAAGGCGCTCAGGTAGCTTAATACGACAAGGTTAGAGACAGGTAATCGACTGGGTGCAGCTTTTTCGAGCTGGCGGTACTACGAGCAAACCAGGGCAGGGGTTCCTTCTATACCAACCGCAAACGGGGCCTTGCCTACCCCCTTACAGTAGATATACTCGAAAAAAAAGGAACATTCGAGAAAAGAATCGTCACCAACAAGGTCAATTAATAAAGCTTACCTTTCTACTAAAGCTTTACTGCTCAGAAAATTCCATTGTTACTGTTCTGTAGCGACCACTATTTGTCCGGTTCTGGACGCACTGTCCAGGTAGTCTGCTTACCCAAGTGCCTTTTCGGGTAAATGGAAGCCTATTCTTCCCTTTGGTCTTTGATTTGTTATACATATACGGGAGAAATACAAGCAGCCTTATCCTGCACTCATGAAAGGAACTTACTTAGGGGAGTTTGAGGAAGTAGTATTGCTAGCCGTCGCGATCCTAGCCGGCGATGCCTACGGGGCGACTGTGGTGGGCGAGATTGAACAGCAGATGGGGCGCTCGGTTAATCTCGGTGCTGTCCACGCGGCCCTGCACCGTCTCTGGGAGAAGGGATTCGTCTCCTCTGAAATCGGTGGGGTAACGCAAGAACGGGGTGGCCGCCGGAAACGGCTTTATTCAGTGACGGCATCCGGTCGGCGGGCGTTGGAAGAGATTCGGCAACTGCGCAATCAGATGTGGGACACCATTCCGAAAACGGCCTGGTCATGAACGAGCAACCTATCCCTTCTAAGCCACCTTACTGGGCCAAGCGCTTGCTGTGCTGGTTCTGCGCTCCGGATCTGCTCGATGAAATGGAAGGCGACTTAGAGGAGCTATTTCAGGAGCGGGTGGAGTCAGTGGGTGCGCGCCAGGCGCAGTGGCGCTACTGGCAGGACGTGTTGAGCCTGATGCGGCCCCGATTAATGAAACGACAAGCTGACAAGTATCCCAACCCAACTTATACAGACATGCTACGAAATTATTTCGTCATCGCCTGGCGCAACTTGCTCCGCAACAAGGCCTACACAACGATTAATGTATCGGGTCTCGCCCTGGGCATGACCAGCGGGATTCTCATTTTTACCCTTGTCAGCTTTCACCTGAGCGTCGACACGTTCCACCCCAATTCGGAACGAACCTATCGCATCGTGACTGAGCTACACCGAGACATAATTGAATATGAACCCAGTGTACCGAGTCCATTGGGTAAGGCATTTCGGAATGAGTATACGTTTGGCGAAAAAATCGCCCGCATAAATACAGTATATGAAGGACTGATTACGATCCGGGAAGATGACGAAATCAAAAAATTCAAAGAAGAGGAGGTTGTGGCCTTTGTGGAGACCGACTTCTTCGACCTGTTCAATTTTCCAATGCTTCATGGTGACGCAAAAGCCGCTCTGACCCAGCCTAATACGGCCATTCTAACCGAACGAATAGCCCGGAAGTATTTTGGTGAGACCAACCCGATCAACAAAATGATTCGGCTCAATAACAAGATTGATTTCCGGGTTACGGGCATACTGAAAAATTTACCCGCCAATACTGACCGCAGAACTGAGATATTGGTCTCCTACAACACATTAAAGCAATATAACGAGTGGCTGGCAAGCGAGGATGCCTGGGGCGGGATTTCCAGTTCGATGCAGTGCTACGTCCGGTTGCGGCCCGGTGTGTCCGTGGCGCAGGTGGAACAGGTGTTTCCGGCTTACGTCAAAAAATACCGCCCGACTAGCAAGAATGTTCATCACTACAAACTACAACCCCTCGCCGATGTCCATTTCAACGCCCAGTACGGCGGGACGATGAGCAAAACCAATTTGTGGGTACTGAGCCTGATCGGGCTGTTTCTGCTTATCACGGGCTGCGTCAACTTCATTAACTTAGCCACCGCGCAGGCCCTCAACCGGGCTAAAGAAGTGGGGGTCAGGAAGGTGCTGGGCAGTGCACGCGGGCAATTATTCTGGCAGTTCCTGGCTGAAACCAGCTTCATTACGACCGCAGCGTTATTGCTGGCAGTGGGTTGTTCATTCGGGCTGTTGCCGGTGGTGAACGACTGGTTTGATTCCCGAATAACCATTAACCTGTTTACCGACTGGCGATTACCAGCGTTTCTGTTATTGCTGGTTATTTGTATTACGTTCTTTGCCGGGTCTTATCCGGGGTTGATTCTGGCCCGTTTTCAACCTGTACTGGCGCTTAAAGGCCGACTCTCGCAACGTTACATTGGCGGGTTTAATACCCGTCGGGCGTTGGTTGTGCTACAGTTTGCTATTTCACAGATCCTTATCATCGGCGTGATTGTGATGGCTACTCAGATGCGTTACGCCAAGCAGTCGGATTTAGGTTTTTCGAAAGATGCAGTGGTAAT
>JAUJNL010000027.1 GCA_030448185.1 Cytophagales bacterium | reverse complement strand
GTGTTGTATTTCAGGCATTGAGGACATTGACTATTGCCTTGACTGCTTTGGCAATAAATCTGGATCCGCTTTTCTGTCACGCTTACCTTTTCTATCTGTATCTCTGGTAGTGACAGCAACTGCTCGTAAAACTCATTTATTCCCATCTTTTCCCTTTTTCCACAAAAATTGTCAAAGAACCTAATATTTATAATCACCTTACAGTTAAGCCCTTGGCTACCTTTCCTTTCTAAAGGGTATAAAACTCAAAACGAGAATCCGAAAAGTTTACCCTTATGAAAAAGGACTTTCTTAAAGTAGCCTCCCTTGCTTTAGCCCTCAACATTCTGTTTGCTTCTTGCCAGAAAGAAAACGAAAAAACGGCCCAACCCCAGGAAGTAGCTGTGGAAGATAACGTCAGTATGGAGAGTGAATCTGATGATATAGTATCCATGTCCGATGAATTCATGGCTGGTAACTACAGCAATATGCGGGTTTCCGGAGAAAATGCAACCGTAGCCGGACCTTGCAGTTCCACAGCTGAAATCACCAGACATGGCGACGGCACCGGCAAGATTGTCATTGACTTCGGAACTGGAAAATCCTGCGAAGATGGCCGGATGCACAAAGGAAAGGTTATTATTGATTACAGTGGTAAACCCTATACCGGAGACCATACCCGTAAAATCACCTTCGATAACTATTATGTGAATGACATCAAAATAGAGGGTGAAAAGACGGTGAAGATTGACAAAATTGAAGGAACGTCTTTTGAACATGCCAAAATTACTTACCGTATCGCAGCCAAAGGTTTCAAACTGAAGTTTAAAGATGGCAAAACAGCCGAATGGAATAGTGAAAGAGTGCGGATTTATGATCCTAAAGGTACTCATGACCGGGCCGATGACGAAATTACTATAGCCGGCTCGGCTTCCGGCACTAACCGCAACGGAATTCAGTATGCCGCTATAGTCACCAACCCGATTATGCTGAAAGCTTCCTGTCTCAAAACAAGTGGTTGGGTACCCGTAAGCGGAGTGCTTACCATTACGCCTTCCGATGACAAGAAGGAACGTATCGTGAACTACGGTACTGGCACTTGTGACCGGGTAGTTACGGTAACAGTGGGCAGTATAAGCCGCGAAATGACGATTAAATAGTTATTTTCTCTAATAATTAAGCAAAGAAGCTCTTTCGTCTGAAAGAGCTTCTTTGCTTAATTACCCATCAGCGTTGCTGCTCCTTCAGCAAAAAGGGCAGCCCGAAGACTACCCTTAAGAAAAATATAACTATACTGATTTGAGTACCTTGCTTGTTAGCTTGCTCTTATGACTAATGAGTACTCATCCCATCTAATATTGACATTCCGATATTGACATTCCGACATCCGAGATCAAAACTCAGTCTTCAAATATTACGCCAGTTGCCTCTATCTTAGGGAAAGCAGAACTGAACCGTCCATTGCCAATGGGCTGCTTGTAAAATTTCACATTTACCAGTGCTTCACAGCCATCTCTTTTAGCCTGGCTCTTAATCCGGCTGAGTACCCGGTCAAACGAGGTAATATTGCTGCCAATAGCTTCGTACCGGACCGTTTCCCGGTAGCCCCGGAAGGCAGGCTGAGAAGTATATACGCTGATTTCCCGATCTTTTTTGGGGGCTGTTAACGTCGGATCACAACTGCGATGAACCCGCACACAGGAGGTACAAAAAACTGCGAAAGAAAGACCAAAAGTTAGTTTGAGGCTGCTACGTAAAAATGAATTCATAGGGGTAGTTAATTACTTCAAAGAAAGCGGTTTCAGATTTTTCCAACTGTTGTTTATCAATCAGAACTGGCTATATGTATTATCAACCGTCAAATTTGATAATTAACCGGCCAGTTATTTTTTTGCCCTTTTTAAAAGCTGCGTGTTTTCTGGCCTTTTGCCTAATTTTGGACCCGTAAACGGGTAAAGACTGGTTTTAAAAAATTCCCTTGACTGACGTACTATTTTGCATTGCCTCTGACAACATTAACATGATAGTTGTCAGGACATTATACCTAAAAAGTTTGGGTAGAAAAAAACAAAGCTGACCAGATACTAATCCAGCTGGTAAAATGGCCTATCAACTACCCTATGCTCGCCTGATTTATTCATTCTACCCTTATAACCGAACATGCTCACCGAAACGCAACTTCCAACTGTAGACACGGCTAAAAAATTAGGTCTCTTGCCCGCAGAGTTTGAGAAAATCAAACAAATTCTCGGACGGACGCCCAACTTTCTGAATTAAGTATTTTCAGTGATGTGGTCGGAACTGACTGTTCCTGTAAACTCTATTGTGTGGCTGAAAACGCTGCCTAAAGACTCACCATGGATGCTGGCCAAAACGGCAAGAAAACGCTGGATTGAGCGGTGGATATTGGTAATGGATTAAGCGTGTTCTTTAAAATCGAATCACACAACTACCCTTCCGCCGATGACCCTACCCAGGAACGCACTGGCGTAGGCGGGATAAACCGCGATATCTTCACGATGGGAGCCCGACCGCATTGCCAGCTCAATTCGCTGCGATTTGGCGACCTGCGTCTGGATAAAACCAAACGGCTGTTTAAGGGCGTAGTCAAAGAATCAGGGACTACGGCAATGCATTCGGCATCCCGACGGTAGGTGGCGAAGTATTCTTTGACGATTCTTTTAATGTAAATCCGCTGGTAAACGCCTTCTCCGCTGGCATCGTAGAAACGGGTAAAGTAGCGGGCTATTGCTTACGGGGTAGGCAATCCAGTGTTTATTGTTGGGTCTGCTACCGGCAAAGATGGCATTCATGGGGCCGCTTTTGCTTCGGAGGGACATTGGGCCCATTCTGCCGAAAAAACTGCCCGTGGTACAGGTAGGAGATCCTTCCAGGAAAAACTGTTACTGGAAGCGACGCTTGAGGTTATTGCTACGGGCAGTGTGGTCGGTATTCAGGATATGGGCGCGGCGGGTATCATCTGCTCTGCTTCCGAAATGAGTGCCAAGGTGAATGCGGTATGGAGATCTACCTGGATCAGGTGCCTACCCGCCAATAGCAGCCTTTCGAAATCTCTTTCAAGATCGCAGGAACGGATGCTGATTGTGGTGCAAAGGCAAGGAAGCAGAGATCAAATCTATTTTTTTGACCGTGGGACCTCAACTGCACTAAAGATCGGCCACGTGACGGATACCAAACGTTTGCATTTCCCACATGCAGGGTGAATTAGTAGCCGACGTACAGCCGATGACCTGGTATTGGGCGGAGAGGCACCAGTATATGCCGCGAGTACCGCCGCGAACCACTATGCACAGTATAAACAATTTGATATAAACACCGTACCTGATCTTCAACGCATTGAGGAGATTTCGGAGGTGACAGAAATTTATCTTATCTCATCCCAATATTGCTTCCAAAAAAATGGGTGTACGAACAATATGACTCAATGGTAGGCGTGGCCAACCGCAGCACCAATCAGCCTTCCCGACGCTGCTATTGTGCGGATACGCGGAACCGAAAAATCGATTGTAATCACCGTGGACTGCAATTCACGCTACGTACACGCCGATCCGGAGCAGGGCTGCGCCATTGCCCGTAGCGGAGGCGGCGCGTAATATTACCTGTAGCGGCAGAACCCGTAGCCGTACCAATTGCCTCAATTTGGCAACCGCCTATGTACCGGAAATTATACTGTATTTGTGGGAGCAATTAATGGCATGCGAAAAGCCTGTGAGAAGTTCAGTACGCCGGTTACCGGCAGCAACGTGAGTTTCTACAACCAGTCTTCCGATGAAGGTCCCGTGTTCCCGACGCCTACAATCGGCATGCTGGGCCTGATGGAAAATCCAGCCTTGCAAATGACGCTGGATTTCAAAGGGAAGGTGACCTTATTTTCCTGGTGGGCCAGTCAAGAAATGACCTCCAGCAGTTCCCAATACTTGTACTCTTACCGCAGGGTAAAGGGCTCTCCGGCTCCCTATTTCGACATCGATGAGGAGTACCAGGTGCAACAGGTCATTAAAAGCTTGATTGCGGCTAAGGTAATCCAGTCGGCGCATGACGTATCAGATGGAGGATTATTTGCCGCTCTAGCCGAGTCGGCTATGCCAAGGTGTTTAGGGTTTAATATTAATCCCGATAGAAATATCCGTTTGGATGCCTTTCTGTTCGGAGAAAGTCAGAGCGTAGTGGTATCGGTAAAACCAGAGATGATGGAAAGATTTGCCGAAATGGTGCAACAAGCAGGTGTTTCCTTCAGTTTACTGGGCAAGGTGCACGCCGGTGATTTCCGCTTTGACGAAAAAACACTAATGACCTCCTCGCAGGCTAAAAGATCTTTATGATACGGCCTTAGGCAAAATTATGGAAGGCTGATTCCTTCCTCCTTCCCTACTAACAACAAAGCCTGGTTTTAAGCCAGGCTTTGTTGTTAGTAGGGCATTTATTGACTTACTACAGCGTACTTCTTGTAAGTATCCGGGCAAAAGTGTTGGGCCATCAATAGGCAAGGCAACAAAAGCTTGTTATTAAGCATTTATCATCATACTCCTGACTTCCTACTGCGTCCTTAAAGCGTAATCTTCCCATCCGGCAGGCAGATATCGCCTCTCCTTCTTTCAGCGTACAGATGACTCTCTTTCCCGCAGACTGAAAAACGGTTAGGTACCATAATTTCATTAACCTTGGTAAAGTCAATGCCTCCTTCTTTCCATGATATTGCCCATCTCGGAAATTGTAAGCACTACCCCAACGGCTTCGTTCATCTTTTTTATCCTGGCTGGTTTAGTGATTTCGTTGATGTTCTTCTTCAAGTTTGATTTACTGTCATTATATACTACGTAAAACTTATCTCCCTGACAAGCAACATAATAGCTGGAAAGAAGCCACCGTCGTTTTTGGTTTCCTGCCGCTTGGGTACATTGAAGAACCTTTCAACCTTCAGCGTCTGGGTATCAAACAGAAAACATATTAAGTACCTGTACCTAATGGAATATAAAATGCATATGAATTAATCCGTTGATTGTTAGATGCTTATAACTATTCATTTTATATAGCAAATAGTACAGGCACTTACTTCGTTGAAATTATAATAATAGGTAACGCTGTTCCGGGTCTGCACTACGTAATGGTAGGCATTTTCTTGGCCGTTGCCAGAGCCTTACCGTTTTCAGAAATGTGAAAACTTCTCATCAGGTAATTATTCGCATAAAAGCCATTATTTTTATCAAGCTCTTTGGCCTTGGCAAACTTGAGCATGAACTCCCTTGAGAATTTTTCTTCCTTCTGCTTAACCACCTCTCCTTTGTCATTAAACTTCGTAATTCTGATGGAGTTAGTGTAATCGCTGTGGTCGCTAATAGCGAATATGCCGGCCATGTAAAGGTTATTCTCCCGGTCAGAACTGATAATATAGTGCAGCATCCGGCCGAACTGATCAATTTTGGTAATGTTTTTGGTTCCTGCTTTCTGGTTGTAGGAAATCAAGTCGCCGTACACCGGGTTCTTCTTATCGGCTCTCGATAATTCTCTTTTCTCTTTTTTATCCAGCACTTTCTCGTAGGCCAGCATTACCCGCATATGCTCCTGGTTTTCGAAGCGGACAAGTTGGATTTTATACTGCATCCCACCCTGAAGCGGCGTCTTGAAAGATTGCGATTCCGAAACTTTCAGTCCCGGAAACAGCGTCACGTATTTCATCATAAACTGCCCGTCTTCAAAGGTGTACTGAAAAAAAGCGGCCTTTGATTTATCCGGACTCAGGGCAGCGCCGGCATTTACCTGGTCTTCCACTTTCTTAAAACGCATTAATTTTACGGATTTCCCGGACGTCTCACCCTGCTCATTAATGACAAAAGCATAGGCATTGATAAAGCCTTCTTCTTTTTCCTCCATCACCGTAAAAATCATCTGATCCTTTAATACCAGAAAATCGCCGAAATAGAGCTTTTCGCCTTCCAGCGGAATATCGATATCCTTACTAAATACCAGGTTATTGGATTGATCAAACTTTTCCAGTACCGGCGCATTGGTTTTCCGCTGAAACAGTCCTCCCTCCTTTCTCAGCCGGAGTACATATGTATTGCCGTGTAAGGCGGCAATGCGGCTGAAATGGGATTTTGACGGCGGATTATAACTTTCGCCCCACGAAGCCGGCATGTATTTACTCTGGGCGTAGCTATAGGAGGCGCAAACTAGCAGTAACAAATGGAGAATGAACTTTCTCATAAGAAGTTATAAAAAAGGATACGAAATTGTTTTTAATTCAGCGTTAGCTTACTCACCGTCAGGTAATCCACGGTCATGTTCGTATAAGAGCTTACCTGGAAGCCGATACGGTTTCCGTAGAAACCAACTGCTGGGTTTTTGGTAAGCAAGGTGCCATTGAGGAAGTAATAGCAGTTATTTTTCACTCTACGAACAGTAAGTGTGTTAAAACCGCTACGGTTGAACGAACCTTTCCAACTGTTCCCGGAAATGTCGGTTGAGTGATAAGTTGTTCCGTTGTAGTAATCAAAGGTGTAATCGCCGGAATAAATACTTATTCTAGCGTATTGCCGCTGGTCTGGGGTTGTATTGCTCAAACCCCAGATTACCATACCCGCATTGCCATAACTATAAGATGCGTCCTCTAACTTGAGATAGGCCTCAATCTCAAAATCCTCGGCTCCGGTAAGTGCCGGCAGACTAATCACGCACTGCTGCGTAGAACTGGCTCTATTATTCATCCGTAGCGCCCCTCCGCTGATACTGATCAGATAGTCCCACGAACTGCTATAGAGTGGCCAGTTGCGGCTATTGTCACTAAAGGGTTCACTCAACGAGACCGTCTTCTTGGACGCGGGGATGGAATTGTAGTTTTCGTAGTGGTCGGGTACTGCTTTAGGCTCACGAGGGGCCGGATTTTCGAATGGGTCAATCCCAATTATGCTGCAGCCCGATAGACAACTGATTAGCAGCAAACACCAACCGTAAGCCCAGGTCTTATTCCAAGTATAATTCATGATTGATAGGATACTTTTCGATAGTAGAATGAATAAACATTTCAAGCCAGACTATTAATACGCCAGAAAGCCCAGGCCCACTTTCAGGTTGAGTAAGGAATGACGCCAAAGACGATATTGCGCCATGGTTTGGGCATCATCCTTGTAGTAATAAGTAGCCCCAACCAGGCCATCTCTCTTCAGGCCGGTGAACATGTACCCGAACTCCCAGCCGTAGCTCAGGATCAGCCGGTCATACAGAATCCGGTTGCGGCCCGCTCCCATACGAAAGCTATAGGTTTTGAAGTCGACAGGTTTGCTGCTCTTCTCCGGCTTCTTTACCTGATTGAACATAGCCCCGGCACCCCACTGAAAGTATTTGCCCAGTGGCGCTATATTGCCGTTTTTGCGCTTATAAATGCGGTAATGGATGCCATAAGCGTTAGAGAACACTTTAGTTTTTGACACGCCGCTTACGCCATAGTCGTTAATATTGCTGGTCCGGATACGGCGGTACGATAAGCCGACACTGGTACGTCTGCTCAGCACATAATCCACAGTGGCCTCGCCGGTGATGTTAAAAGTAGTCAGGCCGGGTTCGCGGCCATAGCTGGCATTAGTCAGGGCGGGCAGAAACATCAAATTTCCTTGGACGGACCATTTCCGGCCCTGATAACCGGGCTGGGCTTGCAGCGTGCCGGCAAAAGTGAAGAGTACGATGATCAGACTATATAAATTTCTTTTCATTCGGGGGATGATTTCGGTATAGAAAGGCTCCCTGCTACTACATGAGCAAGCAGGGTAGCCGATGGACTATCTTTTCTTTTTTAACTGATAGAAGGTGTTGTATACCGTGGAGTTAAGAATGTCACGGTTGTTTTTCCGGTCGATGTACTGAATGTCCGTAAAGACCGGCTTCCCGGTGGTAATATCGAATACCAGTGAGTAGTAATAGGTATTATAGTCAGGCGTGACGGCGTAGTAGACGCCAAAAGGAAGCAGCGGATACACGATGGCCGTGTAGAAAAGCACTAATCCGGCACCTCTTTTCTTCTCCCGCACATCCACTAAGCCCGACCAGCAGTAATACTTGGTTCCGTACCGGGCTACCAGTGCCTGCACCTGTTCAGCTTCCAGGTTTTCCATGGGCACTTCGGCCTCCAAATGTTCTGCCCGTTCTCTAAACCAGTTTTTCAGAAAGACATAATCATTAAATTTCTGCACATCCGTACTGGTGAATGAATGGTCTCCCAGTAAGTCTACTTCCAACTTGGCTCTTTCCGCATTCTTCATAATCTGATTATTGAGAGCAAGCTCGGCACTTTCGGAGGCCATGTAGTTTACCGGCTTTTTCTTGCGCTGGTCAATCTTGGCGTACCACGGATTCACCATCACAATTTTATCAATTCCCAAGGCATACCCTTTTTTCCGGTGTATTCTTTGGGCTTTGGCCTTTTCCTTTTTCTCCATCCGGATCCGGACCCTTTTCTGCCGCTTGGTTTCCTGACGCTTCTGATTGGCTTTTTCTTTTTCGCTTAGGTATTTATCAAATGACTCGGTAAAGTCTTTCTCTCCGAAATTATCCACGAAGATGTATTTCACGAAATGATCTTCCCAGGAGAGCCTTTCGTTGGCGAGACTCTGATCAATTTTGGCGTATTTATTGAGCTTGTTGGCGGAGGCAGTATCGGCGGGCAGGCTGGCCTGACGAATCTCTGAAAATGCCTTGGTCGAAAAATCCAGCTTCGATTCACAATGTTTATTGACCAGAGATTTGAGTAAATCATCCGATAATACATTCAGCTCCTGATCACCGGGGTACTTTTTCTTCAGGTTCCAGATGTATTTAAGCGCCACGGCATTCAGTTCCTTCGGCTTCAGCTTCTCAAACAGGTGATACACTTGCTGCGAACACCCCTCAATATCCTGGTAATCTGTGTGTACTTTATTAAAATCGTCTTCGTTGGCATACTTAGTCAAACCATACAACGACTTGGCAACTATTTTCTGCAAGTATTGATTTCCGGGCATTTCCCTCAGCAGCAGATAGGAGTTATAGAAGGCCTTTTCGTACTGCAGGTTTGCCAGATAAATGGATGACAAGTCATAACGGGCCGCCTTTCTGGCCTTCAGGAAGGCTTCCTCCGAAACGAGGTAGTCTTTTTTATGGGTCTCCGTCTGGCTGCTGATCTTATCCAGAATATATCCCCTTCTTTTTTCAATGCTGGGGTGCGTACTTTTAGATTCGTCTTCGTCCTTGGGGGGTGATATACTTTTTACTTTTTCCAGGAAATAAGAAGGGGGCAACTGCAGATTTTGGCTTTCCAGAAATGATTTTTCGAAGGGAACATCGTCAAACGGCAGGTAGTCGAACTGCATAACATCGAATACGCCCTTGAGCTTACGGGTACTGTAGTCCGATTTGAGGAAAATCTCAAGCCCGTGCAGGTCGGCCTCGGTTTCCAGTTCTTTTGAATAATTATTGCGGCTCAGCAGCTTTTCATCGCCAGAGAGGGAACGGTACACGTTGCGTCCGGCGTCGATCTTCTGATCTTCCACGTACTGATTGACTACGTGCTTTTTGAGGTAGTGCGTAAACTCGTGGGATAAAATAAAGGCCAGTTGCGATTCGGTTTCCAGTTGGGCAATTAATCCCAGATTGATAAAAACCATCCCGCTGTTGGTCGCAAAAGCGTTCACCGAGGGAGATTTCACGACGTAATTGCGAATCTGCTTGCGCAGGGCCGGGTCATGGGCCAGCACCCGGTCGGCTACCTGATTGACATACACGCCAACCGGATCATTAAACAATATTTTACCGCTGTGCAGCAATTCCCGTAGACGAAAGCTGTTTTCCAGGTAAAACTGCCGTTTCGCCCTTTTGTCAAATGATTTTTCGTGCCGGGCAATGGTACTTTTGTCCTGTTCATACTTCTCGGAAGAAAGCTGGATAAAATCATCCGGAATCCGGCCGGAAGACTCCAGCGGTTTATAATCATTAAAATCCTGGGCAAACAATGGACTACCCGCCAGCAACCAAAGTAGTGGGAAAGCACGGAAGTAACGTCTTTTCATGAAATAGGAATTGGGCTGATGTAACTGGCTGATGCAACAGTTTTAGTTAAGCGGCAGCAAAAGCTCAAATCGGAAAAAATGGCTATCCGTGGTAACATTTCGAATAGCGTCCCGAATTTATTCGCGTAAAGTTGCTGGACAAGTGGCCGTTGAGGAGTCTACCGCGGGATGTTGTAAGGATTAGCGGCCATTGGAGAATTCGGACGGGAGATATCCACACTCAAATCAGAATCAATACCCTCCGGTTAATGCCAGCCCGATACTGGATTTTAATGTAGGTTCCTGATTCTGACGGGCAGAATTGAAATGCCTGATTTAATCACCTTAATACCTTACATTGCCGGAACGATCATTAAATTTGGGGTCATCTTCATTCTATAGTTCCACTTTGGCATTAAAAATGGTTTGATCATATGTTGCTGACTCTCTCTCCCCTGAACCCGAATACCCGCGGAACCTACGAAGATGAGTACCGCGAAGGTGGGTTGTACGATCAGCAACGCGGTAGCCATCAGACGAGACTTTTGCCCGGTATTTCCATCAACATTTTACCATTCCCTATTCGGGCAATTTCACTGTATTGGATATGGGATGCGCCTTGGGTGATGCCTTGCCCGTGTGGCGGCAAAACTATCCGGAGGCCCGCTTGTATGGTTGTGATGTGGCACCCTCCGCTATTCGCAGAGCCAATGAGCAATTCGGACAGTTGGCCCATTTCTTTGTGGGTGGCTTTGAAGAGCTTGATACTCCCTACGATATCATTTATTGCTCCAATGTGCTCGAACATTTTGAACAATACCAGCAGATTGCCGCTCATCTGATTAAGTATTGCAAAATCCTTTATATTCTGACGCCATTCAATGAGCTGAGACAACGGAGTCCCATGCGGCTTCGGGAAGGAGCTTTTCACGTAGCCAGTTTTTACCAGGATTCTTTGATTTTCTATCCGAAAAAGGTCTGGCCTCATCCGTTAGTACCAAGGTTTTCCGGTGCCCCGGGGCTTGGTCATGGACTTTCAAGTACCGTTTTTACCGGTTGGGTATGTCGGCCTTTTTTGGCTGGCCTATCGAACAGGAACCCTTACAAATTGGCTACCAGATCATATCGGCGGTCAGGTAAATAGGTTTGCCCTTCTTCATGCACCGGAAAATAATTTTCACGCTTTGGATTCCTTTGCGAACTTTGGACCACTGTCCACTTATGAAAAAAATAGCTTACTGCTGCTGTTACTGGTACTACTGATCTACAGCTGTAAAAATGCCCAGGTTTCGCCCACACCGCCGCGATAATCACTTAACCTTAGGCAATCCGAGTGAGGCCCGTACCGCCAGTACTGACAATTACCTGCTTACCAAACCTCAGTTTACGCTTTCCTATAACTGCTCAACGGGAACTGCTAACTGGGTTAGCTGGCACCTGAGCAAGGCATGGAAAGGCTCCGCAACCCGCCAGGACAATTTCCGTCCGGATGGTGCATTGCCAACGGGTTGCTACCGGGTGACTAAAGATGATTACACTGGCAGCGGCTTCGACCGGGGACACCTTTGCCCTTCGGATGACCGTGATGCCAGTCAGGAAGATAATTCTGCTACCTTCCTGATGACCAATATCATACCGCAATCACCTGACTTGAACCGCGAAACCTGGCGTGTATTGGAGGAGTACTGCCGCAACCTGGTTGACCAGGGGAATGAATTATATATTATTGCCGGAGCTTATGGCAAAGGAGGCAGTGGCTCGGAAGGCACCCGCAATACCCTGGCGGATGGCAAAGTAACGGTGCCCGCAAAGTGCTGGAAGATTATCGTAGTCCTGCCCGAAGGAGGTAACGACCTGAAACGGATTAATTCATCTACCCGCCTGATTGCCGTTGATATGCCTAACCGCCAATCCGTAAACAACGGAAAGTACTGGTATGATTACCGGGTCAGCATCGATGCCATCGAACAGGCAACGGGCTTTGATTTCTTATCTCAATTATCCACCGGACTGCAATCTCAGCTTGAGAGCAAAGTAGATGCCGAAAGGATACAGTAGGAAAATTAAGAGTGAAGAGTTTAATTATTGGGGGTGTAAAAAGAAGTATATCCTGCCAGAACGATTTAAATTCTGTATTTCCTGCCGGGTACTCCGCATCCGAAATTAGGTTTACTTTTGCGGCTATGTACCAGAATCTGATTCTCAAATCCGGCCGTGACCGTAGTGTATATAATCGCCATCCTTGGGTATTTTCCGGGGCAGTCAAAGAATTGCCGAATGCCCAGAACGGTGATATTGTAGCCGTGCGCGACAACCACCATCAATTGCTGGGGTACGGTTTTTTTTCCCCCCAGAGCCAGATTGTGTGCCGTCTGTTTTCGCTTACAAACCAAGAGATTGATTTTAGTCAACCCCACTTCTGGCACCACAAAATCCGTGAAGCCTTCCGGCTCCGGCAGAAACACGTACTCAATGCCCAAACAGATGCCTACCGCTTGCTCCATGCCGAGGGTGATTTTCTACCCGGAATTATCGCAGATGTGTATAGTGACCTGGCCGTAGTGCAGATTCTAATTAAGGGAACTGAAAACGTATCTCGTCACCTGATTAGTGGCCTGCAGGAGATGGGTATCCGCTACATTTATTTAAAGAACAAGCATAATCCCGGATTCCGGGAAGAGGTAACCCTGGAAAACGGCTTTCTGAGTAAGGATCAAACCGAAACCATTAAGGTAATCCTCGAAAATGGCCTCAAATTCCGGGTAGATGCCGAAAAGGGACAAAAAACCGGCTTTTTCCTGGATCAACGGGATAACCGGGCTTTGCTCAAAACCTACAGTGCCGGCAAATCGGTGCTCAATACGTTTAGTTATACGGGTGGGTTCAGTGTGTACGCCTTGGCAGGCGGCGCTTCAGTGGTCCATTCGGTTGATATTTCCAAGGAGGCCATCCGGGTCGGCGACGAAAATGTAGCCCTAAACTTTGGCCCCGATGCGCCTCACCAATCATTTGCCGAGGATTGCTTTGATTTCCTGCGCCGCAGTCAGGATGCTTATGATGTCATTGTGCTGGACCCTCCCGCTTTTGCTAAAAATGCCAAGTCGGTTCCCAATGCTTCCCGCGGCTACAAAGACTTAAACCTGACCGCTTTCAAAAAGATCAAACCGGGTGGTATCTTGTTTACTTTTTCCTGCTCCCAGAATATTGACCGCGACCTGTTCCGGAAGATTGTATTTGGCGCCGCAGCGGATGCCCGGCGTGATGTCCGGATTCTTCATCAGCTGACCCAACCGGCCGATCATCCGGTTAATATTTTTCATCCCGAAGGAGAATATCTTAAAGGACTGGTTTTGTACGTTGAATAAGGAAAAGAATGTTTCCTGTAAGGCTGATAATATTTGTATTTAAAATACAAATAACTGTATTCGTAAAGGAATATTCTGATTTTCTTATACTTAAAGCGTTAGCTACGCAACCCTAAGCAGAACCTTTTCGATAAAAGAGGCGCCACTTTCAATCAACTTCATACCTCTATGCAACTGGTCAGTACGAGTCCAGCGATAGATGCTCCTGCTGCCAGTAGTATCAATCGGCTGTTTGGGCTTCTGCCCCGCATTGAACTTCCCTTTTTTATAATACTTCTGCTGGCCCATCTGATTCCAGTAGGTACGGGGTCTTATTTTCCGACGGCGGATGGACCAACGCACCTGTACAATGCTGACCTGCTTAAAAACTTGGTTACCGGCGATTCACTGGCCAACCAGTTTCACCTGATCAATACCCGCCTGGACCCTAATTGGTTTGCGCATATACTGCTGGCTGGGATGCTTTTTTTCCTCTCCGCAGGGGTAGCCGAAAAGGTAATTCTTTGTCTGTATCTGATTGCTTTTCCCCTTGCCTTCCGGTTTGTCATTATGCAATTAAACCGGCGGGCAGCATTCCTTTCGCTGCTGGCATTTCCGTTTCTGTACAATTACGTATTCCAGTTTGGGTTTTATAACTACTGCCTGAGCCTGGTTTTCCTGTTTCTGATCATCGGCTACTGGCTCCGGATCAATTACCGGTTTACCCAAGTGAATACGGTTGTTCTGATGACCCTTATCACCCTGGTCTATATTACCCATCCGCTTTCATACCTGTTTTCCGGGCTGGTATCAGGTACCCTGGTGCTGGAACGTTTTGGGATTTTCCGCAAGCCGGAGTGGAAACTGCTCTTGATCAACTTGCTGAAGTTAGGCCTGATCTACCTGCCAACCGGCTTACTCATGCTCTATTATATCTGGTCTCACTCGGATCAGCAGGACCTTACGCTTAACCACGCTATTTCCTTATATCTGTACAAACTTCTGACGCTGGATGCCATCCGGTTTATGGGGCAAACAGAAAAGTTCTTTGTTTTACTCGTGGCCGGGCTACTCGCGTGGGGTGGCTTTCAGGCTGTCCGGCAGCTATTCCGGGAACGGCTCCAACATTCGGCCCCCTTGCTGATCGTACTTGCGGTTACCTTGGTGCTATACCTGGTTATACCCAATGCACTGGCGGGAGAAGAATACATTAAGCCCCGGCTGGCCCTAACATGCTACCTGTTCCTGATCCTGTTTTTTACCACCGCCAACTGGCCGGTAACGGTCCGCAGCATTTTTATGATCGGTACTTTACTGGTCGCCGGGGGCTTTCTGGCCTACCGGACAACCGAATACCGGAAAGCTCAGGCAGGGGCTGAAGAAATCCTTACTGCCCGCAACTATATCAAGCCCCATTCGGTCATGCTGCCCATCAAGTTTGATGCACCTGAACAGATGCCTTACGGGCAGAGAGTTTCGTTCAGGCGTGAGTTACACCCCTTTAACAGTATTGTAAACTACTTGCCTATTGGGAAGGATGTAATCAGTTTGTCGAATTACGAGGCCCGTACTTTCTCCTTTCCGTTGCTCTGGCAATACAACCGGATTCCGGATTTCGGCAAATTGGATCGGCTGGAAGAATACGTTTCCTCGCAGGTAATGAGTATTGAACACTACGAGAATACGATTAAGCAATCGGTAGATTACGTAGTGATTCTGGGGCTGGACAGCCTTTCCCATCCCATCTATCAGCGCAGTCTTGGGCAGGAACTGAATACGTACTATAAATCAGTGTATACCTCACCTAACCGGCTGGTAAGAGTATATGAGAAGGTAGAATAAGTCAATGGTCAATGTAACATAAACAATTATTAAGTCCGGGGCCGGGGGTTCCTGGTCTTTAGCGATGTCTATCCAATCGTAGCGGCCCTCTTTTTACGCAGGTAATATACATCCGGGTCATCGGTGCGGTGCCCAAAAGTAAGTTCGGCCTTGCAGTCCAGGCAGCGGATAAACACGTACTTGAATTTATCGAGGCCTTTACGGGCTCCCAGATCCAGGTTTTCGCTGCTACAGATGCCGCAGGCGGGTACCTTATCCGGGAAAAGAAAGCTTTTCCTTTCACTGATCAGTTCGTAAAGGTTAGCTCCCTCTACCTCAAAATGGAAAACCCGTTTGCCAATCTGCTTTTTTATAAGTAACCGCATCGGAATTGTGTGATAGGTTAAGTTTCTTTTAATTGCTATGTATGGATTAAAAGCTGTTTTAAAAGGTTTATAGCCGTATTCCTCTCTCCCAGTTTGCCTAAACAAATATACCTATCAAGCGGATTTTTATAGTGGCAAGATTGTTCTTATGTATTTGGAAACTGTTTCGCTGAAATACTTGCGGAAGGAGTGCTTGTTAGTAACCATATGTGGTTTATAAGCACTTAAAAACCTAGTCCTAAAGAGAAGTTTAGCATTCTATACTTCATTCCCTTGCTGTGCATTACCCTTTCATATCTAGCAGCCGTATAAACATACCTCCTCCTAAGGGGTACTTGAAATCCACCCTCTACTAATGTTTTAGGAAATACAAATTGGCTGTGACCAATCTTCTGGGAACTAGCAGCTGGTATCACATATCTTTTACCCATTCCATACATAAATCCTAAGCCTAAAAAAGGCTTTATATATCCTTTTGGATACATTGCCCGCATTAAAGCACCTACATCCAGGGAACGATAACCGAATCTGTATTCAGTAGTAAGTACAACAGCCAGATAATTATTATAATTCGCTTCAAACTGTATAGAAAGTAATCTGCTGGCTTTATTTAAAGGTAGATTTACAAAAACCCCAGCAGAAGGAGTAAATTTACCTTGGGCCTCTAATGTTAAAAACTGACTGCCTCCTATTTTAATACCGGGGTGAATTTTCATTCTTTCCTTTTTGGCGAGAACAATAGAATTTTCTCCTTCAAAGCATTCATTATACTTGACTACCTCTTTAATTAGAGACAATCTGGAAAAGGGAATTTCACTTATTTTATATTTACTACAGTCATTAAAAAGGTAATTTAAAATTCTTAAAAATTCCTTCTCCTTTCTTAGATAGATCCTTCCATCCTTGTCATGAATGGTTTTATCCACCACTCGCAACTCTTTTATCTCGGTCCCCTTCTCAACCCAATAGTGTTCACTATTATCTTTTTCTTTATAATAATACAAGTTAGCCCTCCCTTCTATAAGTTGCTGCATAAAGAGAGGTTCTTTAATTTTTCCAATGGGCAGATCGGCTTCCACTTCTTTACTTTTGTATAAATTACCTTCAAAATTAAATCCATTGACTTGTATTGGAGTAAATTCCTTTACTTCTCCTGCTGCTGATCTATACTTTAGATATCTTGCTGTCATCTGACTATTGATAAAACCGTTTAAAGTATCGCCTTTCAGTGTATACACCTTACCGGGCCCAAAACTTTCCTGGGCGGAAACAGAAAATGAAAAGAATAAGTAGAGGAAAAGGAAACTGTAAAAGTTTATGTTCATATAAAAATAGATTGGGTTGCCATACATAAAAAAGCCTTACTAACCTTTATCAGGCTGGTAAGGCAAAAGTAAGCTTGTTTAAAAGGGTGTAAAATGAAGAATCTGCAGATTAACCGTTACTGCCCATTTTCTCCACAATTGCCTCCGAGATGCCCACCCCGGAGAAACCACCATCGTGGAACAGGTTCTGCATGGTCACTTTACGGGTCAGGTCCGAGAACAGGGTAACCAGGTAGTCAGCGCAATCATCGGCAGTAGCATTGCCTAGCGGGGCCATCTTATCCGCGTATTCATAAAAAGCATTAAAGCCGCTGATCCCCGTGCCAGCCGTAGTCTTAGTCGGTGACTGAGACACGGTATTCACCCGCACGTTCTTCAATTTGCCGTAGCGGTAGCCATAACTGCGGGCAATGGATTCGAGCATGGCCTTGGCCTGAGCCATATCGGTATAATCAGGGAAGCTACGCTGAGCAGCAATATAGGACAGCGCTACTACGGAACCGTACTCGGCAATAGCATCCAGTTTCTCGGCTACTTGCAGCATTTTATGGAAGGACAGCGCCGATACGTCCAAGCTTTTCATGTACCATTCATAATTCATATCCCCGTAAGAACGTCCCTTACGGATGTTGGCACTCATCCCGATGGAATGCAGGACAAAATCTACCGGGCCGCCCAGCACTTCCATGGATTTCTTATACAGGTTTTCGATTTCCTCTACCGAGGTAGCATCGGCCGGGATAATCTCAGCCTGACAGTATTCAGCCAGCTTCTTGATTTCCCCCATCCGCATGGCAATCGGGGCATTGGTCAGCACGATCTGCGCCCCTTCGTCTTTAGCCCGTACCGCCGCTTTCCAAGCGATGGAATTTTCATCCAGTGCCCCGGTGATGATTCCTTTTTTTCCCTTCAGGAGATTGTAAGCCATAATGTATTTGTTAAATGGTTTCCGTATCAAATTGGTGGGGGCGTAAGTTAAACTGATTCCTTTATTTCAGCAATGCAGCCCTTTCAATAGTTTGCTTAGTTTGCTAAAAAACCGGCATAAAGCGGTATAACAGAAAAAACGTGTTAGTTCAGGGATCTGAAAAAGACTGAAAAATGCCTCTGGGAGTCAAAGACGTTTGTGCATTCAGAACCCAGTACTTGTGCAGAAGTAGTTTAGGTCTTTTGTTCTATAAACTATTGGGGAATAAGCCAATAGCTAACCGCCAATTACCAACCGCTACTTATTAAGGAGAACGGGTCAGCAAAATATAATCAATACAGAAAGGTAGTTTTTACGAGTGGCTCGGACAGTATCCATTTATTTTCCAACTGCTCGATGGCTTTCATCTTGGCAATAAACTTATTCAGGTTGGTAAAACGGACGCCGCGTTTCTTTTTCCGATCATACCGCAAAAAGAAGTCTTCCCAGTGAGAAGCGATCATAAAGCGCGGATTCATGTTCTGCAATAGCTTGGCGGGATAGTTTTCCACGTACTTGTGAGAGGCTACACACAGTAGCGATATATCCACCGGATGCTGATCAGCGGGAGCCAGTTCCGGTAGAAAACCGGATGGAGGATTACAAGCCGACGTAATCACACTTAACCGTACTTTCACGGTTTTTCTATCCGCACCCATAAAATCCAACAAATAGCTCAGCGTTTGTCCTTCTTTCCAGTCCTTTGGTTTCGATAGTCTTGCCGGAACAGAATCATACCAGCCTTCATATAATTTAATATTCATATCGAGAAACGCCACTCTCACGTGGGGGGCATGTTCGGCAAGGAGCGGCATAAACCGGTAACTGCTGTCGGGTAAGGGATAATACCACTTTCCCGGCTTCCCGGCTACCGAAGCCTCTGCTTCTACGTCCACTAATTTGGCAGTGGGAAGATTATATGTTTGGTGCTGCAAGGTATAGTAACAGGTACTGCTGCCATAAATGGAAGGAACACTCCGTAATTTCTGGTGAATATAGGGCACATCCATCAGGTGATCGTAGTGGGAGTGCGTCACTAAAATAGCGCTGATGTGACTAGTATCTAACCGGTTCCAGATTTTATCTACCATCGCCTGGTCGGTCTGAAGGTTTTTAAACGGCATTTGGATGAAAGGACCTGGGTTACTGAAGAAAGGGTCAAAAAGCAGGGCAGCATTGCCTTGCCTGATCAGCAGCCCTCCGCAGCCCGTTGATAGATAGAAACAAAAACCTAATTTTTATAAGGATTTATAGTAAAACAAGCCACTATTTGCGCTTATTTGGTGACCTGGCAGGCACTTTAACGGAGGGGCATTAATGCAATATTTGCCCAAAAAAGCGTATTTTGGCAAGTAAGGCACCAGAAACCATCCTCGCTTAAGCCAGGCTCGGCATTGAGTGACCCGGACTAGAGCTTACTAAAAAAGGGGTAGTTATATTCACCTAATACTCCAGAAACTCCCTGGCGTTCTTGATAGCGGCATCCGAAGGGGGTTCGCCGCCGATAATGCGGGCAATTTCGTAGATCCGACCCTGTTCAGTAAGACGTTTGACACGGCTGACCGTCCGGGCAGCCGAGGTATCTTTGTACACAAAATAATGTGCCTTGCCGCGGGCTGCTATCTGGTGGGAATGGGTAATGGTAATGACTTGGTGGCGCCGCCCCATATCTTCCATCATCTTGCCCAGTTTCAGGGCAATTCCGCCCGAGATACCCGTGTCAATTTCATCGAAAATGATTGTCGGCAGGAGGTTTTATCGGCCAGATGTATTTGATGCAAAACATCAACCGGGAAAATTCACCACCGGAAGCTACACTTTTCAGATCCTGAGGGGCAATTCCCTTGTTGGCAGAGAATAAAAACTTTACTCATCGGCGCCGCTATTGGCCGGCTTAATGGGCGTATGGTTGATCTTGACCGAGGCATTAGGCATGCCCACTTCAGACAATAACCGCTTCAGTTCGTTCTCAATGGCATTTAAAATGGCAAGCCTGGATTGAGATAGTATTTCGGCAACCCGCATCATTTCCTGGCGGCTGGCTTCGGCTTTGGCTTTAGCTTCGGTAATGGCCTCGTCCAGGTTGAGCACTTTGCTTACTTTTTCATCCAGATCGTGCTGAATTTCCAGCAGTTCTTCGGTCGTTTTTACGCTGTGCTTCGCTGAAGCTTATAAATCATGGTTAGCCGTTCATTGATCAGATCAATGCGGGCCGGATCCAATTCCACGTCTGACTCCTCACTTTCCAGTTCAGCCGCTACGTCCTTCAGTTCAATCAGGCAGCTATCCAGGCGTTCACGTAAGGCCTCGTATCGTTCCGAAAGATTACTAATGGTATTTAGCTGGGTAATCACGGTCCGGAGATTGGAATTAATAGCATACTCCGAATTGGAGAGGGCATCAATGGCCGCATTGAGCTTCAGCTTCACGTCTTCAGCATTTTCCAGCAGGTTCAATTCCTCTTCCAGCCGCTCCTGTTCACCCGCTTCCAACTTAGCAGATAACAGTTCATCCAGCAAAAAGCTGTTGTAATCCAACTCTTTACGGAAAGCAGCCGCGTTTTCGGCCAGTTGCCGGTACGCTTCTTCGTCCTTCCGGAATTGCCGGTATGCCTGCCGGTACTGTTTCAGTAAAGAGGCGTTCTGGGCGTAGGCATCCACAATAGAGAGTTGGTATTCATTAGAGCCCAGCAGCAAAGTGCATCATGCTGCGAATGCACATCCATCAAGTTAGATCCTACTTTACGCAAGGTTTCCAAGTTAACTGGCGTATCATTGATAAATGCCCTCGATTTACCGTTGGGACTGATTTCACGCCGGATAATGCAGGCATTTTCGTAGTCCAGTTCCTCCTCAAAAAACCACTCTCAGATCATATTCCGATATATCAAAAATTTCCTCAATAATGCATTTTTCGTCAGGCTCGTAGAGCACTTTCGTATCAGCCCGATTACCGAGAGCAAACCTACCGCACCTAACATGATGGATTTTCCCGCCCCGGTTTCACCCGTAATAATATTCAGTTCTTTATCCGGGTGCATCTCCAGATGCTGGATCAAGGCATAGTTCTTAATCTGCAGATTCGTCAGCATATATGGGCAAATATACGCAATATGGAATTTGGGGATTGGGTTTAGGTATTGGGTATTGAGGTATTAGTCATTAGTTAACTGGTCATTGGTCATTAGTCAGTGACAAAATAGCATTCATCGAAAAACGAATAACCAGTACCCAATACTAAGTACCTACTATCTTTTTCCAATGACTACTGACCAATACCAAATTACTATTTCTCATACAACTCAATAGGCAGATCATCAGGGTCAGCCAGGAACGTAAATCGTTTACCGGTCCATTCATCCATGCGCACTGGTTCGACCGGGACGTTATGATTGATCAGGTGCCTTATATTTTCTTCCAGGTTATTCACTTCGAAGGCCAAGTGACGGAGTCCGAGGGCTTCTGGTCTGGATGGACGCCGTGGCGGATCAGGAAATGAAAATAATTCGATCTGATAGGTATCTCCTACTGCCAGATCCAATTTATATGATTGACGTTCAGACCGGTAGACTTCCCGCACTACCGTTAAGCCCAGAATGTGGACGTAAAAATGTTTTGATTTCTCGTAATCCGAGCAAATAATGGCAATATGATGGATGCGGTTAAGCTTCATGAATAGGTCTCCGGCTATGGTTCGGGGTAGCCAGTTTTCAATTGGTAGCAATCAGTATTCCGTTTCGCGGTCCAGCATAATCTCTTCGATTTCACCTAATGAAAAGGTATGCTCTTTCAACCGCTGGTCCCGGAATCGAAGCGTTTCCGGGCCAATCGTCAGAATCACCCCGTGGAAAGTAGCCTGGCTGGTAAGCAGAATATTGGCTTCCCTTCCGGGAAGGGTATTTATATGCTTATGAAAGTCCAGTCTAAAGATGCGGGTTTGCCGTTTGCCCATATGGAGTGAATGAGGGTATGGGTAGATGAGGGTATGAGTTAAAAGTGAATAAGCAAAGTGAATGGATAATTAGAGGGCTGAATGTATTTATTGGCGTGAACCGTTAACGCTGAACTCATCTGCTTATCCGCTCATAAACCCATGTACTCTTTTCACTCATATGCTCATACACTTTGAACTTCTAAACTCCTACTTCGTGAGTTTACGGTATTTTTCGGTCTGCGTAGGGTCTAATTCTACCAGCAGGTTAAAAGCTTTCACCTTGTCTTGCGGATTGGCATCGCTGAACAAGTTGACCAGTTCATTCGATTTAGTGTCGAAGAAAGTATTGGTAAGTACGGCTGAGGGCTTCAACTGATTAATCTGCTTGATGGTATTGAGTACATCGAGTATCTGCGTCCGGGACTCATCCGGGTTAGCCGCAAAATTATCCATGGCCTGCCGGTGGTACACGTAAAAGCCTTCCCGGAGCGGCTGCATCTGCTGGTTAGTCAGGTTTTCAATTAGCCAGTAACGATTACGGTTATCTTCATTGGATTTCCAGCCTGGTCCGCCATCAGGATCCTGCCCGGCATTCTGAGCAATAGTAAAGGCCTTCTGCAAATACTGGCTGCCTCCCAGCCGGCCAAACGAGTCATAATCCAAACCGATGATAATGTTGGCATAAAAACCCAGCATGGCCGTAAGGTTATTATTAAAGATATTTTCGTTAAAGTCCATCGGCTGCGAAGGCAAATACTTGAATTGCCACGTACGGTCAATGTAACTAAACATAATTGACTCGTAGTCCGTACCGTATACCGGACGAGAGGATTGGATCTGCACATTGGCTTCGAAAGAACCAATAGCCGGCACTTTGGTAATATTAATAATCAGGTTGCAGTTAATCCGTTCGTCGGCATTAAACTTATCATTGGTCCAGCGGCGGTTATTCATAAAATCCGCGACGCTTCTCCGGAGGTCCTCAAAAATCTGCTTGTCTGAGATCTGAACGTTCTCCTGTATCTGCCGGGTATTGATAATCACATTGCACCGCAGTTCCTGAGCTGATGTCTGTATAACTGCTCCGGTTACCAGAAGCATTAAAATGAGAAGGGTACGCATGGTATCACACTAAAGTTTAGATCTTATTACTTAGCATTAATTTTTTATCAACACATAAACACATCATCCAGTTAACCCATGTGCTTGGCGTGCTGCCAGTATTCTATTGCCATCTCCACAATCTTTGCCGCAATGGTCGCTTTGGGCTGCAAGGGCAAATCAATTCCATTTAATTTACGGTCAATAATCGTTACCTGATTGGTTTCGTGCCCGAACCCAGCGCCTTCGTTACGTAAGGAGTTAAGTACAATCAGGTCCAGGTTTTTGCTCTCCAGTTTCTTGAGGGCGTTTGGTCTTTCATTTTCCGTTTCCAGGGCAAATCCAATCAGTAGCTGGCCTGGCTGCTTTTGCTTACCCAACTCAGCCGCTATATCCACCGTTTTCTCTAACTCCAGCGAAAAAACAGCCTCTTTCTTTTTGATTTTTTGGGAAGCCGGAGTTGCAGGTGTATAATCCGCTACGGCTGCTGCCAAAATGGAGATAGCGGACTCCTTAAAATACTGGTTGGCTGCTTCGTACATTTCCCGGGCCGAAGTGACTTTATGTAACCGGATGCCCGGATGACTTACCGATAAGTGACTCGGACCGCTTACCAGATGCACCTCAGCCCCCTGCGAGGCTGCTGCTTCTGCCAGGGCATACCCCATTTTACCAGTCGAATGATTTCCTACAAAACGTACTGGGTCAATGGCTTCGTATGTCGGGCCGGCAGTAATCAATACCCTTTGCCCGGTAAGTTGACCAATCTGTTTGAAATGGCGTTGCAAATACCCAATAATATGTTCGGGCTCAGCCATCCGCCCTTCTCCCGAAAGGCCACTGGCCAGTTCCCCGGACTCCGCCGGGATAACGTGATTGCCATACGAAGTCAGCTTCTGTAAATTATACCGGGTAGCCGGGTGGCTGTACATATCCAGGTCCATGGCGGGTGCGAAGAAAACAGGACAGCGGGCCGACAGGTAAACGGCGGTAAGCAAATTGTCGCATAGCCCATTCACGCACTTGGCCAGCGTATTGGCACTGGCAGGCGCTATGATGAAGGCATCGGCCCATAGACCAAGCTCCACATGATTGTTCCATTGGCCCGACTCATCCTTTACCAATTCGATAGCCGCCGGATTTTTGGAGAGCGTAGCCAGCGTGAGTGGGGTGATAAATTGGGTAGCCGAATGGGTCATAATCACTTTTACTTCGGCACCCGCCTTTACCAGGAGGCGGGTAAGCAGGGCAGCTTTGTAGGCGGCAATACTTCCGGATATACCCAACAGAACTTTTTTATTGGCTAACATGAGAAGAACTGTTTGTACGAATCGCAAACAAAAAGTCAGCCGCCAGAATAACAAGCATTCCAGCGGCTGACTTCCGAAAAAATAAAATGTGCTTTTCCGGCATTCCGGATTTATTCGCCTGACTGATTCTCGTCATTTTCCGCCCGGCGGAACATCAGCTTACCCGCTAGAAACTCATCTGTAGCGACGGTAGTAGCTTTAGGGAGTTTTTCGTAATACTTGGATATTTCAATCTGTTCCCGGTTCTCGAACACTTCTTCCAGGTTATCCACCGTAGAGGCAAATTCTGCCAGTTTGTTATTCAGTTCTTCCTTCATTTTGGTAGAGATCTGACGGGCCCGCCGGGCAATTACAGAAACCGATTCATATACATTGCCGGTAGGAGCTGCAATTTTGTCAATGTCTCTGGTAACCAGAGAAGAAGGGGCCTGAGCACTTTTTACAACGTTTGAAGCCATATGCTTATAGAGTTAATGCAATTAGTAAACTTAAACTACTTTTCCGGCTGCTGCCGGTACTTTTTACCGCAAAGGGCCAGCATAGCTTGCGGCCGGGCATTATCTTTACTTAGTAGCGCTGCTTTGCAAGCTATTACTTATTTCTCCAAGTTCTTCCACGCTGTCTTCATAGTATTTCTCCGCGTCACGCAAATATTTACTTGAAGGATACTTATCAATAAAACCCTGATAATACGTTACCGCATCCCGGAACCGGTCAGTCCTTTTGGAAGGTATACTCTGCTTAGCCAGGTTATAAGCACTCTGCACCTTCAGAAAAGCAATTTCTTCGTTGTAATCTGAGTCGGGAAAACTACGCTGAAAGTTGTTGAACGCCACTACAGCAGCTTTGTTGTCACCAATTCGGGCATACAAAATCGCTTGTTCGTAAGCTTTATGCTCCAGCTTGGTCCGGAGTTCCTGCAGTAACTGTCCGCACTTTTCGCGGTGCTTACTCTCCGGGTAGGCATTAATGAAAGATTGCAGCGCCGAAACTGCCGTATAAGTATTGGTCTGATCCAGGTTAAAGGAAGGCGACTGCTCATACAACGACATAGCCCGCATAAACATGGCTTCCTCGGCCAGTTCACTCCGGGAAAATGTTTCGTAAAAATTCTTGAAATAATATTCAGCCAGAATAAAGTCACCCGTGTAATACTTACTGTAAGCCCGGTAAAACTGGGCCAATTCAGATTCTTTACTTCCTTTCAGCAAGGGAATAATATCTTCGAAAAGAATATCCGCTTTCAGGTAGTCTTTCTTTTCATAGTACGCTACTGCTGCCTGATACTTTTTATCCATGTCAGTAGTCTTCCGCAGGCGTTCAAATTTACTGCAGGCGGTAGCAGCAACGAACAACAGGCAAATCAATAAAAAACGAAAGCAGTTTCGCATAAGGTGCAAAATTAGATAAATCGGCAGTAAGATTCAATGAGTTAGCCGTCTTTATTCACAACGCAAAAACTGCGCCGTCCGCATAAAAGTTTCCGAAAAGAATCCACCTTTAACTATTTGACTCAACAAACGGGAAACGAGTCAGAAACCAACCAAACGACTACGGTAGCTAACTACAGCATTTACTGCAAGTAAAGACTGGATACAAAAAGCCCGTAAACAAAAAATCCACTGCGCGGGGCAGTGGACCGGACAAGCATCAGGCTTGTGAATGGCTATCTGTAAGTTATATTACTGATTACAGTTACTAGGATGATTCGCGCACAATAAACTTGCGGGTAGCTACCTTATGGCTGTCTAGTACCAATGTATAAAAGTACACCCCCGGAGTAAAACCGCGGGTAGCAATATTTAGCTGCTTTGAATCACGGGTCAGGCGGTACTCACCCACTACATTCCCTAGCATATTACACAAGACTATTTTGGCTTCGCGGACCTCCCCGTGAAATTCATATTTCACGGAAGCATAAGAATAAACTGAAGTAACCGGATTCGGATAGATACTAAATACCCGGATGAAGTCGTTAGAGAAAAGTTCCTCGCTGGAACTAGGATCATCCTGAGGTCTATCATGGTCCTCCACCGAAACAGTACGCTCAGAAGCAGCTTGGGGCGTTGGAGTTACCCCCCTGGCATAAACACCCGCTATGATGGCGCCGGTTAACTGAGTGGTTAATATAGTCAGTAGTACAATTTTTCTCATCTATGAATAGCAGATTGAATATTTCCATGTATTAATACGCAAAAGTAGAAAAGATGTACGAACTTCTATTCAAAAAATTGTACGAGAGGTAAGTTTTTTACTTAAGTTCCCATTATTTCCGTTTAGAATCCTTTTTTTACCAGTTCTGGCTTGTTTTTGCCTTTCAATGTTACCGGAGATTTGTCCGTTTTTTGCCGGATATTTACTTCCTTCTTCACGGGCCTTTCCTTGATGCGCCACTTAAATCCTTTTAACCGGGTAGCCGGCCCTTCAATTTCGTGTGGTGGAATGAATGCGCCTTCCGGTTTATTAAGATAGGTAACCTGCTTTACCTTGCTGTCATTGAGCCGTACAATCATATTACTGCTCTCCATTTTGTTCATTCCCCGTACTTCGGTGTTAGCGTCATTGAGTACGAAGGTGATGTTCTCGGCATTTCCGTTTACGTTGACCCGCTCCATCTTGCTCTTTTGATTGAAGAAGGCCACCATCTGCCGCCCCTTTACCTGGTTATGATTCTCCAGGGTGTCCAGAGATATTACAAAAGCATTGCTGCGCAGGAACATCCGGTCAATCTTATTGTTAGCCATCTGAATGGTGATCGTATCGCCATTGAGCTGACTTTTATCATTATTCCACAGTACCGGATCGCGGAAAAAGGTAATGGTAGAGTCGCTATAATTATACACCAGCGAATCACATTTGCCCTGCAGGTCTGATTTAAAAATCTTTACCTTATTATAAGCAAACATTTTACGGGTCTTTTTTTCTTTATCTTCTACTGACAATAGGGTGTCAGCCGTCAGATACAAGGTATCGTGGTTAACAATGTTTTTAGCTACTGCGTTTCCGTATACCCGCGAGGTACCCTCCTTACCAAAATACCGGCCGATATCTCCTTCGATAACGGTGCTGTCTTCTTTGGCCACCAGCACCACATTGCCCTCTGCATACCCGATCTCATTGAGCTTATCGTGATTGATCACGTCGGCAGTGAGGGTGTATTTGCTGTATTCTATGGTACTGCGGCCCTTAAAGTTAGACACGCCGGAAACTGTATTATAATCGCCTTCTTTGGCCACCAAAGTGCCGTTTTCCCCTACAATCCGGGTAAGGGAGGTAAAATACGCAACTTTGGTATTGGCGTCATAGCGGATACTCTCGGAAGTGAGGGTGTATTTGGGATTAACAATGGTGACGTTCTGCTTGAAGATGAAAATCTTAGTCTTGGTATTGTAATAGCCTTCCAGGCTGGTAAGGGTGTTATCTTCGTCTATGATAGTTCCATGGTTGGGGTAGTAGGCTACGCTGGTATTCATGTTATAGTCCAGCTGCTCGGTGTTCAGGGTCATCTTCTGGTCATTCATAACCACATTGCCCCGCATCTTGGCCAGCCGCGAACGGCCATCGTAAGTACCCGTATTACCCGTTACGGTAACGGAGTCGCCTTGCACAATTTTAACGTTGCCAAAAGCCTCAATGAAATCGGTCTCCGGATGCAGATAGGCCGAGTCGCAGTACAATAGCGTTTCTTTCTGCCGGAACCGGGCCGGACCGATAATCTTGCGTACTTCTTTGCCGTTTTTTACCTCCACAATCAGGTCATTAGCCTGCTCCAGTTGCACCTTATCCTTCGTCTGCGCGTAGCTGCTAAAAGTGGCGGCTACCCCCCACATAACGACCAACAGAGTCTGTAGTATCTTCATTAATAATTTAAGTAGAATTGCCTGATGTGACCCTTCGTAATGTCAATTATTGAAAGGTAATTAGCTTCAATAGTTAACTTTTTGCCTTGCTGCCTAGTACGATAATCGCTGGAACCAGTATATATTTACCACGCAGCAATAATTAAGCCCTTTTGATTCCGGGTTCAAATTTACCCATAAAACCCCATCATTTTATGCTCAAGTCGTTTTTAACCTACATCGCGGAAAAAGACTTATTTCTGCCGGAAGACAACATTCTACTGGCAGTAAGCGGGGGCATGGATTCGGTGGTAATGGCCCATTTATTTCACAAGCAAAATTTAATTTCGCCATAGCGCACTGTAATTTCGGATTGCGGGGTGAGGAGTCAAATGCGATGAAGCTTTTGTAAAAAGCTGGCTAAAAAGTATAAAGTTCCTTTCTACGCGGAACAATTTGAGACGGAGGCCTTTGCCCGGCAGGAAAAATATCACTGCAGATGGCCGCCCGGATGCTCCGGTACGAATGGTTTGGCAAGTTACTTCGGGGCAGGCTTTGCGTACCTGGCTACGGCGCACCACCAGAATGATACCCTGGAGACGGTGCTTTTTAACCTGACCCGGGGCACGGGCATCTCAGGGCTACACGGCATCAGTCCGCGCGCCGGGGCCAGGTCATCAGGCCGCTGCTTTTCGCCGACCGGGAAATGGTTTATGATTTCATCGTTGAAAATCAACTGGCCTGGCATGAAGACTCTTCTAATCAATCGTCTAAATACCACCGGAACCTGATCCGTAACGAGTAGTGCCCCTGCTCAAACAGATCAATCCAGGGCTGGAACAGACGATTGCCCAGACGGCTGCCAAAATACGTGCGGTGGAACATATCTATGAAGCGGAACTGGACCGGCTACGTAAGGAGGTAATACGACAAGATGGCGAAGCCACTTTTATGACTTTACGAAGCTAAGAGGAGAAATTGAACCAATCATCAAGCTACAGGGCTTGCTCAAACCTTTCATTTCGCTTACCCGCAGGTAACTGATATTTGGGCAGCCATTGAAGCCGAACCGGGCAAACAGTTTGCTTCTCCCACGCATACACTGGTCAAGGACCGGACTGAACTGGTTATTACCCCCAAAAAGCTCAGCGCTTTTCGGAGTGCCCTGATCGATACCGACCAGGATCAAGTTACCCACGAGGACCTGCACCTGAAAGCGGAAACCATTCCAGCAGCTGGCTACCGGATCTCCACTTCGCCTAAAATAGCGGCCCTGGACCGCGAAACCCTGTTGTTTCCGCTCAAAATTCGCCGCTGGAAGGAAGGTGACTGGTTTGCCCTTTAGGCATGACCAAAAAGAAAAAACTGAGCGACTTTCTGATTGACGAAAAAGTACCGCTCAACCTGAAAGAGCAGACACTGGGTACTGCTTTCGGGAGACTCTATCGTGTGGGTGATCGGCCACCGGATTGATAACCGGTTTAAGCTGACCGAAAAGACGCAAGAGGTTTACCAGCTCACCCTGGGGAGTTAGCTATTAGCGGTTGGCAACTGGCTTTTTATTCAATTTCAGTCGCTTGGCTCCGGCCGAATGACAACTATTGCAGGGGCGTATAGCATACGCCCTTCCGGCCCGTTCGTCCCATAGCTGGGAATAGTCTTTGGGCTACTCCCCTGTTACGTGCAAATAGGGTTTTGCCAAACGGCAAAAACCGCTTGAAGGGTTTATCCTTACAGGGGTTAATAAGAAAATGGGCAGGCAGTAATCTGAATAGTTGATTAACGTATCACTGGGGACCGAAACTTAAGTTATGCCTCTTGCTCCAAGGTTTACTTTAGTCTCGAATAACCACTAATGAGTCAGCTTTGAAATGCTTGGGCATTTCGCCGGACTTAGTCCGGCACGTAGAACAGCGTAGTCTGAAGACTGACGCTAAGCTTGGGAATGTAAGTACTCATAAAACAACTTATTAAGAATATCTCACCCTGAATCCGTATTACATTACCCTGTCACGTTTACAAACTGTTCCTCGAACTGCCGCTTTCTTCGTGGACGCCGGCTTTTTCTGTGGAGTCAGCAGTCGTTTGGTTGGTATCCAGTTTCGTACGGGTGTGGTCCTGGTCCATTCCCGGCCGTTGTTATCAAAATTTTCCTGCTTGGGTGCTTGTCCGCACGATGCCACACCTAACCAAAGGGCAGCTACCAGTCCCATTCCAATTACATTTGTCTTTTTCATATTCACACAGACTTTTACCTTTATCCGGATACGGTAAGAAACGGAGTTAGATGCGGAAGGTTTAAGCAGCTATGGGTTAACAGCCACTATTGGTTACCGTAAGCCGAAAGTTTCATCATATACGGGTTGGCCGGTGTATACACCTTACGCTACCAGCAACCCATCGGCCCCGGTCAAGGGAATTATCAAGAGCTTTACAGGTTTTGGTTCCGTCGATTATATCCGGTTATATGATCAGCAGCATCAGCTGGTGTATCAGGATGAATTCGAATAAGCTAGTCAGTGGCTATTTTGGCTTCCGTTCGCCGGTATTCAAGGGATCAAACTGCACATTATAGGGGCTATTACCCGGAAAAGCACCCTGCGGCGGCGGCAGAAAATCGCTGGTCTTCTGCATCCACTGACTCAGAGCAGCCTGATACTGCCCGATCGGCAGTTGCAGGGAAGGGTCATCGGCAAGGTTATTCCATTCACCGGGGTCATTCTGCAGGTCATAAAACTCAACCACCGGCGGGAAGGCTTAAAATACCACTGTAATTTGTCACTCAGCTGGCCCTTCTGATGCAAAGCCACAATAGAATGCCACGCCGTTGATTGGACCCGGTCAGCGGCATAATATACGGAACTTCGGGACGGTAATTCTGGATCAGCTTATACCGCTGGCCAATTACGGCCCGCATCGGTCCCAGTTGTCGTGCCAGTTACGTTCCGTAAACACAAATTCCTGCGGCTGGTATGTACCGCCAGTAAGCAGCGGCAGTAAGGAACGGCCCTCCATGCGTTTGGGAACCGGTACTCCGGCGGCCTCCAGCCAGGTAGGCGTCAGGTCCAGCAGGGATACAGAGCATCGGATACTTGCCCGGCTTTGGCCTTGCCGGGCCAGCGCACAATGAGGGGCACTTTAGCGCCTGCCTCGTATAAGGTGGCTTTCGCCCTCGGAAAAGGCATTCCATTGTCGCTACTCACTACGATAATCGTATTTTTGTGCAAATTGTGCTTCTCCAGCAGGGCCAGCAGTTGTCCGCAATCCTGGTCAAACCGGGCAATGCCATCGTAGTAATAAGCGAGGTCCTGCCGGGTTTCGGGAGTATCAGGTAGGTAATCGGGTACTTTTACCTTAGCAGCGGATCGTGCGGCGGATTAAAAGCTCCTGCCTTATAGGGCCGATGGGGATCGGTAGAGCCAAACCACAGGAAGAACGGTTTACCCTTGGGCAACTGCCCGAAGAAGGCACTAAGGTCCTTATCTCCTTTAAAATCAAACTGCTTCTCGATGAGTTGCTGGTGTACTTTGCGGTAGGCACCCGTAAAGTAGCCTTTGTCTTTAAGCAATTGCACCACGGAGGTAAATTCGGGAAAGGCATTGGCGTGTAGCCTGGCAGCCCCGGTGACGTGCGGCGAACAACCAGTCAAAATGGCGGCGGCTGGGACTGCACTGCGGACTGGCTACGTAAGCCCGGGTAAACCGGATGCCCTCCTTAGCCAGTTTATCCAGGTTAGGCGTATGGACAGCCGCATTCCCGTAGCAGCCCACATCCGCCGCACTTTGGTCGTCCGAGAACAGAAAAACGATATTGGGTGCCTGACTCAGGGCCTGAGCGGCTAGTTTGTCCCCTCCACTCATTAGCAACGAGAGGGACAGTACAGCTGACAGGCAGAGGCAAATACGGAACAGTGTAAGGGGGGTTCGGAAAGATTTCATGGGACCTTGGTCAAAAGCAGGCACTAAAACGGCTGTAATTTCCCATTTTATGCTTAGTAAATAAGAGACTGTGACCATTAGTTTGTAATCAACTGTGGGTTTCTTTTGGAAAGTCTGTCGGAACCTGGGGAACCAAAATGGGTCTGGAGTTCTTTAAAGGCAGATTTTCTTCTGTAATCCGATGTATACCAAAGAACAAGCCTCCCTGCGACGTCAGGCTTTCTGGACCGCTTTTGGCCGGGGTATATTGCCCCGCATCCTTCCGCTGAAGGCTTACGGATCAACTGGCTCAATTACAAAACCGGGCTGAAAGATGTCTACTTCCGGATGCAGGCGGATAACAAAGTAGCCTCCATTGGCATTGAAATCACCCATCCGACCCGGAGCTACAGGAGTTGTTCTTTGAGCAATTTGCTGAGCTGAAAACATACTGCACGCCTGCGTGGGGAAGAATGGGAATGGGTGCTGCACACCACGGACGAAAACGGAAGATTATCAGCCGGATCTTTACCGAACTATCCCCCGTAAATGTGTTTGAGGAGGAAAACTGGCCCGAACTGATCTCTCTTTCTCAAACCCCGGATCATCGCCCTTGACGAATTCTGGACAGACGCTAAATACAGTTTCGACAGTTTACGGTAATGGTGTGGATTGCGTAAAGTAATCAGCCGGTTGACCTATTCAAGGCGACACCCTCTTTGGTCGATACATAGCGCTTGCGCGGAAGTTTCTTCCTGCCTATCCTGCTTTAGGGACTTGGTTCCGCCCATAATGTCAAATAAAACGAGCCAGATGCTCTTTGATAATCATTACTCAACAGAAGCAACCGACAGCAGTAAGCAGATAGGCCCATCATCTAATTAGCACAACGGCTTTTTATCCAATCAACCCTTACTCCTGGGTTTACCTTTTTCGAGCCGAGCTTTCATTTCCGTTACTACCTTGGCATACGTTGTCTATACGTGTCCGGATGGATAGCAAGAATAAGACAACATTCCTACCCAGATTTCTCTAGCCGTCTTCTGCTTTATTTGCGCTAAATAAGGTTTTTCAAGGTTCTTTCCCAAGTTGCTTTTATTCATTGTTTCCTACAAGTACATAGATCTGCTTTAGGAATAAATCTTTTTAATTTTTTGTAAATGGTCGGTTTTTTACAAGTGTGGCGGAAATAGGCATTTTACTTTTGTTTTCAGGTACTGCCCCAGGTAAGCTCCAAGTTAACTACCTGCATCTGGCCCCATCAGCCAACAGTAATTACTTCCAACGACCCTTTATGAATGAAACAACTATTTCTTCTTCATGCTGATGGCAAGCATTTAGCGCGGTTTGCTTACCCGCCCTATCCCTAGGTAACAAACATGCTCATGAACCTCTAATACCCAGACTCAGGATGGTTCCTACCTATTTATTCATAATCCAAGCCCCACTTCAACCTAAAAAAATCAAACCATGAAAAAGTACGTTTTAGAGTTTGCGCTGCTCCTGTTCAGCCTATTTGCACTTACCAGTTGTCCCAGTGACGAGGGTGATCCGGTCACTCAGGAGGATGGTTATGTAAAAGGGAAAGTAACTGACACCAAGGGAAATCCCATTGCAGGAGCGGAGATCATTATTGACAATACGTACTTACATAATTCCAACCTTTTAAGCACTACGGACAAAGACGGGAATTATAGCATTAAACTGCCGGGGAATGCGGCTACTTACCTGGCTTATGCCAAAATCAGGAAAACCTTTAATGGGAAACAATATACCCTTGATCTTCATCCGGAAAGTACGGAAGGATTTACCCAGAGTGGGGCGGTACGGAACTTCCAGTGGAAACTAACGGGGAAAAAACCGGTACCTCTCAGCGGCGTCTATGGAGGTTTTATTCAAGTTGATATGGCAGTAGCCAGTACTTTGTATGATGTGGAGAATATTGAATTTACCCTGACCCCAATAGGCACTTTAATTGACGGGTCTGCCGGACAAATCCTCAAAGTTAAGCCGGGCCAACCCTACACTGATACCTATTCCCAATTGGTCGATATCCCCATTGGCCGCTATACAACTACTGCTCTTCACCGGTCTGCCGCTGGCGAAAAGCCGATTAAGCTCCGCAATAGATCAGACCGCAATAGCTCCTTTGCCACTTCTGTGCAACTGGACTTTGAACCCCAGACCGATTTTTGTTTTAACTGTTTCAGCCTCGAATGTAAAGAATAGCCCAAATCAACGATGGCTCTTTATATGCAAGCATATCCCAATCCAGCCGGCCTGGGGATAAAGTGGTAGCAGAACGCTTCACTTTCCAGTGATCCTACGTCTCCAGCGTAGGATTTTTTTATTTGCTCCCATTTTGAATGAAGTTTGCTTAAGAACAATTTTTCTTGTGACGCTTTCATCTTCCTTTTCAGACAGGTTCAGGATGAAGTCTTCTTGCCTTAAAGAACTCCCTCGCCACTATCCCTATGTGTATTTTCTGTTTTACGCCTGTACAAAGTTAGTACAAACTTGTACCAAGTTGTTTAACCTGTTAACTGACCATATAACAGATGGGTAAGGTTACACGCATTGGCCACAAAAAGGTCTCACTGTCCCAATAAGACGTCTCATTTTATAAAATGAGACGTCTTATTGGGAAAGTGAGACGCATACAACGGATTTTAATAGCAGTTTTTTGCCGGCTGCCACTATCATTGCAGTGTTATCTATTTAAAATATTTATCACGTATTCCAAATTTTTATCACCAACCACCAATCAATTTAACTATTATGAAGCAAAACTATGTGTCCGGAAGATCAATGACGTTTGCCTTCCGGTGGCTTTTCCTGCTGATGCTGTTAAGCAGCCACATTGCCTGGGCTCAGCCTACTTTGGTCAAAGACATTAACCCGGGTGGCGGAGCCTCCGAGATCAGCTCGACCGTGAATGTAAATGGCACACTATTCTTTGCTGCTACCAACGGTACGCAAGGCAAAGAGCTTTGGAAGAGTGATGGTACAGCTGCGGGAACCGTGCTGGTAAAAGATATTAATCCGGGAGCCGGTAGCGCAGACGTTGCCAACTTAACGATTATGAATGGCAAGCTTTACTTCACGGCCAATAATGGCAGTACGGGAGCCGAGTTATGGGAAACTGACGGTATGACAGCGGGTACAGTTATGGTGAAAGACCTGAACCCAGGCACTGCCAGCGGGGCTCCATCTAGTCTTACGGATGCCAATGGGGCCCTTTTATTTTGTAGCTGATAATGGCACGGAGGGTCGTGTACTCTGGAAAAGTGACGGCACTACGGAAGGTACTGTAGTAGTGAAAGACCTCGAACCGGCCAGCAATGATCTTTCTGTCGCTTCTCCGGTTGTAATAGGAAACATTTTTTATTTTCGATCTACTACCCAAGGTAACACTAGGCTTTGGAAGACGGATGGTACTGCTGAAGGGACTGTTTTTATGAAAGATAGGGTATTCATCACCATGATGACCGAGCTCAATGGTATAGTATACTTTATTGAGGAGCACAAGATTCTCCTCTATACTTATGGAAGAGTGACGGAACCGAGGCAGGGACTGTCTGGTGAAAACAACTCACATTATACAGTGGCTTACACTTTATGCGGAAGGTGAATAATACCCTCTACATTGCTTTTTCTAATGGAGATGTCTCCGGGAAGAGTTATTCCTTATGGAAGAGTGACGGAACCGAGGCAGGGACCGTTTTCTCCGCTAGCTTAGGTGGCGGCCACCGCACTAGTGGATTTGGTTCTTATGCATTCGTTGGCGACAACTTATTCTATTCAATCGTTGCCGGTCCGACGAGTCCCGGTAGTACGGACGAAGAACTCAGGAAAGTAAATATCAACGGAGGCAGCGGCCAAGTAGTAAAAGATATTTTCCCGGGCACGTAAACGGCGTAACGAACCGGTCCAGACCTGCCAATTTGCTACAGTCAATAACACAGTTTATTTCAGTGCCGATAACAATGGCAGCAACCGGGGAGCTATGGAAAAGTGACGGCACGGCTGAAGGTACGGTACTGGTTGGCGATCTGAATCCAGGCGGCAGCTCTAATCCCATTCCGTTAGTGGGCGTAAACGAAGTAGTGTATTTTCTGGCCGACAACGGCACCACAGGCCAGGAGTTATGGAAGTATGACCCTAACGCTACTACGCCTCCTCCGGTGGGAGGGCTTACGTTCCGGGTGAATGCCGGGGTGAGGGTTACACCACAATTGATGGGCGCACTTATGTAGGAGATGGATACGTAGAGGGAAGTACGGCTGCCGTGAGCGGGGCAGCCATCGGGGGCACGGATGATGATTACCTCTACGAGAACGAACGCTACGGAGCTGACTTCCAGTATACCTTTCCACTACCGGCAACGGGGCCTATGATGTCATCCTGCACTTTGCCGAAACTTATTGGGCAACCAGGCCCAGGGAGGAGTAGGCTCCAGAAAGTTCAATGTCGATATTGAAGGAGAGAGCGAAAGCTTTCTGAGTACGATGTCTTCCAGAAAGCCGGGGAGCCCTAACAGCGGTGCAGGAGACGTTCCGTACCCAGGTACAGGATGGAGGTTAACGATTCGTTTTACGCAAGGCTCCGTGGATCTAGCCAGTGTAAAAGCCATTGAAATCCTGCCGGCAGGCAGTTCTCTTTCGATTAATGCCGCGGGGGCACCTACCAGAGTCTCAGTGGAAAGACCTTTGCTTCGGATGTGTACTTTGCTCATGGTACGGTGTCGGCTCCGGTCGGAGGCGAAGTAGCTAATACCGAGGAAGACGCCTTATACAGCACCGAACGCTACGGCTCATCCTTTAGCTACGGTCTGCCTACGGGCAATGGCACCTTTGAAGTCGTGCTGCACTTTGCCGAGACCTACTGGGGCAACCAGGCCCAGGAGGGGTAGGATCAAGAAAGTTTAATGTCGATATTGAGGATGAGAAAAAGCTCGGAGTATGATATCTTCGAGAAAGCCGGAGGAGCGATGATTGCCGTCCAGGAACGCTTCCCGGTCACGGTAAGCGATGGGGTACTCAACCTGTATTTTAGCTCGGGTTCAGCCGACAATGCCACCCTCTCGGCCATTGAAGTGATTCCATCTGCTGCTGCCGCTAGAAAGAGCCAGGAAGGTAAAGGAGTTTCCCTGGAAGCGCAGTTTACGGCTAGCCTCTCTCCCAATCCGGCTGAAGATCAGTTGGTAGTAGAGCTAGGCATGCCTGTAAGTAAGGTGAGAAGTACTTCTATCAGCAGTGCAGCTGGGGCTACTTTGCAGCAGAACGCCCATAAAGCTCTAGGCGAAAAGCAACTCGGATTCGAGGTAGGGAATTTGAAGGCGGGTATGTATCTGCTCAAACTCGACACGCAAGCGGGCAGCAAAGTCCTTAAGTTCGTTAAAAAGTAATCTTCTGCCCTTTCTCTTGATTACCAGTTCATTATCAACTCCAGCTTTGCCATTGGGTAAGGCTGGAGTTGCTACCAGACAATCATGATCCTTACTTAGAATAATGGATCAGTAAAACTACGAACACCTTAAAAGTCCGGTACAATCCCTCCATCCGGGTCTGTATCTGCTCAAGTTGCAAACCGCTGCTGGCGTACATACGGTTAAATTCTTCAAACGCTAAGATTTACTCAAGTGGTAGTAAAACAGAGACTCCTGGCCTTGCCCGAAGGTAAAGCCAGGAGTTTCGTTTTTTGCAATTCCGTATTACCCTCCTACCGCCCGTCCGCTTCGCCAGCCCTGAATGTACCGCTTTGGGAAGATTGCCCCAATGCTCCCTGGCGGCATACATTCAGTGATGGACGAAGGGAGTCAGGCAGGTATTTATTAAATCAAATAGAGAGCCCTGCACTCATTCACTTTTAACTCATATACTCAATAACTCCCCTTTAATTGGCAATATTCGGTTTGGCGTTGGGATTGGTATCGAGTTCCCGCTGCGGGATCGGGTACAGGTAGCTTTTAGGAGCCGAAAAATCGGGCTCTTTGATGACCTGCGTACCAATATCCCAGCGCACAATGTCCTCCCAGCGGACCAGTTCCCCGGCCAGTTCCACCATCCGTTCGTGGCGCAGGGCCGTTCTCAGGTCCCAGCCTTTTTCTTTCATCAAGTCCTGTACCATCGGCAGTGTAGCATCCTGCGTGGCATAGAAGAGATGCGCCTGCTCCGTAGGAACTTTATTATTGGCCCGCATTCTCACCTCGTTGATGGCAGCTTCGGCAGTTACCGGGCCAGATGCACCTTCAATCCGGCACTCCGCGTACATAAGCAGCACATCGGCGTAGCGCATATAGCGGAAATTGTTGCCGTCGTAATTCTGGCCGTTTTTGGCCCGCCAGTTAAAGTCGTATTCGTATTTGCGCCAGCCATAGACCCCGGGGCCGTACGAAGCCCAGTTTTGTCCGGCAAAATCCAGGATAACTACTATTTTGTTGCCATTTTTGTCATTGCGGGTATCTTCAAATTTAGCCCCGTCTTTGGTCCAGAGGGTCATAAACTTACGGGGGTCGCCGGCTTCAAATTCATCATTGATGGCCTGGGTGGCATTGGCATTCCACCAGCGCTGCCCATTGGCCTTGTTATTCATGCCATGGCTCTGGGCCCGCATACTGCCAAAGGACGCTGCATTTTTCCAGGCGGGGTCAAAGTGGAACTGGATTTCGAAAAGAGATTCAACGTTGTTCTCGGTGGCGTCGTTGAAATTGTCTTTGTAATTCGGCACCAGGCTGTACGTTCCTACCTTCTGCGTAATAATTTTAGCAAACTCATCGGCCGCCGGCTGGTATTGCTTCAGCCGCAGGTACACTTTTCCCAGCAATCCGGTAGCGGCGCCTTTGGTAGCCCGGCCCAGGTTAGGCTGATCTTTCACTTTCCGGTAATCGTCTACTACCGGCAAGTCGTTCTGCGCTTCTTTCAGATCGGTGATGATCTGTTGCCAGATGGCGCCGGGAGCGGCGGCCGGCAGTTTGTATTCGGCTTCGGTCTGGGCCGCAGTCATGGGCATCGGCACTTCTTCCCCAAAGTGGGTGACCAGCTGGTAATAGTAAAAAGCCCGCAGGAACTTAGCCTCCCCGAGTACCTGCTTTTGCAGGTTTTCGTTCATGCTGATGGCCGGCACCTTGTCCAGCACCAGATTGGACCGGTAAATGCCCCGGTAGTAGAATTGCCAGAGTTGATTAATTACATTATTAGCAGAGGACGTAGTAAAGTTCGTAGCACTTATCACATCGCTGTGCCCGGCTGCGTTGTTGTTCGTTTTTTCCTCGTCCGAACGGGCCATTTCCACGTAAGGCATCCACGTATTATACATTTGCAGCAAGGGCTGGTAAGCCGCATTCACGGCCTGCAGGGCGTCGGCCTCGGTTTTGTAGAAATTTTCCACCGTAACAGCGGACGGATTATCCATTTCCAGCAAATCCTTTTCGCAACTGCTCAGGGATAAGGCCAGCACGGCAGCGCAGAGTATTTTCAGTTTATGACTTTTTTTCATTAGTTTATATATTAATTTTCAATAGTTTAACAAGGTGCATTGTAACCGCTTACCCCCTTTTCACGCATTCACTCAGTAACTCATGCACTCAATAACTCACATCAGAAGGTAAATTGTAACCCGCCGGTAAACATCCGGGGCTGGGGATAAATGCCATTGTCAATGCCCCGGGAAGTATTATCCGTGCCACCGGCTCCCTGAGCTCCTGAACCAATTTCCGGATCGTACATGGAGTATTTGGTGAAGGTGAGCAGGTTGTAACTCTGCACGTATACCCGCAGGCTCGACATCTTCAGCCGTTTGGTAATCATTTCGGGAAAGGTGTAGCCGATGGTTACGTCTTTCATTCGCAGGTACGAGCCGTCTTCCACCATCCGGTCCGAAGGCTGCAGGTTGCCGTTGGGATCTTTAGTGACTACGCGGGGAATGTCCGTATTGGGATTTTCCGGCGTCCAGCGGTTGAGGATATCCGTGCTCAGATTGAAGAAGCGGTGCGACCCCTGCGTCCATACGACCATTTCGTTAAAAATTTTATTACCGTACACGCCCTGTATAAATACTGATGCATCAAAACCTTTAAAGGAAGCGCTGAACCGCAGACTGCTCTCAAACTTCGGAATGGGACTGCCCACAAATGCCCGGTCGTCCGCATTCAGAATGCCGTCCTGGTTCAGGTCTACGAAGCGGACATCACCCGGCTTGGCGTTGGGAGCAAATTTCACTTTCGAATCGGGGTTGATGTTCATGGCGTTGATCTCTTCCTGCGACTGGTATAGGCCATTGGTTTTATAAACGTAGAATTCCCCGATGGAACGGCCCACAGCCGTGCGGCTGACGCTGCCAAATTCCGTATTGCCCGCCGTTAGCGGCTCGTCGCTGGGACCCAACTGCAGCACTTTATTCTTATAGGTAGTGAAATTGGCGGTCACGCCGTACTGAAATTCTCCCTGATTTTTCTGGTACGTGGCACCCAGTTCAAAACCCTGGTTCTGCACACCGCCGTAGTTCAGGGTCGGATTGTTGGTGATGCCAGTGGAATGCGGAATGGGCACGCCCAGCAGCATATCCTTGGTGCGGTTAAAGTAATAATCAGCTATAATGGTCAGCCGGTCATTAAACAAACCTAAATCCAGTCCGAAGTCAGTAGAGTAAGTCGTTTCCCAACGGATATCCGGGTTGCCGAAAGCCGTGGGGGCAGATCCCTGCGCAATGGCCGGCGTGATGCCAAACGCATAATTCTGATCCGGATTCACGTTGAGCTGGTACTGATAGTTGCCAGTATTCTGGTTACCCAGCACCCCGTAACTGGCCCTTAATTTCAGGTCGCTGATGAAACGGTTGTCCGCCAGAAACGGCTCATCACTGATCCGCCAGCCGGCCGATGCCGAGGGGAAAACGCCCCAGGTATGATTCCGGAACCGGGAAGAACCGTCTCTCCGCACATTGGCGGTCAGCAGGTACTTGCCCCGGTAATTGTACATGACCCGAGCCAGCTGCGAACGAATGGCCCATTCACTCTCCCCGCCGCCTACTGCCGGGTTGAGGGTACCTACTCCTAATGCAGTTATTTCCTCATTGGGCAACCCTTCCACAAATGACCTGAAGTCCCGGTTCCGCTGGTGTTCCTGGCTGTAGCCAATTACGCCCTGGATGTTATGATTCCCGAACGATTTGTCATAGTTCAGTGTATACTCGTGTAGGATTTTATTGCCGTTAGAGAAGGTTTCATTTACTCCGTTATAAGCCCGGTTGTGTTTACTGGTGGCATAAGCCAGGTTGTGCGTCAGGCCACGGTTGGGGAAGAAGTCGAGCCCTATGTTGGCCAGGGCTGTACAGTTTAGTTATAACAACCACTGAAATAGGGTTTTAATATTGTGCGCATGGAGATCAATGGCCGTTTTGACACATTTATATCCTTTTAGGCGCATTAAGTTCAAGGCAATATTTTTGAGCAAGGATACATTTTTGGCAGCCTGTTTGTGAGCAATCTGGTTTTTGTCTTCTCCCATTGTGACATCTTTTACGTAGTGTAAGCGATTCTCCACTGACCAGTAGGAACGGATAAGTTCTCCAGCCTGAGCGGCTTCCTGCATGTTGCGGCTCAGGATATAGTAATGGGTCTTATCATAGGTTTTGCCTTTCTTAATCCCCATCGTCTCAGCACGAGAAAGCAAGCAATACCTACGTACGTCTGCTGCCAATGCGGGGAGCTTTATAAAGCTGTACCCTCCGATGTTCGAGTCTGCCCCGGTTCTTGTGCGGCTTTCATGGCTATCAGTAGGCTTTTGGGCAAGGGCTTCCTGCTTGATAAGTGTTAAGAGCTTGTCTTGATTGCCTTTTACCTGAATCAAGTAATCATTGCCGGATTCAACAATCACGGCTAGTGTTTTTTGGCAATGCAGCGCATCCAGCGTGAGCATAGCGCCTTTAGATGCAGTTGTTGGATTAACGCTCTGACCACTTTTGCTTCATCTTCCTTGCCATTATGATAAGCTTCCAGGCTATGCACTAAACCAGACTGATGCGAAAACACCTGGACCATGGCCACAAAGTCCTGGTAGCTTTTATTATAATCACTTAAGGTAGATTTCAAACTCTTTCCATCCAGGAATAGTTTTCTACCAGCAGGTGTTGACTTTGCATCCAGGCTTCAAACTGCTGCTTGACGGCTTGAAAATCCACTTACCTAGTAAACTACTAATCGTTACATGATTAGGTACGCCATGCCCAAAGCCAAATAATCTCACAAATTCCCCGCGTGTCGTTGCATAAAACGGGCTAGTTCCCGGTAGCCATACCGTCCACTCAAGTTACCCATGATTACCATCGCCAGCACCGCTGGTAAAGGGTGCCGACTACCAGCCCGACGACGTGGGTCAGGTATGTTTTCCAGATATGAGAGTAAATTTGTCCCCATCTCTATTGTGTTTTTCATGCAAATCTACTAAGGTCCAATATATTATACATAAACTGTACAGCCCTGCTATGTTGGCCCGCAAGCGCAGTCCTTTGATAATTTCGTATTCTCCGTACACGTTCCCGAGCAGACCAAAGGCGTGATCCAGGTCAATGGTCCGGGATGATACCAGCACCGGGTTTTCGGCATCCTGGTCATCTATCGCTTCGGCGCCACCGAAGCCACCGGGTATATTAGCCGGATCGTAAATGGGAACGGCTGAGGTCTGCTTCACCATGTGTTCCAGGATTTCGCGGCCACCCGACACAATCGGGTTTCTTTTTCGGGAGTAATTAAGGCCCAGCGATTCGCCGAACTTGAATTTACCCCGCTTGAAATCGGTGTTTATCCGGAGATAATACTTTGAAAAATTGGTATTAATCAGAATACCTTCCTGATTGAAATACCCACCCGACACGTTGAAGTTCATCAGGTCGGTACCACCGGAGAAGGAAAGGTTGTGTTCCTGGATGGGGGCCGTCCGGAAAACCGCATCCTGCCAGTCGGTGCCCGGGCCGTATCTGCCCGTGGAATCATTCAGAATATCCATTACCCGGGCGGGGGGCTTCAACCCCGCATTGGTGGCAGCTTCGTTCATAATCAGGGCGTACTCCTGGTTGTTGAGCAGGTCAAGTTTTTTCCAGGGCTGCTGCACGCCGTAAGAAGTAAATCCGGAAATTTTCAATTCGCCTTTTTTGCCCCGCTTAGTCGTGATAAGTACCACCCCATTGGCACCCCGCGAACCATAAATGGCGCAGGCGGCAGCATCTTTCAGGATCTGAATGCTTTCAATGTCGTTCATGTTCGTGGAACCAGGTCCTCCAACCGGAACGCCGTCAATCACATACAGCGGGTCGGTATTATTTACGGAGCCAACGCCCCGGATCCGGACCTTGGCCCCATTACCGGGAGCCGCTTTGCCCATTTCCACGGATACTCCCGGGGAAAGGCCCTGAATGGCCTGTTGAAAAGAGGCTACCGGAGCCCGGGCCATGTCTTCTGAACTTACCACGGCGATGGAGGAAGTCAAATCCGCTTTCTTCTGCTGACCATAGCCAATTACAACTACTTCATTAAGGGCTTTGATATCGGGTACCAGCGACACATTAATCGCCGAACGGTTATTGATGGGAACCTCCTCGGTCACGTAGCCGATAAAGGAAAACACCAAGGTGCCATTGCCATCCGGGGCATTGAGGGTATACTTCCCTTCGGCATCGGTAGTAGTACCATTGGTGGTTCCTTTTACCAGCACAGTTACGCCGGGCAACCCGTTGCCGTTATCATCGCTGACCTGCCCGGATATGGCCAGGGCGTTAACCTGGGATTGGTTTAGGGTCTGGCGGAGCATATTGTTTACCGATTGCATCGGGTAAAATATATCTTCCGAAGTATCCCGGCCGGAGGTATTGTCCTCGCCTTTAGCGGCTTCAATTTTTTCAATCGATTTCTTTTCACCTTCCGGGTAAATGATGTAATAGTCGCCGCTTACCTGCTTAAACTTCAGAGACAGGGGCTGCAGCAGGCGGTGTAATTGGGCTTCCAGGTTCTTGCCGGACCGGCGGGAAGGCTGTGCCGGCACGTATTTATTTTCAATCACTTTACTCTCGTAATTGAGGTGGACGTGGTACTCGGCTTCCAGCTCGGTCAGTACACTTTGCAAAGAGCGGCGCTTCTCCCCTTTCTTATCATCCTGCAAAATGACAGCGGAAGCGAATTCCTGCGAAAAGGTGGGCAAGTCACTGAACAGACAAAGACCAGTTCCCAACGCCATCCGCAGCAATTGCCGGTGCAGCAACCTCTCGTTCCTCCGTTAAAACCACTTGAACAGGAGAAAATAAATCCTCTCAATACTTAAGTAAAAGTATTGAGAGGATGAGCAAGGAGGCAACGCTCCTGTTTGATTAAAATAGCTATCTCTATACTATTTCCAGAATCAGCCGCTCCAATTGTTTTATAGCTGCCAGATCCGATTACCGGCCCGATACTTACTTACCGGCTGGCCAGGAATAACTGTTCTTTCCGGCCTCGGACTCTACCAGTCCTTTGGGCAAGGTTTGCTGCCAGGCCAATACCTTTGCTGAAAGCTCCTTTACCACGTCCGGATGCGCGGCGGCTACGTTGTTCATCTCAGTCGGATCACGGGGAATATCGTACAATTCCACGCGGCTGCGGTCCGGATTGATCAACAGTTTCCAGTTGCCCTGCCGGATGGAAAGCATGGGACTCCGGTGGAAGGGTTCACCAAATACGCGGAACCGCCATTCCCACATCAGGGGCTGGGTTCGGGGCGTGGGCGTTCCCCGGAAGGAAGCAGACATATCTTCCCCGTCCAATTGCGTATTAGCCGGAAGTTTGGTACCGGTGATTTTGCAAAGCGTAGGAATAAAGTCCACGCCGGCAATGACTGAGGTAGTGTCTACCTTACCAGCGGGTGTACCTTTAGGCCAACGTACCAGAAAAGGTACCCGTACCCCTCCTTCGTACAAACTCCGTTTCCGTCCCCGGAAAGGTCCCGCATTACCTACTCCCGAGTGTGATGCATTAGATATATGTATATCCTCCGGCCCGTTATCACTGGAGAAAATGATGATGGTGTTTTCAGCCAGGCCCTGGGTTTGCAGGTAATCCAGCAGGCGGCCGATCTGCTTGTCCATTTCGGTTACAGTAGCGTAGTAAATTTCAGTGGCGCCGCGGTGCGGAACGCTTTTGCCTGGTCCGGCCCCCCGGTACGGCTCCATCTGTTCTTCGGATGGGTTCAGCGTAGCATGCGGGTCGGCAAACCAGACATTGAGGTAGAAAGGCTTTTTCTTGTCGCGGCCATCCAGAAAACGCATGGTTTCGTCTACCACCAATTTGGAACTCACCGGACGGTTCTTGGCGGACCAGATGTCTAAGTCCTTCTCCGCGGCAACATCACTGCCGGTAGCTATTCTAAAGGAATCAATACCGTAGGCGTCTGGCAGTGGAGCCGCTGGCCCGCCTCCCAGGTGCCACTTGCCAAAATGCCCGGTTAGGTAGCCGTTGCCTTTGAGTAACCGCGTTAGGGTTACCTCTTTGGGATCCAGATAGTCAGGCATGTCACGCTTCTTATTTAGATCAGTGGTGGCAAAGTGACCGTGAACCGAAAGCCGCGCCGGGTACTTGCCGGCCATGATGGCGGCCCGGCTGGGCGAACAAACGCTTCCCGAAACGTAAAACTGCGTGAACAAAATGCCCTCTCCTGCCAGCTTATTCAGGTTAGGCGTTTTGATGACTCCGTTCCCGTAACAGCCCAAATCCCCCCAGCCCAGATCATCGGCAAACAGAAAGATAATATTGGGCTTTTCAACCTTTTGAGCGTAGCCAGGCCAATAATTCAATAGCAGGATCAGGAGGAAAATGGAGAGGCGTTTTAGCATAGGGGTAAGCATCACCGGAAATGTGCAATAAAATGTAGATAAACGCTAATTATAGCTTTACTATGATGGAAGAGAGAATTTGCCTGGATTTGTAACCTGCTACCCGGCGGACTACTTCACTCTTTTACCGGATAACAGGTATTTGAATAGTTGCTGATTTGCCTCTTGGCGTGAATAAAAGAAATGGGCACAAAAAGAACGCAAAAAGAATCTCAATCAAGATAACTGATTGCTAATCAATTTACATCAGCTCTATTGAAATGAATTGAGCTATTACGTATCAACTCTTAATCAAAGAATTGTACAACAGGCAGTTACAAACATCGAACAAGGAGTGTCGAACGTCGAACCAGCGCCCCACCTTCCCGTTTACGACTCGACCATCAGGATTGAATGAATATGCAGTCTGGGTACGGCCACGGAAAGAGTATTTCCAGCGAAAGTATAGTTAAGCTTCTCGCTTTGTGGCTGCAAAGTAACTTTTAAGGGGCGCTTCGGCAAACGGATCTTTACTTGCAAAGGCCCCAATGGAGGTACTTCATCGTAACCATACACGTTTTGTCGGCCTGTTCCCGGCAACATTGATCAGGGCCAAACTTGAAATGTTTAATTCTCCGGATTAATAATTAGAAAATTATGCCTGATTCCAGTCATTCAGTATAAAAGATTATAAAATTTTCATTTAGCTCCAGTTTGCCTATTGACATCTGCAGAGATTGTTTGTATCCTTGTGCGTAAGGTTACCTGCTCTTTTATCGCACTTAATCTCCCGCAAACCACTTCCTGTAAAAACAAAATAAAAATGAGAAACCAACCATTTTAAACGGAGTATTATGAGTATCATTTACGCACCAGTAACACTTTTTCATCTTTGCCAGGGTGCGTTTCTTAGTTAACCTGTTTGTTTAGTCCTGCTCTTAGTACTTCCGGAATTATAGCGGATTCTCTTTATTTTAACAACATAGCTTCGATTACCGCGGGCTCAGCCTTGTTTTCTGATCTGTCCGCGGACCCTTGGCTGGTAATTCTCCCACTTATTGCATTCGGCCTATTACCATCGGGTTCTTCGGGGTTACTAACGTCATATGTCACCCATGGTCTCTATTGATCCGGCATAACCCAGTTGTCTATTCTGTCCATTTTCCGGATAAGAAGTAATTCGTTGATCCTGAATACTGTATCATTAGATATCGTCCATTTTGCCCATACGTTCTCTGATTGCGGCCGCGTACGTAGCCCTGGTTCGTACTAAAATTACCTTTTCACCCACACCCTCTCAATCCATTTTTCTCATGCAGTACTACTACCAATCCAGCAGAAAACCCTGGTTCTTTTCCGGAATTCAGCTGATTATGCTTCCTGTTGCTGAGCTGGCAAGTATCCTGTCAGTCGGCTTTAGTGAAAGACATTTACGAAGGACCGGAAGGTTCCAATCCGTCCGGAACGGTTACCCTCACTGGCCAGCTGTACTTCTCGGCGGCGGCCAATGGTACTGGTTCCGAACTTTGGAAAAGTGATGGTACCCCGGAAGGCACCGTGCTGGTGAAGGATATCCGCCCGGGTTCCGCCGGCTCCGGCCTTGTCGAACTAACCCTTATTAATGGTACCTTGTATTTTGTGGCCGATGATGGGATTCACGGACTGGAACTTTGGAAAAGAGATGGCACCGCGGAAGGCACCGTGCTGGTGAAGGATATTGTGGCGGGTAATACCGCTTCGTTGCCACAGCAAATCACCAATGTGAACGGCACTTTATTCTTTGCGGCCTCCGGCGCTACGGGCGGCCGGGAACTCTGGAAAAGCGATGGCACCGCAGCCGGAACCGTGTTGGTCAAGGATATAAGTTCGACCGGCTCGGCTAATCCTTTTTCCCTGACCCCGGTAAATAATACGCTGTTCTTCGTGGCCAGCGAAAGCACCCATGGCCGGGAACTCTGGAAAAGCGATGGCACTGCGGCCGGAACGGTGTTAGTCAAAGACATTAACCCGTCCGTTAACAGTGAAAATAATACCCCGGCCAGTTCTGACCCGGTATCCCTGACCAATTTCAAAGGCATTCTTTACTTTGGCGCTAATGACGGCGTCAAAGGCACCGAACTCTGGAAAAGTGACGGTACCACGGCGGGAACCGTGTTGGCGCAAGACGTATTGGCGGGAGACTGGGCGGATGGGCAGCCCAAAGGTTCTTTCCCTAGTAACCTGACTGCAGTTAATAACCTCCTGTACTTTACGACTTTTGCCGACAACCCTAATGGCCGGTGGCTTTGCAAACTGGACGGTTCCACGGGAGAAACTTCAGTAGTAACTGGTTTTTACCCACCCAGACCCGGTCCGATAGTAAGCGTATACGATCTGACTAATGTGAACGGCCTGCTGTATTTTGGTCGTACCATTTATTCGCCCAGCTTTGGCCGGCAGGTAAGCTTATTCCGATCCGATGGCACCGAAGCGGGAACCGTATCGATCAGGAATTTTACCAGCCAGGTGGCTGATCTCGATCAAATTACGTCAGTTAGCGGCAGTGTGTTCTTCACGGCTGATGATGGTACCAGTGGCAACGAGTTATGGCGAACCGATGGCACCTCTACCGGAACCCGCCGTGCGGCCGACATCAGATCCGAGGCCGGAAGTTCTGATCCTCAGTATCTGACGCTGTTTAACAATGCCTTGTTTTTTACGGCTAATAATGGCGTAAGTGGCGCCGAACTCTGGAAGCTTGCCCCGATAACGATTCCCGAAGCCTGGGGACGTCTCAATGCCGGTGGCAGTACCTACACAGCCGTGGATGGTCGGGTATTTAATTATGAGTTATACGTGACTGGTGGCACGGCTTTCTCCCTGCCAATTCCCATCGAAATTGCCAATACGGAAGATGACGAATTATACCGTTCCGAACGCTTCGGGGAGTTCAATTATAACTTTACCGTTGGTAACGGTGCGTATGACGTAGTACTGCACTTTGCTGAATTGCAATTCGGTAATCTGACCGAAGGCGGGGTTGGCTCCCGTAAGTTCAATGTCGATATGGAAGGGGCACGTAAGCTTACTGAGTACGACATCTTTGCCAAAGCCGGAGGCGCCCTGAAAGCTACCGTAGAGACGATCCGGGTAAATGTGACGGACGGCAGCTTGAATATTGATTTTGTAAAGGGCAGTGCGGGTCTTGCCAAAGTGTCGGCGCTTGAAATCCTGCCGGTTAAAAATACGGCTCGCATCAATGCTGGTGGGCCAGTAGTCACTACCCAGGAAGGAAAAATCTTTCAGACAGATGGTTTTTTCACCGATGGCAACACCTACACTGTAACGGGAGAAGTAGCTGATACCGAGGAGGATGAGTTATATCGCACCGAACGTTGGGGTGAGTTTAGTTACAACCTACAGACCGGCAATGGCATGTATCAGGTAATCCTGCATTTCAACGAGTTGTATTGGGGTAATGTAGCCCAAGGCGGCATCGGTTCCCGTAAGTTCAATGTCGACATCGAAGGAGCACGTAAGCTTACTGAGTACGACGTCTTTGCCAAAGCCGGAGGAGCGATGAAAGCCATTCAGGAGAGCTTTACGGTTAGCGTTACGGATGGAACGCTGAATATTAATTTTATTAAGGGCTCATCCGATTACGCGAAGATCTCAGCCATCGAAGTGGTACCCGCTACTCCTTCAGCCCGAGTTTCGTCGGAAGGAAACCGTATCGCATCCGCCGAGTCAGTCATTACCAGGGCTTATCCTAATCCGGTCGAAAATGGTTTAACGGTACAACTTTCTATTCCCGCTTCGGAAGTTACCGCTACCCAGATCACGGACGGCACCGGGAAACTGCACCTGGCTAATACCCACCGGGCAGTAAGTTCGCATGCGGTGCAAGTGGAGGTATCCGGCCTGAAACCAGGTCTGTACCTGCTCCGGTTGCACACCGTGAAAGGCGCCAAAACGGTTAAGTTCGTAAAACAGTAGCCGGAAGAAAGGTCGCCGGACAATCCTGCCTGCTAGCTAGTAAGGTTGTAACAAAAAAGTACATCTTTTCGGTAAAATCCCGGATGTCAGTTTTTCCAGGCAACATACTTCCTCTATAAGAATTCCACCACAAAACCCGGTTTTAGCTAAAACCGGGTTTTTGTGTTTTGGGCCCTTACTGTGATAAAAGGGAAAATAGCCAGCAGCATCTAGTTTCAGTCAGGGAGACAATTTCTTTCAAGGTTTTGCTCTGATGATCTTTAATTCCTTCAATGAATCAGCGGGGTATACTCATACGCCGATTGTCTGAATTATACAAGACGGAGGCTGTTATTGGCCGGGCAGTCAATAGAAAATGCAATTAGCTTATATAAATATACAGCACTCCGATGAATGAAGAGAAGCATCGAAAATAGCAGGCTTTTTAATGTAAGGTTTTGGTTACTAAGTAAAGGATATAGTGTATTAATCAAGACTAAAATTCCCTCCTGCATTTTTATAGATTTTAAGCCTAAACCCCGGTTCACACCGGCACCGAAATATCCTATTTTTAGTATCATTTCCTCTTTAGCTGAATGAACAGTCGATTACCACTTTTAAAACCCATCTTCTTGGCCGGGCTTTTGTTACTAAATCACTGCGGTTACCTGAACGCCCAAACCGGCGACTACCAACGTCAGCAGGCCCGGTTGCTGCAAAAGGCATTAGAAAAAAATCATTATAGTCCCAGGACATTAGACGATACGTTCTCTGGGCAGCTTTTTTACCGCTTTATCCATTCCCTCGACCCAGGCCGCCTGTATCTGACTGAAGCTGATATAAAAACGCTTTCGGTTTACCGCTTACAATTGGACAATGAATTAAAGGGCAGCGATTGGAAATTTTTGCCTCTGGCCACTAACCTGTATGGGCAGCGGCTTCTGCAGGCCGAGAAGATTTGTACGGAGCTATTACGTACCCCATTCAATTTTACGACTACGGAGACCATTGTCTTTGCTAAAAAAGATAGTCTCAGCTATGCCGCCAGCGAAAAAGAATACCAGCAACGCTGGAACAAATGGCTTACCTACCGGGGTCTGCAACAATTGGCTTATCAGAGAAATGATTCAACTACGGGCGGAAAAACGGATACTGCCCGGGAACCGCTTATCCGCCAGAAGGTACTCCGGACGGAAACCCGGAATATCCGTCAGATTCTGGACCATCCGGAAGGATTTGAAGCCTACGTCGGTGAGCTTTTTCTGAATGCTATCACCGCCTGTTTTGACCCGCACACCAATTACCTCTCCAAAACGGGCCGGGAAAACTACGAGTCAGGCATCTCCACGGAAGCGCACTCATTCGGGATGAATCTCGACGAAAATCAGGCCGGAGAAGTAATCATTTCCCGGTTGGTGCCGGGCGGGCCAGCCTGGAAGTCGGGGGAACTACATAAAGACGACGTGCTGCTCTCACTGCGCTGGAAAGGCAAAAACCCGGTTGATCTGGCCGATGCGGAGGTGGAAGAAGTAGAAGGAATGATCCAGTCAACCAACTCCGGTCAGCTGGAACTAACCGTCCGGAAAGCCAATGGACTGGCAAAAACGGTTTCCCTCGTAAAGGAAAAGATCCGGGAAGACGAAAACATTGTAAAGGGATACATCCTGAAGGGAGCCAAAAAGATCGGCTATATCTCCTTGCCGGGCTTTTATACCCAGTGGGACAACAACCCCGGTGGCGGCTGCGCCAATGATGTGGCCAAGGAAATTGTCAAGCTGAAGCAGGAGAAAATCGACGGGCTTATTCTGGACATCCGTTACAACGGTGGCGGTTCTCTCTACGAAGGAGCCAGTCTGGCCGGAATATTCGTCAACGAAGGCCCGCTGTTTATGATGCAAGGCCGCGACCGTAAACCGGTAGTGATGAAAGATATGAACCGGGGCACGATTTACGATGGCCCCCTGGTACTGATGGTAAACGGACAAAGCGCCTCGGCTTCCGAAGTATTAGCGTCTACTTTACAGGATTACAACCGGGCCCTCATTGTCGGGAGCCCTACCTTCGGCAAAGCCACCGGACAGGTTATCTTTCCGCTGGATACTACCCTTAACCCGATTAGGGTGCAGCAGGGCCGGTCTAAAACCGACTGGGGTTCAGCCACCATTACCGTTGAAAAGCTGTACCGCGTCACCGGCAAAAGCGCTCAATTGAAAGGCGTACAGCCCGATGTGCTGCTACCTGATATTTTTGAGCGGCTTGACTACCGGGAGTCATCCCGCGATTTCGCTTTATCGGGTGATTCCGTAGGTAAAAAAGTGTACTACTCGCCGGCCGTGTCCCTTCCCCGGAAAGATCTAGCCGGCAAAAGTACCCAACGGACCAACGTTCATCCCTCCTTCCAGCTCATCCGGAAATTTACCCGGCGGGAGTTGCTTTCGAAGGACAATCGTACGATCCCGCTGAACCTGGTTGCCTACCGGAAAATGATGGATGAAACGCGCCAGTGGATAAATGACCTGGAAGCAGCCCTGGAACGGCCTACCACACTGTACTCAGTAGAAAATACGGGTTACGATCAGGAATTAATGCGTATAGATACGTACGGCAGCGAAATAAATGGATTCTATCTCGAAACCCTCCGAAACGACATTTATCTCGAAGAAGCCTACCGCGTCATGCAGGATTTACTTTTCCTTACCCAGTCCGAAAACAAATAACCCACCCAATTATATGCGAAAACAAGTACCTTTTTTAAGCGCATTTTTTGCGCTTGCTGTCCTTTCTCTGTCCATTCCGCAGGCTTCTCAGGCCCAGGCATTCAGTGATGCTGGTTCCTACATGACGTTTATCGGCGACCAGCAACGGGAAATCATGAAGGACTATATGAGTTATACCAGTGCGGTAGCCCACGGTAAAAGTGCCCGTAAAGTAGAAAACCGCCGCAAAGAACTGATTCAGACGGTAACGGAAACCCGGAAGAAGATTGGCAGCATGGGGCCTTACCAGGGTGATAAAACCCTCCGGGATTCTACTTCGGCATTCCTCCTGATATCCTACCACATCCTCACGGATGACTACGGCAAAATTGTCAATATGGAAGAGGTAGCCGAACAGTCTTACGACGCCATGGAAGCTTACCTGCTGGCCCAGGACATGGCCGATGAAAAATTGCAGCAGGCCAGCAAAAGGCTCCAGAGTACGGAAAAAACCTTTGCGGGAAAACACAACATCCGCCTCATTGAGAACAATGACGAATTGTCGCAGAAAGTCCAGAAAGCCAACAAGGTAAACAACTACTATCACGAGATTTACCTGATTTTTTTCAAGAGCTACAAGCAGGAACTATATCTGATGGATGCCATTCAGCAGAAAAATGTAAATGGAATTGAACAGGGCAAAAATACGCTGGCTCAGTATGCAGCCGAAGGGTTAACGAAGCTGAACAAGTTGCAGGGGCTGGAGGGAGATAAATCCCTGATTATGGCTTGCCGGCAAACGCTGGAGTTTTATCAGTCCGAGTGCAAAAACAGTATTCCGGGAATGACCAATTTTTACCTCAAGGAAGAAAATTTTGCCAAAATTAAAAAGGCATTTGACAGCAAGCGGGAGAAAGACCGGACCCAGGCCGATGTGAACCAGTATAACAACGCAGTCAACGAACTGAATAAGGCCGTAAATGAGTACAATAATAGCAACAAGCAGGTAAACGCCGACCGGCAGAAGGCCATTGAAAACTGGAATAAAACCACGCAGAGCTTTCTGGATAAACACGTACCCAAGTACCGGAAAGCATAAATTTTTACTGGCTGACTCGGTATTGATCAGTCACTGCACAACTTAAAAAGCCGGATAGAATCCGGCTTTTTGTTTTTTATTCTCCAGAGCTAAAGCCCATTCATCGCCTCTCATGGCCACGCCCTGAAGGATATGGCAATAGAAAACAGATTGTAATACTAGAGTTCAGATAAAGTGATTAGCAGTCAGTTACTTTAATTCGAGATTCTTTTTTGCGTTCTTAGCGACCTTTGCGTGCCTATTTCTTTTATTCACGCCAAGAGGCAACGCTTTTCGCAAAGAACAAGAAGATCAGGTATTACGTGCTAGCTCTTTGTAAAGATCTGTATTACAATTAATTACGAACATCGAACAACGAGTAACTTACATCGCACTGGGTATTATATCCGCCTATTCATTAAAAACCTTCCCCTGTCAACGCACTTATAGTTGACAGGGGAAGCGAAAAGAACCGAACCGTATACCTATTTAATACTTAATCACTTTCTGGTTGATTTGTTTTTCGGCGTATTGAATGGAGAATACATAGTAGCCGGATTGGTACGCGGATATATCTACCATTGTATGCCACGTATGCTCCTCCTGACTGAGCCAATGTTGGGTCATGGGCACCCCCAAGCTATTGTAGATTACCAGCTTAATCCTGGCTACTTGCTGCAAGGGGACAAATTCCACCTTTACTTTTTCGGCGGCCGGGTTCGGGTAAAGTTTCAGGCCCGACTTAACCGCTGCTTCTTCCGTAGGCGTTAAGGCCACTGCATCAGAGGTATTCGCACAACCATCAGCCGTCACCCTAACCGAATAACTCCCGGCCTGGGTAACCTGATACGTCTGCCCGGTGGCTTCCGGAATCAGGTTTCCGTTCCGCATCCACTGATTACCGGAAGCACTGGAAGAAGTTAAGGTAAGCGTAGTAACGTTATCGGCTACCGTTACCGCAGGCTTAGCCGGATTGACGCAGAAGGTCCGTTCGACGGGTGATGCTGCAAGGTAGTTTCTATTGCCAGACTGCGTCGCCCGGATTATTACCTTACCAGTACCGGTTAGGGTAAGCATATTACCCGAAACCGAGGCATTACCCGCAATTACCTCCCAACTTACGGGTAAGGCGGAAGAAGTGCTTGCCTGTAAGGTTACTGGTGCATCCCCTTGCTGCCAGTCCGGGAAAGCAGGTAAAGTAATAACCTGTTCTGCTTTGTTAATGACGAAAGATCCTTGCTCACTGCCTTCGTAATTGGTATCGGCCGCAATCTGAGCCACAAAAGGATAGGTACCAGCTTCTACCGGAACGGTCACGGAAGTGGTGTAGGAAACTTGCACCGGAAGCCCAGCCGGAACTGTAGTGACAGTTATACTTTTAGGCGTACCGTCGTACGTGAATGCCGTTTGAGCTATATTCAGCGAAGCTTTTGCTTTGCTGATTACCAATGTTCCGGTAGCACTCCCCTGATAGGAACTACTGTTAACGGTTGCCGTTACCGTATAACTACCCGCATTGGCAGGACGGCCAGACGAACCATTATAAGTAATGGTTACGGGCAGGTTAGCCGGGATGGTAGCCACAGCGGCTCCTTTCTCCGTTCCGTCGTAGGTATAATTCAGATTACTCAGCGTCACATTAGCCGCTGCTTTAGGAATCGTGAAGGTACCTTGAGGAGCAAAGGTTGAGCTCGCTAAACCGGGGTCGATGGCCTGCACACTCCAATAATACGTTCCTGGTGAGAGGTTTTTAATGACTCGTTGATTGGCATGTTGGCTGTTTCCCGTGGTTGCAATCCGTCGGAAGCCGCTTTCCGGGTTTGCCATGGGACTCACCACCTGATGGCCGCCGCTAGTTGTACCCACGCTGATATTATAAGATAACCCGTTCTGTGACGTCTGGGTATCAGTAGCCTTTCCCCAGCTAAGCCTAATTTCATTGGAAGTAGCCGTGGCTGTAAGATTAGCCGGTGCCATCGGAGGAGTGTTCGCAGTCGCAATGTTATTCCGGTAGATTTTGCTCATACTCAAGCCATTGCCAGCCAACAGAATATCCAGGTCACGGTCGTTGTCATAATCGCCCCAAGCCACTGCGCTTTGCGAAGCTCCGGCAAGAGCGGTATTTACCTCCGTAAAGATACCCTCATTATTCCGGTACAGTTTAGTTGCATACGCTCCACTGGATGAGCCGGAAAGCAGCAGATCCAGATCACCGTCATTATCGTAATCTCCCCAGGCTACGGCGCTGGACGAAACCGGAGTCAACGTGCCCGTAGCTAATTGAGAAAAAGAGCCTCCTGTATTCCGGTAGATTTTACTAACCGGGTAATAGTTGCGATCCATACCCGTGATTATAATATCCAGGTCGCCATCATTGTCATAATCCCCCCAAGCGGTGGCACTGGAAGAAACAGGGCTCAGAGAGGAGATATTGGTATCCGTAAAACTACCATTGGTATTCTGATAGAGTTTAGCAATCCCCGAGGAGGCATAGCCGGTGGGAGAACCGGTCAGCAAAATATCAAGGTCCCCATCATTGTCGTAGTCGCCCCAGATTCCGCTTCCGTTATATACATCGGCCAATCCGGAATTAATAGGCTCAAAGGCGCTGCCATTGTTCCGGTAAATCTTCGTTAGGGCGCTATTGCTGTTACCGGTGTTAGAAGCTCCCGTCGTCAGCAGGTCCAGGTCGCCGTCATTATCATAATCTCCCCACGCCACCGAACCTTGGTATACCGGGGTCAGATTGCTAAAACCGGCATCCACAAATACGCCGTTGGTATTGCGGTAAATTTTGGTGGACAGTCCGCTGCTGCTATACCCGGTAATCACCACATCGAGGTCGCCGTCATTATCGTAATCTCCCCACGCGGCAGCACTCGATGAAACGGGGGTCAGGGCAGCGTAAGTATCCGTAAAAACGCCCTTGTGGTTATTAAATATTTTAGCGTTGCTATAATAATATCTGTCGCTGCCAGTGAGTAATACATCGAGGTCGCCATCATTATCGTAATCGCCCCAGGTGGCCGTGCCCGCAATAATCTTGGGTATATTGGTGATGTTACTATCTGAAAAAGGAGGAAGTACTACGGTAAAGGTACCCGAACTGGTAGTGGTACCGCGGCGTTGGTAACGGTAACCGGACCGGTAAGGGCAGTGGCAGGAACGGTGGCCGTAAGCTGAGTTTCCGAAACCACGGTGAAGGCAGCCAGTGCATTACCCCCAAACCTTACCGCACTGGTCGTACTCAGATTACTACCGGTTATCGTCACTAATGTCCCCGCTGGGCCGGTAGCCGGTGAAAAACTGGTCAGAACGGGTGCAGGGACGGTCACGCAGGAGAGCGTAGCTTGCCATCCTAACCCCGAACACGGCCCACTGATGCAAAGCGGAAAGGAACCTGGCCGCGGGAATGGGTAGCGGTGAGTACCGGAGGCAGGGAATCACCGGCATAGCTGCCAATCAGACGGGCACCGGTGGTGGCTCCATCATACACGGACAGGTAATCGCAACAGGATTCGGTATTGAAAGCGGAGAACGTAATTCGGAGTTTCTGAGTAGTATCGGTCGGGGTTACTGTCAGGGTAAAGTTTTCGTAGTGGTTGTAACTGCCGTTGCCGCCCGAATCCATGAAACTTGTGTTGCACGTAGTCACGGAACCATTCTGCATGAGAATAGGAGCATTGCCCACCATGGCACTGGCCACGTTGGAGTAATCCGAATGAGTATTTCCGCTATAGGCTCTGATCCGGTAATAATAGATGGCATTGGTCGGTAAGCCCGCATCACTATAACTGACTATATTAGGCCCAACGGTTCCTATCTGCATAAAACCGGCGCTTTGGGCAGTAGACCGCTCAATCTTGAATCCAGCTTCGTCGCTGGCATTGTCCGTCCAGCTTAGGTTGATCTGGGTACCCGACGCGGCACTCGCCGTTAGAGCCGAAGGGATATTTGGCATCGTGACACAGCTTACATTGGCTTGCCAGCCCGCGTAGGAAGCGACTCCATCCGAATAAAAACGGAAAGTAAGCTGACCCGCCGCGTTGGTAGCCGTGGCTATAGGCGGTAAGGAAGAGCCGGAATAACTTCCGATCAGACGGGCACTGGTAGTGGCGCCGTCATAAATAGAGAGATAATCATAGCCGTATTCCGTGTTAAAAGAAGAAAAGGTAATGCTTATTTTCTTCCCCGCCGTAGCCGGTGTAAAGACCATGGTTACGTTCTGATTGGCCCCATAATTGCCCGTGCCTCCCGGGTCCAAAAACACGGCCTCGCAAGTGGTAATGGTACTGTTACTCATAATGATAGGTGGATTTCCCACCATAGCCGTAGCTTCATTACTATAGGCCGAATGAGTATCTCCCTTAACGGCCCGGATGCGGTAATAATACTGCGCATCCGTAGCCAGGCCGGTGTTGGAATAGGTAGTGACGTTAGGACCAAGGACCGCAATTTGAGCAAAACCCATGCCTGAAGTAGCGGACCTTTCGATCAAGTAGCCGGTTTCGTCGGTGGCATTGTCCGTCCAGCTTAGATTGATCTGGGTAGCCGATGCAGTAATAGCCACCAGATTAACAGGCGTGGCCGGAGGGGTAACACAGCTTACCACCGCCTGCCAACCCAGTCGGTTAGTAGCATAGTTGGAACTGAATGAGAAGGTTAATTCTCCGCTTGCATTGGTAGCAGTAATTACCGGAGGGACGGTATTGCCGCTGTAAGTGCCGACTAATGGGGCACTGGTGTTATTTCCGTCGTAAATTCTCAGATAATCATTACCTGGTTCGGTATCGAATGAGGAAAAGCTTACCCTGACTTTATTGCCGGAGGCAGCTGGCGTAAAGGTCATTACAAGATACTGGTTATCAGGGTAATTACTAGTACCGCCCGGATCCAGAAAAACAGCGTTGCAGGTAGCAATACTCCCGTTGCGCATCACAATCGGAGGAACGCCGACTGTAGCACTGGCAGTATTGCTGTACTTGGTATTGGTGGCACCCATCACGGCCCGCACCCGGTAATAATAAATCGCGTCAGTATCCAGCCCTTGGTCTTGATAAGTGGTCACGTTGGCCCCCAAGGAGGCAATTTCGGTGAAACCGGTACTGGCACTGGTGGATCTTTCGACCCGGTAAGCGGTTTCATGGGTGGCATTATCGGTCCAATTCAGATTGATCTGCGTACCTGATACAGTGGTAGCCGTCAGGTTAGTGGGAATAGAAGTGAGATCATACACGCCCACGGCGTACCAGGCGTTGACAGTCTGGGCTACTTCCGGGGAACCGGCTCCGAATAAATCAATAGCTGCCTGAATAGAATAGGTTCGGGCATCTTTATACTGGGAATTAGCCGTGAGGTATACGCTTTCCGTCCGGTAAGCAATACGGGCCGCTTTTTCGATGCCGATTCCGGTCACTGCGTAATTATCGCCGTTGTCATTAACACCGGTTTTTCCGATGCTGAGCAGGTAAAACCAGTGATTTAATACGCCGCTGTTGTAATGCACGCCGCCGTTGTCTCCGCCGCCGGCGTACCAGTGCTGCCCCAGATACGTATCCGGATGCCCGAAAGCGTTGGGGTTGCTCATGGAGCGGATCGTAAAATTGGCATCGTCTCCCATAGTCCAGATGGGCGGACTTGGCCGGGTCGGCAAAATACTCCACACAAGCGCCCCAAATGTCACTGAAGCCTTCATTCATCGCACCTGATTCGTAGGAATATACCAGTTTGGCCGTATGGCTACAGACGGCGTGGCCAATTTCATGGGCCGTGATATCCACTGTAGTGAGTGGCTCTACCATTTTACCGTCGTACATGCCCCCATCTCCGAAAGTCATCACCGACCCGTCCCAGAAGGCATTAACATAGTTTTGCCCGTAATGGACGTAGCACCTGATCTTAGCGCCGTTTCCGTCAAAACTATTGCGGTTATGTTTCGTCTTGAAGTAATCGTAGGTCTGCATGGCTGCCCAATGACAATCAAGCGCCGCGTTGTCTTTTTGAGGTTGTTATGTTCAGCGGCAGTCCATTGATTGTCGTTATCCGTGAAATCTACGGCTGAAGCATAACTACTGCCCGACTGCATGTTATATGTCTCCACGCCGCCCCCCTCGAAGCATCCCGCAGGCGGTACGTGTTACTGGTGGGGGTAGTGGCAATGGTACGGGTTCCGCTGAAACGGGTATGCGCCTGACCATCGGCGTGCTTGATGATGGCATCCCGGAGAATAATAGTCCCGGTATAGGCATCCACGTAGAGGTAATCCCGGCTAACGGGATCATGGGCGAAAATATCGAACTTGTAGGCCAGGGTTATTCCGCCATTTTCGACTGAAGAATGGTTTTTCTGGTGAATTTTGCTGATTACCAGTTCCGCTTTCGGATAATACGTCGCACCCGGATTTTTTGCTGCTGCTTAAGCCACTGCTCTTCCGTAGCCACTTGCCATTTGAACGATCTTGCACCTACAAATACCAAAGCAAACCGCAAGGCTTGCTCCTCGGACAAAGTAGGCTGTAGTTTCAGATCAGACGGAACCTGGTATAACTCTCCGCTCAAGGCCGTAAGGGTTCCGTTTTTGGAATGTACTTTATAAACGCCATGCTCCACTTTTAGCCCCTGGTGGTATTGCTGAAATTTTTCCTGGGTAAAACCGGCCGGTTCCGACTGCGCAGCCAGCGTAACGAGTTGATCTTTGGCACCGAGTGGCAAATATTCCTTTAGCACTTGGGTTGCTGATTGGGAGCCGAGTTTAAGGTGCTGCCCGCTAAGGGGTACAAAAAAGAGACACCCTGAGTAGCAGAAGCAGACGGCGTGGTTTGAGAAAAAGCCAGAAAACGGGCACAGACAATCACTGCTGCCGTCATAACGGCAAACCGGTATAGCTGAATCATAAAAGCTGAAAGTGGTGAATTTAGGTTGCGCTTAGCTTATTGAGCTGGGGTAGGTTGATCGGGTTTAGGTGCCTCTGTGGCTAGTTTGAATCTGTTTTTTGCGGGGAAGCTAAAAGGTTGGCTTGACGTTATATTTTTACAAAAAATGGTTATAATATGGCTTTTAATGGCGTGAATAAATTGACTTTACCGCTTAAACTAGCAGAAAAAGAGGGATAAGAGCTTTTAAATATACATGTAAGGTTTTACTAAATAAACTACCCCTTTATACCCGGCAATGGGAATAGGTAACAGGAGAGCTAATAATTTATTCAGGAAGCAACCGGATAGAGCATACATACTATCGCTGTATCTGGCAACCCTTGTCAAGTGCCATGAGAGATAGTAGAAAAGGAGGTGTGGGGAACAGCAATCGGTTGATTGTCGGGTGCGGCTAAATACAAGCCACAAAGGGATTAATGAGCCTGATTAAGGATAGAAATGTATTGCTTGGGTCAGCAATCTATTAATGGCCACTAAAGGCCACAGTTAGTTTTACTTTGTAAAAACCCCTGGGAAACGTTAATCGTCCCGTAAGGACCAGGCAGGAAAAAATAGCGAAAATGAAAGGTTGCCTTACGATTAATCTGCTCCTTAGTTTGGAATGGGTGTCAACAAAACTTTACGGAATTCAACTTCCGAGCCTTCCGACTGTAGGGCAATGTGGCCTTGCGTAGCGGTACAGTTAAATCCGTGGTTTACCAGATCACCGTTAACCCAAACCTTGATGGTATCGGCAAGGCACTCAACCGTCAAAGCATTCCATTCGCCAACAGCTTTTTCCGAACCATCCGTCAGGTTAGGAATCCGCCGGTTTTTATTCCCGGAAGTTCCCCAGGTTTCTTTGGGGCCACGTCTTTTTTCCATATCCGGCACCGTGATGTCTTCTACAATGCACCAGAAATCACCGGCATTCTGGTGCATCATTTGCACTTCGATGGATTGCGGAAACAGATTGTACAAAGCCCGTGGGGTTGAAGTATGAAACAGCGCACCGCAGTTACCCGGCTTGCCCGCGAATCGGTATTCCAGCTCAAGCCGGTAATTCTGATAGGTGGCGTCGGTAATAAGGTGTCCATGGGGAGTTCCCCAGGCTGACAAGCAGACCATTACGAATAATAAAAGGATTTTTAACAGTTGCGTCTTTTTCCATATCCGGCACATCTATATGCCATCCGCCCAGGTCCTTACCGTTAAAAAGGCTCCGGGATCGGGAAGCAGCAGAAACGACAGGAGTTGAAGCTGGATGGCGGTTGGCCATGGGTGATTTACAGGATAGAATACTGGCAGCAATAATGGACAGGATAATCAGTTTCTTCATTCTGACGATGCTTTTTCAATTCTGAGTGGTTTATTTTCTCATTTTCAGGTAAGACTGTGGAGCTTACAGCTTCCGGCCCAATTTACACCTTTTCGATTTATTACACAGCTGTTAACCGGCCTTACTTGTAGTCGCACTATAGCCTTGTGGCTAAAATCTCCTTGCTCCTTAAAAATAGATCGTAAACTCTAAATCCTCGCGCAAGACTGAAGTCTTGTGCGGACAGATGAAAGGAAGTCTCCCACTTCCTGCCAGTCAGAGACTGGCAATTATTTCCCGGCACAAGACTGAAGTCTTGCGCCATTGTAGTGGCCTTACTTGTAGTTACAGGATAACCTTTTGGCTAAAAGAATCTCTACGCCTCAAAAGTAGATGGTAAACTCCGTTTGGCCTGCTGGCTTCGTCTCCAGGGAGAACCGGAAGCCGTGATTCACCAGGATTTCCTTCGTTAACGTCAGGCCGATGCCCTGCCCATTTTTTTTGGTGCTGAAAAAGGGGGAAAAGAGTTGCCCGCTGACTTCTTTGGGAATACCTCGGCCGTTATCCGAAATCGTTAATTGACAGGGCACAGCCTGGGTAATAATAGTGATGCTCCCCTCCTGCTCAATGGCTTCTATTGCGTTTTTCAGCACGTTAACCAGTACCTGTTCCATTTGCTGTACATCGGCACTGATCCGGACCAGCTTCGTCTCTAACTGCCATTCCCAGGTAAGGAGCTTCTGCCTTTCGTGGGCGTAGGCCTGCATCAGGGGCTGTACGGAGTGGAGTAAGGCGTGCAGGTCAACCGGTACTTTTATCGGCTCGGGAACCCGTACTACTTTGGCAAAATTGGACATAAAGCTGCTTAGTCCGGTATTCCGGCGCACGGCTACCTGCAGGGCGTTTTCGTAATCTTCACTGTACTCAGACTGTAACTGGTCTTTGTAGGTAATACAGGTATTCAGAATGGAGTTGATGGCCCCGATGGAATTGTTTATTTCGTGCGACATCATCCGGATCACTTTTTCGTAGGCTTTTTTCTCCTGCCGGTGAATTTCTTCGGTCAGTTCTTCGATCAGAATAAAGTAACGGGGAAAGCCGCGGTCAATGAAGTGGGACTTCTGGCATTTAAAGGTCTGGAAGCCATTGATCCGGATGATCCGGGACTCGCCGTTTGGTAATGCGCTTAGTTCCTGGGGCAATTTGCCGGGCAGTTCTTCCAGGCTTACCGGTCCGTGAATCTCCGGGGAATAGGCCAGCATACGGGCTGCAGCCGGATTAACCGTAGCCAGTTTACCCTCCAGATCGAGTACAATCATCCCGGAAGGAGAAGCCTGAATGAGTTTTTCCAGAAAATAATTCTTTTCTGTATGCTTGAGTCGCTCTTCCCGGAGCTGGTCGATCATCTGGTTATACACCTCGATCAATTCGTCCATTTCCCGGTGTCCCGTTTTGACCAGCCGGGTATTGAAATCTTCCTCCCGGATAGATTGAATGCCCGCGGCAATCAGTTGTAGAGGCCGGCTGCTGCTCCGGTACAACCACACCGAAGCCCCGATGGAAAGCAGGATAAAAAGTTCTCCGCCGATAAACAAAAAGGTATTTTCCGGGAATAGCTTGACCACCAGTCCTAACAGTACGGCGTGAATGACTAGGCAATAGAGAATAAATTTACTCCTTAGGGTCATAGGGGATGTTATATTTATCCAGCCGCCGGTACAATACGCCCCGGGTGAGCCCCAAGGCTTTAGCCACTTTGCTGATATTATGATTATGCACTTCCAGGGCCTGCCTGATCATCGCCAGTTCGATTTCATCCAGGGTCATCGTGCCCACCGCCGGCAACGAAACCTTTCCTACCGGCTTGGCCCCTGCATGCATCTGTTGTTCGAAATCTGCTACTTCCAGGGTGTTATTCTCCGATACCAGTACGGTTCTTTCCACCAGATTGCGCAATTCGCGGATATTACCCGGAAAAGGCAGCCCTTTGAGCCAGTGAAGGGCCTTGCGGCTGATGGTGAGCCCGTCTCGCTGATAGACAGTTTTGAGGTGGCTAATGTAGTGATTGGCCAGCAGCGGTATATCATCGGATCGTTCCCGGAGGGCGGGAAGCTTTACTGTAATGAGGTTGATGCGGTAAAACAGGTCTTCCCGGAATTTGTTTTCGGCAACCATGGCCGGCAGATCTCGGTTGGTGGCACAGATCACCCGTACGTCTACTGAACGGCTGCGACTATCCCCGAGTACTTCGTACGTGCGGTCCTGCAATACCCGCAGCAATTTTACCTGGCTGCTCATATCCAGGTCTCCGATTTCATCCAGAAAAATAGTACCCTTATGCGCCATTTCGAAACGGCCAATCCGGTCGGCCTTGGCATCCGTGAACGCCCCCCGCTTGTGGCCAAACATTTCGCTTTCAAACAGGGAAGACGAAATACCTCCCAGATTTACTTTTACAAAAGGCTTTTGGCGGCGCAGACTATTCCGGTGAATGGCCTCGGCAATGAGCTCTTTACCGGTTCCGCTTTCGCCGGTGATGAGGACCGAGGCATCCGTGGCGCTTACCCGGCCAATGGTCTTGAGCACGGTCAGCAGCGCGGGGTCTTCGCCGATAATGGAACTGAATCCGTACTGGGTATCCAACTGTTTCCGACTTGGAGAGGTGTCTCTTCCGGCCTTTTCTTCGGAATGGGACAGTGTAAGGGCCGTGTGCACCGATTGGAGCAGGTGGTCGTTGTCCCAGGGCTTATGAATGAAATTGGCAGCTCCACACTTCATTCCTTCCACGGCCAGTGCAATAGAGCCCCAGCCCGTCATCAGAATCACGGGCAGCTCAGGTTTGATCATTTTGATTTTCTGTAAGGCAGCCAGTCCTTCCTTTCCGGAAGTTTCCAGGGAAATTCATATCCAGCAGTACCAGCCGGAGAGATTGTTCACTAATGATGATGGGAAAGGCCTCATCGGGTTCAGAAGCTCTTTGACGGTGTATCCGGCTCCTTTCAGCAGCAGGCTGAGGGAGGTTTGTACGGCCAGGTCGTCGTCAATGATGAGTATCATGGCAGAGGGTCATAGGAGATCGGGTAAATGTACGATTTGAAAAAGTATATTCCTGGGGAGAGCCTTTTAGAAAATTGCCCAGTGCACCTGAATAAAAGATTTGATGTACTTCTGCTCACGGTACACAGCCCTTCTGCTCCCCTCACTCCGACCACCTGGCCTTGGCTTGCTGATCCGGATTACGCTCCATTTATTAGACTAATAGTTATCAAACCATAAGGACTACAAGATTATTTTTTACAATAGCTGAACCTGCAACAAATAACACTATTCCAATACCACTTTATCAATTCCATTTTCCCTTTATCTCTATTTTATTTCCTAAAATTAACTCTCAATTGATAAGAATTTCAGGCAAAACTTACATCCCTTTCTCATCGGCCTCCTAATATCAATCGAAGAACTCTTTAAACAAAAAATGCACAACCGCCCATAATCCACCTAGTTACATCTTTTCTCTCGTTTGAAAGTTGCGAAAAATTACTACAAATCAGGGAATTATAACTATAAATACCGCACAATAAAAAATCAAAACATTACACGTTTTAATATTATTTTTTCTTAAAAAATAGGAGTAATGGATTTTTTTTTTAATAGTATAGCACCTAAACCAAATTGCACTTTAATCATAAATATTGCATTAAATCGGTATTTATTATTAAAGTCGAAACCAGTAAAACAGCTATGAAAAAACACCTACGGACCCTCAGGAACTATGCATTGTATGTATGTTCCCCGCTGCTTTAACAGTAGCGCCGACCCAGAGTTACGCCGATGAAGTTTGGGGATTTACCCTGGTCAATGCTTCGGCGGACAATGACCTAAGTGCCTTAAACGATGGCGAAACCATTAATTTAAATGCGGTCGGCCGTCAGCTTAATATCCGCGCCAATACCAATTGAAACAGTAGGCAAGGTGGTTTTGAACTCGACGGCGGTGCTCACGTTCAGACGGAAGGCGTTGCGCCCTACGCACTGTTCGGCGACATCGAAGGTGATTATTACGACTGGACCCGTCAGTAGGCACCCACACCTTAACGGCAACGCCTGTACTCCTTGGGGTGAGATGGGTACGCCGCTTACGATTACATTTACCGTGGTGGAAGAATCTGGACCAGCACCGGAACCTACGCCTGAGCCGACACCGGAACCCACTCCCGAACCCACGCCGGAACCTACGCCTGAGCCGACACCGGAACCCACTCCCGAACCCACGCCGGAACCAACTCCTGGCCCGGATCCCGGACCAGTACCCTCCTGCAACGCTGCCCCTGCGAGCAGAACGGGGTGGTAGTGGTAGAAGCAGAAAGTCTGTCACTGCCCGACGGTTGGCAGGTAAAGACGGATGCAGGTGGCTACTCGGGCAATGGATATATTGAGTGGGTATATAATGATCACCTGTATGCAACGGGCTATATTGAAACAACCGTTCAGATTAACAAAACGGGCCGGTACCGCTTCTACTGGCATAACAAAGTAGGCAAAGGTAACTCTAGCACCGACCACAATGATACCTAGCTGTTTCCGGACGCCAGCGATTTTTACGCGGAAGGCAGCCGCCGGGTGTATCCATCCGGCAGCGGCAAATGGCCAACTCCGGAAGGAGCCGGTGCAGATGGCTGGTTTAAGGTTTATTCTTCGTTTACTACGAATTGGACCTGGTCCTCCCACGTCAGTGACAGCGAAGGCCTGCAGGTAGTAGTCGAATTTAATACTCCTGGGGTATACAAAATACAGTTGGCACCGTTCAGACGGCCACTTGGTGGATCGGTTCGTCATGTTCCACGAGAGCTCAGTGGATTATGGATCGGCCGTACAGCTCCACACCCCCGAGACCAGATGCAATGGCGCTACTGCCAGACGTGCCACTCTGTCCTGAGAAACGTGCTTTGGTTTCTGTGTATCCCAATCCAGCCCTCCAGATATAACTGTTCGTGGCGTGGATGTGCAGTCTCCCGCCTGAAGTATCGCTGATCAATAGCAATGGAACTGTGACCTACCGTCCGGCCTACCGGGTTGTCGGGTCTAACCAAGTGCAGGTAATGGTCAATCAGTTGAAGGCTGGCTATTATACATTGCACCTGAAGCAAGGCGGTAGAAGCTACTTCCAGAAAGTGATTGTCAGACACTAATTTCGATAGTGGTTGTTCGTGCCGGAAAAAGTTGTACGCTGAACGGCAACGACCAATCAAAGGACAAATCAGGTGCATAAGTCTTAAATTTTAAAAACAGCCTATACTGCAGAAGTATGGGCTGTTTTTTTATATCAATGAACGAAATACTGTTTTAACACCTCACCCTAAACGAAGTTCGCCAACCAAAGCTCAGCGAAGCTAATTTCGGCAAATCCCTTCCTCAAATTCTTCCCACAGGCTGGCCCGAAAACTCCTGTTTTCGTCCCTCGAGAGGACTTTAAGAATCGCGTATTTTCTTCTCAGTAGGAGAAGGGTTGGGGATGAGGTTCTTTTAAGAATAAGCACTGTTCGTAACTACTCAGCGTGCAGGGCCAGGGCGGGCTGTATCTGGGAAGCTTTGCGACTTGGGTAGAGGGCACAGAGCGTAATCAGCACATAGATGGTTATCGTGGCTAAGGCGATTCCCCAGAGGTAACTTTCCAACTCAAATCCGAAAGGATTGAAAAACAGGAACTGGGAAGCCAGTACACCCCCCGGCAGGATACTTAGGGCTGCCATGACCCATACTTCCCCGATCATCTGCAAATAAATCTTATTTTCGGTAGCCCCCATGGCCCTACGGACGCCAATCTCCGCCTTACGCCGGTTGATTTTCTGCCAGAGTACGCCGAATAACCCTACTACCACATTGGCAATCAGGAAGAAACACACAATCACCGTAAGCAGCATCTGGGTAAAGTCCGTCCCTAGGTACTCTTCCCGTTGATCCTGCAGGGACCCAGGACTGATATACTGCCAACCGGCGTCTCCCAGGGATAAAGCTGCTTCCCTGGCCAGTTTCTCCCCAAACTCAGGAGAAGTACCCGGTTTTACCTCAATCAGTATATCGCTTGGCAAGGCCTTGAGGGTATCCCCAATAGTGACCTGACTGAAAAATCCAGGTTCCTCCCGTTCATTTTCGGCCCGCCGGTAGTATGGCACTACCCCAATCACGACAAACGTATGCTCCTTACTCGTAATGGTTTTGCCAAGGGGAGACAAATCGCCGAACAGGGCTTCTTTTAACTGATTATTGATCACAATCGGCTGGGTCCTGCCGCCATAATCACCTTTCCGGAACCAACGCCCTTCCGCAAGGGAGATCTTCATCACCTTAGCGAAGCGGTCATCTACGGGCCATTGGATTACCTGATCAACAACCGTACTCTCAACGGTTAGATCTTTTCTGTACCGTGTAGCCTGCGGCTGATACGGAGCAGCATCCTTCACAAAGCTCATCTCCTTCACCTCCGGCAATGCCTGCAACCGCTGCTGCATCCGTTGCAATACGGCCGCCGCCTGTTCCTTGGGCAGTTCCCAAAGCCCCAGGGTAAGGCACCAGAGATTCTCCCGGGAAAACCCCAGCGGCTGCCGGTAGGTACTCAGGTTATGGGTGCCGATGGTCAGCACGACGAAGAGCACCAGAAAAGAGATAAAAACCTCAACCATAAGCAGCAGATTGTTCCACTTGCCATTCCAGATCAGTTTGAATAAATGCTTGGTCATAATACATTGTAGAAAAGGTATTGGGTACTCGGTATTAGGCGGGTGTAGGACAAGTTTACTTTCTTGCGGATGTTCGCGGATTGAACCGCAGATTGACGCGGATAAAAGAAAGAATCTGCGGCAATCTGCGCCCTTATCGGAGTAAACTATTCTCAGCGAAGCTAATCTGCGAGAACTATTGTCTTTGACGAGCCTTCGGGTTCTCAGCGAAGCTACATAAGAAGTCTCTCAGCGATCTTGTCCTACACCCTATCAGGCCAGGGATGAATTGTAATCTTAAACACTTCGTTTCATTGAGCATTTAACCTTTAACATTCAACATTTACCATTACCCAACGCCTCCTTTCAGGGCTTCGGCTGCATGCAGTCTGGACATTCGCCAGGCCGGATACACACCGGAGAAAATTCCAAAAAACAGACAAAGCAGCAATCCATACATAAACACCCGCCAGCTCAGGTGCAGACTTCCATTGGTAAAGGTTTGCAGAAACAGGACAGCCAGCAGCAGCCCGATCAGACCGCCGGTCAGCGTAAGAATGATGTTTTCCACCACAAACTGTCCGGCAAGTGAAAGCGAGGTAGCGCCTACGGCCTTTCGCAGACCAATTTCAGAGGCCCGTTCCGTCATCCGGCTGATATTAATGTTAACCAGGTTAATGGTAGGTAACAGCATAAAAAGTACCATCAGGGTAAAAACAATAGCCAGCATCTGTGCTACTTTAGGGGGCTGATGCGCCGATTTGGAAAAGTTTTCCAGCGGGGTGGTGGCATGTGCTTCAAAAACGGGAAGCTCCGGGTCACCGGTGTGAAGCTTCCGGGTCACCGATTCCAGTTCGGCATTAATCTTTTGGAAATCATCCCGCGACCGGGCCAGAATCAACGCTTCGTGCCCTCCGGTGAGCGTATTTGTCTTTAACTTGAGGAAATCACAAGTAACTGGGAGCCAGATGTCAGAAAAGGAGCTTTCCATCACGGGTGAAGTATTCTCTACTACTCCCAGTATGCGGTAATTGGCCTGGGCAACCGAAATTTTCTTACCCAGTGCCGGCTGGTTACCGAAATACCGTTGCCGGGTTGCCTCGGAAATAACGGCTACCTTATCACCCTTGTCCACTTCGGGTTGACGGTACGGACCGCCTTCCAGAAAGCGGAATTGCATAATACTCCAGTAGTCAGCGTCGGTATACTTACAGGTCAGTTTCTGCCTTTTGCCCCGGATATAACTAGTAAAACCGATTTTCCTGAACACCGAGACCTTTTCCGGGGTCGGCAGGGCCCGGACATAGGTGTTGAGAAAGTAATAGCTGGCATAATTGGCCCCTCTTTGGGTTCCGTCCTCACTTTTTACCAGGACCCAGTTGATTGATAGGGTACGGTCCCGATGAACTTCGGGAGGGTTCACCCCAATCTTCTGGTCGATGAAAGCCGTCACAATCATCAGGACCATCAAGGTGAAACTTATGCCGAACAGACTGATAGCCGTGAAGAACTTTCGCCTGAGCATGACCTTAAAGGCCATTGTAATATAGTTTTTAAGCATGGTCGTGAAATGTTGAATTTTAAATGCTAAATGAAAGCAGTAGACCTCATTTAACATTCAGCATTTACCTTTTAGCATTTAATGGGTGTACGACAAAATGCAGAGCGTTCATCCGCATTTAGCTTCGCTGAG
>JAUJNL010000026.1 GCA_030448185.1 Cytophagales bacterium | reverse complement strand
GCTCTCCTGCTTCCAAGGCAGGCGAGGACTCCGGACTCCTCCATTACCCGATACAACAAAACCCAGCAAAAAGCCCTCCTATACGCGTATAGGAGGGCTTTTTGCTGGGTTAGCTTACTGTATATGCTGTAAGAATATCTTATTGTTTCACCATAGCCATAGCACTCCTACCTTGCGGTACGACGGGGTTGCTGCGGCCGATGGAGAAACATATTTTTCATGTCACGAAGATAAGTTATCGAAGTAATACCAGTCAAGTATTCTTGAAAATATTTTTATAAAAATTTCAAGAAGACAACAAGTCGCGTAGAAAAAGATGCTTTTAGCCTGCTTTGTACATTGGCTAACTTGACAGCGTTGGATTGCTCAATCATACTGAGCAAGGGTTTGTTTTAAATCCTTCTTGAAAGCCGTAACCAGACTCTTCGGCTTAAGCACCTTTACATCCGGGCCGTAGCTGTGCAACAAGGTCATCAGGTCCCGGTTGGGAATGAGTTCGAGTCCAATGAGGCAGACCTGCTCAGTATCTTCCAGGATCTTTTGGGTAGGGTGAATGGGTTTGGCTTTTACGTACTTACCACGCCTAGGGGTAAAAGACAACCAGATCTCCTCTACTGGGCCTTCACTGTCGGTGATGCCGTAGATGTGGGTAAAAAGCTGCTCTACCTTCTGGATGATTACTTGAGGTACCTCACAGGGCTCCTCAGTTACACTTAGGTTACGGATCCGGTCCAGCCCGAAGGTCTTCTCCTTGCCGGCCGCCGCTTCGTAGCCAATCAAATACCAGCTATCCTGCACTTCGCGCAACTTCAATGGATGAAGAATATGACGTTTGGGCCGGTCGCCGTCGTGTTTGAGGTAATCCAATTGCACCTGCTGGCCTTTATTGATAGCCCGGATGAGTACCGATACATACTGCCGGTTGCCATGCAGGGTCGTGTCTTCCACGTACACTGCCTTGGCATCGGCTGGTTCGGTGGTTACTTCCCGGATCAGATCCAGGCTTTGCCGTACTTTCTGCAAGGCCCCCATTAGCTCCTGGGCACTGGCCGTCCCTTGCGTTGCCCGCAGCACTTCGCTGGCTCGTTCAAACGCTTCCATGTCATCGGGGGTAAGCATCAGCTTCAGGAGCCGGAAGGAAGGATCATGATAGTAATACCCGTTGCGTTTTTTGCAGTAGGCAATAGGGGCCTGGTGATCTTCCCGTAAAGTCTGAATGTCTTTCTCCAAGGAGGAAAGGGAACGGATGCTGCACTTTTCCCGGCAAAGTTCAAACAAACGTTTTTTGGAATACTGATACGGATAGCGGCTGATGGCTTCGTCAATGAGGCGGTACCGCTGGAAAGCGGATCGGGTCAGGGGCATCTTTTGAAAATATTTTTGGCAAATATAGTAGAACGTAAAAAGATTACGTTATGCCCGCTTTTTCTTTGTACACCGACCCGCTAATGGGCTTGTAAAGAAAACTTCAGGAAGGAGAGTAGTGACTTGGAGGCTCAAACTGCTAAGCGCAGGCTACGTGAATTTGCAACTTAAAATCATTACCTATATGTCTGACACGATTACCTATCAGTACGATGTCCCTTCGGGCCTCAGCAAGGCTGCCGGATTCGACGAGTTATTTCTGGCCAAATACAGCGAGGTGCAGAAAAAAGACGTCCCCTGTTTCTTCTGGGGCCGCCTCACCAATCCCTACCTGACGGCCCGCTGCCTCATCAACCTGTCCAACGTCGTCAAATCAAGCTTCAGTCTCTCTCCGTTTCAAATGGCCATGCTCAAAGACCCGGTCGTAACGGCTGGCAACGGAAAAATCCGCTTCGAAGGATTTTCCCACTGTGCGGGTGTGTATGCCCGGGTGGACGTGCTGCCCGGTGGACACGATGGGGAATTTCTTGAAAACGGCACGACCAACGTAGATTTTAATCAGGGCATGCTCTCCGCCCTGAGCAGCATCAGCAAGCGGGAATCGGTGTTGCTCTCAGTGGGTAAAAAAGACGTAACCGTCCAGACCAGTAGCGGAAAAGTAGTAGAACGCAAGGTGCCCTTGCCTACCAAGTGGATCAAGGGACTAACCACCGTGCAACTCTACCTGGCCGAAGCCGAAAAGGTTTTTACCTTTAGCCGCATTCAGGCCCTCCAACTGTTTCAAAGCCTACCCAACGGAAAACCCAGGACCGACTATTACCTGACGGTACAAGGCAGTAAACCCGCTTTCTCGCCTGTACAGTCAGCGGCTGCCGTTTGCATTGGTGGCGTACACCGGCTGCGGCTGCTCGAACCCCTGCTGCCGCATGTTGACCAACTGCGGATATTTGCTCATCCTGCTATGCAATCTACTACCTGGCAACTGTACTTTGGTGACGTTCGGTTTAGCCTGTCGCTTTCCCGTGATGCCTGGCGAGGCTTTTCCGGAGAAGGTGCCGCACTGGAAGCACTGATTGAAGACGTGCCCGATAGTTGGATTGACCTGGTAGACAAGTACAGTTATGCCAACCAGGAATTTAATCCTACGCTGCTCGCCATTAATGAAGGGATTGACTTACAGAAGGTAGAGAACATTACCGGCCGCCTCTCGGCTATGGGGCTGCTGGGCTACGACCTGGACGAAAATCAGTTTTTCTACCGCCGGTTGCCCTTCAAACTAAGCCGTATTCTCAGCCTGAATCCTCGTCTGAAGGACGCCGAAAAACTACTGCAGGAAAACAAAGTAACCATCACGCTACGCACCGATACCCGGGCAGAAGCCACCGTAGCGGGTGGCGGAGTTAACCACACGGTGCAACTAGCAGGGGATTCCGAAAAGTGTACCTGTACCTGGTAAAGCAAGCACCAGGGCGAACGAGGCTNCAACCTGATTCAAATCAAAGAACGGGTATTGCGTAAAGTATACAAGAGCCTTTATGTCGGCATAGAAGCTGATTTTCAGCGGCTAAGCTCGGTAAATTTTGTAACGAGAACCGATGAGCCCATTGAAAAGCCCTTGGGAAGTGAAGGGTCGGCCAATCTGGGATTTGGCTTGGGCTTGCTGTACGACAACCGGCATAACGTACTCAATGTACGGGACGGAATTTTCTCGGAGCTGGCCTTTTTGACTTATAATGATGCCTGGGGAAGTGATTATTCATTTACGTCGGTGCTGTCCGATACCAGGGTTTACCGGCCTATCAATAAAAGGGAGGTATTAGCCGCTCAACTGCTCGGTCAGTTTAATACCGGGAAAACGCCTTTCAACCAACTGGCCCTGATGGGTGGCGAAAGCATTATGCGGGGCTATTATCTGGGCCGCTTCCGGGATAATAATCAGATTGCCGCCCAGGTAGAATACCGGTTTTTGCCTTTACCGTTTCGATTTACGAAACGATGGGGCGCTACCTTGTTTGCGGGTACCGGAACCGTATTTCCTAGTTTTAAAGAAATTACTGCCAATAACTGGGTATGGTCGGCCGGAGGCGGCGCCCGCTTTCTGCTCTTTCCCAAGAAAGACATCTTCTCCCGCGTGGATGTAGCCTTCACCAAGGAAGGACCTGGTTTTTATATTTTTATCGGAGAAGCTTTTTAAGGAGAATGTAAAACACTCAAAAAAAAGCGTTAGTGTCGATAGACTCCGCTACTGGCGCAAGCTTGCCTGCCTTAAACTACTTTTGGGGTTAGCGCAGCGAATCCGAAAAGATATAAGACCAGATAAGGGCAGGGACTGAACTGGAAAGTGAAGTAGCCCTTCAACGGGTGCCGTCACTACTGAAACTAGTTTCCCGGCATTACGGCCCCACTACCTTTCTTTAAGGTGAAGAAAAGATCCGTTCGGTTGGCGGCGTCTTTAATGTAATGTAAAAGCTCCTTGCCATCAGCATCCAAGGCAGACTGATACCGGCGATTGAGCAGATTGATAAATCCGGTTATGGTTCGTAAGGGTTCTCGCAGGTCGTGGGCAGCGATATAGGCAAACTGTTCCAGTTCCTGGTTAGACCGCCTTAATTCAGATGCTGTCTCTTCGAGGGCCTTCTGCGTTTTTTTTAGTTCGGAAATATCGACAATAAAGCTCACTCCCCGATCCTGATTTCCGGGCAGAAAAACGCCCCCGATCAGGATCGGAATCCGGGTACCGTCTTTACGGATATACTCCTTCTCCATAGTGGAATGCGAGCCATTTTCGATGATCTCCGATTCAAGGTCGTCATCTTGCTCCTGCCACTCAATGAGGTTTTAAAATGGTTTCTAAACGAAATTCGTCAATCGAAGTTCAGCAAAGCTAACGGGTTGAGAGCTGAGATTTTAAAAGGATTTATTATCATGGATGCTGATTGACAGGAAGGTCGTTAGTTGCTTTCGACTGGGAATCATCCGACTGATTCGAACCCGTAGGCTCATTACTTTTTGCTCGATAGTGGCAAAAGAAAGCGCCGAAACACCGATGGTCAGCAGGAAAGTCAGCCCGTAGAGGCTTATGTTGCCCGACCAGCCTAAGTGGCCAGCATTCGCCAGCGGACGCAGAATAGCCAGGGATAAGCCAATGATCATAAAGTGATACATATACAAGCCATAGGAAATTTTTCCCAGGTAGTTGAACACCTTGTTTTCCAACAGATGCACGCTTAAGGTACGGGAATTAGAGGCCGCGTTCAGGATGATCAACAGAAACAGCACCGAGTAGATCTCCTGGGTGAAGGCGGGAAACCGAATGAGTTGGGCAAAGACCAGCAGACTTCCCATCCAGGCAAAAGCTTCCGTAACCGGATGGTAGATCAGCCGTAGTATTCGTTGCTTCTGCTCAAAAAGCACGTAGGCACCCAAGCCGCCAATGGCCATGCAATCAATCCGGGTGAGTTTAACAAACCGGAGTAGTACCTGCAAAAAGGAACTGTCGGTAAATCTCATGCCGATGTGGATCAAAAAGACGATTCCGATGTAAATGAAAATCGTAGCCAGTATGCCCTTCACGTATTTTCGGGAGTAGAGGATCACCAGGGGCCAGATGATATAAAACTGTTCTTCTACCCCAATCGACCAGGTTTGCACCATATAAGGCATGGAAATGCCGTTGGCAAAAACCACATTAGGTAAGATGAAAAGTAGCAGGGAGGCTTTAAGGGTAAAGTTGTCTCCTTGCGCGGAGAGTTCCGTTGGAATGTCCAGACTATGAACATGCGGCAGGATAAACAGGCCCAGCAAGGTGACGATATAATAAAGCGGCCAGATCCGGACTACTCTTTTCAGGTAAAAATCCTTCAGGGCGATATAACCCTTCTGCTGCTTTTCCACGAGCAAAAGGTACGTGATCAGAAACCCGCTGAGTACAAAGAAGAAGGTCACCGCAGTGCTGCCCATGTTGTAAATGGCAGGATGATCTCTGATGTTGTCATAATGAAAATACTGCTTCATTTCTTCCACGTGAGAGATAATCACCAGCATAGCGGCAATAAAACGTAAGCCGTTTAAACCGGGGAAATAAGTTGATTGGTTGAGTCTGTCCATAAAAGTAGCTTGCTTTTAAAAAACCATTCTGCCTTTTGTTCAGCGTATTTGATTAAGTGGTTGTAGGCAACAATGATAGAAGACCACGGCGAGACCAACGTCTCAAAATCAGGTGTGTATGTCTCATTTTAACAATAAGACGTCTCATTTTATAAAGTGAGACGTCTTATTGTTAAAATGAGACATTTTGATTCTGCACCCGCCGGAGAAACAATAGGCCGTGCTGAAAAGACTTACCTTATTACTGCCGGACTAAAAGGGAGTATGGGAAAAGGACAGGATGTGAACCGGGTTGGGGAAGATAACAGTAGGAGTAATAGTGGAAAATCGATTAGCTATGGTCAGTTCTTGGTCTCCTTAGAAAATTCTTATAAATTCCTTCCTCAATACTGTCTCGTGTCAGATAACTTCTCGTGCAGGTCAGTATCCAATTGTTTCATTTCCGCTAACTAAACTTCTACAGCCAATTTTTTAAATTTTACAATGAAAGACGCTTTCGCCACTTTATCCAAAAAACAGAAAATTTCAGGGGTATTGGTTTTGGGTTTTGCGCTGTTTCTGCCCGCCTGGAGGCAGGAGCCGGTAGATGACCGGACCAAACGCATGAACCCGCAGCAGGCCGCCCAATTAGCCAAATCCATAGAAGCTACCGTTACTCCCGAACTGGCCAGTGGTCTTACCTTAAAATTGTGGGGCGTGGATTCCCTCGTAGCCGATCCAATCGGGATAGACATCGATGACCAGGGCCGGCTGTTTTACACCCGTACCAACCGCCAGAAAAACTCCGAATTTGACATCCGCGGGCATCAGGACTGGGAAATCCCATCCATTGCCCTGCAGACGGTGGAAGATAAACGGGCATTCCTCCGCAAGGTCTTATCCCCCGAGAACAGCCGGAAAAACGAATGGCTGGCCGATCTCAACGGAGATGGTTCCCACGACTGGCGGGACATGACCGTTGAAAAAGAGTACATATACCGGCTGGAAGATACGGATGGGGATGGCGTGGCCGACCTGTCGCAACGGGTCGTGGAGGATTTTAACGAAGAGGTAACCGATGTGGCCGGCGGCGTACTGGCCCACGAGGGAGACCTATTTGTGGGCGTAGGGCCTGACCTGTGGAGAATGAAAGATAAAAACGGCGATGGACTGGCCGACGAAAAAACGTCTATTTCGCACGGATACGGCGTACACGTCGGATTTGGCGGCCATGGTATGTCGGGCCTGGAAATGGGACCGGATGGAAAGATCTACTGGAATATTGGAGACATCGGATTCAACGGCAAAGGTCCTGACGGAACCCAATGGGAAAACCCCAATAACGGGGTTATTGCCCGCTCCAATCCCGATGGCAGTGACTTTGAAGTCTTTGCGATGGGATTACGCAATACCCACGAGTTTGTGTTCGATGAATACGGCAACCTGATCAGCGAAGATAACGACGGGGATCACCCCGGGGAGAAGGAACGCCTGGTATACGTCGTAAATGGCTCCGATGCCGGCTGGCGCATCAACTGGCAGTTTGGAAAATACCGCGACCCGGACAATAATACCTATAAAGTCTGGATGGATGAGCAGCTGTTCAAGCCCCGTTTTGAAGGACAGGCCGCTTATATTACCCCTCCCATTGCCAACTTCGTAAGCGGCCCGACGGGTATGCTCTATAACCCGGGTACGGCCTTAAGTCCGGCCTATAAAAACACATTTTTTATCGGAGAATTCAATGGCAATCCTGCCCGGTCCGGTATTCATTCCTTCAAGTTGAAGCCTAAGGGCGCTACTTTTGAGCTGAGCGAACAGAAAAAGGTTCTGGGAAATATACTGGCTACCGGTATCGATTTTGGTCCGGACGGCGCCATGTACGTAGCCGACTGGATTGATGGCTGGAACACCAAGGACTTTGGCCGCATCTGGAAACTCGACGACGTAGCAGGAGCTGCCTGGGCCGAACGTCAGCAGACCAAAGCCTTGTTAGCTGAAGATTTTAGTAAAAGTGCTGAGAACCAGCTAGGCGACTTACTGGCCAACGCTGATATGCGGGTGCGGCAAAAAGCCCAGTTCGAGCTGGCCAAGCGGGGCTCAACCGGAGCCGACCAGTTCCGGAAAGCCATTAAACAAACCACGCACCAACTGGCCCGGGTGCACGGAATCTGGGGCATTAGTCAGCTGGCCCGCCGGGATGCCAACTATGCTAAAGTACTGTTGCCGCTGCTGAAAGATAAAGACCCCGAAATCAGGGCCCAGGCCGCAAAATGGCTCGGTGACGTGCGTTATAAAGAGGCGGGTAAAGCCCTCCTTCCGGTACTGAAAGACAACTATAGCCGGGCCCGTTTCTTTGCGGCTGAAGCGCTGGGACGAATTGCTTACGAACCGGCAATCAATCCTATCATTGACTTGCTGCGGGCCAACAACGACGAAGATGCTTACATCCGTCATGCCGGCAGTCTGGCCCTGGCCCGGATCGGAAAAGCCGAACCCGTAGCCGCCCTATCGAAAGACCCTTCCCGGGCCGTCCGGATTGCCGCCGTAGTGGCCCTCCGGCGTATGCGCAACCCGGGTGTGGCTAATTTTCTGCAGGATAGCGATGAGTTTATTGTTACCGAAGCGGCCCGCGCTATCAACGATGATCTTTCCATTCCGGATGCGCTGCCGGCCCTGGGCGATGTACTGCAGAATACCCGTTTTACCAACGAAGCGCTGCTCCGTCGGGCCATTAATGCCAACCTGCGGGTAGGCACGGAGAAAGCCATGAAAAACCTGATTGCGTATTCGGCTCGGGAAGGTAACCCGGTAAAGATGCGGGCTGAAGCGGTAGAGGCCCTGAGCACCTGGGCAAAACCATCGGTAGTGGACCGGGTAGATGGCCGGTAGAGAGGGGTGATTACCAGAGAGGCAAAACAAGTTAAAAAGGAGGCTGCCGGCTCACTGATCGAATTAATGGCTCACCAGGAACAGGCTTTACGCCTGAGTGCCGTTAAAGCGGTTGGCAAACTTAAGATTGAAGGAAGCTCTGGAGGACTGTTTGCCCGCCTGAAAGAGGACTCTCAGGCCGAAGTGCGGGTTGCAGCCCTGCGGGCTCTGGCTGCTACGGAAGACAAGCAAATCGGTAAAGCGATTGAACAGGCCCTCGCCGATCCCGAAAAAAGCGTTCGGGTAGCCGGGCTAGACCTGCTGCCCAAAATGGATATTTCCAAAGATCTGATGGTCTCCCTGCTTTCGGAAGTAATCAATACCAAAACGCCCGAAGAAAAACAGGCAGCGGTGCAAACACTGGGAACTTTACCGGTTCAACACTCCCAGAAAGTGTTTGAAGGCTTACTTACGCAACTGGCTAAGGGAAACCTTCCCCCCGAAATTCACCTGGATTTGGAGGAAGCCATTGATAGCACCCGTTCCCCTNTCGCTTACCAATTCCTTGACCATAAACCCGCTATTTTTATCCCTAACCAGTCAGCAGAGTATGGCATGGCTGCTTAATTATCCCTCTATCTAATCCATAGTTCACGTTACTTTTAGTAGCCACTGCTTTAGTGGCCACTACTTTATCTGCGGTAGTCTTATTAGGTTGTGATTGGCGGTATCTGCCCACCCAATAGGCCAGAATATGTACCGGCATTTGATGTTCAAGGCAGAATTGTTTTTGGCTCAGGCCACTTTTTAGCCAGCTCTCCACCAGGGGAAACATCTCTGGTTCTGTTTTTACTTGTGCCATTTAGTTAACAGTTTTTCTGCTAATTTACTCTGGCTCCTTCCCCTAAATCAAGGCTAGATCACCGGGTAGATACTTCTTAAAAGCATTTAAAAAATGCGTTATTTTAAATAGCTTCACCACTAAACTCTACCTTCACGGCCAATGACTATTTCCGAAAATTTAGAAACCTTTAACGGTAAAAAGATCAGGGACTTTAACCCGGAAACGGGTATTCAGGAGCCCGACCAGTATATTTACCGGCTCCGGCTCGATTGGGACTCTTATGGCAGAGGAACCCGGATTCCTGATTTACTGAAAGTGTTTTATGACCATTCAAACGCCTCAAAAGTACAGGAACTTGTGATCGGAGCTTTTGAATTTGAAGGTGGCAACGGAATGGATGACATCGTGGAAAGCTTAGTGAATGCCAGCCATAAACTGCCTTCCCTAAAAGCGCTATTTCTAGGGGACATCACCTACGAGGAGAACGAGATTTCCTGGATCGAGCAGGGTAATGTAGGCCCTATACTAATCGCCTATCCCAATTTGGAATATTTCCGGGTACGGGGTGGAAACGGCTTGAGTCTGGGTGAACTTAATCACACCAACCTCAAAACGCTGATCGTAGAAACGGGCGGCATGCCTACGAATGTGATTGAGGAAGTAGGAGCAGCCAACCTTCCCGCACTTGAACACCTGGAATTGTGGCTCGGAAAGTTATGGATTTGAAGCAAGCGTAGAAGACTTAAGGCCCATCTTATCAGGAAATCGTTTTCCGAAACTCAAATCCCTGGGCCTCCGCGGCAGTGAGATTACGGACGACATTGCTAAAGCGCTGAAAGATGCACCCATACTGAAGCAGTTGGAAGTACTGGATTTATCCCTGGGGACGCTGGGGAATGAGGGAGCGGAGGCACTGGTGCAAAACCCGCACATCAAGCACCTGAAATTGCTGGACATTCATCATCACTTTGTTTCTGATGAACTGGTGGAGCAATTGAAGTCGTTAGGCAGTGAGGTAGACGCCAGTGAACAGTTGAAAGATGAGGAAGATGGTTATCGCTACGTTGCCGTTTCTGAGTAACGCATTGTTGAGTGCAACCGAAAATTAGGAATACGAATCATCAAAACGCATTTACTATGCAGGAAAACGAAATAAAGGCTCAAACCATTCTTTGTATACCCGGAAAATGGCGTAATGAATCGGAGATTGTTACCTCGATTGTGGGAAATAATATGGGTGAGTATCTGTTCGCCGGTAGGATACTTATGCATATGAAAACGAAGGAAAGCTTTCAGGTGGATATTTGCGAGTACGATAAGAATATGCGCGAATCCTTCCAGTGGTCCGGATCAGTCAACCAGATATTGGAAGAATTTCTGGATGAAATTGCAGAACATACCCTGGTTATTTACCTGATTGCTCAAACCGGTACTTTGCAAAGTGCTGAATCTATTGCCCGGGCAGGTAATGCGATACTAAAGGCAGGAGGCATTGGTCTGAAAGTAGAAACAGCCGGCAAAGCCTTCATGGCTGAGCAGTGGAGGAATCTGGTAGATAACTTTGAACCGGCCGACTTATATAAGATGTTTGTGCTGGACTCCCTCACGGATGAAGATGGAACCACCTTCTCCTGTGGTATGCACAACTTAGGCCTGAGAGATACTATTATCTCAAACGAATAATTTCCGCAAGCAGTGGGCTTGATCTCCCTGTTTGGTTATTATCAGCTAATTGATAAAGCAGTTATTAAAAACAATCGGTAGTCCTATAAAAGTAATGATGGCTATAAGCACCCCCTAATCCCTCCTTGAATNGGAACAACACGAACAAAGTTTAATGGTTGATCTGCAATTTGTCGTACACCCTTCTTATCTATTTCCTGATTGATAAAGGTTTTAATAGTATGAGGCTTTATAAACAGTAATTCATTCACGAACTGCCTTTAGGTTGAGAAACCTTCCGTACTCTTCGATGCAAGGGGTGAATAACTCCCGGTCTGTTTCCGCTGCTTGGTCTGGAAAATGCAGCTGCACACTGACAACGTTCTTCTTCAGGGTCCGCCTCCAGATGCCGGTAACCTTGCCATTCACTACCAGCATCGGTTTGAAGATCCCGTTCCCCAAAATGGCCTCTTTGGCAATGACCTCATCCAGGCAGTGACTTCTGTCTTTATAACTGATTGTAAACTCGTCAAAAGCGGGAAGCAGGTGCATAGACTCGTTAACCAGCACTTTATCTGCCTGTTTAGGCGAAAACCAATAAGTCTGAGAGCCTATTGCCTCACTAATCAGGGCTGGCTTGATTAGTTCCAGCCCCTGCTTGATTTCCGTGATAGTTAAGCCGCTCCACCAGGAAAAATCAGCAATGGTAGCCGGGCCGTGACTGGTGAAGTATCTTTCTGTAAGCTTTGCCAATGCTTCCTGCCGGGTGAGGGGTTTCCCGGGAGGCACTCTTTCCTCAAACAAGGCATACGTAAACTGCTTGCCGCGCCGCGGACCACTGCATACGACCTGATCCAGTTCGGCGCGAAACATGATGTGGGCGGCCCGCAGGTCATTGGTAGGGATGTTTTCCTGGTAGAGGGCTGTCATAATCTCTTCGCGGGTAAGCTGTTTTCCCCCTTCCAGCAAGCGGGTAATAATTTTATTGGTCTTTGCCCACACGGCATCATCCAGTTCCAACTGCCGATACATCGTACTGGTCAATCGATTTACGTGAGGAGCCGTCAGGGTCATCATCCAGCGGACATCCTCGGCGGCCACAAAATGCCAGGTGGGTCGTAAAATATGGGTTCGGATAATGTCACCCGCATCAATTGCTTTTTCAATGGAGGCATCCGTTGACCCGGATAAACGTACCCCAATGGCCCATTTCGCCATCGCATAGTCTTGGGCCTGCAGGGCCCCCATGTGCCTAACGAGATCTTTGGGGGTTTTACAGGTAGCGTTCACCAGTTGCTGATTGACCAGGCGGTGTTGGACGACATCGGCAGGAACGGTTGGTTTTTCGTTTGTAAGCATAAAATTGAAGGAAAGAAACACAGTGCAAATGAACACTATGCCGGCGACAGCCGTATGTCAGCAGTAAAAAAACATCTTCTCAACCAGTCCAGGTATATAATTATATCGGATCGTAAAAGACCTCAAATCCTGCGTAAATAAGCTTAAATTCGGACGGGCAAAAGCCTCGATACGATTAACAAACCGGAGCTCCGAAAATGAAATTCGAACGGAAACCACCGCCTCCCCATCTCAAAGATTATATCCAGTATTGCTGGACGCTGGAAAGTGATGAGAGCAACCTTTTACCCAAAACCCTGGGGCCGCTTGCCGATGGTTGCCCCGGACTAATTTTTCAACCATCCAGAAAGGGTGTGTTTTTCGACCACCATAATAAACAACTGCCGGAGATTTTTGTGTACGGACAAACGGTAACCCGTACGGCAATCCGTTTAACCGGGAAGTTTAACACGGTAGGTATCAGCTTCTATCCCAATGCCTTAAAACCCATTTTTGGGTTCAATGCCAATGAACTTACCGACACTTGTCTCGATGCCAATGTGCTGCCTATACCCCAGGGCCTTTCCTTGTCAGAACAGCTTCTAGACACTTCTTTCCCGGCTAAGCAGATCGAAATCCTATCCTCCTTTCTATCTGCCCAGGTTAGCAAAAACGAAAGCAGCGTCGATCCGGTAACCAGATATGCCCTATCCATAATTATTCAATCAAAGGGCATGGTACCGCTGAAAGAATTGCAAAAAAGCTTAAACCTGTCGGAAAGAAGCTTTGAACGGAGATTCAACCAACACGTAGGCATATCTCCCAAACTGTTTTCGAGAGTTTGCCAGTTTCAATCGTCCTTGCGTCAGTTAAAGAATAATCAGTATACCAAGCTGTCGGACGTTGCTTTTGACAATGGGTATGCCGACCAGTCCCACTTTATCCGTACGTTTAAGGAATTTGCCGGTTTTGCCCCTTACCAATTGCAAAAACAAGCTTCCGGATTAGCCGATCACTTTCTCGTATTGTTACAATAGTCCGCTGTCGGTTTTGTTCAATTTAAAGCAGCGTTTCCTTCATAATTTTGAATCAAAAAGGTATGAAGTTACTCTGCTTAGTGCTTACGGCCACCTCCACGGCTTTAATCGGAGGGTTGTTCTACGCCTGGTCGTGTTCGGTAACCATTGGACTGGCCCGGTTACCGGACTCCGGATACATTGCCGCCATGCAAGCTATGAACCGGGCCATTCAGAATCCGGTGTTCTTCGCCGCCTTTCTGGGTACTGCCGTATTACTGCCACTCTGCACGTATCTGCATTACAGTTCGCCCTTATCCGTCCGGTTCTGGTATTTGTTCGGCGCCACCGTAGTTTATCTGCTTGGTGTATTGGGCGTTACCATTTTTGGCAATGTTCCCCTGAACGAGGCATTGGATGCTTTTCCGCTATCATCCGCTTCGGCAGCGGAAATGGCCGCCCAAAGGGCAAGATTCGAAGGTCCCTGGAATGGGTTGAATACGGTTCGCACCCTGGCCTCTACCCTTGCCATCATTCTGGTCATCCTGGCCTGTCTTCACCCAACGGAGAATTAAGTATTGCTTCCGGTAGAAAAATAGCACCCTGTCGGTTTTGTTCAATTTTTGGCGTAGCCTCCTTACTAGTTTTGAATAATAATACTAGTAAGGAGAAAAACTATGAAAAACACGAAAGAAATGACCGAAAAGAAGCAAACTACGCTGGTACTGGGTGGAACCGGCAAGACGGGCCGGCGGGTAGCCGAACGGCTCCAGAATCTGGGATGGCCCGTAAGAATCGGGTCCCGCTCCGGAAATCCTCCGTTTGACTGGGAGAATCAGGCTACCTGGAAGCCGATGCTGCAAGGGATCACCTCTGTGTATATCACCTTTCAGCCGGATCTGGCCGTTCCCGGTGCTGTAAATACGATTGATTCGTTTGTTAAACTGGCAGTAGAATGCGGAATCGGGAAGTTGGTACTCCTGTCTGGCCGTGGTGAGAAAGAAGCCCAGCAGTGCGAAAGAGTGGTGATGGATTCGGGACTTGACTGGACAATCCTGAGGGCAAGCTGGTTTAACCAGAACTTCAGTGAAAGCTATTTGCTGGAACCCATACTGGCTGGCTTTGTCGCCCTGCCGGTCGGAAACGTGGGAGAACCTTTCGTAGATACGGAAGATATCGCCGAGGCGGCCGTGGCAGCCTTGACGGAACCCGGACATTCCAAACAGCTTTACGAACTTACCGGTCCCCGCTTGTTAACTTTCCGGGAGGTGATTGGGGAAATTGCCAGTAAAACAGGCAATCCTATTCAATTTGAACCGATTTCCACCGAACAATATACGGCTGCACTCACGGAACACGGCGTACCCGAAGAGTATATAGCCTTATTGCGTTATTTATTCACGGAAGTCTTAGACGGCCGCAACGCCTACCTCACCGATGGGGTGGAACGTGCCTTGGGCCGAAAGCCGGCCGATTTTTCGGATTACGTACAAAGGACCGCCGCTACCGGCATCTGGAGTAGCAGCCCTGGCAAGTAAAGCTGGGCCTTGTTTACAAATACGGATAACGGGAAACAGTCCCGATAGCGGCTTACTCCTCAGGTAAAGGCATCCGGGCTATACGGGAGTAGTATTTATGAACCATGAGGGAAATCGGCAAACCAATCATGAGTATTAAAACGGATATACTTTTCCTGGAAAGCCTGCGGGATTACGTAAAAATAAAGACGACTTCCCGGCAAATTGTTACCCGCCAGACCATTGCTTATTACGAAGAGCTGCTTCCCCGGGAGCAGTTTCTCCGGATTCACCGCTCATTTATCGTGGCCGTATCCAAGATTGAAGCCATTACCGAAAACCGGATTGAAGTAATGGGACAGGGAATTGCCATCGGCGGGAATTACAAGCAGCTGGTGTTTGTAAGGCTCTAGGTGTGGACACTGATGCGATAGTAAGTAGGGGAAGGGGTGCTGGTAATTAAGATGAGGACTACTCGTTGAAAAAAAACTGGTGAAGAAAGTAAAGTAGATCACTACCAGCATTACGATGAGTCCGAGGCAAACCAATGCCGCCACTGCGTCTGCTTCCTCCATCCTCACGTCTGGATCCACCAAATACCGGTTCAGCAGGAATAATTTAAAGAGATTTCGGAACATGGATAGTTTTAAATTTGGCTGAAGTATTATGTAATGGCCGGCCCTTTTTTAGCTATATGTGTCTTCGTTAAATCCATTGTTCTCGTTTGATGCTTGTAGTTCGATCAGTTAGTGCTCACTAAAACTTCTTTCTGCTCCTGATTCGTGGGAAAATGCCTGTTTAATAAATCCTATTTTCACAAACTTATCATAAAGAATCCGTCTTGATGATCTTTCTTCGCTTTGTCAATTGATTCATGAATTCTCTTGGGTGCCTTCTTCTTTGTATTCACTGTTCAATTATTTTATGGCGAATCCAAAGACTTTGTTAGCAATAGAAACCTTCTACGAATATTTACTTTTTATTTTTTGCTTGCCCAAAATAAAAGTAACAAAACAACTTGAAAGATCAGCGAAGCTACCAGGGCAGCAGCAACCAAGCCCACTTCCCCATGGTGGCTGTCGCAAAACCCCGTTTTTGTCCCCCCTTTGAAAAGGCCCAGCTCGCTTACTCTGGCCCATGTTAGCCACACAGAACGGGCCAAATGGTTGCTGCAACTATCCTCTCGCTTCTAAATACACAAGAATTTAATTATCAGGTAGACATATGAGAATGAGGAATCAAAAAACAAAAATCCTTGAGGGGAAAGGCCTGGCAGAACCGTATGCTGGAGTTCGCCTGTTTCGGCAAAAGGGTGCGGGTAAGCCTAGCGATGGAAGCGTTTTTATGCCTAGATTTTTTGGTTACTTTTTGTGGCAATGACAACTGCGAAGCATTCATGAACACCTTGTTAAAATAATTAACTAAAGAATAAAAGGCACATCTCTCCTGAGAAGTATTTAAGAGGCAATCACCAAGCGGAGATGCAGGTCGTCAAGACGGAGTCCGGATCCTGCCGATAGCCGGCTGAGGAGCGCGGTCGGTCGTCCGGGTCCGGCGTCATGCCGGGCCCGTGTGCGACCGACGGCTGCACGCCCACGCCCTCCTCGCCCTCGCAGACGCCCGGCCTGAGACCAGCTAAAGCGAGCAGACTCTACCCAAAAAAGACTAAGAACCCCGCACCAAGCCCCCCGCACTATCCGTGCGGGCAGCGGAGGGAGTGACCCTGCTTGGTATTCTATTTAACGCTGAGTCTCCCACAGGACTGGTGTTCTATCTGCACGGAAATGCCGGGGCCCTGGACAGCTGGGGAGAAATTGCCAGTACCTACACTGACTTAGGCTACGACCTGTTTATGCTGGATTACCGCGGATTCGGAAAAAGCGAGGGGAGAATAGGCAGTCAGGCCCAGTTCTACCGCGATGTACAAGCTGCCTATACGCAACTTAAAGCGAGCTACCCCGAAAATACCACGATCATTATCGGCTACTCAATCGGAACCGCAGCGGCGGCTAAGTTAGCCTCCACCAACCATCCCCGGATGCTCATCCTGCAAGCACCTTACTACAGCCTGAGGGATTTATTGCAACGTATCGCTCCGGTGCTCGATGCGATACTACCGGGGATAGTGCTTAAATACCAGTTCCGGACGTACCAATTTGTCCGGGACACGGCAGCGCCCATTGCCATTTTCCACGGAGATCTTGATGAGGTAATTCCCTATGAATCTTCCCTCAAACTAAAAAAACACCTTAAACTCCATGATCAGTTTTTTACGCTTACGGGTCAGGGGCACAATGGCATGAATGAAAATACTGCGTATCGCACCGCATTGGGGAAACTACTAGCCGCAAGCGGAAGCTGAAAGAAAGTCTTCGTCAGGGACAGATCCGCCTGTACAACCCTATTCGTACTAATTCCGTGAAGAGGTAAATCACCATCAACTAGCGCAATGAAAAGCTATTCCAAAAGAAATGGACCATTAGCTGCCAATGACCCAAATTACGAGTCAGCGCCGGATTGAGGCATTTACTTATCTATAATTAACCAGTACAGTCAGTGACAGAAAGTACAGTGGATTTCGAGACTGCTTTTGAAGCCCTTCCGGGCAGCTTTTTGATTTTACAGCCCAATATCCCTCACTACACCATTCTGGCGATCAGTGATGAATTGCTGCGTATTACCGCCCGGGAAAGACAACAGGTAGTGGGCAAAAGCATTTTTGAGGTATACCCTGAAAATCCGGGGGCGACCACGGCTACTGGTCCTTCCAATCTTAGAACTTCACTTGAGCTGGTCGTTCAATATAAAAAGCCTGACCAAATGCCGGTTGTGCGCTACGATGTACCGGGTGCAGATGGAGTATTTGAAGCGCGGTACTGGTCGGCAAACAGTAAACCGGTACTGGATGAAACCGGTGAAGTATTGTATATTATCACCCATACCGTAGATGTTACCGATCAGATAAAGGCAGAAAAACGAGGAAGTGCTTTAAGAAAAATCGAGAAGACCTATGCACTGTTCATGCAGGCGCCGATGGCGGTTTGTATTGTAACCGGTCCCGAAAACGTTGTGGAACTGGCCAATGAAGGTTTCCTCCGGTTGCTGGGCAGAACTCCGGATATCATCGGTAAACCCTTATTCGAATCCCTGCCGGAAGCCAAAACACAAGGGTTCCCCGAACTACTGGACCAGGTGCGTAAGACCGGCGAACCTTTTTACGCTACCGAGTTTCCTGCTACGCTCCACATCCATGGCAAAGAGGAATTACGCTATTATAATTTTGTATACCAACCCTATTATGAAAACCCAGGCGATACCGTAGCTGCCGGTGTGTTTAGCGTGGCGCATGAGGTAACCGAACAAGTACTGGCCCGAAAACAAATTGAAGAAAGTGAAGCCCGTTTTCGTTCGCTGGCCCAAAACTCGCCCGACGTGATTACCCGTCACGGTAAAGACTACAAGTATCTTTACGCCAGTCCGCGTATCGAGAAGTATACGGGCATCCCGGCAGCTGATTTTCCCGGTAAATCGTATCGTGAACTAGGATTGCCGGAAGCATTATGCGCTTTATTCGATGCGCACCTGGCGTACGTTTTTCAAAACCAAACCTTGCATACGCTGGAGTATGCCATGCCCAATGATAAAGGGTATATTCACTCGCGGATGGTGCCCGAATGTAATGAGGCTGGGGAGGTAGTTTCGGTCTTAGTACTATCCACTGATATTTGGGAAAGAAAACGCGCCGAAGAAGCCTTACGTCAACTATCCGGGCAGCTACTTGCTGCCAATGCGGAAATTGGAGCGGCCAATAAGGAATTAGCAGCCGCCAACGACCAGCTCAAACGTACCAACGCGGACCTGGACAACTTCATTTACACGGCCTCTCATGATCTGAAAGCCCCCATCATGAACATTGAGGGACTGCTGCAAGCGTTGCTGCGTGCCCTTCCTCCGGAAAGTCTGGTCTCCAATCGGGCCCAGCGCATCGTTTCCCTAATGCATGAGTCGGTGGAACGCTTCAAAAAGACAATTGTCAACCTGACGGAAGTGGTCAAGCTCCAGAAGGAGCACAATGGGGAGGCCGCCCCGGTGGACTTTTTGGAAGTGGTTGGGGAAGTGATGCTGGATCTGGAGCCCATGATCCAGTCCTCGGGTGCGCAGATAAAGGTAGATGTCGCAGATTATCCTGCCATTCGCTTCTCGGAGAAAAACCTTCGGTCACTGATCTATAACCTGCTCTCCAATGGAATCAAATACTGTTCCCCGGAGCGGATGCCGAGAGTGAGAATCAGTTTTGAAAGCACGCCTGAGTATCACATACTGACCATTACGGATAACGGCCTGGGGATAGAACCAGAAGGCGTGGAACAGCTCTTTACCATGTTCAAACGCTTCCACGACCACGTAGAAGGTTCAGGCATTGGCCTCTATATGGTCAAGAAAATGGTGGACAACGCGGGAGGTAAAATCGAAGTAGAAAGCCAGGCGGGCCAAGGTACCACCTTTAAAGTATATATTCCCCGCTAAAGCTTCCGCTGATAGTTAATAAATTAAAAATGAATAATAGAGACGTTTCAATAGTTACCATTACCTGGGCCCGCGACGACCAGGAGGAAGCCTTACTGCGGGAATCATTAGCGCAGCTATCCAGGCTGGATATTCCGGTTTTTATTACTGACGGAGGCTCAAGGGAATCCTTTTTGGACTTCCTGCGCAGCTTTCCTAATTTTATTTTGCTGGACCCTCCCACGCGGGGCGTTTGGATGCAAACCCGAAACAGTTTATCCGCCGCCTACCAGGCTGGTACTCCCTTTGTCTTTTACACCGAGCCCGACAAAGCCGGTTTTTTTACGCATGCCTTGGCTCCCCTGCTACGCGAACGATCCGTCGATGAACAATCAGGCGTCGTGCTGATCTCCCGGTCAGCTGGTGGCTTTGCTACGTTCACTCCCTGTCAGCAAATGACCGAAACCACCATTCACCATTGCTGCGCCGGGGTCAGCGGCGTACCGGCTGAGTCTGTGTCCGGACCTGATGTGCTGCATACAACTGTGTGGCCTCGCGTGCCGGACGGTGAGCGGGCTNTTTAACAAAAAAACACCCTTAGGGAGTGTATTGCCTGGTCTGTTTGCGGAAAGCTATTGGGAGGAAGCATTTGGGGTCACCAATCCTGCTTCCACTGAAGCACAATTTCATTTCGCAGCCAGATTGATAAAAGAAATGCCAGGTGAACAAAAGTTGTTTCTGTTTATTAACCTTTCAGCCATTCACCAGCCCAACTGCTTTTACCAACCCAATGCTACCGCCGATTCGCTGGCTACTCACCAGGCAGCGTTGCAGTACGTTGATAGCCAGTTACCCATTCTGATTGCGGCTTTGCAGCAGCACGGGCCTACCTTTTGTATCCTGTGTTCGGACCACGGAACGGCATACGGAGAGGACGGGTATTATGGCCATCGCCTATCCCATCCTACCGTGCTAACCGTTCCTTTTGCTACCAGTCTTCTTATCTAGCGTTATGATTACTACTCTCAGCGAAGCCTTACAGGGAAACCCTTACCAGGGCTATGCCTATTCGTATCCGCACAAAACGGCTTACCGGGCATTTCCGTCCCCCATACCGTTGCAACAACTCTGGTCAGCCGAGAATCGGGAGGCGCTTTTCTTGTACGTGCACATCCCTTTCTGCGAGATGCGTTGCGGCTTTTGTAACCTGTTTACCATGAGCAATCCTAAAGAAGACCTGGTGATTGCCTACTTACACGCCTTAGAGCGACAAGCCGGGATGGTGAAAGCCGCGTTGGGCGAGGCTGCTTTTGCCCGGTTGGCGGTAGGGGGCGGTACACCGAGCTTTTTAGAGGAGGCGGAACTCGACAAACTTTTCGCCACCCTGGAAAAGAAGATGATGACCCAACCGGAAGCAATTTCTTTTTCCTTTGAAGTGTCGCCCAAAACCGTAACCCCTTCCAAATTGCGCTACCTCCGGGAAAGAGGGGTGGACCGGATTAGTATTGGTGTGCAGAGTTTTCTGGAGGAGGAAAGCAAAGCCCTGGGTCGGCCACAGAGAAATGCCGAAGTGCACCAGGCGCTGGAATGGATTCGCCAAACGGACTTCCGGACTTTCAACATCGACTTGATCTACGGGGGAGCTACGCAAACCCCGCAGTCCTGGCTGCTCACACTGGAGAAAACCCTGGCGTATCAGCCGGAGGAAATCTACTTATACCCACTGTACGTACGACCCCTCACCGGTCTGGAAAAGCTGGGGACGGACTGGGATAATTTCCGCTTGCACCTGTACCGGCTCGGCCGGGACTATTTGCTCTCAAATGGGTATGAACAAGTATCCATGCGCATGTTCAGAAAAAAAGGCGTGGCCACGGCGGAAGATATTGCCTATTGCTGCCAGGAAGACGGCATGGTAGGCCTGGGAGCCGGAGCCCGTTCTTACACCAATGCAGTGCATTACGCCACTGAGTACGCTGTGGGCCGGAAAGGAATCAAAGGGATCATCGGGGATTTTGTGGAACGTAACCCGGAGTCGTACCGCTACGCTGAATACGGCATCCAACTAAACGAAGCGGAGCAGCAGCGGCGCTACCTCATCAAATCGATGCTGCACAGCCAGGGCCTTTCACTCGACCGTTTCAGGCAGCGGTTCGGGCTTAACCCGCTGGATCAGTATTCCCAACTGCACGAGTTGTTACGTCTTGGGCTTGCCCGCTTGGATGCAGAAGAAAGGCTTTCCCTGACACCAGCCGGGCTGGAACGATCCGATCCGATTGGGCCCTGGCTGTATTCAGAGTCAATCCTTGCGCTCATGCATCAATACGAACTGCAATGAATCTTTCCATTTTATACCGGGGCCTCTGTCCAGTTGCAATTACGGCTGCGACTACTGCCCGTTTGCCAAGACCAAAAACACCCGGGCCGAGCTGGCTGAGTACGCACGGCAACTAAGCCGATTTGTGCGCTGGGTGGAGGCGCAGCCGAATCACTCCTTTGGAATATTATTTACTCCCTGGGGCGAAGCCCTTATTCGCAGCTACTATCAACAGGCCATCCGGGAACTTAGTCACCTGCCAAACGTCCGAAAAGTAGCCATCCAAACAAATTTGTCGTGTAAGACAGGCTGGCTGAAAGATTGCAACAAGGAGAAAGTGGCGCTCTGGACAACCTATCACCCTACCCAAACAACCCGGCGCGACTTTGTGAGCCAATGCTATCAATTAGATAAGCTGGGCATTCGCTACAGTGTGGGGGTAGTAGGCTTTAGGGAATCTTTTGCCGAAATAGAAGCCTTGCGGCACGAACTTTCTCCAGAAGTGTACCTGTGGATTAATGCGTACAAGCGACAATCGGATTACTATCATTCGTACGAGGAAGAAGCCCTCACCCGGATTGATCCTCTTTTTGGGTACAATGTACGGAAGCATCCCAGCCTGGGAAAAGCTTGCCATACCGGAGAAACGGTATTTAGCGTGGATGGTAGGGGGACCATATACCGCTGTCATTTCATTAAAACCCCTATTGGTAATATATACAACGATCATTTTGAGCAGGCCTTACAGCCTAGACCTTGCAGCAACCAAAGCTGTGGTTGTTATATTGGGTACGTGCATTTAAAGGAGTTACAGTTGGATCAGGTGTACGGGGAGGGTATTCTTGAGAGTATTCCCCGTAACGTAGTGTAAACAATCAATGGTATTTGTAGAGTAAGTACCATTTTTACTAAACTGGTGAAATAGGATTAAAAACGTTTTTGTTACTTGTCTATTGATTGATTCAGTATTAATTCCTTTGGACGAATTCCTATTTTTTCAGATGTACCGCAGAAGTCTGTTTACTTTATTAGCTATTGCTATTACCTCTCTTTTCTCCTTTGGGCAGGAGAAAAAATCCGCTCACCTTTCGGCCGTTTTACAGCAACTTCACCTTTCTACGAAGGATTGCTATCAAGACCTGGTGGTAGAAAAAGTGTTGCCTTACGCAAAAACCCAGTCTGTGCTGGTTATTCCTAAAATTGCTCAGCAGGAGGAGGGATGGGTTTCTTTAGATAGCTACATTCTGGTTATTGATACGCAAACCGGCAAGATACTGCAAACCTACTACGAGCCCGAAGCTTGGGAATCGGATGCAGTTCGATTAGAAGAAATTATAATTGATACGGCTCCCTACAAGGTAAATGATAGCAACAGGGCCTTCGGCATCCGGGTAAGACACCATGGAAGTAGTGGTCCTAATCCTTTTTCGGAGGAAACCTTATCCTTATTTATTCCGCAGGGGAAACAATTGGTTAAGATACTGGACAATTTTATCGTGGCCACCTACCGGGGAGAATGGGATATGAATTGCGCCGGGGAATTTGAAGAAGAAAAGAAGACCCTTATTATTTCCCCTACTCAAACCAATGCCTTCTTCGATTTGATTAGTAAAAATCAAATTACCACTACGAGTCAAACACCTAAGGGAGAGGATTGCCTGGAAAAGACCAGGCAAGAAACCACGACTCAAACCCTGCGATTTACCGGGGATAAGTATAAGTAATCCCTATTTAATATCCTTTCGTAATCCTTCGGTTGAAAGTATAATCTGTTTGAAATCCTGTAAATCCTCAGGTGAAACAAAATCGGCTTTGGGGATAGGCAACATGGTGAGGTTGCTGGTGTAGAGCAGGAACCAATTTTTAGATTCCTTTACTTTGTGTAGCGAAGCCCAGCTAATGGTGTTGGTAAAGGTTTGTCCTGTAGTGATAATGCGGTCCTGGTTGAATTCGTACCGGAGGACTTCGTGTAGATAGTAGTTAGTCTTATAGTTTTTCCTAGACTGGGAATACACAGTGACAGGAAGGATCAGAGCAAGCAGTCCCATTGAGGTTTGAATGGGAAGAAACTCGTACTTGCCCTGCCAGACTTGAACAAAAAGCATGAATAGACCCAAAAATGTGAAGTATACAATCATTAGGTTGGTATACGTAAGTAAAAGAGATAACTGGAAATACTGGGCAGGAGTCAGGGCGGTATCCACTCGGATTTCTCTGCCTGGCTCAATGGGTTCTGCCAGCGGGGCAGCCTCACTCTTTCCTTGTTTGAACAAACGAATACCAAACCGGAGTGGGAAATAAAATATGCCCAGCGTAAAAGAGAAGCTGATTACCTGACTTGTTTTATCATCGGCCGGATTATCTCTTAGAAGGATACCAATCAAGGCCAGGACAAAGAAAAGGCAAATCAATCCCATTAGTCCTGTTATGATTCGTCCAAGGAGTATTTTCTGGGTAGCGGTTAAACCCATATTTTCAAGCTTAATTTTAACAGAGTTCGAAGACAATTAAATTGGTCTGCACGATACCTGTCTCATCTACGCCATTACACTGTAAGCGTCCGACCAATTGCATGGTTAGACGCTTACGATGATGCAATAGCTATAATAGAAAGTAAAAGTAGATTAGTTGCTTTTTACAGGTCTGAAGGGATTAACCCATGAAATAAAAGATGGAACTTTATGCGTTTGGATCCATACTTTACCATTTCCGGAGAAACGACATACCAATCCTTCACCTGATAAGAAAAGCGATTTATAGCCTCCTACCCTTGTTACCTGGTAATCTAACCCTTCTGTAAATGCTACAATATGACTTGTATCTACTACATATCCTCCCTGAACATCTATCTGGATGATTCCTCCGATNCTGCCATAGCTATTGATGAACCTGCCATAGCTATTGATGAACCTGCCATAGCTATGACGTTACATTGTGATAAATCTGGCTAACGGGGCAGGCCGTCAAAAGTTAACTCTACGGGAAGGTTAGTGAATTGTTTTCCAGTTTCAAGAAACCTTTTTACTGGAAATCCCCGTTCACCTTATGCTGCGTCTTATCTTTAGTAAGATAAGACGCAGCATAAGGGTATATCCAGCCGTCTGTACATTCTTGAGAAGATTGGCAGGTAAGGGAGAAAGGCCATTGTAAGGCCGTAATCTCTGATTTGCACGGATTTTATCCTCACTGACAATACGATCCGTTTCTGCATAAGTACCTTTTCATCCAACGTTGACTGCTTCCTCCCCAAGGTAAAACTTCTGGTTCAGGTAGGTTTCGTTCAAACTTTTTATTTAAAAACCTACCTTACGTGAGTCTAAGCAATAACATATCCTATCCTGACCTTTTTGAGCAAATTTCAGCTCGTTCGCTTGCTGCTTCCTTTGTCTTTAATTTGCAGACCCGTCGCTTCGAATACCTCAATGAAGCTTTTTTTGAGATCTGGCCGCTCGACCCGGAGCGGATCGATGATCAACTGCTTTCGTTGGTAGCCAGTGTGGTGGAAGAAGACCGGGATCTGGTCCATCAAAGCTACCAGAAGCTACTAAGTAGCTCCTTTCGGCAAAGCGCTGAGTTTCGCATCCGCTTTAAAAAGGGGCCGGAGCGTTGGATTTGTGCCACCGCTTACGTGATTACCCGGGACGGACAGCGAGAGGCCATTGCCGGCTTTGCCGAAGATATAACCCATTATAAGCCGAGTGCAATGGAAAATAAATACTCTATCCATAAGAACACCATGCTGGAAATGCTGGCCCATGACCTGGGCGGTCCCTTAGGCATTGTCCAAAAGCTGGCCCTTCAGTTGGAAGAACGAAGTCGGCAAGTTGGTCAGGAAGCCTTAGCCACGCAGGCTTCCCTCATTCATCAGACTGTAAGAGAGAGCATTCAACTGATTCATGACTTACTTGAGCAGGAATACCTGGAGTCTTCTAATACTGCCTTTACGTTCGGGCGTGTAGAACTTATCGAACAACTCCAGGCGCTGCTGGCGGGCTTTCAGCGGATGAATCAGGATGCTCACAAACACTTCGAGATCCAATCGGCTTCTCCGCAGGTATTTGTCCAGATCGACCAGACTAAATTCTTACAAATGATTAATAACCTGGTTTCGAATGCCAATAAGTTTACTCCTGAGGGAGGTCATATTACCATCAACGTACAGGAAGAGGTTGGCAGGGTACGCATCTCCGTGAGTGACGATGGCATTGGTATTCCGGAGCACTTGCAACCCGGACTCTTTGAGCGTTTCACCAAGGCGCGAAGACCGGGTCTGAAAGGAGAAGAAACCGTAGGGTTAGGGCTTTCCATTGTCAAGCGGATTGTGGAGCTTCATCAGGGAAAGGTCTGGGTGGAAAGCAAAGAAAATGAGGGAACTACCTTCTTTGTTGAGATTCCCAGTCAACAGCCCAGCCCGCAATAAGCTGGGCGAATCGTTCTATTCCCTTCCTGCCACCGGGCAGGTTCTCAAGTAGTTTGCTGACTGCGGGAATGGCTGATACCAATCAGGTTCTGTTTTGCGCTATCTAACTTGGCCCATCCATTGATAGTAATTCGATGTTGGTTGTTCGGCATTTAGCTTCGCTGAGATAGTTGCCATGCCGAACCGGGGAAATGGCGGATTGGTAATCCGATTTAGCACCAACCCTCAAGAAGTAAATACGTAATTTTTCATTTATTTGGGTATTAATGGTAAAGTTATTCCCGCTATCAGGCATCGTGCATGGTATACCAATCGTTGTCCTGCTACTCATTAGTTTTTATTGTATAGCTGGCTGTACGCCAAAACAGAAAGGAGATACCCATATGATTACCCGAAGAGATAACTATAAAACGGGACGTCTCGCGGCCCGCCCAAACAATACAAGCGCAAAAGACAACGTTACGACCGGAGTACAGCCCCTTAAACTGGCAAACCAGAAAGACGGTTTGATCTACGTCCCGAAAACCTATTCCAAAGACCGTGCTGCGGCACTTGCCCTCATGTTACACGGCGCCGGTGGCAATGCCGAACATGGCTTGTCCTTGCTGAGAAAATACACCGATGACAACCATATCATGCTGATAGCTCCTGCTGCGCGGGCACCCACCTGGGATATTATTGCCAGCAATGGATTTGGTCCCGATGTCATTTTTATTGATCAGGCACTTTCACTGGCATTTGAACGGTACTATATAGATTCTTCCCGGATAGCTATCGGCGGATTTTCGGATGGTGCTTCTTACGCGCTTTGTCTGGGTTTAACCAATGGAGACTTGTTTACCCACATTCTCGCTTTCTCTCCCGGCTTTGTTCATACCAGGGAGCGTAAAGGCAAACCCGCGGTCTTTATTTCGCACGGAACCAGGGACCGGGTACTGCCCATTGATCCGTGCAGCCGGCGTATCGTGTCTCAACTCCGCCGGGAAGACTTATCCGTAAACTATACCGAATTTGAGGGCGAACACCAGATACCCGCCAGTATTGCGGAGGCCGCAGTTGAGTGGTTTACGCAGCCGGCTAGCAGTAAGGAATGATTTGAATCAGACAGGGATTACCACTGTTCAGACCTTTTACAAACGGGGTAAACAGATGACTCAATCATAGTAACCTGTAGAAGCATCGGCCTGATTTTCTTTATGGATAAGTACTTGGACAATATCAGATTAGACCATTCCTATCAAGCCTGTCATTCCGACCACCGGGAAAAATCGGAATACTAAATTCACATACAGATTAGCTTCGCTGAGAGAGTTCCTCCTTGCGTCGGAATGACAGTAGGGGAATAATAGAAAATAGTCTAAACTAAGGGTAATGATCTACTTAACTTCTTTTAGTTTAATCATTACTATGGCAATGGGTGCCTGGTTGGTTAATTTTGGACAAAAGCGGTTATTGCATGGACCATTTCTACATTAAAAATGTGGTGTTGCCCCACCCGGCCATCCGGCTACTCAAACTGGACAATGCCCCACTGATCATTAGCTTTCTGCACCAGGAATTTAAAAGCACCAACCGGATTGATATTCCCAACGCCGAGCTGGTTCAAAAGCTATCTGATTACCTGTATTACCTTCGGGAAAACAACGAAGAAGGCCTTTACCCGGATACGGCCCCGAGCTACCTGGACAAATGGACAGCCGATGGCCTGTTGCGGAAATACTATCCGGCCAGCAGCGACGAACCGGTTTTTCAACTGACACCCGCCTCGGAAAAGGCAATGGACTGGATCAAGGATTTGAACCGGGAAGAGTTTATCGGTACGGAGTCCCGGTTGCTGCGCATCTATACCATTCTCAAGGAAATTGCCTACCAAAGCACCGACGACCCAAAGAAGAAGCTGAAAGAACTCAACCGGCAAAAAAAGGAGATAGAACGGGAGATCGAGAAAGTAAAAGCCGGACGGGTGGAAGACCGTAACGAACGGAAAATCAAGGAACTGTACTTCGAAGTACACAATACGGCCCGCAAACTTCTGGCTGATTTCCGGCAGATTGAGTACAACTTCCGGGATATTGACCAGGCTGTGCGGGAGAAACAGGTAAACTCCAATCTGAAAAAAGGCCGGTTGCTCGACGAAGTATTCAAAGCCAGCGACCTGCTCTGGAACACCGATCAGGGAAAAAGCTTCCTGGCCTTCTGGGAGTTTCTGCTTTCAAAACAAACAGGATGAACTTTCTGCCCTGCTCCAGACGGTGGGTGCCTTACCCGAAGTACAGGAAGTGAAAGGGGACAACTTTCTGGACCGGATTAAGATCAATTTGATTGAAGCCGGAGACCGGGTCAATAAAACCAATCACCTGTTAATTGAACAACTGCGAAAATTCCTGGACAGCAAGGCGTATCTGGAAAGTAAACGCATCACCGAAGTGATCCGGGAAGTGCAAGCATTGGCCTTGCAGGTAAGGGATAATCCTCCCGGAATGGTGATTTTCCTTTTGCTGGAAGATAAACCGTTCCTCGAACTGGTGATGGACCGTCCTTTGTTCACCTCCCCGAAGAAAGTGGAAATGGCGGATAACCGGTACGAGGTGGGCAACCAGGAAGCAATCACGGCCGAACAATACGCCAGATTATACAACCAGCCGTTTATTGATGTGCAGGAATTGAAGAACCGGATTCGCACCCTGCTACAGTCAGCCAGCCAGGTGACACTCAAGCAAGTAACCGATATCTTTCCGGTAGAGAAAGGCCTGGCTGAAGTAGTGGCGTATTACAGTATTGCGGCCAAAGACAAAAAATCGGTCATTAATGATGATATACAGGAACAGATTCTGATTGCCAATACCCAAACGGAGAAATATTTTGCCATTACCTTTCTTTCCGCAGGTGATCTTTTGTAAGTAAAAAGGTACAGGACTAGAACGGAGTAACCAGGAATAACTACGCTTAATTTACGTTCAAACCGGAAAGCCGTGTTTGATCTGTTCTGCCAGAATAGGGAGGAGAGAAATTCATCATTTGAAGTGTTTTATGATAAATTCACGTTTATATACCAGGAGATGAAGTTGACGAAAAGAGGGAATAGAAAACTGTAGAAATCAAAAAAATCAGCGTCATAATAATTATCCATTTACTTACGTGTCTGGAAACCCAACCTTAGCCCCTTACTCACCGGCGGTAATCCGGTTGCTGCAGGGCATCGTGTACGAAGAGGACCAACTACTCTGGGACCTGATCATTACCTATCAAGCTGACATTAAGCAATACCTGCAGGCAGTTGGGGCTGGAAGCGTTCATTGACGAATCGGAAGGGTACGCCTTCGTGAAGCAAAAAGTAGCCCAGTCCGAAGAAGACGGCTGCCCGTGCTGGTAAAAAAAGATTCAACTCAGTTACCCGGTGACCCTGCTCTGCATACTGCTGCGGGAAAAACTGCTCGAATTCGACGCCCAGGGAGGGGATTCTTCCCGGTTGATTGTATCCAGGAAGCAGATTAAGGAAATGATGATTACTTTTCTGCCCGAAAAATCAAACGAAGCTAGTATTATTGATAAAATAGACGCTTACATCAATAAGCTGGTTGAGTATAACTTTCTGCGCCGGCTCTCCCCGCAAACCTCCGAGTACGAAGTAAAACGCATCCTCAAAGCCCGTATTACGGTGGATACCCTGCAGGAAATTAAACAGAAATTGTACGAATACGCCGCTTCTCTATGATTGATTTTGCCATGAACAATGCCCGTACCGGTTTCCGGCTGCACCAGCTGGAAGTACTGAACTGGGGTACTTTTCATAACCAGATCTGGACCCTGACCCCCGACGGAAACAACTCGTTACTGACTGGCGACATTGGTTCCGGTAAGTCCACCCTGGTGGATGCCCTGACCATTCTGCTGGTGCCGCACCAAAAAATCACTTTTAACAAAGCCGCCGGCGCCGATACCAAAGAACGGACCATTGCCTCTTACATTCGCGGCGATTACAGTACCAAAAAGGGCGCCTATGATGGCAGTTCCAAGGCGGTTTCCTTACGGCCGGAAGGTACGTATTCAGTGATTCTGGGCGTCTTTTACAACGCCGGTTTTGCCCAGACGATTTCCCTGGCCCAGGTACTATGGCTGGATAATGGCAAAGAGAACAAGTTTTTTGTGGTAGCCGGACAGGGATTAAGCATCAGAAACGATTTTACCGGATTTGGCAAAGATATAAGCCAGCTTAAGAAACGAATCAAAAATACGCCCGGCGCTGAGGTATTCGATACGTTTAAAGATTACAGTCTTAAATTCCGGAGTGTGTTTGCCCTCAAGTCCGAAAAGGCCCTCGATTTGTTCTATCAGACTATTTCGATGAAGTCGGTGAGTAACCTGAACGATTTCGTGCGCAATCAGATGCTGGAAAAAGCCGAGGTGAAGGAGAAAATTGACGAACTGAAGCGTAATTATGACAACCTGACCAAATCGTACCAGGCGATTCAAACTGCCAAGCACCAACTGAGCCAGCTTAAGCCCCTGATGGCGCAGGCTGACCAGTTTTTAGAAGTAGAAAGCGCCATTCGTGAACTGGAAGCTCTTTTGGAAACCCTGCCCGCTTACTTCAACGGGGAAAAGGCAAAATTGCTGACGGCAGCAATACAACTGGAAAGCGTCGAACTGGAACACCTCACCGCCCAACTCGTCACGCTTGCGGAGGATATTGGGCAGCTCCGGCAAAAGGAATTTGAGCTTAGGAACGATATCGCCAATAATGCCAAAGGCAAAGAATTAGAGCGGATCCGGGAACGGTTGCATGAAACGGAGAAAAACCGGAAGGACAAATGGGCCAAGGCCCAGGAGTATAACCGCCTGGCGACGGGCCTGGAACTAAAAGCCGTAGCGGAAGAAGGCGCCTTCTTGGAAGCCCGGCAGTCTGCCACCGGGTTGAAAGAACGTATCAGTGCCGAGTTGACCGGGCTAATCGCCGAACGGGATGGGCTCAATGTGAACCTGAATCGGCAGCAAGAACTCCTGGCCAAAGAGCAGACCGAACTGACTTCTTTACGGCAACGGAAAACCCAGATTCCGGAAGACAACCTGAAAATCCGCCAGTTGCTGCTGGAGCACACCGGGCTCACGGAAGCCGATTTGCCTTTTGTGGGAGAGTTGTTGCAGGTGAAGCCAACCGAAAAGGATTGGGAAGGCGCCATTGAACGGCTGCTGCATGGTTTCGGGCTGAGTGTACTGGTACCGGAAGCGCATTACCGTCGCATCAGCGAACTGGTGGACAATACCAACCTGAGGGGCCGGATTGTGTATTTCCGGGTGCCTCCACAGGTAAAACCGAATTTGTCGGCTCAGATTCCGGAAGATTCCTTGTTTGAAAAAATCGAAATCAAACACGATTCGCCCTTTTACGATTGGCTGGAAAATGAACTCATTCAACATTTTGATTTCATCTGCTGCCAGACGCTGGACCAGTTTGGCCGTACGCCCAAAGCCATTACTAAGAACGGACAAATCAAAAGCGGCAAAGCCCGCCACGAAAAAGATGACCGCCGGTCCATTCTCGATCGCAAGCATTACATCCTGGGCTGGAGCAACACCGAAAAAATGAAGGTCATTGAAAAGGAAATCAAGGGCCTGGAAAAGACCATTGGCGAGGTACAGAAGGGAATGCAAACGATCCAGAAAAGGCAGCAATTTCTAGGAGGGCAAGACCGGAATCTGCACGATTTTCTGAAATTCAGTCATTTCGCCGAGATACACTGGCAGAAAGAAGCTACTGAAATCGAGAGGCTGAAGGCTGACAAAGAAGCCCTGGAAAAGAGTTCTGATCAGTTGAAGCAGCTCGAAAAACAACTGAAATTAGTACAGGATCAGTTGGGCCAGCTTGAAAAAGAGAAAGGTAACAAAGTAAAAAGGCAAGGCGAAATCGAAGGCAACATCAAGACCCTTGAAGAAGGTTTGGCTGATTGCCGGGCAACTGAAGGATTGTTAACCGAATCAGCACGCAAACAGTATTTTCCCCGGCTGCAAAGCTATTACGACCCGCAAGCTGCCACCGTCAAAACCATTGATAAGCTTCGGGATGACGTACGAAAAAAGATTAGTGCCCAGAAAGATAAAGAAGGGGAGATTCACCGGCAGTTACTGACCAAGGTCGTAAAGAAAATGCAGGATTATAAAAGAGATTACCCGGCAGAACCTTCCGAAGCGGACGCCGACGTAAAATCCATTCCTGAATTCCGGACTTTTCTGCAAAAGGTTGAGGACGAGGACTTACCCCGTTCGACAAGTACGGTAAGTAATCCTAGCCACCAGCCTGGAGCGGGGTGGTTGGATACTTCTTTGCAGACCCGTGAATATGTGGAGAGCCTGGAAGAAGAACTCAAACAAACGAAGGAGAAACTGCAAGCCACCCAGGAAAAACTGGAGGCTATGGAGGAGAATATGCTTTCTTTTAATGAAGAACTATTGTCAGCCAATGAGGAAATGCAATCTACCAACGAGGAGATGCAAAGTTCCAATGAGGAATTGCAATCAGTCAATGAAGAATTACAAAACGTGAATAGTGAATATCAGGGAAAAATTAAGGAACTCACCCAGTTAAATGATGACTTGAATAATTATTTTCGAAGCAATGTGAACGGGCAAGTATTTGTAGACCGGGCGTTAAATTTGAAAAAGTTTTCTCCTTCAATAGTCGAGCTGATCAATTTACAGGAAAGGGATATTGGCAGGCCACTGGATCATATCACTACCAATATTAAATTTGAAACCCTCCGGGAGGATATGACACAGGTAATAAGGGAGGGAGGCATTATTGTCAAGGAAGTGCAAGCAGGTCATAAATGCTATCAGGTGATGACTATGCCCTATATCCGGCAAAGCGATAATAAAATTGAGGGAGCCATCCTTACTTTTTATGATATTACCGAACTCAAGCGTTTGCAAACCGAGCTTGAGAGCCGCAATCAGCGCTTAATCCGGATTAATGAAGACTTAGACACGTTCGTGTATACGGCTTCCCATGATCTGCTGAATCCCCTTGCTAATATCCAGGCCTTGATTGAGCTTATCCATATGACAGACCAACGCCTTACTCCGGAAGCAGAAAAGTTCTATCAGATGATTGATACCGCAATTATCAAATTCACGGCCCTAATCAGAGAACTCTCTAACATTGGGAAAGTAGAGAGTGAGAACCTGAAAGAAGGCCAAGAGGTTTTTTTTGAAGAGTTAGTAGAAGATATTAAGCTCAGTGTCTCCTCGTTGATAGAGTCCACCCATACCCATATCGAGACAAATTTCCAGGTACATTCTATCTACTTTTCTAAAAAGAACCTACGCAGTATCTTATATAATTTAATCACGAATGCTATTAAGTATAAATCTTCCCAACGAGCGCCCCAGAGTATCCATTCGGTCAACTACACGTACTTCACCGGATGGATACGTTGAACAATTGTCTTTAAATTAGATAAGCTCCTACTATTGCTATAACTAAAACAATAAATCCTATTAGTCCTACAACGAATGACCCGATCCCTTGAAGCATGCCTGTCCCTGTTTTCTCAAATCCGTGTATAGAACCTCCTATTATAAAAGTTAGCTGACTGACGCTGCGGGTGGTCTGTGCAATCGAGCATCTGGTCGACGATCAGCAGAAGGACGCCACCGATCAGGGTGAAGAGGACTTCAAAGAGGATCTCGATAGTGGCTTACTCAATGTTCGAAGCCGTGTGTCACCGTCTAACGACCAGCGCTCACCCGCGGCCGCGCAACGCGCTTGGTCATCGCGGCCGTCAGGTGCGCGTGTTATGCGGCTTTCACTTTGCACGCCCACTCGGCCCCTCAGACAGCATCTGAACGCGGTATAGCCCCTCGCGCGCCGTCATGTACAAGGTCTGACGGCGGCGACCGCCGAACGCCACGCTGCTCACGGGGGCACCTGGGCCGGTGGCGGGTGGGACGTGAATTGTGCCGAGATACTTACCGCGCCTGTCGATCACCTGGATTCCGGACGCAGTGGCAACGTAAAGTCGCCCTTTTGAATCGAGGGCCATACCGTCCGCGACACTCCGCAGGCCCAGCGAACCTTGCACTGGATCGCGAAGTTTGACGAACGGCCGTTTGTTTGTGACGCTGCCGTCGGGCCGCACATCAAACGCATAGACATATTCGCCTTCCGTGTCGTCGACGTACAGGGTCTTCTCATCGAGACTCAGCGTTAGGCCGTTGGGCCGCCGGATCTGATCGTCGAGTAGTAAGACCTCCCCGTCGCGACGAAGGTAATGGACGTTGCCGGGTTCCTTAGGCGGGACGGTCCCGACGCGGGGCGCCGGATCCGTGAAGTAGATGCCCCCCTTCTTATCGGCGATGAGATCGTTGGGTGATCGGAATGCCTTTCCATCGAACCCGGTCGCAAGCGGAGTAACGCGCCCGTCCGGCATCACGGCGACGATGCGCCGGCCGGCGCTTTCGGCACCAAGGAGGCGGCCATCCTTAAGAAGAAACAGACCATTCATGCCCTTAGTGTCTTCGCGCCAGACTGAAATACTGCCGTTCTTATCGAGTCTGTACGTTCGATTAACCTGGACCCCACTGAAGTACAGCCCGCCGTCTGGACTGGCTACCGGCCCCTCAAGCCCTTGGAAGCTCCCCTCGACTAGCTCCACCTTTGCACTCGCTGAGATCACGCCGCTGATTGCCGATTGCCCCGGCGACGGACCTTGGGCCCAACCAACCATCGAGAACCACACAGTCCCGAAGATCGAGGTAAGTAGTAATGCTACGGGTAACACCAACCAAAGACATCCTCCCTCTTTTTTTTTATTGTTGTCCATTCCTTTTTATTGCAAGGCTTTAAAAATGTACCCTGTAATCTTTACTTTTTATTACTGCCTTTAAACTGCCTTTAATTAGATAAGCCCCAGCTATTGCCATTAACCCAAAATAAACAGGTAGGGCTGAGCTGTTTCTAAAAAACCATAGAGAACGCCCGTTCCTTTTTTAAAAAAAACTGTATAACAAATAACGGTACACTAAGTACTGGAGGTACTAATAATATGTAGCCAATTACTTGGCTTGCTGTCGTTTTCGTTTCTTTATTTTCCGTATCCATAATGGGAGTTTTACTTTTTAGGTATTGGTTGTATGCTACCGTTCTTTTTCTCATACCTGGCTACAGTTTCTATTAAGGAGCCATTTATTACATCTTTAATGAGTACCCTATCCCAGTAAAGGGCTTTCTTATAAAAATAGTGAGGTATAGCCAAAAGGAGTAGATTTGATTTGCGAAGTCAAAAAACTGCTTTATGCCTACACTCACTATAGCTCAAAATAACACTATTTATTCATTACTTCAAACAGGCTCCTTGGATTTGCGAGACAATCGGGGCAAACGCCATGATCTATCCTACGTAGTGATAAGTCTGATGCTGGCTTTAGTGCGTAATCGGGATGGGAACTTGTCGAGTATTCATCGAAGTATGGTCAATAAAAACAAGGAATTAAACAACTACCGGCTAAAAGCCGGTAGATTTGCTATAGGCTGAAGCCTACTGAAGTCACTCGGCTATAGTAAAGTCTTCATCTTTATTATCTAGGTCTTGGTTCTTGATATATTCTACTATGACTTCATCTGTTACATTCCCTGAAGTAGCTACAAAGTAGCCTCTTGCCCACAAATGCCTTCCCCAAAACTCTTTTGACAACTGCTTATTCTCCTGTAACATCTTGTAAGAACTCTTTCCCTTTAGGTACTCAACCAGTTTACTTACCGATATGTAGGGCGGCACGGATACAAAAAGATGCACATGATCTTTTGAAATATGTCCACTGATGATTTCCACCTCATGCTCCTTACAAATACCTCTGATAAGTTCTCTTACTCTTTGAGCAACTAAACCTACCATTACCTTCTTCCTATATTTGGTTATCCATACAATATGGTACTTACAATCATAAGTAGTATGCGAGGTTTTTCTATAGTTTTGCATACTACAAATATATCAAACTAAAGTCTTCGCCTAAAGGCGAGGGATTTTCCCCCAGATTGTGACATTAAATGTGGCTATTATTTCACTTTGCGGAATTCTCTCGGATAACCGCCCATCATGGCACAACCGCCGGCGCGATCCGTAAAATAAGGATCGTACAATAAAATATTTCCTGGTGTGGTGGCTTTGGAGAAATGAGCCATTACGTAGCGGATGGGTTCTACCTCTACCGGACGGAAATTGCATCTACGCGGTGTTCCCAGTAATCCTTCCCCCCACTCTTTGCCGTCGTTGACTACATTTTTGCGATAATAAAACGACTGTGTCCTGTTGCGGATGTTGGTAGCGGTAAAAGTGGTATCATTCACGCGGGTGAACCGTATCCTGCGTGAAGAATGTCCCTACATAGACCCCTACAAACTCCTCTCCGGGTTTGGGTTTGGGTTTGGGATTAATGTATTCGTTGATCTGGTCACAGCCGGCAAAGAGGCAGAGGAGTAAAAGGGCAAAAAATAGATTTTTCATATAAGTAGAGGGGGTTGGTTGCAAAAAACTAAAAGCGTATGCCATGCTTAGAATCCAAAAGATGAGGGAAATGATTAAAAGACTACCTAAAGATAAAGCATCAACAAGGAGAGAAGCAAGAAAAACTATATGAACTTCTCTATAAACTATATGAACTGCTCGAAAATCTTTTTTCTGCCCACAGAAAATAACAAATTCATTTACTAGGCATGAGTAGGCGTAATATATCAGTCCATATTCAAGAGATGTATCCTATGGAATTGTCAGCACAAACCCTATCAGCTAAGCACAGATAAAGTTATACCGATACCTGGACCTGCTTACGTTGTGAGCATCGGCTCCAGTTGGATTGGATGCACGACAAAGTCAGGGATGAAGGCAAAATGGTGTCACTGTATATTGGTATTCATTCGCCAAGGTTAGCCATTTAATGAAGTAGTAGGCTTCCATAGGGAGGCAATAATTGGTCGAGTTGATTAATGGGATGATTGGGTAATCGCTCTAATATATCTTGTAAATACTCGTATGGATTAATTCCTTGTAATTTACAGCTAATGACCAAACTATAAACTAAAGCCGCTCTTTTGGCTCCTGCATGGCTGCCACAAAAGAGATAGTTTTCCGACCAATAGCCACCGGTCGAATAGAGTTCTCGACTAAATTGTTGTCTACTTCTAACCTTCCTCTTGCAGGAACTGAGACATTTCCTTATAGCGAGACATTAGATAATGGAAGGCTTTGCCAATGCTACTTTTGGGAAGTAGCTCGGGATACTCTTCCAGTAGCCATTTCTCCATTTCTTCCATTACTGGTTTAGCCTTTTTCTGACGCAATTGATAACGTTGCTCCGGGGTGTACTCTTTTTCCCTGGCCTCTCGTTCTATCGCATACACTTGTTGTATCCAGAGCAGCACTTTCTCGGCTCTGTCTTTATCGTTACCAAAGGCATGCTCAAACATTCGTCGGGCATGAGCCAAACATCCCACTAAGGTAATACCTTTTCTTTCTCCAAATTTCTCGTAAACTGCATAGCAGCCATCCGTTTGGAATAGCCTTGGTAGTTTTTAAGCAGTGTTTCCGGACCTTCTCGGCCTCTCCTCTCTGGTAGTCAAAAAATACCAGCTTCAGTTGGGGCGAGTAATACACCCAGAAATACCCTCGATGAGTTTTGCCTTTCTTCTGTTTATCCAGAACTGCTATCGGGGTTTCATCAACTTGAAGGTAGCGGCAGGATAAGATTACTTTTTGCAGGGCTTCTCCTACGCATTCAGCAAGTGCACATGCTCCTTTATGCCAAGAGTTTAATGTACTAGCAGGTATTCGCATCCCTAGTTGCTCCAATCGTTGGGCAATTCGGTAAAAGGGCAAGTGCAGCACGAATTTATCCCCGATCAGTTGGGCAAGCAGTCCAGGTCCGGGCATGCCTTTTTCAAGGGGACGAGCCGGTAATGGTCCCACATGAAAGGTCTCTTCTCTGCTCACATACCGGGGACGGATATACCTGCGGACAAACAAAGTCGCTGGTTTTAGATCTAATTCCTCGGTAATCTCTTCCCCTATTTTGTGCATTCCAGAAACGTCTACATTGGGCTCAATGATAATATCGACACGAGGCAAGTGAGCAGGATAAGCTTGTCTGATCGCTTTTCTGGCTACTTTTTTAACTACACGCTCATACTTAACTGTTTGCTTAACCAAGACAGAAGATTCAGCGGGGCTTGCACCTAACTCTAAATTTAACTGATTATCATTAACAGGAGTAGGAACAAATCGCTCTCGTTTACTACCAAAGATTAACCGCTTCAGCTCTTTATTCTCCTGTTGCAGCTCTTCAAAGGCCCACTTTAACTGCTCATGCTCCTGAAGTGGGACGGTAGCCTGTTCACAAGAGGATGATATGGAAGCAGTAGTAAACACAGATACAAGTTGCAGACATACCTACAAGATAACGTATTGAGAAAGAGCAATCAACCCTTAGTGACTTCTTTTTCAATAGCTATACTATACCGTTTTCGTCTATGTTTTACTTCCACTTCCACGCCTTCTATCAAAAGACATAAATCACTGTAGGAGATAGTTATACTCTTCGTACCCCGCTTTAGGTAGGGCGAACGTCCCTGCCTCTAGTCGCTTGTAGTACAAAATAAAGCCGGAAGGTTCCCATACCAGTAATTTTACTTTTTGTTAGATCCTTGCCCAAAAAAATGTACACATCTCCGGACGCAGCATTTTTTCCCCAACTGATTTTGGACTATGCCACTCAATCCATCAAAACTTTTGCGCATGTCAACGACCTCATTATAGAGGAAGTATCGCTGCTGGGAAGTTAGCGAAAACATACACCTACTAGTTCTTTTGAGGTAAGTTACCGGAACCAAAGAGGAAAGTGGATCTTGACTCCAGAAGGAAAGGCTACTTCCATTTCCATCGCTGAATTACCGGTGGTAGCTTCAGCACCAGGAGTAGTACAGCTGGTCCTGGATCAGGACCAGGGCTAGGATCAGCATTTGTAGTTGAAGAAGTTAGCTGAATGAAAGAAACGGGAGTTTGAACAGGAGCCGGTTCATCCGCTAGGGAATGAGCTTTTCGGTAGCGTCCAATCCAGTAGGGCAGAATATGCAGTGGCAGTTTATGCTTTTGACTGAACTCTTTTTGAGTCAACTTGCTTTTCATCCAGCTTTCGATCAGAGGGAACATCTCTTGTTCGGTTCTGATTGGTTTTTCTGTGCGTAGAGGTGTCATTTTCTTTTTTCTGCCAATCTACCATCCTAGTTGGCTCGAAAAAGGCTACTTGTTCGTACGGATACGCCCTAGATTATTATCCAAACCAAAGCCCTAAGTGATTATCTGCAGCTAAGTGTAGAAGATAATGGCATAGGCATAGAGGAAAGCAAAATTGCTTCCATCTTTACCCTCTATCAACGCCTGGGTCAGCAAGTTGAAGGACAAGGCATTGGGATGTATTTAACGCAAAAAATTATTCATGCCGCCGGAGGTCATATTAAAGTGGAAAGCAAAGTGGGGAAAGGTACGACCTTTAAGTTATTTTTTAAGCTGTAGCCTAGCAAAGCTCTGTACTTGTTTCGATAGATAAATGCTGGTATTGCGGAAAACTTTATATAGTGAATAAAGCGTTTGAGTTGGCTCTTTCACAATTTTGATGACGATTGTAGTGGGTTTCCCCAAAGATGTGGCTCTCCTTCAGGTTACGTGCTGCCAGATTGAATAAGTATAGAGAATAGAGCACTGAAAACAGCCCAGATTACTCTAAACCAGGGTAATATTTGCCAATGAACAGCAGAAAATTGCCAGCCCAAATACCAGCCCTGGAATGTCCCACAATTCACAGCCTTAGTTGAAATTGATTAGTAAATTATTTTAAGTAGTTCTTTACAATTACTTTAGACAATTCTCTAACCGTCATTCCCGGAGGAATCTTCTCGATGTAGGCCAATCACCGTTTTAATCGGAGAAGATTCCCTCCGGGAATGACAAAAAATAGTATAAACTAATTCTAGTGATCTACTTAATTCGAATTCTCTATCTCTAACCTGTCTGAAAACGGGAAAGCCGACAGTGTTTACTTGCCTTACATCACGTTCCGGTTACTTCCATCCCCGTAATCCTACCGGGTAAGGGAGAAGGGAAATTACAGGCCAAAGCCCACGTAGAGTTGAAAGACGCCATTCTTCGAATTGTTGGTTAAGCTGCCGGCCAGGCCGCCGTCACCCACGGGCCGCAGGCCGTAATTGTAGCGGGCTCCTACCGTGAAGGCATCCACGTTCACGCCAATGCCCCCAAGGAGTCCGTAATCGAGCCGGTTGAAGCTGTCGGTATCCAGGTCGGCAATCTGGTTGGCGTTCAAATCGGCCGTTTTTAAGTTTTTCACGTTGGCGCCAACCAGGTAAGAAAGGTAAGGCCCGGCGTGGACATTGAACGGACCGAGGTTTGCCACCACCGCGATGGGTATCTGCACATAGTTTAGGTTAAACCGTACCTTGCCCTCGGCAATCCCCAGTACACTGGCCAGGTCGGACCCGCCGTAGGTTATCTGGGCGCCCACATTGGAGTAGAGCACCTCGGGTTGGACGGCCAGAAAATCATTGACGGGAATTTTGCCGAACACCCCGATGTGGTAGCCGACTTTCGTGTCCTGGTCCGTTACATTCGGTTGGTTCACGTAAAGCTGGGAAAAGTTCACCCCGGCCTTGACCCCGAAATTAGGCCCGGGACTATACTCCTGGGCCGTCACCTGACCGGCACTCACCGTCATACACAATAAAAAGCACATTCCTGTGAGCCTTCTTAAGAGGTTGTTTTTCTTTTTCATCTTGCACTGTTTTTATGTAACTGTTTTTATGTATTTCTTGCACTGTTTTTATGTATTTGTTGATTCTCCCTTCAATTACTCCCCTTCAATTACTCACGGTAACGCACCCATTCTGAAGGAATTCTATAGTAGCAGGGATTGGTAGAAGAATTTTTATTGCGACGATGCATAACCGCAGCGGCGGGGCCGGCTCCCTCCAGGGCAATGTTACCGCAGGGTCAGCAGTTATTGGGTCTCTCCCTGCTTATTGGTAACACGAAGCGATAAATTCGGGTAGCAGCTGGTAGAAGAAAAACTGTAGTAGTACCCCTTGCTGTCCGGGCAACAATTACTATTATTCGTTTTTATGCACCGGTCTTCAGATTCTCTTCAGAATTAGTTCGTTGGGATGAATGAAAACAGTTTTAACCAAACTAAAAGGAGGTAATTATGAAGTATTTAAATGTTATTGTTGTGTTGGCTGCTTTGTTTTTAGCGGCTTGTTCGAAAAAGTCCTACAAGGTGGATGCCGTCGGCAATGCAAACGCCACGCCGGCAAAAGCCAATACGTACGGCTTTGCTTCCCAGGTGGACAACAAGTTGGACGAAGGATTTTTCTTTCTGAATGATCTGATCCTGAAAGCGAAAATAAGGGATGCAGTGAAGCACGAGATGGACTCCCGCGGATACACACATACCTCCAGCCAGCCGGACCTGGTGGTGAACTTTCGCGTGTTCGACAAGCCCACCCAAATCCAGTCGGTAGACCAGCTGGGCAGCAACTATTGGGCTGCGGGGGAGATCAATGGGTATACCAATCCCGAAACCGTTCGTCTCCAGGAAGGCAGTGTGATAGTGCACCTGGTGGATCGCAAAACGGGAAAACTCCTCTGGCAGGGCTACGCTTCCGGGTTGATGGATGGCAACGTGTTTACCAAAGAAGGCAATAAGATTGACGAGGCTGTTTCAATGGTGTTCGACAAGTTCAACTACCGGGCTGACAATCTGTAAGCGATACGATTGTGCGAAAGGCTTACACAATGGGCAAAGGCTTGAGCAGGTCGTTTAAGCCTTTTTTTATGCTTGGTTGTAAGGAGGTTGGCTACAGAGTTGGATCGTATTATTAGTAGCAGTGCACAATAAGCAGTCGGCATTGAGCAGTACCTAATACTAAATACCCCTTTTGCAGTATGGAAGAAAAAGTGACGTTTACGCAAAGCTTCGTACAAGACTTTAGCAGGGTGCTCGGCGACTACTGGGAACGGTTTCTGTTCCTGTTGCCTAATCTGGTGTTTGCCGCAATTATCCTGGCCATTACGCTGTTTCTGGCGGGCAAAATCAAAGGCATTCTCCGGAGCCGTTTGGCGGGCAAAGCCCATGACAAAATCACGGCCGAGTACATTGCCATTATCTCTAAATGGATAGTTGTAATCATCGGGCTGCTGCTGGCCTGCCAGGCTTTGGGGCTGAGCGGCATTGCAGGTGGCTTACTGGCCAGTGCCGGGGTTTCGGCCGTAGTGGTCGGCTTTGCCTTTAAAGACATTGCGCAAAACTTCCTGGCCGGGCTTATTCTGGCTTTCAACCGGCCTTTCAACGTGAACGATACGGTACAGATCCAGGACACGATGGGCCGGGTGGTGTCGCTGGATTTGCGCACAACCCACCTCCGTACATTCGATAGCAAGGATGTGTACATTCCCAACGGCATCATCCTCACTACGCCCGTCACCAATTTTACCCGCAACGGGCTGATCCGGATGGACTTCATCGTGGGCATTGACTTCAACGACGACATCGAAAAAGCAATTGAGCTCATTGGCAACACGGTGAGCCGTATTGAAGGGGTGCAGCGGAAAAACCCGCCCTATGCGGCGGTGGATGAACTGGCGACCAATACAGTGAACCTAAAAGTTTTCTTTTTTACCGAGACGGACGACTATAAAAAGGGAGTTGTCCTGCTGAAAGGCAAAGTCATGCAGCAAGTGAAAAATGCGTTGCTCGACAATGGATTCGGGTTGCCGGCAAACATTGTAGAATTGAAAATGTATGACGCGCAGAAAAAGCTGCCGGTTGAACTCACCAGTCATATGAGACAAAACGGAAAAGAAAAGAATAGCTAGCGCAATTGTACTGGAATGGAGAATTCAAAACTGTACCGGAATGAAAACAATAACCAAAATACCGGCAAAGTTACTTTCCTTGTTCATAGTTGGTTTGTGTGCAGTTTCGCTTAGTTCGTGCGACTGGGCGCGGGAGACGGATACGCAACGGGAAAACAACCCCGATTCACTGGGCCGGCTCGATGACCGGGTCTATCTGCCAGAAGCAACCTCTCCAAGCTGAAATGGTTGAAAGAGCACATTTTGAAAAAATATGCACCAGGAGGCCGCAGCTTTTTCCAGGCAGATGCAGGAGCTGAAAGCAGCCGTTGCGAAACTGCCCGCCCAAAAGCAGGAGGAAGGAAAGAAGATGATTGCCCAAATGAAAAAAAAGCGGGCCCAGTTTAAGGAGCAGATTGCCGGAATAGAAAAAGCCGAAGGAATGCGCTGGACCGATTACCGGAATATCATACTCGGTAATTCGTACGACATCAAACAGCACTCCGCCCGGGCTGAAGAACTGGTGGGGTCTGTGTAAGCGCATCCCCCGCGAAGTTGCAATCAAGCGACCTTGCATAACCCCGCACACGGTTAAACCGTATACTCAAATTCATGATAATGTGATGAAAATACTGGTAGTAGAAGACCAACAGGGACTGCTGGACTCGGTCTGCACGTACCTCACCCGCGAAAGATACCTGTGCGAGAGGGCAGCCGACTTTGCCACGGCCAACCAGAAGATCATCCTCTACTCCTACGACTGCTGCCTCATCGACATTGGCCTGCCCGACGGCAACGGGCTTAAACTCATCCAGAAGTTAAAGCAGTTGCAGCCCAACACGGGCAACATCATCATCTCGGCCCGCCACTCGCTGGACGACAAACTGGAAGGACTCGACATCGGCGCCGACGACTACCTGACCAAGCCGTTTCACCTGCAGGAACTCAACGCCCGGGTAAAATCGGTCCTGCGCCGCCGCACCCGGGACGGCTCCAACCTGATCGAATTCAATGAGATCAGGATTATGCCCGATATGTTCGAAGCCTCCGTGCAGGGAGAGCCCCTGCAACTGACCAAAAAGGAGTTCGACCTGCTGGTGTACCTGGTCACCAACCGCAACCGGGTCATTCCCAAGGACAATCTGGCCGAACACCTCTGGGGCGACTACACCGAAGGGCTGAACTCGTTTGATTTCGTCTACACCCACATCAAGAACCTGCGCAAGAAACTGCTGGAAAAGGGTGGGCAGGATTACCTGAAAACGATTTACGGGGTGGGCTATAAATTCACCGATCATTGAAACTACTGGACAAACACAGCTGCTCCTTCCTGGTTACTAACCTGCTGATCATGCTGCCGGGCGGCGTAATGTTCTATCTGTTGTTCTATTAGGGGAGGTTCCCGCTTTGGTACGTAATGTTCATAGATGGGACGCGCCCGACCAGAGATAAAAATCTTATTTATTAACAATACGCTTTTCCAGTTTACTCTCAGCACGTTCTACGGTAGATACGTGTTTGGCTACCATCTCCTCGATTTCTTTTACCACCTGCGGATGTTTATCTAGGATGTTATACTGCTCTGAAGGGTCATGTTGTAAATTAAACAGCTGGTAAGTATCTAATTTTTCCATCTTTTCCGGATAACCCATCGGGTTGTTTTTATAAAAATACAGCTTAAAATCTCCTTTTCTGGCAGCAAAAATCCGGGTGCCATGGTAGTAAAGCATTTCATTTCTGGGGCTAGCCTTCTGGTCATTCAATACAGATGAAAGATCATATCCATCATAAACTTTGTCGTTGGATAATTTTGCGCCAGCCATTTTACTGAGGGTGGGCAAAAGGTCCAGGGTACTTCCCATGTCACTTATTACGGCAGGCTTTATGTTGCCTGGTGCCCAGAAAATTGCCGGAACACGTACGCCACCTTCGTAACTGGTACCTTTGGCACCAAACAAAGTACCGGCGCTTCCGCCATGTTCATTGAATAAAGCCCAGGGGCCGTTGTCTGAAGTAAATACCACGTATGTATTTTTATCCAACCCTTCCTTTTTTAGTGCTGTAAGAATCTGGCCCACACTCCAGTCTATTTCTTCCACCACATCGCCATACAACCCTCTTTTGCTTTTTCCCTTAAAATCATTGGAAACGAAAAGGGGTACATGCGGCAGGGAATGCGCCAGATAAAGAAAAAACGGTTTGTTTTTGTTGCCGGAAATAAATTTTACCGCTTCTTGGGTATACCTTTTGGTAATGGTGTTCTGGTCAGCAGGCTTTTCGATAATTTCTGAGTTGCGCATCAACGGCACCTGAAAATATTCGATTTTGGGGTTAAGAATAGCTTCATGGGCTTGCATATTGTTGACACGGTCCATATCATTACTGTAGGGAATGCCATAGTAGGAGTCAAAACCGTGGCTTGTTGGCAGATATTGCGGCAGGTGGCCTAAATGCCATTTCCCAATAGCCGCTGTACTATAGCCCGTTTCTTTCAACACTTTAGCTATGGTTTTTTCATCAGCACCAAGGCCGCCATCGGAATCAGGGAACAAGACACGTCGGTTATCGCTATACATGCCGGTTCTGATGGGAAGCCGCCCCGTCAGCAGAGCTGCCCTGGAAGGTGTACATACATTGGCAGCTACATAAAAGCTAGTCCATTTCTGCCCTTCAGCGGCCATTTTGTCCAGATGAGGAGTCTTAATAGTAGGATGCCCGTAACAGCCTAAGTCGCCGTATCCCAGGTCATCAGCAAAAATGATAATGAAATTGGGTTTAGCAGAAGCAGCCTGGGCACAAGCAAAGTTATTTGCTGATAAGGCAGCTATCATAAAAAAAGCAGCCGGCAGGAGTAACAGGAGTCTGAAATTGTAATAACTATGCATAGAATGTGTCATATTGTTTTATAAGTTAAAGGTAGTACGGTGGTTATTTATTTCAGCCTTGCGGGTTGCTGCCATGGCACCCGGCCACCTGCCTGGATATGCAGCCTGAGCAGATGATGTAGTTTCTTATACATTTCCGGCTGCTCTTTTATCACGTTGTGCTGCTCCAGGGGGGCTTGTTTCAGGTTGTAGAGTTCTATAGGCTGGTAAGGGCTGTTTTGCAGCAGTTTCCAGTCGCCAAGGCGGAGTGCATAAATACACTGGCCTCCGTACTGTGTCCCTCCTTCCCTGCGGGTAAAAAGGTCGGTAGCATGCCCCTTGGGGTCAATGATTTGCTTATTGAGCCGCATGTAATTAATTTCATGCCGACGGTGCGTCCAGTAGTCGTCCATCATATCGCCCAGCCATCCGTGGAAATAGTCAAAGCTACGTTCGTTCGGCGTATTGGGTGTCTTCAGTCCAAGGTGCCATTTGCCGACTAGTGCGGTGTGATCACCCACTTTCTTCAACCTAGAAGGAAGCAGCACTGCTTCCGGATCAAGATAGCCCCAGCTGTCTTCTGCATGGGTGCAGATTACACCGGGCACGCCTACATAATCCTGGTAGCGGCCCGAAAGCAAAGCAGCCCGAGTGGGAGAGCAAACCGGACAATTGGCATAGAAATTATCAAACCGCATGCCTGCTCCTGTCAGCTGATCAATATAGGGAGTCCGCACATCTTTGGTACCATAATAGGACACATCGTAATAGCCCTGATCGTCCGTCAGAATCAAGAGAATATTCGGCAAGGCAGCCACATCAGGATGACGGATGGCGGATGCTGAACAAAGAAAAACAGTTGTTAGTACGACACATGTTTGCAATAAAAATGTTTTCATTGAAGGGGCAATAACTTAATATCCAGGATTCTGTTCCAGGTTCGGGTTTGCATTGATTTCTACAATAGGAATAGGAAAAAGAACATGAAACGGCTGCGCATTTTTTCCTCTGGCCCGCGCCAGTGATATAAACTTTCCCTGACGTATTTGATCCTGGCGGCTTTTAATCTCAGCATAAAACTCCCAATTTCTTTCCTGCAACAAATGGTCGCGCAGAGACTCTTTGGTAAAATCGCCTGCATTCAATAAAGAAACGTGAGCCCGCGTCCTAACCCTATTAATTAAATCGATTACTTCCTGGGTAGGGCCATTGAGTTCATTTAAGGCCTCGGCCCGTGACAGTAATATGTCGGCATAGCGGACCACCGGAATATCATTACCCTGAACTGCCCCATTGGCATTGGGATCAAACTCATATTTTCCGGATAATGACTGATCGTTGCCCAATAATTTAATCAATTTGCCTGCTGTGTTTACATATTCTGTAACGATCAAATCTTTTCTGGTATCGCCGGCTGCAAAAGAATTAACAAAGGAATCAAAGAAGTAAGAGCGGGCGGCAAAAACCTGCTGATTCGGCTGTGGCAAGGGATAATCGGTAGGAAAAGTGAGTGCTACAATATTATGGCCGGCTTGAGGCGAGGCTGGAACTACCCAAAGCATTTCTTCATTGCCTTCATTGGCCAGGCTGAACACATTCTTGTAGGCAGGAACCAGGCCGTACCTATTCATATCCATAATCTGTTTGGCAACATCGGCACATTTCTGCCATTGTTTGGTATTCAAGTAATATTTACAGAGTATTCCCAGTGCACTTCCTTTGGTTGCCCTGCCGTACTGTGGCTGCGTAGGCGGCAACCCAGCGGCTGCCTCCGTAAGGTCTTGTTCAATAAATGCTCTCATTTCCTCATCAGAAGAACGGGGCAGTTTAAAGTCTTCGAGCTTGGAAGTGGCGTAAATCGGAACTGGCCCAAACCAGTCATACAAATAATAATAACTCAGCCCGCGTATAAATTTGGCTTCTGCTATCAGTTGGTTATTGAATTCATTGGTGCCGCTTTCGGTATTATCCAGCAGAATATTTGCATCCCTTATAGCAGCATAAGGGGTATTCCATGCGTTATTAAACCATTCCAGGCTACTGTTCCAGGTAAAATTGGTAAGCGGCGTAATAATACTTTCGATGCTGCCGCCCCTGTTCCAGGCTTCACCTGATGTGTTAGTTGAAAGAAAATAACTCCAGAATCCCCGCAGTTGTATGTTGCCGTAAGCTGAATACAAAATAGAAAGTTTTCCTTCCGGGGTAGTTAAAAAATTACCCGGCGTCATTTCCGAATACACTTCCTCTTTAAGAATGTCTTCACAGCTTATTACAGGGAAGAGGGTTAATAATATAAACGCTCTCAGCATATATTTTTTCATAGGGATCTTATTTTATTTGCGAAGGCCATAGGTAATGGCCATTTCGAGGTTTCTTAATTTAATTTAAGGGTATATTAAAATCCTACATTGAGCCCAATCATCCAGGTTCTTGCCAGCGGGTATCCATTGTAATCCAAGCGTACATTGCTTCTGCCAAAAGCATTGGCTTCAGGATCAAATCCGATATAATCCGTAAAAGTGGCTATATTCTGTCCGGTAACATATACCCTGGCCGATTGGATAAATTTGATTTTTTCTACGGGTAGGTTATAGCCCAGCTGGATATTCTTTAATCGGATATAGGAAGCATCCTGAAGGGCTAGTGTATTTACCTTTCCGCCTCCGTAGGCTGAAGGCTGCACACCAGATGGCCATTTGGTATCAGGGTTCTGAGGTGTCCACCGGTTAAGAGCCTGTTGGGCAATTCTGTTTCTCCTGAAATTATTCGGATACATGCTCTCCAGCACGTTAATGTTCAATAAATCTGCGCCTTGCTGTCCCTGAACGAATACATCCAGCTGAAACCTCTTCCAGATAAGGCTGTTTTGTATGCCAAAAGTAAAATTGGGAAACGGGTTTCCGATAATGATCTGGTCCGCAGGCGTTATCCGGTTGTCTGCGTTTACATCTTTGAAAATCGGATAACCGGGCTTGGAAGCAGGCTGGGCAGAAGCAGCAATGTCATCGTTTGTCTGGAAAATACCTGTTATCTGGTAACCATAATAAGAATAGGCAGGCTGCCCTTCTCTAATAATGGTGGTAGGGCCAATTGCTTCTACATTACCAGTGATAATATCAGTTACTTCACCAAGGTCTTTCACTTTATTTTTGATCGCCGAAAAATTTACTGTGGTACTCCATGAAAAATGTTTTTTATCAATATTGGTTGAACTAAGTAGTAATTCCACTCCTTTATTCTGCATTTTACCGACATTGGATAAGATAGATTCGAAACCGGTTGCCCTGGGTAAAGGCAGGTTAATCAGCATATCTCTCGTGTTTTTGACGAAGTAATCAATGGTGGCGCTTAATCTTCCTTGCCATATACTTGCATCCAGGCCAATATTAATCTGCTCGGTGGTTTCCCATTTCAAATCCGGATTCGCAATACGGGAAGGGCGGGTACCTACCAGCACAGCATTATTCAGCACCACATTGGCACCAGTCGTGAAAGTAGTTAAGGAAGCATAATTGGCAATATCCTGGTTACCGGTAAGGCCCCAACTACCTCTTAGTTTCAGGTCGCTGAAGAAGTCAGGCATAAAATTTTCTCTTCCCAACTGCCATCCAAGCGCTACCGAAGGGAAATAACCGAATTTGTTATTTTCCCCAAAACGCGACGATCCGTCAGCTCTCAGAGAGGCAGTGAATAAGTATTTATTCAGTAAGGTATAATTCACCCTGCTCAGATAGGACAATAAGCTGTTGTCTTCCTGGTTACTGAAGAGATTGTCGTTATTGGTATCGCCCAGCCCTAGATTGTTGGTGGCAAGCGCATCCGAGGGAAAATTTCTGATGGTGCCGGAGAAGGAGCGGTTGTTGAAATACTGATAGGTTACACCGCCCAGCACATTGATCGTACTGCTTTCATTTAACTGTTTGTTGTAGTTCATGGTGTATTCAAGCAGCACATTGGTACGTTCCAGGGTACCAATATTAGCTATTCCTTTGGCAGAAGCGCCATTGATGGTAAGCGTTGAATTGTAAAAATCTCTTCTGACCATTTGTCGGTCAGACCCGAAATTGAGTTTGGCAACCAGGTCCTTGGTGAGGTTATAACTGAAATAAATACTTCCTAATGTCCGGTTGGTCTGGTTAGTACTGTAAAGGCCTTCAATGAGGCTAACCGGATTATTGATTGTTAAGTTAGGAGATTGCGAAAAACTTCCGTCACTATCATAAATAGGCTCTGTTGGGTCATAAAGCAAAGCTGCATTGATCGGGCCTGCATTTTCATTATTATTTACACCATCCATACTATTGTTGTCTTTTACCAGACTGGTATTGATATTGACGCCTATTTTAGCCTTAGTGCCAAAACTTCTTTCCAGATTCAGCCTGGCTATGTATTTTTTGATGCCGGAGTTTTTTACTAGACCTTCCTGATTAAAGTAGTTTAATGAGGCAAAGAAAGTGGTGTGTTCATCGCCGCCTGAAGCAGAGAGATTATGGCTGCTCAACGGAGCGTTGCGGAATATTTGGTCCTGCCAGTCGGTACCTGCACCAATCTGGTTTATGTCAGATTGGGAAAACTCTGGGCTCCTGCCCTCTTCTATGGCTATTTCATTCATCACACGGATATAGTCACTGGGTGATAAAAGTTCCAGTTTACCGGGCACGGACTGAATTCCTGTATAAAAATCATACGTAACGCCAACTTTTCCTTTTACACCTCTTTTGGTGGTAATAAGAATAACCCCGTTTGCCCCTCTGGAACCATAAATAGCCGTAGCAGAGGCATCTTTCAAAATTTCTATGGATTCAATATCATTGGGGTTAAGGGCATTCAAGGGGTTCCGGGGATTGTTATTGGTACCGGTTCCTGTACCGTTAGCCGTAGCCGATAGCGGGGCACTATTGTCGATGGGCAGACCGTCGATGACATACAAAGGCTCGTTGCCGGCATTAAGCGAACTTGTGCCCCTGATCCTGACTGAAACGCCTCCACCGGGTTCAGAACTTGTTTGGGTAATCTGCACGCCTGCTGATCGGCCCAGCATCAGCTGGTCTACGGAAGCATTGGCGCCCGGATTCAAATCTTCAGATTTCAGGGAAGCAACTGAACCGGTAAGGTCGCTTTTTTTCTGCGTTCCATAGCCTACTACTACCACTTCACCCAATGACTTGATGTCTTGCACTAATGAAACATTGATAGTATTCTGATTATTGATGGGAACTTCTTTGGTGGTATACCCGATGTATGAAAATACCAGCGTTCCATTAGCAACTGCGTCGTCTGGAATAGCCACTGTAAAGTTGCCATCCGGGCTGGAAGTAGTACCGGTAGTGGTGCCTTTCAGCAATACATTTACACCTGGCAGGCCTGTGCCGCTGTTGTCTGTCACCTTGCCGCTGATCCGGAATTCAGCAGCGTGGCCCGTTAGAGGCATTAGTGCCAGGCCAGACAATAAACCGATGGGCTTTGTGTTTGTTTCCGTGCTAGAAGTTTCATTTTTAAGCTTGTGAGTAGCTTTCCTGTTTCCGATAGTGTAAATTACGTAGTAGTTGTTTTTGATTTTTTCAAATGTTAACTGGTGAGGCTTCAGCAATAGCTGAAGGGCCGTTTCCAGGTTAGTCCTATTGTGGTTGCGCAGCAGATCAGTATCCACCAATTTGTCTTTTACGGCTTCTAGTTCGTAGTTCAGGTATACTTCATACTGGGTTTGCAGTTCAGTGAGCACGGTTTGCAAAGACTTATATTGCGCTTGCTGCGAAGAAGACAAAAGCACACTGCCTGCATCAGTGTCCAAGGTGACAATCTGGGCCTTGCATTTATGATAAATGCTTGCCCAGGCAAAAGCGAACACGAACAACATGCTCATACGTATTGATTTTTTCATACTTTAGAGAAGGTTACATGAAACAATATTCTAATCTGCCCTTGACCACTTGGCCAGCGTGGTACAAGCCAAATTATTTTTTTCTTTAATGATCAGGGTTTTATTTTCAATTTCTAAAGCGACAGATTTTGACAAAGTTTGCAATAGCACTTCCACATCATCGGCAGGGAAAGTACCTTCATAGATCTTATCACTGAGGTTATCATTCTCAATCACTACATTGTAATTGTAATTGTCTTCCAGCATCCGGGCTATTTCCCGCAGGGGTGTTTGCTTAAAGATCAATCTGTTATCTTTCCAGGCAACGTAGTCGGCACTATTTACCCTTTTGTGGGTAATCGTATTTTTATTAGCGGTATAACTTACCAGTTCACCGGGTTGCATCCATACTTCCTTTGCCTGACTGGCGTTTTCCGGAGTAAGCTGCAATTTTACTTTTCCGGTATGTAACACTACTTTTGTTTCGTCTCGCCGGTTATTTACATTGAATTGCGTGCCTAACACCACTACATCCATGGTTGCGGTATGGACAATAAAACGCCTCATTTCTTTTTTAGACTTTTGCTGACGGTTCACCTGAAAGAAAGCCTCTCCTTTCAGCCATAGTTCGCGGTCGCCGGTCTGGGAATTTTGTGCGTAGGTAATACTTGAATTTGCATTTAGTATAACCATACTGTTGTCGGGCAACTGAAAGGTTAGCCGTTCTCCATAATTGGTGCTGTATTTGGTTTTGAAGGAAGCGTATTGCTGATAAGCTATAATGGCCGCTATGATCAGCAGGGCTGAAAATGAGGCTGCTATCCCATTGCGGATAAAAGCTGGTAAATGGCGGGTTTTAGTTGCTTGGGGTGACTGGTAATCAATGCGGTCCTGAATTTTAGATTCCATTTTTGCCAGTACACTTTCGGGAAGCACTGTGGACCGGAACTGAAGTGCCGTTATTATTTCAACAGCCTGTTCAATGGTTTCTCTTTGCTGCGGATGCTCCATCAGCCACTGCTGCCAGAACCTATCGGTTTCTGCAGTTGGGTGTTTTACCCATTGAATGAAATTTTCATCGGTGAGGAAATCTTCCAGTAGGTAGGAGGAATAGTTCATCAGGAGAATCAGCTAGTAGCTTTTTCATCCCTAAAGAACTTTTTGATGCGTAAGTATCCCTATTTTAGTAAAAAAAATTTATTTTTTTTACTATTTCTCTATCGGTACTTTATAAGTGAAGGTTTTGTGTGGACGCTCTGAAGTTGCATCAATAAATTGTAAACAATCAATTTATATCTTGCCGGAAGGTAACTGTACTTTGATAATTACAACATCAGCATAAAAAGAGAGGCGATAATGAAAGTAGTGATCGTTTGCACTTGCACAGGATGCAGGGAAAGCTTTTGTTTTATAGCAGCCAGAGCCTTATACATAAGTTTATAAGTTGACTTCAAGTCGATCTGCATAATATCAGCAATCTGAGGGAAAGTAAGTTCATCAAAGTATTTCAGATACAGGATTTCCCGTTGCCGGGCAGATAATTGATTAAGCGAATTTTCCAGAATCTGTTTTTTTACGCTGTCCGCTTGCTCAATCATGAGATAGAACTCAGAAGACTGGCTGATAAGTACAGCATTGTCAGTAAAGGTGTTGGTAAAGCGTTTTGTGAAAACAGACTGCCGGGCAATTCTTCGGCGCAGCGCCCGTATAAATAAAATTTTACGGAAGTTGTGTCACTTAAGCGTTCGCGTGTTTCCCAGAGTTCCACAAACAAATCTTGTATGCTGTCTTCGACCAGTTCTGTATCTTTTGTGAATTTAGTGCCATAATTATATATAGCATAGCAGCAAAGTGGCGGTAAAGCCATTTAAAGGCATTCCTATCTCCCTGTCTAAACATGCTCCATGCTTGAATTTCTTTCATGAAACTTTATTATGCAGTATAATTATTTCTTGAATAAATAGACAGATATGAAGGTATTGTAAAAATGTATAACTAGCAAGCAAGACAAGCGTTTAATCACCTCTGATGTGTGGCCAAAGATGGGAAGTGAAAGCGGGTTTTCCCTTTTTAGTAAACGGTTAGTTAAGCAAAAGCCGCTAGCGGGCTCTGCCAATGTTGTTCATGATGTTCCGGGCTCAGGTAGTCTACCTAAGCCTACACCTACCTGGCTTGTTCCTAGCCTCCTAAACTCCCCTAAGTTTTCATTAAATCAAGTCAAGGCTCCACGCTTTCCTCCTTCTGAATATGACACAAAACGAATCCTAAATCCAAGCGGTCGAAAGGATGGAAGCACTCCTTGGTCGGGAGGATTGGTAGGAGCAGCGCACCATTTTTACCCCTAATGTACTCTATAAGGTTGCCGCACGTGAAGCGGTCTTTGGATTAGCAGGCATTCGGGAGTATATGCAGGGGCAGAACCGGCTGGTTCGCTGGCAAGGACATACGGTTCGCCTAAAAGTGAATGATAACAATATTGTCATTGTGGAAGTGGACTCCCAGTTCCGGTGCCAGGCAGACGAAGCATCCATTACAGTACCTTGTACCGACATCTACCGAATGAATGGCTTGAAGATCGAGGACTGGCGGGTATATGCGGATATATCGTTCTTTTATTCGGAGTAAATTTATTGACTTTCCTCAAAAACGCAACTTGAGCTATACTATTATTACCTGCTTTGCTGTGGCCTTTAAGAAAATCCTCTACTACCGGTTTGACCCGTTGTTCGAGTAATTCTTTAGAAGAACCCATTACAATCAGATCATCCGCGTAACGAATCAGGTTACCCTTCCCCGGCCGGTGGCGAGGAAACTTTTCCCTTGAGTACCTGTTGAAGCCTGTCCAGCGCTAGATTGGCTAAAACTGGGGAAGCAATCCCCCCTTGTGGGTTCCTTCTCGGGTTGATACCATTGTTCCTGTTCGAGATAACCGGCTCTAACCATTTATCCAGGATAGTTTTATCCATGGGTATATGCTTTAAAAGCCAGGCGTGATTAATCTGATCAAAACAAGCTTTGATATCTGCTTCCACTTACCTTCTCGTACTTTTTACTGGAGGAAAACCATTTTAGTAGCCTATTGCGTTTACTTACCAAGTAACCATTGCCCTTACGCTTATGAGTCAAGATGAGTATGGAGATCTGCTGCAAGAATTTCTTATAAAAGAAACTGACCTTGATGAAAAGCAGCAACAATTACTTCAGGCAAAAGCCAATGTAAGTGGCTACCTATTAGGCTATGTAGATAGCCCTTACGTTTCCTGGGAAATGGCCCAAGTAATAGCCGGCTTGAAAGACAAGTAAGCCAAGCAAGTACTGATTTCATCCGGGCTAAGGAAGACTTTGTACAATTACGATCTTCCTCATTTTTTATCTGCCCATTAAAGACATCGGAGTAAGGGTCCACCTCAAGTATCCTCCTTTCGGACCAGCAACGCTACCGGTAAAGGTGCTACAAAAAGCAGGCACTACCGGAGAGCGCCCCGAAGATTTTGCCCTTTTTATCAATGAAAAGGAATACTAACCTTTCTAGTTACGGTTGAGTCGTACCGAAATCTACTCTTTTTCTGATCTTCCATTATTTAGATGGGAATCCCAAAAAGGGCTTCTCTAGGAATGATCAATCGCTATTGATGAAGTTATTAGTAACAGCACTACTGCTAGTAAGCGTGTCAGGAGTCCGACCCCGTGGCACTCCTTCGCCGGGAGGTTATGCTACAATTAATGACCAAAGGATAGCCTGAACGGAAGTAAGTAGAATGGCGTACTCAATTCCCTTCAGGCTACCTAGCAGATGCAGCAATTCCCCCAAGTCCGGTTACTTATTGCTGAGGGAAGATTTACTCACCTTCCAGATCACGCCCGTACCGGCAACGTACTCGTAGGGTTCGCGTCCTTGCTGCTGGCGCAGAGGATTGATCTTCACTACGCCGTAATCGACAATGTACATGGCCCCGTCCGGACCAAATTTTACGTCGAAGGGACGCTCTAAACCTTCTCCCACCTTACCTTGCCTGGAGGCGGGACCCGGCTGACGGTTGCTGACAAAGGCGGCGAGTTGTTTGGTTTGAGGATCAACCCGCACGATGCGGTACCCGATCGGACGAAGGTCGGTAGGATCGGTAGGAGGCGTCAGATCTCCCCATTCGGCAATGAAGAGTTGTCCGGCAAAGTCAGCCCAGGAAGCCGGTGCTACGTCCAGCAAGGAAGGAGAAGCATGGAAGGGATGCTTGCCCACTACTAATGAGGGGTCAGGCGCTTTCAGGCCACTGGCTTGGTGGTCAATGACAAAGCCCAGATCCTTGCCCTGAAACTTTCCGTCTAAGTACACGGGAGCCTGCAGGTTGTCTTCCACCTCAAACTTACCCAGGGTAAGGGGTTCGAGTCCGGAGGAATAGTCGGGGTAGCCGTACCAGGTGCCTTTTACTACTTTGTAGGTAGGATCAAGCTGATCCCTAACTGGCCGCACACCCCGGATGTCGTATCCGTTGACGGCCGTGTACATATCACCCGTCTTACGGTTCCAGGCCAGGCCAATCACGTTACGCAGGCCCCAGGCTACCGTTTCCAGGGTTCCTTCAGCGTTATGGGGGTCAAAGGCGAGAATGGCACCCCCTGGTTTGCTTGTGCCTTTGATCACCTGACCCGGGGTAGTTTCCGTGCCAAACGGAACATAAGCGCCGGTAAGTACGGAATCGTTCATATTGTCTTTGGTGCGGAAATCAGTATCCTTAAAGTTTTTACCCAAAAGGACAATATCCTGGGCAGCCGTGGTGTGCACATCCGGACTACGCGTAACGAAGGGAGCTACATCCATACCCATCACGGCCGAATTACCGGCGGGTCCCGTCGCTAAATACATCTTTCCATCGGGTCCCATCTTGATGTCGTTGAGGGGATGTTCCGCCTGGGAGTCAATAAAGCCACCCAGAATCTGCGTGACACTACTGCTACTGGCCGAAACCCGGGAAACCGAACCAGTCAAATCCGCTGCCCGGTGGGTGATATAGAACGAGCCTTGATGGTAGGTAAGTCCTACTACCGGGGCTACGACTCCTCTTGTCGTCAGGTTTACTACTTCCGTGGTTTTGCCCGGTTCTACGCGCAGGAGGCGGGCCGGTTGGGGCTCGGGCAAAAAGCCTCCTCCCGCTTCCACTACGTACATTTTGCCCTGCTCATCCCAGGTTAGGGACGTGGGAAAATTAAGGCCACCCACCACTTTTTCTATCTTGTACCCTGGCTGAAGTTGCACCAACGGATAATTATTCTTCTTCTCATCAATATCGCCAATCAGGTCTTCAATGTACTGACAGCCCGAAAGCGCAACGGTAAGACTGAAAAAAGCAGCGACTGAAAACGCTGGAATCGCCGGGTGAAAGCCTGGCTTCACCTTTCGCTTGGGTAAGGTAAGAGGGGTTTGCATAATCATTCTGGTAGAAGTGGTTAAGGCAAATACAGAAGTTTAACGATCTTGAAAGGCTGCCTGGAAAAGAATACCGTATTTACGATAGAGTTAAGTGCTTGGTTTTCAAAATAATACAAGAAAAGATAACTTGTTAGAATAATCAAATAAATCACCTGGTAAGCCCATTGCTTAGAGTTTCTTCACCGTTACTTGAACCAATGCAACACCGGCAATCCGAATGGTAGAGCATGTATTTTCGACCTAACTGATGGAATACGTTAGTTTTCACTATTTTTCAAACTATTTGAAAAATATAAATAGACAGGCGAGCCAAACCACTCATGTAACACCTATTGTGGGACGTTCATACCCACTTATATTTTTACAGTTGTCGTCTATCTGACAAAAACAGCAGAAGTTTTACTCCTGAATTAAATTGGAGGAAGCGGCTGTCGCTACTTTACTTTTAACTTTCCGTCTAATCATTCTTTAAAAATCTAAAGGAGTGAAAACCTAGGCGACCATGGCGAATGTAACTCCTTTGACTCTGGCCCAGGAGTCAATAGAAGCAGGGCTTACTGAAATCAATGAGCCATTATAGGTCCTGCTGTCCAACTACTCCTGTTTCCTACTATTCCCGCAACTAGTTGCTGCTTGGTGGCTTACGCTGCTTGGTGTATAACTCCTCTTACCCGGTTTCTAAATCTAGTTACTCAATTCAGAGAAAAGACTATACTAATTTTTCTACTGTTGCTAAACAACTGGTTGGTTTATCCCGTTTATTAATCCTACACACGAAGTATTCTTTCCATTTTCTTAGCTTAACTACTTTATCCTTCAACTACTTACGGCTATGCCTTATTTTACCTTTTCACTAACGAGTAAGTGGATGACTACTCAAACGGGTAAGCGAATGGCTACTAATGGATAGTCATCCTGGGCCGGTGGTTTTACTTAAAAGCTTCCCATGACTGGGATCAGTACTCAAACCACTACCCCAATCGCACCTACGTGGGAAGCTAACCAGATCCTCCAGCAGGCAACTATAGCGCCTGCCTCCCTGACGGAAAGCAACCTGATCGTTTTGCTGCAAGCCAAAGATCACAAAGCTTTTTCGGTATTATATGACCATTACGCACCGACCTTGTTTGCCATTACCCTAAAGATTGTATTGGTTCCTTCCTTAGCTGAGGAGGTATTGCAGGAAGCATTCGTGCAAATCTGGCGCAGTATTCAGGTTGAGCGTCACTTTTGGTGAAAACTACCCAGGCCGGGCTAGTACTCTCAACCGCAGGAGCTGAAAACTGGCTTTCCCAAACATCTGTCTCTTGATATTCTTGAGCCGGTTAACTTGGCCTTCATGGACCTGATGCTCCGCATCATCGGTCCATGAAGGCCATTACTCCAGGCCGAGGACATGGCTTGCTCGACAGCTTGGAAATCTTGGCGGACGCCTCTGACAAAGCCCTTAAAAGAAGTAAGCGGTGAGGCTTTCTGGCACCAATTCTCCAGTTCCGTCCCTTTCTTTTGTTCCATCATGGTTTTAAACTCCAGACTCAGAGTCCTGGCTTGCCGGAGCAGATCACTCTTTTGGAGCAATTTATTCAGCAATGGTTTCTGGTCTTCCTCCCACTCATCTTCTTTCTGGCAAAAAGCAATACCCGAGGCTGCGAGTGGAAAAATTGGCTCCTTTCTGAGCCGGAGGCAGAGCAGTCACAAGAGTCGTTTTGGGGCAACCGGCCATGAAGATAGTAAGTCTGGGATAGCTGCCGTTATAGCCCATGGGTTTGATCTCCTTATAAAGGGTGTAAACGCAGAGCCCACCGTTTACGCAGGTAATCCTCGTATTCCAGCACATTACTTCGCCTTACCTTAGTTTTGGGTGCAAAGTTATCTTGCCGCAGATATCTCCGTACCGTGTTACGAGAAACGCCAAGGTGACGGGTAATAGCCCGGATCGTATGACCTTGCTGGTGAAGCTGTTTCACCTCTTTGTAGTGCTCGTAGCGCTTCTCAGTGGGAGTAGTTGCGACCTTCGGGCAAAAGCAAGCAGGCATTCATGCCTGTCTAACAACGAAACATCCTGTTTTTCACCAAAAGTGACGCTCAACCAAAAAACATTGTGAAGTATTTGCCCAGAAACGAAAGCTTTCGGTTACGGGGTATTTTGGGGGAACGTATGAGTCAGCCAAGACCGATGAACGCAAGGAGTTTCAACGCATGCTTTCAGTGGTAGCCAAAAGTAAGGGTAGAATCAGTCATATTATTATTTATTCCATTGACCGTTTCTCCCGCTCGGGAGCCGAAGCCATTGCGATTGCCAGTGATTTAAAGAAACAAGGCATTACCATTCTTTCCGTCACCCAGCCCGCGGATACATCTACTTCTGCCGGTAGTCTTCAGCAAAACATCCAGTTAATCTTTTCCCAGTACGACAATGACCAGCGCCGAGAGAAGTCGATGGCGGGTACCAAAGAGCAATTACTCAAAGGCAACTGGGTCACGCGTCCTCCGATGGGTTTTGATAGGGTTACAGTCAATGGAGAGTCAAAGATTGTGGTCAATAAGACGGGTAAACTTCTAAGACAAGCCTTCTTATGGAAAGCCGAAGGCCTTGCTTACGAAACGATTCGGCAGCGATTAGAAGCTCAAGGGCTCAGACTCTATCCTCAGCACTTATCACGTATATTCCAAAACGTATTCTACTGCGGACTGCTCAAACATGAAGCTCTAGCCGGAAAGGTGGTAGCTGGCAATCAGGAACTACTTGTATCCAGAGAGCTTTTCAAAAAAGTCAATCAGCTATTAGCCACCAATCATCATCACTACCAGCATCAGCCGGAGAACGACCACTTA
>JAUJNL010000025.1 GCA_030448185.1 Cytophagales bacterium | reverse complement strand
ATTGATAAGAATTTCAGGCAAAACTTACATCCCTTTCTCATCGGCCTCCCTAATATCAATCGAAGAACTCTTTAAACAAAAAATGCACAACCGCCCATAATCCACCTAGTTACATCTTTTCTCTCGTTTGAAAGTTGCGAAAAAATTACTACAAATCAGGGAATTATAACTATAAATACCGCACAATAAAAAATCAAAACATTACACGTTTTAATATTATTTTTTCTTAAAAAATAGGAGTAATGGATTTTTTTTTAATAGTATAGCACCTAAACCAAATTGCACTTTAATCATAAATATTGCATTAAATCGGTATTTATTATTAAAGTCGAAACCAGTAAAACAGCTATGAAAAAACACCTACGGACCCTCAGGAACTATGCATTGTATGTATGTTCCCCGCTGCTTTTAACAGTAGCGCCGACCCAGAGTTACGCCGATGAAGTTTGGGGATTTACCCTGGTCAATGCTTCGGCGGACAATGACCTAAGTGCCTTAAACGATGGCGAAACCATTAATTTAAATGCGGTCGGCCGTCAGCTTAATATCCGCGCCAATACCAATTCCGAAACAGTAGGCAAGGTGGTTTTTGAACTCGACGGCGGTGCTCACGTTCAGACGGAAGGCGTTGCGCCCTACGCACTGTTCGGCGACATCGAAGGTGATTATTACGACTGGACCCCGTCAGTAGGCACCCACACCTTAACGGCAACGCCTTATACTCCTTGGGGTGAGATGGGTACGCCGCTTACGATTACATTTACCGTGGTGGAAGAATCTGGACCAGCACCGGAACCTACGCCTGAGCCGACACCGGAACCCACTCCCGAACCCACGCCGGAACCTACGCCTGAGCCGACACCGGAACCCACTCCCGAACCCACGCCGGAACCAACTCCTGGCCCGGATCCCGGACCAGTACCCTCCTGCAACGCTGCTTACCAGGAGCAGAACGGGGTGGTAGTGGTAGAAGCAGAAAGTCTGTCACTGCCCGACGGTTGGCAGGTAAAGACGGATGCAGGTGGCTACTCGGGCAATGGATATATTGAGTGGGTATATAATGATCACCTGTATGCACCCGCAACGGGCTATATTGAAACAACCGTTCAGATTAACAAAACGGGCCGGTACCGCTTCTACTGGCATAACAAAGTAGGCAAAGGTAACTCTAGCACCGACCACAATGATACCTGGCTGAAGTTTCCGGACGCCAGCGATTTTTACGCGGAAGGCGGCCGCCGGGTGTATCCATCCGGCAGCGGCAAATGGCCAACTCCGGAAGGAGCCGGTGCAGATGGCTGGTTTAAGGTCTACTCTTCGTTTACTACGAATTGGACCTGGTCTACCCACGTGAGTGACAGCGAAGGCCTGCAGGTAGTAGTCGAATTTAATACTCCTGGGGTATACAAAATACAGTTGGCACCCCGTTCTGACGGCCACTTGGTGGATCGGTTCGTCATGTTCCACGAGAGCTCAGTGGATTATGGATCGGCCGTACAGCTCCACACCCCCGAGACCAGATGCAATGGCGCTACTGCCAGACGTGCCACTCCGGAAGTCCTGGAGAAACGTGCTTTGGTTTCTGTGTATCCCAATCCAGCCTCCAGTGATATAACTGTTCGTGGCGTGGATGTGCAGTCTGCCGGCCTGGAAGTATCGCTGATCAATAGCAATGGAACTGTGACCTACCGTCCGGCCTACCGGGTTGTCGGGTCTAACCAAGTGCAGGTAATGGTCAATCAGTTGAAGGCTGGCTATTATACATTGCACCTGAAGCAAGGCGGTAGAAGCTACTTCCAGAAAGTGATTGTCAGACACTAATTTCGATAGTGGTTGTTCGTGCCGGAAAAGTTGTACGCTGAACGGCAACGACCAATCAAAGGACAAATCAGGTGCATAAGTCTTAAATTTTAAAAACAGCCCATACTGCAGAAGTATGGGCTGTTTTTTTATATCAATGAACGAAATACTGTTTTAACACCTCACCCTAAACGAAGTTCGCCAACCAAAGCTCAGCGAAGCTAATTTCGGCAAATCCCTTCCTCAAATCCTTCCCGCAGGCTGGCCCGAAAACTCCCGTTTTCGTCCCCTCCAGAGAGGGACTTTAAGATTCAACTACTTTCACCCCTATTACCGGGTCATCTCGACCTTTTCACCCCACCGGGCTAGGAGCAGCAGCCCCAAAAATGTCAGAAACCCATTCAGGATCAGCAGTTCGAAACCGAACTGGTACCCATTGAGCCACTCCTTGGAGTTGGCATTAATCACGTAACAAATTACCGGTGAAAGCAGGCAGACAACCGGTACGTATTTGTCCCGGACGGGCAAGCGGGTCAGGAGCCCGAAAGCATACATGCCTAGCAGCGGCCCATAGGTGTATCCGGCAGCTCTAAATACTTCCTGTACTACGCTTTTATTTTTTACCTGGTTAAAGATCAGAATAACCAGCAGCAAGGCCAGTGACATTGCCAAGTGCACAATGGTCTTGATCTTCTTCCGCTGTGGCTCAGGCCGTTGGTTAATATTCAGGAAGTCGATGCAGAAAGAGGTAGTCAGTGAGGCCAGGGCTGAATCGGCACTGGCGTAAGAAGAGGCCGTAATACCCAGCAGAAAAAAAACACCGGCTAACAAGCCAAACTCCAGCCGGCTCAGAGCCAGTGTCGGATAGAGCTCATCGGTAAGGGCCGGAACCGGAATGCCTTTACTCTGCGCATATAGGTAAAGCAGGGCGCCCAGCGTGAGAAAAAGCAGGTTCACGGCAAGAATTACTCCGCTAAACGTAATCATGTTCTTCTGGGCGTCTTTCAGGGAACGACAAGTCAGGTTCTTCTGCATCAGATCCTGATCGAGCCCAAACATGGCAATGCTGATAAAAATACCGGCGAAAAACTGTTTAAAGAAGTATTTCCTATCATTGGGGTTTTCAAAGAAGAACATTTGCGAGTAATCAGCAGCTCCTACCTGGTCGATCAACCCACCTAGTGACAACCCCAGTTCTTTACTAATCAAGTAGACTGTGATGATGAGGGCTGATATCAGAAAAGTAGTCTGGAAGGCATCCGTCCAAAGAATGGTTTTGATGCCCCCTTTGGCAGTAATCAGCCAGATAAGTGCAATAGTAATAAATACATTTACCTCAAAAGGAACGTTCCACTGCCCGAATAAACCAATTTGCAGTACGGCCGCGGTCAGGAATAAGCGGAAGGCGGCTCCGATGGTACGCGAAATAAGGAAGAAAAAAGCCCCCATTTTATACGACCAGAACCCGAAGCGTTTGTCTAAATACGTATAGATCGACACCAGATTGAGCCGGTAGTATATGGGCATTAATACAAATGCCACGATCATATAACCGATAATGTTGCCCAGAATGAATTGGAAATAAGAGAATTGGGTTTTCCCCACGTCTCCGGGCACGGAGATGAAAGTTACTCCCGAAATAGTGGTACCAATCATGCTATAAGCCACCAGGTACCACGGCGAATTCTTGCCGGCCGTAAAAAAAGTATTGGTGTCAGCTCCCTTACCGGTGATATAAGAGATGACCAGCAGGGTACCGAAGTAAATAAGCAGAATGGTTAATACTAAGAACGGACTCATAGTCTAATCAATGTTAAATGCTGAGTGCTAAATGCTCAATGCTCAATGAAAGCTGGTTCGGGTTATATTCTCAGCACTTTAATTTATTGTGGTTACTTTTCAATTCAACATTTAGCATTTAAAACTTAGCATTACAGGAAGTTGTCCAGCACCAGTACGCCAACCAGGCCAAGTACTGATACAATGGTTTCCATTACGGTCCAGGAGCCCATTGTCCGGGGGATGCTTAAGTTAAAGTACTCTTTAAACATCCAGAAGCCGGGGTCGTTCACGTGAGAGAGCATCAGGCTCCCGGCACCGGTTGCCAGTACCATCAATTCCGGGCTTACTATTTTCGGGTCAACCAGCGGCAATACAATACCAGCAGCCGTCAGGCCGGCTACGGTAGCTGAACCCAAACTTACCCGGAGCAGGGCGGCGATTCCCCAAGCCATCAAAAGGGGAGAAGCACTAGTACCTTTGGCCAAATTAGAGATGTAATCACCTACCCCACTGTCTACAATTACGCCTTTCAGGGCACCGCCCCCGCCGATAATCAGCAAAGTCATGGCGATTCCACTAATTGAGTTAGCTAACATCTGCATGATCTCTGGCATGGTTTTGCCGCGGTTGATGCCCATCGTCCAGATGGCCAGCAGTACTGAAAGCAGCAGGGCAATGGATGGGTTCCCTACCAGTGTGAAAACTGACTTTAGTCCCCCCTCGGGTAGTAGCAAACCTGCTATGGCAGACAAGGCCATTAATAAAACCGGGAATATAGCCGTAAACAGACTGATGCCGAAGCTTGGCATTTCTTCCTCGGCCATCTCCCGGAACTGGAACATATTGCTGGGAGGGGGCATCTTATAGTTCTTCAGCATACCACCCCAGATGGGTCCGGCCACAATAATCGCTGGAATGGCTACAATAATGCCGTATATCAACGTTAGACCGATATCTGCCTTGTAAATAACGGCAATCGCGGAGGGGCCCGGGTGAGGAGGAAGAAACCCGTGCGTAACCGATAAGGCCGAAGCCATCGGGATGCCCACATACAGAATGGGTAAACGGGTAGCCGCTACAATGGCAAATACAATGGGAATAAGCAGCACAAAAGCAGCGTTATAGAAAAGGGGAATCCCGACAATAAAACCCGTGAGCACCATGGCCCAGGGCAATCTTTTTTCACCAAATGCCCGGATGAGTTTAAAGGTAATCCGTTGCGCCGCGCCGCTTTCCACTATCAGACTACCCAGCATAGCGCCAAAACCAAGGATTAATGTAAGCGAACCCAGCGTACTTCCTACGCCTTTTTCTATAGATTCAATTGTTTTTACAATCGGCATCCCTTCCATAATCCCGACGGCTAACGAAACAATGACCAGGGCAAGAAAGGCGTTGAGCCGGAAACCAATAATCAAAAACATGAGGAGGGCAATCCCAAGAGCAACGTAAACTAAGGGCATGGGTGGTGATAAAAGAGGGAGTTGGTCAGAAATTGCGGACAATATAGATTATTCCGCCCAAATTATATCTTTTTCCGGGGAAATTTGGGATAATTGGAAATCTTGCGCACGACAATAGGCCCAGATGAGATTAGTTGCATCTTCACCTCGCATGATCCTTTTTTACCATGGTTAGTACGAGAGATGAGAGATTCGATTGCGGTAGCCTGGTCCTACAAGGAAGGATAGGTGCGTTTCAGGTAAGCTAAGTACTTCTCAAAATCGGAGTTGAATTTGGACTTGAATTCATCCTCGAACTGATTTTGTTTAGCCCGGTACCGAACGTATCCGAGAAAGTAGGTATTGTTGGGCAATGGTTCATCCCAAGTAAATCCCCGAGACTTCCCGTTTACGGTAATTGTATCAGCTGATTGAATGATACGCCGGATCAGGCCATATTTAAGCGTATCTTTCCGGGCTTTGGAAAGTCGCGCCGAAAATGTCTGGTACAGACTATCCAATTGGTCATGGCCCCGAAGGACATGGGCGGAATATTTTTCCCGGAAGATTTTATTCTCCTCGTATTGACGATACTCCCTTGAGCCTCTGCCATATCTGTGGCTCAGGAATTGGGTAGCGCCCTGGTCTCCCACGAAACTGGCCAGGTTCTCATTGTATTCCACGTTGTTTTTCACATACAAGGTGCCATGCGTAAGCTCATGGATGATCAGGTTGGCAAGCTGCCCCGGCGAACGGTACAGAAAATTAGTAAGGATCGGATCTTCGAACCAACCCAGCGTAGACCAGCCGGATATCTCATCAATTTCCGTATCCAATCCTTCCTTTTTCAAGATAGCTTCTTCCTTTTGGGCTTTTTGGTAGTCAAAGAATCCTTTATAGGAAAAAGAACCGATCAGGGGAAACTTCCACTCTTTCGCTTCCATCTTATAAGGCGGGCAGGCCGTTACAACCCAGAGGACGGGCTTGCCTTGCTGGTCATATACCGTGGTATAATTCTCCGAGTCGTTAATCCCTAAAGAGTCAATCGCAAAACGGCGGATTTCCTGGATAAGTACTAATTTCTGTTTAAGTGAATCCGGAAAGGCCGGATTATTTAGGTACTCCTCCACCGGACGGGCATTCCAAACGATGCGAAGTTGTCCGTATCCCTGGCTGATCCCGTAGGCAACCAATTCGTGCTGCCATATAATTATGATCAGCAGAAGGCCTAAAAATCCATATAAAATCTTTCTGAACACGGTCAAAAATTTGCTGCAATTTATAGAACGTTTGCCATTTGGAACGCTTTGTAAGGGGTACTTTGTCCAGATTATATTTAGCAAAACAGCTGCTTTTCCGGCGAAAAATGCGTAACTTCATACCCTTAACATACGCACAGACACTATTTACACATGGCTGACAACAAAGAAAAAGCTTCTGCCAATGGTGATTCAAAACTCGCCAAACTGAAAGCACTGCAAACCACGATTGAGAAGTTGGACAAGACTTACGGCAAGGGTACGGTAATGAAACTGGTGATAACCGTATCGTTGATATACCGGCTATTTCGACTGGCTCGCTTGGTTTGGATATTGCCTTAGGCATTGGCGGTTGCCCAGAGGAAGAGTCGTAGAGATCTATGGTCCGGAATCTTCCGGTAAAACGACCCTTACGATGCACTGCATTGCGGAGGCGCAGAAAACGGGCGGCATTGCTGCTTTCATTGATGCGGAACATGCCTTCGACCGGGGATATGCCCAGAAGCTTGGTATTGACACCGGAAAATTTGCTTATTTCTCAGCCGGATCACGGCGAACAGGCGCTGGAAATTGCCGAGAACCTGATCTCTTCTGGCGCTATTGATATTATTGTAATTGACTCGGTGGCTGCACTGGTGCCAAAAGGCGAACTGGAAGGGGAGATGGGGGAGAGCAAAAATGGGTCTTCAGGCCCGGTTGATGTCACAAGCCCTGCGGGAAACTGACGGGCACTATTAACAAAACTGGTTGCTGCTGCATCTTCATTAACCAGTTGCGGGAAAAGATCGGGGTGATGTTTGGCAACCCTGAAACTACCACTGGGGGCAATGCCTTGAAATTTTACGCCTCCGTCCGCATTGATATCCGTCGTATCGGCCAGATCAAAGAGGGCGCTGACAATATTGTCGGGAACCGCACCCACGTGAAGGTGGTGAAAAACAAGGTGGCTCCTCCCTTTAAGGTCGTAGAATTTGACATTATGTACGGCGAGGGAATTTCTAAAGTAGGGGAAACGATTGACCTAGGGGTTGAGCTTGAAATTATCAAGAAATCAGGCTCCTGGTTCTCTTACGATGGAAATAAAATTGGGCAAGGCCGGGATGCGGTAAAGAATCTGCTCTTGGATAACCCTGAACTGGCTGCTGAAATCGAGGCTAAAATCCGGGACCGGGTGAAGCAAGGGTAGAATTGCCTGATGAGCCACTCACACCGGCCGAAGCCAAAGAAGCCGTAGAAGATTTTAATGAAGAATAATACTTTTGATTGATTAAACTTGATGCAAAAAGCGCAGGTATTCTACCTGCGCTTTTTGTTTGGATGAAATATAGGAGTTTCAAACTTTCACAGAAAAAAAACCTTCACTCATTTCTCATTTGTACTATCCATTCCATTCCGTACTATCGTTCCATTCTTTGAGGAGCCGTACGCCAGCTTACAATGGTAAGGACCAGCCCTGGCGGTACTCACGTTTTATAAATTGGTCAAGCTCAGCTTTATCCGGAAACTTCATATTTGCTGAGTCCCATTTCACTTTTTGACCGGGAGTACGCAGTGCCACTACACCAAGCAACATAGTTTCAGTAAGCGGACCAGCATAATCAAAGGGCGAGGTAGCTTTATCCTTACCTTACTACAAGCATCAGCTCAGTTCATTTCGTGGCTTTTGCCTACTCGGGGATACATTTGCTTGGGAGGTGTAAAACCTTCCATTTTGGAGCGGGGTAACAAGGTTGGCTTAGAACCATACGTACCGTGCATCAGCTTACCCTTACTGCCAATATACAATACCCCACCTCCTTTATCCACTGGCTCATCCCTAACTCCTCGGGCTTAGGCGGCAGCAACCCTCCGTCATACCAGGTCATTTTAACGGCAGGCATTCCTTCGCGGGCCGGAAAGTCATAATACACACAGTAGCTTGCGGATAAGACTCCAGCATATCTTTCCCATTGGCATCCTTCATAGGCTTGCCATCCGGCCCTAATCTTTTGCCAAAAGGTGTGGAAGAAGCTTCAATGGCCGATGGAGCACTTAGTTTGAGGGACCAAACTGCATGATCAATCAAGTGGGCTCCCATATCTCCCAAGGCGCCCACCCCATAATCAACCCAGCCCCGCCACTTAAATGGTGTATACGCCGGATTATAAGCCCGCTGGGGAGCAGGCCCTAAGAATAAGTCCCAGTCCAGCGTAGCCGGCACAGCGGGTGAGTCTGTTGGCATATGAATGCCCTGCGGCCAGATAGGACGGTTCGTCCATACGTGCACTTCTTTACCTCCCCAATCATGCCAGTCTGAATGATTTCATTAATCAGCCGGGCATCATCGCTGGAATGCCCCTGATTACCCATTTGGGTAACAATTTTGGGCATTTGCTTAGCTAACCTGGCTAGTTCGCGTGCTTCCTGTACCGTGTAAGTCAGCGGTTTTTGTACATATACGTGCTTGCCCGACTTCATAGCAGCAATGGCCTGGACAGCATGCAAATGGTCGGGGTGGCAATCACTACGGCATCAATGTCTTTCTGCGTTTCCAGCATTTTGCGGTAAGTCTTTGTGCCGCTTAGCCTTAGGATAAGTTTCATACACGGGTCCGGCATAGACATCATCAATGTCGCAGAGCGCCACAATATTTTCGGTGGGGAGCCAGAATTCTTCAGGTTTGCCTTTCCCATACCGCCTACCCCAATGCCAGCGATGTTTAATTTGTCACTGGGAGCAATAAAGCCTTTGCCTCCCAATACGTGGCGGGGTACAATGAAAAGGCAGCAGCACTTAGTGAAGCCCCTTTCACGAAGTCACGCCGCGTCATTTTGCTATTTTTTGGTAGTTCCGATGATTGGGACATTGCTGAATAAGTTTTTTGTTTTTGGGCAGAAAGGTAGCCATGGGCAGAAAGGTAGCCAATTTATTCTAAAAGAATATTAATTATACCATTTTTAGGCGACCAATGGCATTCCAAGCTTATATATAAATGAGGGAGGAGATAAATCGGATTACCAATCCGAGTTCACTTGGTGTCTGCATTGCAACTATCTCAGCGAAGCTAAATGCGACCAACCCGATAGTGGTTCGGCATTGGCAATGCCGAACCGGGGAAATGGCGGATTTGCCATCCGCTCAAAGGCCTTACAGTAGCTTATTTTGCACCTTTTTATTGATCACCACCCCCTCATTGTATTATATAGATGACAGTAAATAAGTAGTAGGACAAAAAGGAATATAAAATAAATTAAGAGAACTTGACCGTATATTCTTGTCCAAAGCAGCTAAAAATAGCAGTAAGGGCCTCTTTGAGGAGGCTAAACAAGCGTAGTGTTCCGGCTTAAGCCACTCATATTTCACCTTTCGCCATAGGGTTTCAATTTTATTGAAGTGCGGACAGTAGGGCGGTAAAAGAAAATGAACAAGTTTTCTTCCTGCCAGTGGGGATTTTCTCTTGAAACTTCTTGGCTTGATGCACGGGAGCGTTATCTAAAATAAGTACGGTAGGCTTGGTTAAGGCAGGTATCCAGGCGTCAATGGAATCAATGATAAAATCAGTGGTAATACTACCTTCTTTCTGAAACTTCTCAGTTGGTTAGCTTCGCTCATGATGCCAAAGACATTAATTCGTTTTCCTTTCTGGGGTAGTATCCGGATTTCTTCCCCCGGATACTGCCAGGAATAAGCCATTACCGGCGTTAAACAAAACCCACTTTCATCTCCATAAAACACCTCAATATGGTTCTGGTCTTTGAGTTGTTCAATCTCTCTCAAACACTCCTGCTTATAAGCTACTTGCTGAGCGTCCTGCTTGGATTTCAAGCACTTTCGCCAGCGTTTTCATCCGACACCAAACTTTTAAAAAACGTTTTAACGTTCTCTCTGAGAACTCTTTATCGAGTTCAGCCTTGATTGCTTGCCGGGCCAAAGACAACTTCTGATGATTAGCCTGTACTTTCTCTTTGATCACTGCCTGGTCGGAGACAGTGAAAATGGCTTTGCGACCTACGCCTTTTTCGTTAAATAATCCTACCAGTCCTTTTTCTTCCCCAGCGAGAAAACCACTTATACACTGTCAGGGGGATCACCGAGAATATGGACGCTAATTCTTTGACTTCTTTTCCCTGATTACTCAATATTAAACAGTGGCAGCGGGCCCGTACCTGGGCTGAAGGATGGTTTTTATGACCTTGCGTTAATGTCTCAACCTCCGCTTCATTTAACAAAATGAATTTCTTTTGCATCCCGAAAGATAAGCAACATCCACCATCTTATATTCCTTTTTGTCTTAGTACTTAACAACAAAGCCGGATGTAAATACATCCGGCTTTGTCAGATTAGAGCTAATCACTGTTATTTCTTGATACCCGTGATTTTGATCTCGGTACGGCGGTTTCGCTGATGTTCTTCTTCATCCTGGGCATCTTTTACCAATAATTGCGTTTCACCGTAGCCTTTGGCCTTGATCCGTTCCTGGTCAATGCCATTTTGTATCAGGTACTTTACTGCCGATTCGGCCCGGCGCTGCGACAAATCCTGGTTGTACTCGTCCGTAGCCCGGGTATCGGTGTGAGATCCCAACTCTACCGTAATATTGGGGTTATCCTTCAGAAAATCGACCAGCTTGTCCAGTTCACTCGGCCGCGTCCTGTCGAATGTCAGCTTTATCCAGGTCATAATAGATATTCTCTACTACAAACACTTTATTAAGCTGCGGCTTCTCCATCGGTACCTTTACGTGGAAGGTTGTGTCCGTTACTGGTTTAACGAGTTGCTCCTGTGGAATAGACCGGCCCCACGACATGGAGAAGAATTCCCGCTTGGTTAGGTATTCCGGCTTTTCGGCCACAATCGTATAATTCTGACTTTCACGCACTTTAAACTTAAAACTGCCGTCCGGTCCGGTCGTTACCTGATTTCCTTAGTGCCTTCAGAAAACGGATTCTAGAATTGCCTAACACGACTTCCTGTCCGGCTTCATCCCGGTAACGGTGGTACCCGCCAGAAAATAGTTGACAATCTTATAATCAGAGGTTTTGTCTTCGAAATAGTAAATATCATCATCACCCTTGCCGCCTTCGCGGTTGGATGAGAAGTATCCGGTCGTAGGCGTTTTAAAGGTAATACCAAAGTCGTGGGCGCTGGAGTTGAGGGGGACCCCCATTTTTTTTATCGCTACCTCGCCAGCAGTACGGGTAGCTACTAACAGGTCGAGTTCGCCTAAGCCAGGATGTCCATTGGAAGAGAAAAACAACCTTCCGTCATCGGAAACATAGGGGAACATTTCATCACCGGGTGTATTGATGGACGTACCCATGTTACGAACCCGGCCGAAACGGCCACTGCCATCCGAAGTAGCCTGCCAAATATCGAGGCCGCCGGAGCCACCATTGCGATTGGAAACAAAGTACAGCGTCTTGCCATCCGTAGCCAAAGCTGGACAACCGTCCCAGGCGTTTTCATCGCTGATTTTCAGCATTTCCGGTTCAGTCCATTTGCCATCTTTATACCGGGAAAGGTATAGATCTACATCCGTAGGTTTGTTCTTTTTTACTCTTCCGCCCACATTGCCACGGGCAAAGATCATGGTCTTGCCATCTTTGGAGAAAGTAGGCGTGCCCTCATTGACATTGTCGGCAAAAACCGTCTCACTAAACAGGCGAATGCTATCCGTTTTAATAGAATCTCCAGCTAAGGGCGACCGGTACAGGCCCAGCATTCCTAAACCGTTGGCCTTATATACCTGGTCTTTGCGGGAGGCGGTAAAGATAAACTCGTCATTCTGCACCACTGGGGAAAACTCAGCCGCCGTAGTATTCAGCGCATTCACATTCTGAATCTCATAGGCAGTCTTCTCGTTCATAATCTGCTCTATCTTTGGCAGGTTCTCCACTTCGCGCTTCGCCAGGTTCTTGCGCTGCAGATTCCGGCTGGCTTGCTGGTATTTTTCAAACTGTGCAGCGGCCTCTTTGTATTTTCCCTGCGCTTTCAGGGCATATCCGTAATAAAACAGCACGGAATCTTCCTTATTTCCGGCCGCTATGGCTTTTTCATAGAATGGCGCTGCTTCACGCAACCGGTTAGACAATCGGTAAGCTGCTGCCAAGGAAGAATTAACCGGTCCCGGGGCAAAATTCGGATTCTTCGCCAGGGATTTTTTATACAAATCAATGGCTACCTGGTATTCGCCGGCTTTCGACTTCTTTTCTCCTTTTTTATACAGTTGCAACGCCGACTGGCAACCTGTAAAGGTCAATGCAAGCAGGCAGGCAACCATAAAGAATATTTGTTTACTCATTGTGAGATAGGTATGTGGGAATAAAACGCATATAAGGGCCTCCAAAGTACAACTCAATGTACGTTTTAGTCCCTCAGATGCTTAATTTTAGATAAAACTATAGCTGCGGCTGCTTCCGAAAATACCGGGCCAACCATGACTTTGCAGCAGGTACCTGCCATTCGGTTTGCAATTGACCTGCAGTTGAGATCAGGTTATTGAAGGTAATAGTATCTGCTTCTATTTGCCCTGTTTCTACGGCCTTCTTCAGATTTTTAACCTCCACAAACTGCACCTGATCATCGATTAAAAACGCTTGCAGTGAACGGTCAAACAGCTTTATTCCGGTGTTGCTCTCTAACCCTTGCAGAAAGTGGACTGATTTATCAATAGCGCATCCACTGGCCGGAATTACCCTTTCATCCAGGGCGATAATGATAAAATGGTTATGGCGAATCTGCGCGGATGCTTTTAATGAGCGGCCGTGGCTATCCCAGCTTTCAATAAAGTTTTGTAAGGAAACCAGTAAGCGCTCCTGCATTTCTCCGGAAAGGGACTCCGACGACTGATATATCCAGACCCGGGCATCAGCCGGCATCTGGTTGAAAGGAATGTACATAAGATAAGGTGCTGATTAATGATTAGGCTGATAAGCTACTGTTTGTAAATTGGGAAACAACTTCTTTACCGAATAAATTTCGCGTAAAGATTGCTAAGAAAACATAAAGGAGGCAAAGAAAATTTCCGCGCCTCCTTATAGTTTGTATATCACCCATTTATTTACGGTCCGGCATTCTGTCATTTACCAGTTCGGCCAGATCATATACTTTTACAGCATCTTCTTTTTCCTTATTCTTTACTCCGTCAGTTAGCATCGTCATGCAAAACGGACAGGCTACGGCAATGGTAGAGGCACCGGTGCTTAATGCCTCTTCAGTCCGTTCAATATTAATTTCCTTATCCCCAGGTTCAGCTTCCTTAAACATTTGAGACCCTCCGGCGCCGCAACATAAACCACTCCGGCGACTTCGCTTCATCTCTACCAGATCAGCATCCAGGGCAGCCAATACCTCACGAGGCGCTTCATAAATATTATTGGCCCGTCCGAGGTAGCATGAGTCATGATACGTGATTCGCTTGCCCTTGAATTCACCGCCTTCCTGCAGCTTAATCCGCCCTTCATTAATGAGCCCCTGCAGGAATACAGAATGGTGAATTACCTCATAACTGCCTCCCAGTTTAGGATATTCATTCTTAATGGTATTAAAACAATGCGGACAAGCCGTAACTATTTTCTTGATATTGTACCCGTTCAGCACCTGAATATTATTCATTGCCTGCATCTGGAACAAGAAGTCGTTGCCAGCACGGCGGGCCGGATCACCCGTACAACCTTCTTCCGTCCCGAGTACGGCGAATTTTATGCCTAGTTTGTTGAGGATTTTTACAAAAGCAATGGTTACCCGCTTGTACCGGTCATCGAAGGAGCCAGCACAGCCTACCCAGAATAATACTTCAGGGTCTGTGCCCGCTGCTGCCAGTTCGGCCATGGTGGGTACCTGATAGGTTTGCTCAGTCATATAAATAAGATAGTGGATTTTAGACGTAAGACATTAGATTAGTTTGGAAAGGATACCCCTTGCGTAACTAACAATATTATAATTAGTAGACAACCAGATTTTATCCGGTTGGTCCGCATTTAGCTTCGCTGAGATAGTTGCAATGCGGACACCAGGTGATCTCGGATTGGTAATCCGATTTAGCACCTCCCCTCAACTATAATTAGAAGACAACCAGACTTTATAATTTCGCACTTAACATTCCGCATTGATCATTACAGCCTTTTATTGTTTTTCCTCTTTCAACTTATCCGCCCAGTTAAAACGGTCGGCAGGAGAGAACTTCCAGGGAGCCATATTATTCTCAATGTTTGAAAACATATTATTCCAGGCGCCGGGCACTTTAGCATCTTCCATAGCCATATACCGGCGTAGCTCCATAATGATCTCCAGTGGATTAATAGCTACCGGGCAGGCCTCTACACAAGCATTGCAAGTGGTACAGGCCAGTAGTTCCTCCCGGCTTACATAGTCATCAAGCAGTGCTTTGCCGTCGCCCAAACCCGGGCCGCCTTTATCCAGACTGCGTCCTACTTCTTCCATTCGTTGACGGGTATCCATCATAATTTTACGCGGAGAAAGTATTTTACCGGTAATATTAGCCGGGCAAGCTTCCGTGCAACGGCCACACTGGGTACAGGTATAAGCCGACATCAAGTCTTTCCACGACAGGTCATTGACATCCTTGGCACCGAATCTTCCGGGCTCAGCGGGAATGGGGGTATTTTCCTGCGCAGCCGTCTCCTGTACCTCATCAGTTGGCAATCCAAGCATCAGTTTCACTTCATTGGTCACCACCGGCATATTTTTAAACTCACCCTTCGGAAACAAGCGGGCAAAATAAACATTTGGAAAGGCCAGTCCTATGTGCAAGTGCTTGGAGTAGGTGACATAAATGGAAAAAGCTAAAATACCCAGGATATGAAACCACCAGGCAAAGCGTTCATACCCTATCAGAGCTTCAGTAGACCACCCATTAAATATTGGCATCAGGAACTGACTAAACAGGAAAGGTCCGGTATTAAGTCCAGCATAGTGTTCGGCTCCGCGCTGCTGTAAAATAGTATCGGTTGCATTCCAGGATAAAAATGCCAGCATCAGCAAAATCTCGCTGATCAGGATGATGTTGGCATCGGAACGCGGCCACTTCGTCATTTCGTACGCCCAGAACCGACGGATCTTGAGCACACTCCGCCGGATCAGAAAAATAACGCAGGTAACAATCACGCCGATGGCCAAGAACTCAAAGAGGTTAATTAAAACAGGATACAAGCCGCCTAAGTACGGCGCAAATAAACGGTGCGTCCCCAGAATTCCATCCAGGACAATTTCCAGAATTTCAATGTTGATAATGATAAAGCCGAGGTAGATAACGAAGTGCATGACCCCAACTATGGGTTTATCAAACATTGTCTTTTGACCCATTGCAAATAGGAGCATGTTTTTGAAGCGCTTCTCGGGATGGTCGTTGCGCTTTTCAGGCTTGCCCAGATTTATATTGCGGCGGATAAAATTGATTCGTTTATATAGAAAATAGCCTGCTACTGCCAGACATACCAGAAATAATAACTGACTTGCGTAATTCATAAATAATTCTTTTTTGATAAGACCCGTTTTTACGGCGCATTATTATAATAATCAATAAATTTTGCAGAACTTAAAAATATATATAGTTTTGCCCCACTTTAATAAACGGCGGTGATGTAGCTCAGTTGGTAGAGCAAAGGACTGAAAATCCTTGTGTCGGTGGTTCGATTCCACTCATCACCACTCCATCCACCACAAAAGCCTCTGATACTATTTCAGAGGCTTTTCATTTCCACCTCGTTTTCCCTACGCTTCAGTCGTTTCTCTATTTTCATTCAGCACACGCTTTTTATTTACTTGTAACTGTATTTAAGTTTTTAGGTTCAGCAATGAAAATAAATAGTATGCATGCATACTATTGTATTGCAATAATAAGGATAATGTTTCAATTAATCTTGATTAAACACAAAGTTTTATTGCTACCTCCCAAATCTTATATCCCTCGTAATAAGCACAAAACCCCAGCCATTGCTAGCCGGGGTTTTGTGCTTATTATACTGTGTTCTAGACAAAATACTTAAGCCGTATTACCTCTTTTTCGGACAAATATCGCCATTTCCCACGGGGAAGATCTTTTTTGGTAAGCCCAGCGTACATTACCCGGTCCAGTTTCACTACTTCATATCCTAAGTGTTCAAATATGCGGCGCACAATTCGATTACGCCCCAAGTGAATCTCAATACCTAAAACCATTCGGTCAGGTGTTACAATTGCCAAATCGTCTACGGGAGCCGGGCCATCTTCCAATACTAGCCCTTCTTTAATTTTCTCAAAATCTTCTTCTGAAACTGGCTTATCCAGGTGTACCTCATAGATCTTAGATATTTCATGGGAAGGATGAGTGAGTTTTTCCGCCAGTTCTCCGTCATTAGTCAGCAGCAATAAGCCGGTTGTATTCCGGTCAAGTCGGCCAACGGGGTAAAGCCGTCCACTGCTAGCCGCTTTCACCAGGTCCATTACCGTTCTCCGCTCCTCAGGATCTTCCGTAGTAGTGATAAAATCTTTTGGTTTATTCAGCAGCACATATACAATTTTTTCCCGGTTAAGCACGCGGTTCCCGTACTTAATTATGTCGCTTGGCTTCACCCGATGGCCCATTTCCGTCACTACCTTTCCATTCACTTTAATCTCACCGGATTGAATAATTACATCCGCATCGCGGCGTGAACAAATACCGGCATTAGCTATATATCGGTTGAGCCGGATGGTTTCATCTTTTTCTTCTTTACGGGGTCTTTTTTAACCGCAGCCTCGGACAGGTCATAGTCAGGAGTAGGATGGGAGCCTTGTACTCTTGCACACGATCATCACGCTCACCGAAAGATCTTTTCTTGTCAAATCTACTCTCTGTACTGTTTTCTTTGCGTCCCCGGTAGGCCTGCTTGGAGCAGAATCTTTTTCCCGGTCAAATCTTTTGCTGCGGTCAGCTTCTTTTCTAAAGCCAAACTCCTTCTTAGTATCAAATGCCGCCTTTACGTCAAGATCTCTCTTTGAACCAAACTTTTTCTCCCCTGAATACTCCTTTCCTTCGCTGAATTCTTTTTTACGGAGAAGCACTTTTCCATTGCCAGGTTTTTTCTCCCCTCCAAATCTTTTTCCACTATCTGCCGCTACGGGCCGTTTATAAGATGAATATTTTTTCTGCTCTCCCTTACGGGAGTCAGACTCCTCGGAAGCCTCACCATCAGTAGCAGACCGTCGTACCGGACGGGAGCCTTTAGCCGACGCTTCTTTCAAGCTAAAACCGCTATTATAACCTCTTCGCTTAGGTCGCGATGAGTTGCCGTCTTCTTCGTCCCGGCGGGGATATTTCACTTTAATCACTGGTCTGGTTTCTTCCTGCCCAGTTTTAGCGGCTGTTCCCCGGCGTACAGGTGGCTTGGATAAAGAGGAGGCTGTTTTCTTAAACGGCTTAGTCTCCTCGTCCGTAGTACTTCGGCGACGTGCAATCGGCCGTTCGCCGCCGTCCAAAGTAGCTTTTGGCTTAGTCCTGGTGGTATAATTATCTTCTGAATAAGTTTTGCGCTTGCTATTGGTGCCATAGCCTGAGGCTTGGGGACGTTTAGCCTTTGGCCGGCTTTCGGTTTCGGTTCTTCTGCTTGGTTTCTTCATCTCTTCTGCTTGCAGTATCGCTACTGTAAATTTAACTGATAGTCAAGGGTAAACGGATAAAAAGGTATTGTAAAAGGTCGCAAAAGTAGTAAAAGTTCGTGGTTGCCGGACAAAGTTTTTTAGAAAGTTTATCCTGCCCTTAATTGCGATAGGGGAAAGCAAATAAATACTACCTGCCAAGATCAGGTGCCGTGGGGGAGCAGAACCGCGGTAACAATATCTATTGTATCTATTGTCCAAGGGAAAAGATGGTAGCCGGCGTAGCTAATTATTCTCTTATTCTCCGGAGGTGCCAATCTCGTTTTCCACTGTAGCAAAATCCTTTGGCTGCGGCAAGTCTTTCAATCCGGCAATACCAAAGTAGGTCATAAACTTGTCGCTGGTGCCATACAACAGAGGCTTGCCCACCGTCTCAGCTTTTCCTTTAATAATTATTAACTCTTTTTCCAGCAACTTCTGGATGGCATACTCACAGCTAACGCCGCGAATCTGCTCGATTTCAGATTTAGTGATGGGTTGTTTATAGGCAATAATAGCTACCGTTTCAAGTGCTGCCGTAGAAAGACGCTTCTTTGATTTCTGCCGGAGCAGCACGCCCACACTGGCCTGATAAGCCGGTTTGGTCAGAAACTGAAAGCCGCCACCCAAGTGATAGATACCAAAGGCGTATTCTTCAGACTGATATTTCTTCACCAACTGCTGGAGCACGCTTTCTACATCCGTAAGCGGTATGTCTGCTCCAAGCAGTTGGACGAGACATTGTCTGATTTCTTCTGGTTTTACTGGCTGCGAAGCGCAAAAAACAAGTGCTTCGATGTGATGATGTAAAAAATCCAACTGAAAATAGCGCAGAATAAAACCAACAATCAATAAAAAGCAGAAAAGGCCTTAAAAGTATCCATAATCTTTTAAAGCCTTTTAAATAAAGGTAGGTGAGTTCTCTGAACAGACTATATATTGGTAAAGCCCCAGATTAGTTTTTCTTCAGCTTTGCCTCAATGGAATGTTGGGTATGGGGTACAATTCGCAAGCGCTCTTTCGGAATTAGTTTACCACTATCAACGCAGATGCCGTACGTACCGTTTTTGATGCGGAACAAAGCATTCTCAAGTTGTTGGGCATATTTCTGTAACCGGGCGGCCTGCTGATTGAGGTGTTCCTTCTCAGTAGTATCTGCTCCATCTTCGAGCAGTTTAGATGTACCAGATGTGTTATCGGTGCCGTTATCGTTGCGCTTACTCAACGATTGCTTATAGAAACTGAGCTGATTCCGGGTCTGCTCCAGCTTATCTTTGATAAGTTCTTCAAACTCCTTCAGTTCTTCATCGGAATAACGCAGTTTTTCCTCCTGGCCGTTCACTTTTGTGGATTGCTCAATAGACATGGGGCAATGATTTGGGTAATCAAAATGAATTAAATAATAGGTTTAGGTGCAGTATATTCCCGGAATACGCCCTTTTAGCGCCGCAAATCTACTACAAAAAATTGAATTAAATCACATCGGCTCCGAACTGGGGATTTATTAACTTTTACACCTTATTTTGCATTTATCCAGTCTGTTGAATGTGCAGATAGTGCTTGTTAACTTAATCCAGCATATATAAGTTACAGCAATAACTACAAAGTCAACCTAAAGCTCATTGATTTCTTACATTAATACGGGAAGCGCAAATTTGGTAACACCTGTTTTTTTTGTAAAACAACAATTTTAGCTATATGTCAAGATAAATCCTTCCGAAATGGGCATTTTTTGTAAACCCATTGCTACTGTCTTCCGTATTGAAATCAAGCTAAATAAATATTGAGAAAATCTTAATCCTCTTTTGTCACCTTTACTTTACGCTATTATTAAAACTTTTATTCTTTATTAAACTATGAACAGGCTTATAGAAACTATTTCGAGATACATTGAAGCCCGGATTGAACTAATTAAAGTAGATCTCTTCAGCAGGGCATTGCTAATTCATTAGTAAAAACGCTCCAACTGGGTATTACGGTATTCCTGGCCTTCTTTATTGTATCGTTTGTGAGCATCGGGTTAGCCAATCTGTTCAACGACCTTACGGATAGTCCGTTTTGGGGCTATTTTATTATGGCAGGCTTTTATCTATTGTTGTTTCTGATTGCCAGGGCCAGCCAGGGAGCCATTCAGAATAAAATGGAGCAGGTAACAGGCAATATGTTTAAACCTAAGACTGAGGTTCCGGAAGGGGTAGAAGAGACGGCAAAAGAGGTGATTGACCAGAATGAGAGCCTTGGAAGCCAGAGTGCCCGCGTATACCGCAATGAGGACCTGAACCGTCCGACTCCCAGTGCTATTTAGTAAACTTCACTCGTAATAATAGATAATCATTATGTCCTCCCCGCAAACGTCTCCCTTAACGGCTCGAAGAGAAGAGCTCAGCCGTACTACTGAATTGTATAAGCAGTCGATTGAAGATCAGGTGAGCAACCTTAAACAGGATGCTGGCAAAGTAGGCCGCGTAGCATTGGGAGTTGGTGGAGCCGCATTAGCTACGTATCTGGTAGCCAGAGCTGTTAAAAGTCGTAAAGCAAAAAAGAAACAAAAGCATAAGGCACAGCAGTCTTTAGCATCGGGATACATGCACCCGTACCAGATTGCGTCTGCTGCGTATGCTTCTTCTGCATATGTAACTCCCTCTGCTTACGCACTGGCACCGGTTACCAAAACAGTCCCTAAGGTTGCTTCACCCGTAAGCAGTTTGATAAAACAGCAAATAACGCTATTTTTGGGCGCTGTTGCCAGACAGGTAGTCGCCAAGGCAATTGAGCGTATCGGTAAAAATGACACCAAGCGTATTGAGCACACTTACCGCCCATAAAGCTTCCGGGCTACGGTCTTTTGCCGTTTTAGTTGACCCTGATAAAACGAATCCACCTTCCTGTTTGCAACTAGCCCATGCGGCAGTTGAAAACAAGGTGGATTTTTTCTTTGTAGGAGGCAGCCTTATTACGGGCAACAATCTGGGCAGCACCATCCGGACGCTAAAGTCAAACACCGATATACCCATCGTACTTTTTCCGGGCAGCAATCTGCATATTGACCGGTCAGCCGACGCGATTCTGTTCCTGTCGCTGATCTCAGGCCGTAATCCGGATTTTCTGATCGGACAGCATGTAATTGCGGCTCCTATTCTGAAAAAAAGCAAGCTCGAAATTTTACCGACTGGATACATACTGGTAGAAAGCGGCCGGGCTACCACCGTTTCTTATATCAGCAATACCACGCCTGTGCCGCATGACAAAGCGGAAGTAGCCGCCTGCACGGCCATGGCCGGTGAAATGCTGGGCCTTAAGTTGATTTATTTGGACGCCGGCAGCGGGGCTCAGAAGCCCGTTTCAAGCCGGATGATTTCAGCAGTTCGTAAGTTTATTGAGGTCCCTATTATAGTGGGCGGCGGCATTACTTCAGCCACGGCGGCAGAAAACGCACTTAGTGCTGGTGCCGATCTGATTGTAATCGGCAACGGAATAGAAAAAGACCCCAATCTGCTGATTGAGGTCTCCGAAAGGGTACATGAGTTTAATTCCAGGCTGACAAGATTATAGTCCGCACTGTCGGAATGGTAAATGAGAGTTAACCAAGATGTTAAATTGCTTTATGGCTAAATTGTTAGGTTGTATTTTCAAGGATCTCTTACCCATTTAACAATCCAACAATTTAGCCATAAAGCAATGCATCCATTTACCCTTTAGCACTTAGAATTTACCATTTTCTTACAGGTTCATCAGTGATTCGCGGCGGCGCATCTTACCGGCTGGAATGCCCAACATCATTTTAAACCGGCGGCAGAAGTAAGCGGTATCTTTGTAGCCTACCTCCTGACCGATCTCGCGAATACTCTTCTTGGTGGTACGCAGCAGGTTCACTGCCATCTCCATACGTTGGTATTCAATGTAATCCTGCGGGTTAATTCCCGTCAGCATTTTGAAGTATTGTCCTACGTAATCCTCAGACACGTTGGCAACCCCTGCCAATACCTTATTGGATAAATCTCCGCCCAAGTATTGCTTGATATAAGTGAAAATATCAATTAGCCGCGGATCTTTGAAGTACGTACTGTTGGTAGCCAGCTTCTCCACGAATAACCGGTGCTGCAGGATATAACGGATTACTTCCACTACCACTTCTTCCGTTTTCAGCTTGATAATGCGCTCTTTACCGGGAAATTCGGAGATATTCTCGGCAATCAGTTCATTAATGGTCTTAGCCAGCGCCGGATGATTGGTTATGATAAAAGGTGGTATGTCAAGTGAAGCAAAGAAGTTAACCGAATCGAAAACTTTAGCTTCGAAAGTTAACATACCAAATGAATCCGAAAGGGTTCCTATTCGCTCAATATCCTTGTTAACTGCGAAATACTTTTCTTTGTTGCTCACAAAATCTTCGTTGGTGATCACGGTTGCTCCCGCTCCTCCATACGTAAGCGCAATCAGCTTGCCGCCTGGAACAAACAGCAAGTCTCCTTCACTTACTTTTTCTTTGTCTGGGCCAAATGAGATTTCACCTTTATGCAACAGAACAAGGCTATTCTCCACATCATAGAAGTTTTTGATGTGGATGGGCTGCAGTAACTTAATGTTTTTTGCTTTCAGGAACCTCACTCCCAGAGATTCAATAATCTTGTTGTAATCTTCCATCGTTACGTTGGGTTGGAATGGGATGGTACAATTTCTTGCATGCAATCAATTTTGGACGAATCTAATAAAAAAATGAAATTAAGCAAACAAAAATTGATTAAGGCAAAAATATGAATTTTCTTTTAATGAAAAAATACAACAACAAAACTCTTTTAAACAAGAAAAGCGCAGAACGCAATTAGTAAAATTTAATTGCGGGTTCTGCGCCCATAGATAAGGGAGATATGGCTAAAAAGGGGCTTATTTCAAGATTTCGCGGGAAATTACTATTTTCTGAATCTCGGAGGTGCCCTCATAAATCTGCGTGATTTTAGCGTCGCGCATGAGCCGCTCTACATGATACTCTTTCACATACCCATAACCGCCATGAATCTGTACGGCTTCAACCGTTACGTCCATGGCTACTTGCGAAGCAAATAATTTAGCCATAGCACTGGCTTTGGCAAAGTCAAGGTGCTGATCTTTTAAATGAGCCGCTTGCAGGCACAGCAGCCGGGCCGCTTCAATTTGGGTAGCCATGTCAGCCAGCTTAAACTGGATGGCCTGGTGTTCCGCAATGGTTTTACCGAAGGCTTTCCTTTCTTTGGCGTATTGAAGGGAAAGTTCGTAGGCGCCTGATGCAATGCCAAGCGCCTGGGCCGCAATGCCGATGCGGCCCCCATTGAGTACAGACATAGCAAACTTGAATCCGAAGCCGTCTTCCCCGATCCGATTGGCCTTGGGAACTTTTACATCGGTAAACATCAGTGAATGGGTGTCGGAAGCCCGTATCCCCATCTTGTTCTCTTTTTTGCCTACCACGAAACCGGGCATTCCTTTCTCGACAATTAAGGCGTTAATGCCGCGGTGGCCTTTCTCGGGATAGGTCTGGGCAATGACAATATAAAAGGTAGCTGAGTTACCGTTAGTAATCCAGTTTTTAGTTCCATTAAGCAGGTAGTAATCACCCATATCCAGCGCCGTAGTCCGCTGTGAAGTGGCATCTGATCCTGCTTCGGGCTCCGACAGGCAAAAGGCACCAATTACCTCCCCGGAAGCCAGCCGGGACAAGTATTTCTGCTTCTGTTCTTCGGTGCCGAATGTCTCCAGCCCCCAGCATACCAAAGAATTATTTACCGACATACACACCGAAGCCGAGGCGTCAATCTTAGAAATTTCTTCCATGGCCAGCACGTAGGAAATGGTGTCCATGCCACCGCCATTATACTTTGAGTCGACCATCATACCCAGGAATCCCAACTCACCCATTCGTTTGATCTGAGCAGCCGGAAAAGTCTGGTGTTCATCCCGTTCAATAACGCCGGGCAAGAGTTCGGTACGGGCAAATTCGCGGGCTGCTTCCTTTACCGCCAGGTGTTCTTCGGTCAATTGAAAATTGAGTCCGGTTGTGATTTCATGTACAGCCATGAGTTTTTACTTTATATTTTGAATAGCTCAACTTGGTAATACAAAAGTAATCATTTGAAATGTTCAAAAGATAGTATGCAAGCATAATATTTGCACCAAAAAAGCAACAACCTTCCTTAATTTAAGGAAGGTTGCTGGAAAGTGATAATCAGGTATTAGTCGTCACGTCTTCCGCCCATCAGCAGCGAAACATAGTAGAGCAGCGTAGCCAGTGAGCCAACCGCAGCTACTACATACGTCATGGCAGCCCACCACAGCGCATCTTTTGCCATTGTATGTTCGCGGCTTGTTACAATGCCTTTGCGGTCAATCCAGGCCAACGCCCTTCTACTCGCATCAAATTCAACGGGTAAGGTGACAAATGAAAACAAGGTAGTCAATCCAAAAAGTGCCACCCCAATCGTCAATGGAATCAGCGTGGTGTTCATCAGCAGAATGCCAATCAAAATAATCCATTGCATATAACTTGAGGCTACACTCAGCACCGGCACCATTCTGGAACGGAACATTAAAGCCCCATAAGCGGTGGCATGCTGTACCGCATGTCCGCATTCGTGGGCCGCCACCGCGGCTGCCGCTGCACTACGGCCATAGTACACATCAGGGCTCAGGTTAACCGTCTTATCGACCGGATTATAATGGTCAGTTAACTGGCCTTCTACTGACAGCACCCGTACGTCGAAAATCCCATTATCATGCAGCATTTTCTCAGCTATTTCCGCGCCACTCAGGCCGGAAGTCAAGCCAATCTGGGAATATTCTTTGAATTTACTTTTTAGACGCCAGCTGACAATCCAGCTGACAATCATTACGACTATAGCAATTAAATAGGCTCCACCCATGGTTGTTTCTGATTAAGTTTACTATATTATAAACGAAAATTGCTGGAAAAAAATCCAATTTTCTGTGACTGGTGATTACATTCCTTTAATCCGGTTCACGATTTGGGTAGTAGAATACCCTTTTACCAGCGGGACGGTTTGCACAGTTCCGCCATGAGCTAGTACAAAATCTGCTCCAATGATTTTATCCATAGTATAATCGTCTCCTTTGACCAAAATGTCAGGTTTTATGGATTCAATCAGACGAATTGGCGTATCGTCATCAAACAATACGACAGCATCTATAAACCACAGTGCAGCCATTACCCGGGCTCGGGCATACTCAGGCACTACGGGCCGCTTTTCGCCCTTGAGCCGGCGGATGGAGCTATCAGTATTCAACCCCAGAAACAGGCGGTCTCCCAACAGCCGGGCTTTTTCAAGGTAATCGACGTGCCCCAAGTGCAGGATATCGAAACAACCATTGGTAAATACAATCTTTTCTCTATTATGTTTCCAGGTAGCAACTTTGGCCAATGCGGTTGACCAATCCATAATTTTATGAGTGCTGTTCATATAGGTTTTCAGAGAAGGCTAAACTCACGTAATGAGTTTATGAGTGGAAAGTTAATGTTCCCTCATTTAACATTTAGCATTCAGAATTTAACATTTATTTGGCTACGCCCCTTCCTGGTACGAAAAAGGCAATGGCCGGTTAATGCTTTCGTCCAGCGAAATAAACGTTTCAGTACGTTGAATGCCGGTTACTTTCTGAATTTTATCATGCAACACTTCCCGTAGGTGCTGAGTATCCCGACAAACAATCTTTGCGAAGATGCTGTAGATGCCCGTAGTATAATGGATGTTCACTACTTCCGGAATTTTCCCCAACTCTTTGGCTACTTCACTGTATAAGGAACTCTTATCCAGGTAGATGCCCAGGAAAGCGGTAATATCCCATCCCAGCCGGGCGTAGTCAATATTTAACTGTGCTCCTTTCACGATACCCATTTCCTCCATTTTTCGCATTCTTACGTGCACCGTACCACCGGAAACAAATACTTTTTTGCCTACTTCTGTGTAAGGCATATTTGCATCCTGCATCAGTAAAGATAGTATTTTCAGATCTGTATTATCAATTTCGTAATTTTTGGACAGACAAGAAGCTAATTTTTGTATATTTATTAGATATAAATTGCATTTATTAGCAATAATATAAAAATTAAGGTATATTCATAAAAAATTTGCAAAAAAGAATGCGGTTCTTTAGCTTTGTAATGTCGATAAGGACAAAGGTTCTCTAGACATTTATACTGTAGGGTGATGAAATTGGCAGCCATGCCCTCCTGTCTCGGGGGTGGGGAGTCCAGAATAAATCAAGCGTAAAATCTGCCACTAAGCGGATGGGGGTTGACCACCAAACTTTGCGCTTTGACTAACTGCCCCGTGAAGGTTCGACCCCTTCTCCTACAGCTGAATCCTCTTCTAATCAAAACGGTTACGCTTATTATAGGTGTAGCCGTTTTTCTTTTTTACCCATTCTTTCTGCTGCCCGAGGCCTTGGTATTTCCCATACTTAGTCAGTGCTCAGGCAAAGTAGGCGCTGGCAGTTATAGACTCAACCTTAGGGAGCTTGGCAGTTGATTACTAGCTATCTTACCGATTAAAACCCATCTTGCTCGTCAGCACTTGGCCCGTATATACCGGGTACTGGAATGTTGAGCAGGCGGAGGTAAATGGCCAACTGGCCGTTGCTCCGGTATGCGGAAGTGCTACTACTGTATGCAGAGGCGCAAAATGAGGTTTCGGGTCCGTCGGCTACGGCATATAAAGCAGTGAATGAGGTGCGCAAAAGAGCCGATCTACCCGAGCTGACCAATCTAAGTCAGGCACGGCTCCGGGAAGCTGTCTGGAATGAGCGGTATCATGAACTGGCTTTCGAAAACAAAACCTGGTTTGATATGGTCCGCACCCGCGAAGTCTTTAATGTTACCACCGGTAAGTTTGACAATTTTGTCGGACCTACCTTTACCTATGGATCTACCTTAGAGAACTTCTGTTTCTGGTTCCGACTAGGGAGATTAAAAACAACAAGAACCTAACCCAGAACCCTGGATACTAATGTCTCAGCTCATTTCGTAGTTCGGATAAGGGATCATTCTAAAATAGGCTGGTTACTCCTTTTTTCCTTTATATCACTGCCCTTCTTTCTGTATTGAGATGGCCTTAAAAAGACCAGATGGTTAAACAAATAAACTGCCTGGTTTTCTTAAGGCCATCTCAATTGCTTTTCTATCTTGGAATACTCTTTTTATTGACTCAAGGTACTCGGACTGTAAGCAATCATGAAAAAAAAATGCCGATGATAGAAAATCTACCCTCCTACATCCCGGTTGTTTTCGGGCTCACTACTTTGGTTACTGTATTACTTATCTGCCGGGCAAGCAGGAATTATCGGCTAACCTTAGCCGTGCTACTCGGTTGGTTGGGACTTCAGGCTGTTTTAGGACTCCAGGGATTTTACACAGTTACTGATTCAGTTCCTCCTCGATTTCTAGGGATGGTTCTGCCTCCGGTACTGCTCATGATCGGGTTGTTTGCCAACCCTAAAGGCAGGCACTATATTGATGGATTCGATCTACAGGTATTAACGTACTTACATACCGTACGAATACCGGTAGAATTGGTGTTGTTCTGGTTGTTTGTCTACAAACAAGTACCTCAATTGATGACTTTTGAAGGACGCAATTTTGACATTCTTGCCGGTCTGACGGCCCCTTTCATTGCCTACTTTGGTTTTACCAAGCCAAGGCTTGCTACTGGTGTGGTACTGACCTGGAATTTTCTTTGCCTGGGTCTGCTGTTAAACATAGTAGTGAATGCAATCCTTTCGGCGCCATCTCCCTTCCAGCAATTTGCCTTCGAGCAACCCAACGTAGCTGTGTTGCATTTCCCTTTTGTGTGGCTGCCGTCCTGTGTAGTTCCCGCCGTACTATTCGCTCACCTGATAGCAATCCGACAACTAGCAAGTAGATAAAAAGAAAAATAAGAACTTACAGTAACCATGATTCGCTTTTGCTCACGCAAAGCCCTGCCAGAAAGCTGCTATTGCAGAAGATGTAAATAATTGCCTGATATACAGCACCCTATTTTAGTCATCAGCTTAGGTAGCCGGGCAAGAAATATACGGGATATCTAGAAGAGCCAGTATGATGGTTACATTAAGAAAAATGTGATAAGTACAAGAATCTTTAATAGAGATACAAACTATACTTCTACTTGGCTTAACATCGCTACAATAGCTTTGCGGTTTATTTCAACCTAAGCAAAGTTATGAATGTAAAGAGTTTTACTATTTTGGGTAAAGAGTTATTGATGTTCCTCTTTCTGCTGTGGATGGGTTGCGGAAGTGTTTTTGCTCAATCGCAAACCATTATCGGTAAAGTTTCGGACGGCAAGGGCGAACCACTGCCCCGGGGTGACCGTTCTGCTAAAAGGCACCACTATCGGAACTACCACTAACGCCGACGGTAGCTACACGCTTACCAGTTCCAAAAACCTAACCGCCGAGGATGCATTCGCTTTCTCCTACGTGGGATTTAAAGTAAGTGAGATAGCCTATATGGGTTCCACCGTGATTAACGCTACCTTGAAAGAAGATGAGCAATTACTGGATGAGGTGGTCGTGACCGCGCTGGGGATCAAGCGGGAAGAAAAGGCGCTGGGCTACGCGACCCAGACGTTGAACGAAAACCAGATTAACGATGCCCGTTCCAATAATTTTGTCAATGCCTTATCGGGTAAGGTAGCCGGTTTGAATTTGATTTCGCCGGGTTCGGGTCCGTTAAATTCCGTGCGGGTTTCGCTTCGGGGCGACAATTCGATGAACCCTAATGGGAATAATGCCCTGATTGTGCTGGACGGGGTACCCATGGTAAGTGGCATGACCAGCTCCGGCGTGAGCAATGCTTACGGAGCCGGTTCGGGTAACGATGTCCCGGTGGATTTTGGCAATGGCATTTCCGATATTAATCCGGATGATATTGAGAGCATTACGGTACTGAAAGGAGCCAGTGCCACGGCTTTATACGGCAGTCGGGCGGCCAATGGGGCTTTAATTATTACCACTAAATCGGGGGCCAACCGGAACAAGGGAATCGGAGTGACGGTTAACTCAAACGTAACTTTCAATACGGTACTCAAGTGGCCTGATTACCAATACGAGTATGGCCAGGGTACGGGGAGAGCATTTAATAAGGAAGGGGAACTCTATTATTCGTACGGAGCTTCCGCGGATGGCGCTAGTACCGGAGGGACCAGCAGCGCCTTTGGTCCCAAGTTCAACGGACAATCATACTACCAATATGACCCCGAAGTAGATGGGCAATCACCGGAAAGGGTGCCTTGGAGACCATATAAAGACAATATCAAAGGATTCTGGCGGACCGGTTACACCGTTACCAACAGCGTGGCGCTGGAAGGAGGCGATGAAAAGGCTCAGCCCGGGCTTCGGTCACCCATTCTAAAAACGAATGGATTATGCCCAATACGGGTTACCAGCGGATTACTGCCGCTTTGAGTACGAACTATACGATATCCAAGCGGTTAAAAGTCACCTCTAAAATCAATTACACCAATAAGAGCAGCGACAACCTGCCAGCTACCGGGTATAACAACCAGTCTATTTCTTATTTCATGATCTTTCAGAATCCCAGCATAGATCTGAATTGGTACCGGCCTATCTGGAAAAGAGGACAGGAGCAGATCGAACAGATTCACCCATTCAGCTCCTTTATTGATAATCCATTCCTGATTGCTTATGAAATGACCAACTCAGTAGACAATCACTCCATTGTCGGCAATCTGGCGGCGACCTACCAATTCTCCCCAAAGCTGGATTTAATGGTCCGTTCGGGAGTGGATATGACCAATGAGGAACGGGAGCAGCGCCGCCCCTGGAGCACGGCTAACTTTCAGAAAGGGTATTACAAACAGCAGAATATCTTTGATTACGAGATCAATACGGATGCATTGCTTACCTACCGGGAGAAAATAGGAGAGGCAGTGCAGGTAACCGCCTCGGTCGGGGCTAATGCCCGGACTTACAAATACCGGGGTTCCAACCGGTACGTAGACCCGTTGTCCAGCCCGGGCGTGTATAAACTGGCCAATGGCGTTAACGCCCCGATAGTGAGTACCGTCTACACCAATAAAAAGGTAAACAGCCTGTACGCATTGGCTTCTTTTTCCTACCAGGAGAAGGTATTTGTGGACCTGACCGGACGGAACGACTGGTTTAGCACGTTGCCGGCGCAAAACAATTCATTCTTTTACCCATCGGTAAGTACCAGTTTGATATTGAATGAGCTCTTGCCCCTGCCTTCGTTTGTATCTTTTGCCAAGTTGAGGGTTTCGGCCGCTCAGGTCGGAAATGATACCGATCCTTACAAAACCCGGAAATACTACTTGCCCAGTGAATTCCCCGGATCAGCTACGGCGCCTACCGTTCTGTACAACGAAGATTTTAAACCCGAAGAGACGACCAGCTTTGAAGCCGGATTCGATGTGAAACTGTTCAATGGCCGTTTGGGCGCGGATGTAGCGGTTTATCGCAATAGTACCCGGAACCAGATTCTGGATGTTCCGCTGGACTACAGTACGGGCTTTAACGGAGCCGTATTAAACGCCGGCCGGGTCCGTAACCAGGGCATTGAGCTGGTGCTGACTGCTAAACCCATTGATCAGACCCGGTTCAAATGGAATACAACTCTTACCTGGTCTAAAAATCAGAACAGAGTAATGGAACTGGCCGAAGGAATGGTTGACCAGCAGATTATCGGCTATGGCGGGAATGCCACGATTATTGCCAAAGTGGGCGGTACCACCGGCGATATTTACGGATTCGGCTTTAAACGGGCACCCGATGGGCAAATCATTTACACCAAAGATGGCTTACCGGCCCGGCCCGACCAGATTCAGTACATCGGAAATGCCTACCCCGATTGGAAAGGAGGCATTGCCAATGAGTTCTCGTACCGTAATTTCAGGTTCAGCTTCCTGGTCGATGGGCGTTACGGAGGGATTGTGTATTCGCAGACGCACCATAAAATGACGGAGCAGGGCAAACTGAAGCATACCCTGCGGGGACGTGAAGAGGGTTATATTATTGGAGAAGGCGTAATCGAGAACGAAGACGGAACTTTTTCACCCAATACCAAGCAGGTAGCCTTACCGGCCTATTATGCCGACTATTACCGCCGGGCTAATGTAGAATCAAACTCGTTTGATGCTTCTTTCATCAAACTACGGGAAGTACGGTTTGAATACTCGTTTCCAAAAGTCCTGCTGGCCCGAACCCGTCTGTTAAACCAGGCTACTATTGCCCTATATGGCCGTGATCTGGCTATGCTCACGAAGTTTCCGATATTCGATCCCGAAACGGCCGCTTTGAATGGCTCAACCATTGTACCGGGCGTGGAAATAGGCCAGTTGCCATCCACCCGGACCTATGGTGTCAATGTAACATTGAAGTTTTAACGCCCCTTCTCATCATTTACTTTAGGATGCTGGCCTGGAAAGCGGCTTCAGTTACCCGGTTTTCCAGGCTGCCCTACTACCAATCTTGCTACTTATGATTCGCCTATCCAAAATACTATTCCTTTTCATTGTCCTGAGCAGTCTCTGTTTTGCGTGCACCCGTGACTTTGAGGAAATTAATACCGATCCGATCCAGTTGGAAAAAATCAATCCGGGGTCATTATTAAATCCGACCATTTATGAACTGGCCAGTTTTAACACTTCCCGGAGTGACGCATTTACGTTCCATCTCATGCAGGTTGCGCTTTCCTTTCCCAGTGTATCCGGGGGCATTCACCGCTACGACGTCAATGAAAACGCCGGTAATTCTACCTGGAGTACCTACTACCGCTGGATTGCCAATATCAAGGAGATGCAGCAGGCTGCCGACGCCGCGGCTGATCCCAATTACCAGGCCATTGCCCTAACCTTAAATGCCTGGACGTACTCCTTGCTTACCGATTGTTTTGGGGATGTGCCGATGACCGAAGCCTCCAGAGGAGAAGAGCAAATTTTCCGGCCGGCCTTTGATACGCAACAGCAAATCTATACCAAGCTTCTGGAGGACCTGGAGACGGCCAACAGCCTGTTTACTCCCGCCAAAACCATGATTTACGGAACCGACATTTTGTACGCCAATAGTGTACCGAACTGGCAACGGTTTTGTAACTCCCTGCACTTAAGGCTATTACTAAGAATATCCAAACGGGCGGAGATGAACGCCTATAGCAAAATGGCGGAGATCATCAACAACCCAACTAAATATCCGGTATTTACCAAAAATGAGGAGGCGGCTATTCTTAAAATCACGGGGGTAACGCCGAACGTATCGCCCTGGGGACGGGCCATTGACTTTACCACCGGCAAGGCAATGTCCGAGTTTTTCGTCGATAACCTGAATAAATTTAAAGATCCACGTCTGCCCAAACTGGCTACCCAAGCCCGAACTGCCGATGGCAAAACCAACATTGGCTACAGAGGCATTCCCAGCGGCTACACCAACGATTCTCAATTTAATTTCTTGCCTTCCAACGTGAACGTGGCTCTGGTAAATGCTCCTATGATTTCCGTAATCATGAGTTATGCGGAAGTAGAATTTATCAAAGCCGAACTGGCTCAGCAAGGCAAAATAACGGCTGATGCCCGATCACACTACGAAAAAGGGGTAAAGGCTTCCATTGAACAATGGGGAGCCGTGGTTCCAGCCGATTATTTTTCCAATCCGGATGCGGCCTATGATGGAACCCTGGAGCGGATTATGCTGCAAAAGTATTACGCCTTGTATTTCAACGATTACCAGCAGTGGTTTGAATACCGCCGGACGGGCCTGCCCAAGTTGCCAAAAAGTGCCGGGCTGATGAATAACGGGGTAATGCCCGTTCGTTTCAGGTATCCATTCAACGTGCAGGCCAGCAACCCCGTTAACTACGAGCTTGCCGTCCAAAGCATGGGAGGGGATAACATCAATACCAAAGTCTGGTGGGAAAAATAAGATTGCCGACGGTTTTAGGAAAGTAGGGGATTTTAGGCAATAACGGCACCTGTGATAAAGCGGGTGCCGTTATTGCCCTTACGGTGGATTATGGGTAACATTAATCCAAAGAGTAAATCCGGAATTAATTTACGCGGTATGGAAAAGGATGGAGTACCCGCCTTTTATGCCCAGGACCGGCAAGCCTGGCGGACCTGGTTGGAAGAAAACCACGATTCGGCTAAAAGTGTGTGGCTGATTATCTACCGGAAGCAAAGCGGGACTCCCAGTGTGTACTATGAGCAGGCCGTAGAAGAAGCCCTCTGCTTTGGTTGGATTGACAGTAAGGCCAACAAGCGGGACGAGGAAAGCTTTTTCCAGTTCTTTGCCCGGCGCAATCCCAAAAGCAACTGGAGCAAGGTGAATAAGGAGCGGGTAGAACGCCTGCTGACAGAAGGCTTAATGCGGCCCGCCGGCCTTCAAATGATTGAGCTGGCCAAGCAAAACGGAACCTGGAATGCTTTAGATGAGGTAGAAAACCTTATTCTTCCGGAAGACCTGCAGGCAGCGCTGCAGAACAATCAGGTTGCTAATGAGAAATTCGAGGCCTTTCCCCGTTCGGTGAAACGGGGTATTCTCGAATGGATATTAAATGCCAAAAGGCCCGAAACGCGTCGGAAACGCATTGAGGAAACTGTTACTTTAGCGGCACAAAACAAGCGGGCAAATCAGTACCGGCCTTAAGCTATCCAAAGATTTTATTACTCTTTTTTTTTAACCATTCCCGCAGCAGCAGTCCTATAAACCAGGTATTGGTTACAAAATATCTTTTGAGTAGCCGTTTCGGGTCTTGCAGCAATCGGTACAGCCATTCGAGTGATGTTTTTTGCATCCATACGGGTGCCCGGCGGCGTAACCCGGCGTACACTTCAAAGACGCCCCCAATGCCGATCAGTACGGCACTAATGTCTTTAGAGTGCTGCGCCATCCATTTTTCCTGCTTGGGGCAACCCAGCGATACCAGCACCACCTGAGCTCCTGAATTATTGATTAACCGTACATATTCCTGATTATTCGTTTCCGCCCACTGACCAAAAGGGGGGGAGTGTAAGCCAGCGACCCGTAAAGAAGGGTGGTCGCGGTCAAGCCGGTACCGGATGCCTTCGAGTATTTCCGGTGAGGAACCAAAGAAATACAGCGAAAGCCCTCTTTTTTCGCATTCAGCGATAATACGCGGCATAAAATCCATCCCGGCTACTCGTTCCTGGTTGATGCCGTACAGCCACTTACCCGCTTTGGCTACCGGTACGCCGTCGGCCGCAATTACCTGTGCCCGATTGACTACCGGTGCAAAATCAGGTTTGCGGTACGCCTCGATAATCATATGGACATTGGCAAAGCAGACGTAGGAAGGGGTAAAAGTCCGGGCCAACCGGGCCACGGTTTCTATACATTCCTGGAAACTTAGGTGATCCACGGCGATGCTGATTATTTTGTAGCGGCTCATGATTAGGCGGATAGGCAAATTAGTTGATAGGCTAATATGCGGATATGAAGTTGTCATCTAAACAAATCCACCCGTAAATTACTTAATTTGCGTAGCTGGTAGCTCATTCTGCTGCCCCATCAGCCCATACCCTAATCCGTCCATCTTCTCATGAGTCTGACCCTTATTTTAATAATTGTTACAGTTATTGCCAGTTTTTATGCCTGGAGTAACGAAAGTATCCTAAGCAAATGGATGTTAAACCCCTACGCAGTAAACAAACATAAGGAATACTACCGCTTTATCACCTCGGGCCTGATTCATAATGACTACGTCCACCTGTTTTTTAATATGTGGGCTTTATACTCATTCGGGCAGTACCTTGAGTTTATTTTCACGCGTGAATTCGGTGATTCAGGAAAATTACTCTATGGGCTATTGTACATTTTGGGCGTGGTAGCTTCGGATATTCCTACCTACCTTAAACATCGGAATCAACCCCACTATAATTCATTGGGCGCTTCCGGGGGCGTGTCGTCCATTGTTTTTGCCTTTATTCTGATTAATCCGCTGGCCGAACTGAGTCTGATGTTTATTCCGATTGGTATTCCCGGATTCATTTTTGGCGCCCTCTATATGTTTTACTCGTATTATCAGGCCCGGCGCGGCGGTGATCATATTAACCATGACGCCCATTTGTACGGCGCTTTGTTCGGAATCGTATTTACGGTAGTGGTAATGCCCGGTGTGTTACCGCAGTTTTTTGAAATTCTCCGTAACGGTCAATGGTTTAATCTTTAAGACGCTTCGGCTGAGAAAGGCGGTTCCGGACTACTTAATCAATAGTTTCTTAACTATCGAATGTCGAACAAGGAACGCCGAATGTCGAAGGGATAAAATAGAATAAATTTCGATATTTTTCAACATTCCTTGTTCTGCGGTTCAACATTCACAGTACTCAAATACGGTCATGCTGGTTAATTATACTTCTGCTGGCTGGGAAATTATTCACCAGCGAGCCCATGGAATACTGGCAGTGCAATTGGCCTCGCAGTGGCAGGCAGCAGGCCGTCCCCAGAGGTGGATTGAGACCTTGCTGGCTATTGCCGAACACGATGACGCCCAGGAAGATTGGCAGGACCGCAATCACCTCAACGAAAACGGTACGCCGCTCCACTTCGACATGAAGAAGTACTCTTTCGTGCAGATGACTCGAATTGCTGAACTGGCCCAGCACAAAAGCCGCTGGATTGCCCTGCTTATCTCCAAGCACTTGTCCTTTCTGTACGAACCCATGCGGGGTGATGCCAAAGAAGTGGACACCTTTCTGGACGGCCAGCAGGAGAACCAGAAACGCTGGACGAAAGAGTTAGATGTAAAACCGGCCGAGGTGCAATATGCCTATGATTTGCTCCAATGGTGCGACCAGTTTTCCCTGATCCTCTGCCAAGACCAGCTGCCCACCGGCGAACGAGCCCTGGAAATTAGTAAAGGGCCGGACGGACGGGTGTATCAGGTGAAGCAATTATGCGATAATCGCGTGGTAGTGCATCCTTGGCCGTTTGAAGCGCACTCTTTTGAGGTCAGTGTAGAAGCTGCCCTTTTGTCGGAACTCCAATTTGAAAGTGATGAGCAGTTGCTGGAGGCCATTAAGGGGGCTGAGGTAAAGACCAAGACCTGGATACTGGCAAAGGAGTAGTGGAAGTCAGCCCTATTTTGTATGTTGAACCTAGCCTGTGATCTCTATTCTTTATGAAAATCTGTCTGACTGTTATTCTTATGTTATGCGCCCTGCAAGGCGCCTACTGCCAGCCGGTAATGACGCTTGACCAATTAGCTAGTGATATCAGGCACCGTTTTCAATCCGTTGACGGCACTTTTGCCCTGGCATTTCATTCCCTCGACCAACCTAAAGAGCGGCTGCTGATCAATGAGAAGGTGTCTTTTCACGCGGCCAGCACCATGAAAACGCCGGTCATGATTGAAGTATTCCGGCAGGCTAAACAAGGTAAATTCAAGCTTACGGATTCAGTGCTGGTAAAAAATGAATTTAAAAGCATTGTGGATGGCAGTCCCTATAGCATGGACATTAATGAAGATAGCGGCGAAGGACTCTACCGGAAAATCGGCCACCCAATGACCATCTATGACCTGGTATACGAAATGATTACGGTGAGCAGTAACCTGGCCACCAACATCCTGATTGAACGGGTCGGGGCTGGGAACGTCACGCAAACCATGCGCACCCTCGGGGCGAAGGATATAGAGGTGCTGCGCGGTGTGGAAGATAGCAAGGCGTTTGCGAAGGGCCTGAATAACTCCACTACTGCCTATGACCTGATGCGTATTTTTGAAGCTATTGCCCGGGGAAAAGCCATTGATCAAGCGGCTACGGCTGAAATGATCAAAATTCTGCGTGACCAGCAATTCAACGATATGATTCCGGCTCAGCTTCCCAAAGAAGTGAAAGTAGCTCATAAAACCGGAGAAATTACGGGGGTGCGGCACGATTCCGGAATTGTTTACCTCCCTAACGGCAAGTCTTACGTGCTGGTACTGTTGTCTAAAAATCTGAAGGAAACCGAGAAAGGCGTATCCATGCTGGCCGGAGTATCCCGGCTAGTCTTTGACTACGTCAACCAAGCATTGGTTACAGAAAAGTAAGCAAAAGATCTTGTTCGAGTCCGGACAAAGCTGGTCATTCCCGGACAGTTGCGTAGGGCTAAGTGTTGTTTTTGAGGCCGTGGCAACGGTTGATTTTGGGTGGCACATTTATTGGCGGGAATTCCTAAGGTTAAGGGGAATCATCAAAATATTCCCTTCATCCTGAAAATCAAGCGTAGCATCAGACAGTTTAACACCTAACATTTATGTAAACCTATGGCTCATATAGCTGTACCCATTCCGCACATGCCTGGCAAGCAGGACATCGAAATAGAAGTAACCATCAATGGCCAGAAGCAGCAGCTCCACTACCGCGTAGAACTGTTCTATTGGGAAGACTGCAATATCCCGGTAATTGACCGGGCTGAATGCATCCGGCAGATGCTGGCTACGTACGACCAGGACTGGACACTCTACTACATCGGCGCCCCTACCGATCAGTTTGTGCCCATCACTTTTGTAAAAAAAGGGGACTTGCCTCAGCGCCGCAGGCAGGCCGTATCCTAAGCGTAAGCAGGTATGCCTCACTGCCCGGCATCCGGCAGCAACAGGCAATAGCAATAATCATTCAAGTCTCACCTTTCCCAGTCCTGACTGGCATTCAGATGCCAGTCAGGGTTCTTATTTTGGCACTGGCTCTATGCTTCATCTTCATTCAGCCAAACCTCCCCCAACGTCCTGCAAAGTTTATCTGCCAAATCGTATCACATTTAGCAATTAGCCCTTAACATTGCCAACGGAATAGCTATCCCACTTTGCTTGTATGGCCAGATGCCAAAGTGCTGGAGAATGCCAGTGATCAGCCCAACTTCGAGACTATTAAGCAAACAGTGTCCCCGCTGAAGTAAACAAAAGATGTCAGAACCGCGGATGGATGTAACAGTTAGGATGAACAGGATAAGTAGTTATTAGTAGTAGTCATCTATATAGTTTGATCATAACTTCATTAAAGTAAGGCCGCTTAAACTGATTTTACCCAAGCACTTATTATCTTAAGATTTCATCGCATCCATCCGCAGCTCTGACAACCCCATCAACCCATGAAAAAAAGCATTTTAATTTTGAATGCCCGGCTCGTAAATGAAGGGCAGATTATAGAAACTGACGTGTTGGTAAACCGGGGGCGAATCGAGAAGATAGGAAATGCGCTATCACACCTTCCCGCAGACATTATTATTGATGCCAACGGAAAACATTTACTGCCTGGTGTCATTGATGACCAGGTCCATTTCCGTGAACCGGGCCTCACGCACAAAGCTGACCTCTACACCGAAAGTCGGGCGGCCGTTGCGGGAGGAGTTACTTCCTTTATGGAAATGCCTAATACGGTTCCTAATACCCTGACGCAAACCCTGCTCGAAGAGAAGTATCAGCTCGCATCCCGGCGGTCACTGGCCAACTATTCTTTCTTCATGGGGGCTTCCAACGACAACCTGGCCGAGGTATTGAAAACCGATCCCCGCCGGGTTTGCGGTATTAAGGTGTTTATGGGGTCTTCTACGGGCAATATGCTGGTGGACAATGAAAAAACCTTGGCTTCCGTTTTCCGCGAAAGCCCTATGCTGGTGGCTACGCATTGTGAAGACGAAGCAACGATCCGGCTCAATGCCGCCGAATACCGCCAGCGGTACGGAGAAGATGCCCCAACCAGCATACATCCACTCATCCGGAACGAAGAAGCCTGCCTGAAATCGTCCTCAATGGCTGTGGCACTGGCCCGGCAATATAATACCCGTCTGCACATTCTGCATATTTCCACTGCCGACGAGTTAGCCCTTTTTACCAATAGGGTTCCGCTCACAGAAAAACGCATCACCGCCGAAGTATGCGTGCATCATCTCTGGTTTGATGCGGGGGACTACGAGCAGTTGGGTAATGGACTCAAATGCAATCCGGCCATTAAAGACAAGCGGCACAAAGCGGGTTTGCTGGAAGCGCTACTCGACGACCGGCTGGATATTATTGCCACGGACCATGCACCGCATACCCGGGAAGAAAAGTCGCAGCCGTACTGGCAGGCGCCATCCGGCGTACCACTGGTACAGCACTCCCTGCTGACGATGCTGGAGTTTTACCATTCCGGTCAGCTTTCCTTAGAAAAAATAGTGGAAAAAATGTGTCACGCCCCAGCTGATTGTTTCCAGGTTGAAAAACGTGGTTATATCCGGGAAGGCTGCTGGGCTGATCTGGTGTTAGTGGATCTGGACAAAACGTATCTGGTAACCAAGGAAAATATTCATTACAAGTGCGGGTGGTCGCCGTTTGAAGGACGTACTTTCAGATCTGCGGTTACCCATACCATTGTGTCAGGGCACCTAGCTTACCAGACGGGAAGTTTCCATGAAAACTATATGGGAGAGCGTTTGCTGTTTGAGCGTAACTAGCCTGCATTATTCCCAAAAACTGATTTGCATTCTTGTAAAGTAGTAGCAAAACTACTACTTTTGTGCATTGTTAAACGGAGGTTGTAGCTCAGCTGGTTAGAGCGCCTGATTGTGGTTCAGGAGGTCGCGGGTTCGAACCCCGTCTCCCTCCCTTTACAAAAATGCCTTTCACATGCTGCTGTGAAAGGCATTTTCATTTTAGCAGCCCTACTTTCGAATAACCCTTCCTGCTAATAAACAGAACTCAGTTAGAGAATTTTAAAGATGCATTCCAAAGAAGAATAAAATTTTCTATTGTAAAGTAATAAACTATATTTGTAGTCATAAAATTACATTTGGGGAATAAATAATTGAAATAAACCCATTTTACGCCGAATAAAATTCGTTATTTATGAATGCTAACGGTATCATAAAACTTGACCAGATTGATCGCAAAATTCTGGAGATTTTGCAGAGCAACGCTAAGATCACGAATGCTCATCTCTCTAAAGAGATAGGGCTATCTCCCGCACCTACGCTGGAGAGAGTAAAAAAATTAGAAAATGCCGGATTGATTCGGAGTTATCATGCCCAGTTAGATACTGAAAAAATCGGATTGGGTGTAACTACTTTTGTGCAGGTCAGCCTGATTGGCCATAAGAAGACGTACATTGATGGGTTTGTGAGTAAAATCAAGGACATTGACGAAATTATTGAGTGCCACCACGTAACGGGTAGTTGAGATTGTCTGCTAAAAATTATCACCAAAGATATTCCTTCGTATCAGAAACTGATTCTGGAGAAGGTGAGTGACATTGAAGAAATTGACAGTATGCAATCCATGGTGATTCTGTCTACTTTTAAAAACAGTAAGGTACTGCCCATTCCGGCCGACCGTTAACCAAAGAGTAAATCCTCAAGAAGTTATACCAACGTAAAGGGCCGCCCGAATCGTGGCCCTTTACGTTAAAGATGCGGTTGGTGCAGACTTACTGAAGCTCTAACTGCCGCTTAATATTTCTGGTCACAATCGCGAGTATTGCCGCCAACAGGCCGGTAGCTAATCCAATTATAAGACATAATGATAGTTTGGGACCATCTGGCTTATTGAAACGGTAAAACCCTGAATAACCTGTATCTCATCCAAAAAATTTGATTTTTTCATCTATCTCCAGGCGCTTGCCGTACAGCTCAATAATCAATCCACTAATGCCCTTCTGGCTCAGCCATCACCATATTTCCTGCTTTTCCTTCGATTCCTCCGTTTTCGATCAATTGTTGGATGGCTCGTTTCATCTCATTCAAGTCGGCAATCTGCCTGTTGATGGCTTGCCGCAGCGAATCCATATTCTGTCTTTTCATCGTCACCCGCTCTTACAAATCGATTATTTTCCAGATAGTAAATAATACCTGCCTGTAAGGAGTCAAGAATTGTATTATCACTGACCGTAGCCGTTATAATAAAAGGATCATCGTCGGGAGCCGAGCCAATGAACTTTTTATTGGTAAGATCAGCTTCAATGTCTTTTAATTTATAAATAGTTTCCTCACTCAGATTAAGCCGATGGGCTAATACTGTCCTTTCCCGCTTCTCCAGAAGATCATGCCAAGACTAGTGATGCTTATAATTTCAATACTGCTTAATACATTAGAATCAGCAATCATACTGACCTTATAAACCGGAGGTAGCAGACCGTAGGCAAGATAGCCACCCAAAAGCCCCGCTGTTACCAGGCTCAGTAACAAGATTTTATAATCATGAAGGTACTTAATAAGAGCTTTGAGCAGTTTTAAAAGGTCTATTTCTTCGTTTTTACTTTCGTAATTGGATTCAATTACTGGCATGAATAAGGATTTTTGAGTTATGTGCGTGCTTCCGGTCGCAAAAATATAGATAATATATGATCGGTAGTGAATAGTTAGAGAATTAGTCTCTCCGGCGACGCTTTCTTTGTGCGCATTCAGGTATTTTTTGGCCTCATCGTGGTAATCGGATTTTCTTTTGGCCCGTTCGAGCAGCACATTGTAATACTTACCTGCTTCCTCCACGTTGCCTTCACGGTCGTAAATACGGGCCAATGTGGACAGGGCTCCCAGGTAATAGCCACTCTCAAAGGCTTTTGCCTTGCTCAGAGTACACCACTGTCCGTTTAGTTTGCTTTTGCTTTCTCTAAGTCTTTAGCTACGTTCTCCTGATAGATGTAACCCAGGTAATAGCTGGCGTAGCGGCCACTGGTAAACTCATAGCCAGGCATTCCTTGATCCAGTTTCGTAAGCAAACTCAGTGACATCTGTTCGGCATCAGCGAACCGTCCCTGGGTAAAGCCAGCCGGGCATAGTACCGCTCAAAGTAAGCATTATCCGGAAAAGTATTGTGCAGGTATTTGGCCAGTTCATGCTCTTCTGCTCCTGATTCTCTTCACTGTAAATGCGCATGAGGAAGCTGCGCTTCGGTACGGGTATAGAAAGCATTGTTGGCCACGTCTTCCAACTGCTTCACCCCTTTAGATTTGTCCCCTTTGGGAAATAACCATAGAATGGGTTTTAGACTCGGATAGTTTTCCGGAACCCAGTCACGGTAGTAGTTATAGAGGGCGTCGCCGAACAAAAACTCAGGGCTCAGTTCACCACGTCCCGGAATTTGTCCAGGTAATTAAGTGCATTTTTACTAGCCACTGCAGCTTTACGCCAATCCTTGCGTTCGGAGTACAAACGCCCTTTGAACCCGTAGGCTCCCGCCAGAAAAAAGGCTGCCTCTACATTGTTTTTGTCGGCATCGTACAATTTCTCGGCCTTGGTAATGGCACTATCCATGTAAGCCAGAAACTTAGTGTCGTATTGCTGGTTGTCAATATTGGGAACTATCTTCCACCACTCACTCAAACCAAGCAAGAAGTCAGGCAGTGGGTGAGTAGGATGATTTAACTTAAACCACCCAAATTCTCTTTCGGCCTTTTCAAACTTGAAGTTATACATATCATTTACGGCCCGCGTTGCCTGCACCTGCGTATCCATATCCAGCAGCAGCATTTTGGGCATAGCCTGTTGCTGAGCCCGGGCAGTTAAAAAGCTAAAAAAGGTCAGAACCAGCCAATAGGGTATTCTCATACTTATCAATTTTCGGCAATTTACTCTAATCATACAGCAATAATCGGGCAATAGAAGTTCAACCCTGCAGATTAGGTTTAGAATGTAAGTTTTTTGGAAGTTATCCGGGAATTGCTATATTCGTCGTAACGTAGGCCTTGTTTACCTTTTACAACTTTTATTATTAACAATCGTAAAGTCCTTGTCTGTAAACTTTTTGGCGTTTCCAGGCCTTTCTGATAACATTTTTTGAGTAGGAAGATGGTAGCGACAGATAATTACTGAATGTATTGTTTTTAAAAATTTGTTATGGAAAATATTTTAAACCTATCTTTTTTTGGGAGTGCCTTGCTTGTTCTGACTACCCTGCGACTGACCTGGCTCATAGGAATTACCGAAAATGCGGAGAAGGTGCAAGCTGTGTTCGGAGCTTTTGGGCAGAAACTCGAAGACTGGCTGCAGTCGGCGTACAAACCGCTTACCGTCTTATTGCTTTCAGGTTTGGTATTGTCACTTTGCTACACGGCTACGGCTGATAAGTACCTCCATATTGGCCAAGCTGCTTTAATTGCCGGATTGATTAGTACCGGGCTTGGAATCACTTTTACCACTTTATCAGCTGATATCCAGCGCATGTTACAGATCTCTTTTGGCAACCAGACTCCCTTCAGCGTGCCTCTCTCGGCTGGTAAAGCCTTCGTAAACATCCGGAACCTGATATTTTGCCTGCTATCCTTGTTGCTGGTCCTGCTGACTTACCAACCTGGTTTTCAATGGGGCCTTTACCCGACTTTGTCTCTCCTGTCGGGCTTTGCCTTAGGTTCTTCCACTGCTTTGCTAATGGCCTATCTATACCGGGGAAAGAGTGCGAAACCTTCTCATCCAAAAATATTAAAGGCTGATCGGATGGATGCTTTTGCGGCGGCAATTACGGCAGGGATGCTGCTAGGGGCCAGCCTATCGGAAATGAATGTAACCAGGATTTCAGCCTGGGTTTCCGGACCGGTTATATTGCCGCTGGTATTAGCTTTAAGCGGAGTAATGGTGTCTGCTGTGTCCGTTTTCCTGCTCAATCTGAAGCAAAAATCACTGGAAACCGGTTTAGGATTTGCCGTTAAGCTCACCAATGCCCTACTGTTGATCCTGGTAGCTTATGTCGTACTGCGTTTCTTACTGCCAGAAACCTGGATGATCTGGGGCCGCGAATATAAGATGGTGCACGTTTTTTATGCCGTTCAAACGGGTATTATTGCCAGTTTGCTATTCCATGAAATGGCTGGTTTGTATAGCTATTGCCGCTTAAAGTATCATGCCTATAATGCCCGTATTCCAGCAGGAGAACATTTTATCTTTACTTCCATGCGGACAGTTTTCCGGTCGATTTGCGTGATTGTGCCTTTGGTCATCGCTGCCTGGTTATCCTGGGAGGCCTATCAGTTCGTCGGACTGTATGGTTTGGTACTTACGACTGTAGCCATGTTATCTAATATGACTACCCATTTCTCTTTTGACATTTTCAAACAGGAGTAGGAAGGGTGATGGTAAACCCTAAAGGGTAAATGAACCTTGGTTGTTACTACAACCGGTTTCCTTCTGTTTATAAAAACTTCGCGCTTACCCTACTTGTTAGGGTATAATTTCAAACGACTCCTCGGTCTTAACTTATAAAAACAAGCAGTTATTTCATTTTAGAAGCTTTTTAGCCAAGCTACTCCCTGAGCCAAGTCACTGAAATAGTGGACTGAGAAAACAACCTCATTTTTCACTTTGTTAGTTACATTTTTAGCAGAAGCTTCACCGAAGATGTCTTGGGGAACAACCAAGGCAGAATGTTTTAGACCGGCCTGCGTGATTTGCGGCATAAATACTTGACTGGTATACTGCTGATTCTCGGCACTCAATACGCCCATCTTCCGCAAATCAAACACGGCTTTGGCAACTTTATGTTTTTTAACCAGTTCTAGCTGCTTGGTCAAGTTCAGCCCGTATTCTTCATTAGATGCCCGGTTCTTGTAGGCCACTAATAATACACTATCCTCTAATAAAGACAGCGTAACGGACCGGTTTTCAAATAAGAATTGCTGTCTAACTTCTACTTTTTCCATGATTGAAAGCACTTCTATTTTTAGCTGGAGTAAAATTAGAGGTCTGCATATTGGGGCTGTTTTTCTTTTAGCAGCTCTCCTGATTTAAGTATTGAAAATGTAAAGTCTTGCATGTAGGTTGTCAACCGTCAGTAGGACATCTTCTCTCCAAAGCTCTAAGACTTGCACCGGAGTACCGTTTCTTTCGACCTTTTTCGAAGATCTGACTTAACACGTGATCAGCAACTGAAAACACCTTTGTTTCTCCTGAAAACGCTAGTATTCTGATTTTCAAAAATGTCAAGATCGAGCAAGTTCCTACTTCTGGGCTAAATAGTTTTTTTTCAATGCTTCAGGTTGAACGCATTTAAATTTCAAATAAAATTTGGCAATGTAGTTTCAGCTTTCTATTTTGAACGAAAATTTGTCAAATATTTTGTAAAGGATAGTTTCTGAAAAAAGTCCAGGAACGATTCCTTTTTTAAAATTAGAATTATTCAAGGAAAAACAGGTCGATTTATTGTACTTTTAAATGCAATCAACCTGTCAAATTATCCCTTTTCTACTTGTAGCGAAATTCATTTTATACCCGAAGTACGGGGTTTGTCAATGTAGGGAAGAAGTTTTTCAGTCATGCTTCACCGATATTCTGGGATTGGATCGGGCCCGGCAACCGGACAAAATTCATGATAAATCACACGCTTTATTTTTGAAACCATTATGATACGATTCTTCAGGCATTACGGAATCGCATTGACAGTTACTATCCTACACTTTGACGTTGGCACGGAAATGAGTTAAAATGATCACTGGTGCTTTTTCCGTTCTGATTACTACCTGCCGGAAAGGAAAATTAATTATTTAAACTACTACAAAAGATGTAGTAAATTTTAGGGCGTTTGCATCTAAAAGGGCTTTTGATTGTACATTGACGTTAATTAGGGAAATGAGCAGTTATCCGTCTTGTCGAATTTCCTGGTACTATTCTGTAAGGTGATTGGTGATTCAAATGATTTATTTCCTTATTGATCATTTGGAATCACTTTTTATCCTAAAATACATCAAATTTGGATGTAATGGCCCTGTAGTAAATTAGGTCTGCTTGCTCAAGTAGTAGGGTAATAAAATAACAATAGTGCGGACAGGATACAGGATAATTCTAAGCAGCCTTATAGGCCAAAACTGGAGATTGAGGGTATTGAAATGAATTAGGTCAATTGGGGTAGTTGGGCAAGTTGCTCATAAATAGTTGGGCAATGTGCTGGTTAGTTTGTCTTCGGATGAAAGCATTCAACGAGTTTGCGTGCCTGCAAAGCAGCCCGAGCTTTAACCGCACTCAAAGCGAGATTATAAGTCCAGCTTGTCTTGATCCCGTTTTAGCATAAACTGTGATGTTCAGTAAACCGCAGTTGGTAATATTCTACTACCTTTCAAGATCGGTAGAAGCTAGCAGTACATATTTGTTCGTCTTCTATTGCGCACCAAGACGACTATTATAGTTCAGCGCTGGCAGTAGAGTTGCAGATAAGTGTACCTATCAGCCAAGCAGTTAAGTCGGAAAAGTCCACCTACCCGCATACTTCCGTGAAGGGCCTCGCTGTCCTTTTTCGGGGCTTATCCCACAAGGAGTACAAATCGGCATCCGAGCGGAGTTTAGTGATTAAGTGCTTACCAGCCTGCCTAAGGCTGTAAACACCTTTCTTGGCAAACCGTCAGCGACAAAGTAAACAATCGACTGTATATGGGGTAGGCAGTCTAAGAGTACATAGAATCCCTGTCTTTTGAGTAGCTAAACCAGCCGGAGTTTGCGTGGCCTCGATTACCCAGGTTTGCTTCAAGCTCACATTGATACAACCGATTACTTTCCACGACGGCTTTGCCTAATCCCCGACTCACCTGCGACGATGTGCATCGGGTCCGAAACTTAGCGTTTGAGTTCTTACCCATAAAACTGTGACTACGCCTAAAAACTCCATTGTCTGTTGAAGTCTACCCAGTCAATGCCTCAACTCATTGGGCATGTTCCCTTAAAGTACGGTGAACAATCATAAAATCCGGTTAACGCCAGAAAGTTTGCATCATTGAGGCCCGATGAAGTGTCAAGTTTCGCAGCTACGACCTTTTTTCGCTTAACTATGTAGGACTATTGAAAATATTGTGAATAAAACTGTCTTCGGAGGGAAGAATGAGCGAAGAATCAAAAGGCTTCAGCCTAAAATAGTCTGGTCGGTAGCTCCGGAGGGATTAATGCGCTGCTAAAGATTGCGACGCAATGACGTGTTTTTCAAAAGCCTTATTGGCTACAAAATACTTTCAATAGTCTAATAAATTAACGGCTTTATAACTAAGTGCTTTCTGTCACTCATAAATAGGACAACCATACAGCTTTGTGTTTAGCAGCTTGATGTGTGGGCAAGCCTTTCAGCAGCACAATCTCTAAAAATTAGTTCCGATAAGAGACATTACCTATCAGGATGGCACTCCTTTCTTTTATTTGAGACAAGCTATTTCACCGGCTTACCCGCGATGAGGCAGATGAGTACCTGGAAAACCGCGCCCAGAAAGGCTTTACGGTAATTCAGGCAGTGGTATTAGCGGAGTTCAGTGGCCTGTCTGTACCGAGGTACCTATGGGCATGTTCCCTTAAAGAACAACAATCCGGCACAACCCGATGAAGCCTACTCGAACATGTAGATTATATTGTGAATAAAACTGCTTCATTGGGGATGTTCACCGGACTGCGCCGACCTGGGGCGACAAATTCAATAAAAAATGGGGCGTAGGCCCAGAAATTTTTACGCCTGACAATGCCCGGCAATAGCGGGGCTGGCTAGGCAACCGCTATAAGGATAAACCCATCATCTGGATATTGGGTGGAGATCGGAACCCAGAAAATGACCTGCACCGGGCTATCATTCGCAGTATGGCCGAGCGAAATTCGTAGCGCCGTCGGAAATAGTCAGTTAATTACCTACCACCCTCAGGGCAGAACAAGTTCATCGCAGTTCTTTCACCAGGATGCCTGGCTCGACTTCAATATGTTTCAATCAGGGCACGGAGCCTGATGTCCCCAATTATGAAAAAACCATAGAAGCCCAGGAATTAAGTCCAGTGAAGCCCGTGTTGGACGGAGAGCCCCGATATGAAGACCATCCGGTGGGTAGAAAGAAGGAGAACGGCTATTTTGATGATTTTGATACACGGCAGGCGGCTTACTGGTCTATGCTTGCCGGTGCCTGCGGGCATACCTATGGCAATCATAACATCTGGCAGTTCTGGCAGCCTGGTCGTGAGTCCGTTACGGATGCCCGTACTCCGTGGAAAGAGGCAATGGACCAACCTGGCGCCGAGCAGATGACGTATCTGAAAACGCTACACGGCCTATTCCCGACCAGACTTTGTTATCCGTTGCCGATAGTAGCCTGAACCGGGTTAGGGCGGCCCGTACCGATGATGGCAGCTGCATTATGGTCTATTTCCCGGTGGAGAGCCTGCCAAAGTAGACTTGACTAAAATTACCGGCAAAACCATTACCGGCTGGTGGTATAATCCAAGAAGCGGGGCCGCAGCCCGCATGGGAAAGTTGAAAATACCAATGCCAAAGAGTTTGATCCGCCGGGAGAAGCCTTCCGGGGTAATGACTGATACTGGTGCTTGATGACGCCAGCAAAGGGTTTACCGAGGTGCGGGAATAGGAATAAGTAGTACCTAATTCAAGTTGCGAGAAAGCAGTCTTGTCAAACAAGGGGGTAAATTAGGAGTATCTCACGCTCTCAACCTACTCAAGCCATGAATGACAAGACGATAGCAATATATTGTTTTCTGGACGATTTGTTTAAAGTAATGGGACAGCGGCGCATTGTAAACTTTCCGATGCAGAAATTGCTACTACTGCTTTGGTCGCGGCACTCTACTTTCATGGCAATCAGCTACTGCTTGTCAGTATATGCAAGCACACTATGGGATGAAAATGATTGACAAATCGGATTTAATCGTCGATTGCACCGCTTAGAAGCTACTTTAGTAGTTATTTTTCAGGCATTTGGGAGCTAGTCTGAAAGAACTCAATACGACTGCCCGTTATGTAATTGATTCCTTTCCGGTAGCCGTTTGCCGGAATTGTCGCATTCCCCGCTGCCGACTGCTCAAAGGCAAGGCGTACCACGGATATAATGAAGCCAAGAAGGAATATTTCTACGGTTTCAAGGTACAACTCATGGTCACCATATAGACTACTTTATCACTGCCGGTAGTTTTCATGATAGTACTGCTTTTCAGGCTATGCAGTTGGACTTGCCTGAAGGCAGTGAGCTCTATGCCGATAGTGCCTATACAGATTACGAGCAGGAAGACTTGTATGCGGAGTGTGACTAGATTTATCTAAAACCCATCGCAAAAAGAACTCACTGCGTCCCGACCAACCCTACGAAGTTTCTCAAGAACACCTTTCGTAAACCAGTTGAAGCCGTTTTCAGTCAGATTACTAACTTTTCCTCGTAAAATTCATGCGGTAACTCCGCAAGGCTTCCTCCCTGAAAGTATTCCTGTTTATCCTGGCCTTTTCCATTGATACCTGTCTGGAGGTGATACCTGTCTGGAGGGTACCTGTTTAGAACCCTGACTAGTACGCAACTTGAATTAGTACTTACTATTGTCTTTGTTATGGTTCCCGCACCATCATACGTAACCCGTGAGCAGTAAAGAAGTTAAGTTTTTTAAAATGGTTTCTCAGGTAACCACAGTCTTAATTACCCGTATGTTACTTAATACAACCTTTTATTAATTTTTATATAATACAGTCATGGCTAAGAAGAAGAAACAAACCAATAATTCATTGAAAGCTCTTGGGAAGACGTTCCGTAATAACCCTGTACTCTGGGCTGCACTGGGCGGTGCTGCCGGCGGTGCCCTTATTACGGCGGCCATTCAATCTTCCAGGGGACAAAACCTGATAGGCTCTGTGTCATCCTCTCTCCAGGACCTGATGCCTAACAAGTATCAGCCGCAAGGCACTGCTACTTATACTGAATTTACTGAGCCCAACACTGCCCCTGCGGCTGATCAGGAACCGTCTGCTGCCGCTGCCCATTCGTAATGGGGCTGGTAAGCCTGGGTGAACTAGGCGTAGAGGCGTTTTTTAAATTGAAAAGATATCCTTCGCACCGGCAGAATCAAAGCATTATAGTTGCTCCATCACAGTGCTGACGGAAAGGAATATCGTATTGACAAAACCGGCTAAACGTCCGGTTTTTAATTATGAGCAGGTATAAAATCTATACCATTCTAATGTATATCAATAAATAAGATGGGATACGAGATTAAACAGGCAGAGTCAATAGGGGATAGTATCAGCCGGATCTTCAATGAAGAACTTTCGGAAGCCATTCACTCGCTTGAAAATCCGGGAGACAATCAAGAGGAAACGATTCACAGTGTACGCAAGCGCATCAAGAAGATCCGGGGACTACTCCGCCTGGTCAGAAGCGACATAGGAGAGGAAACATTCAGACAGGAAAACATCCGGTACCGTACTATCGGCCATATGCTCTCTCACCTGCGGGATGCCACCGTCATGATTAAAACCCTGGATAAGCTTAAGGAGGCTAATCCGGACGCTATAGATGATCAGGTCTTCAGCCAGATCCGGCAGCAATTGGTGGAGCGGCAGAATCTGGTTTCGAAAGCTTTTTTCGAGGATGAAAAGGCAATTGCGGAAGTATTACAGGCATTTAAAGAAGCGCAGCAAAGCCAGCCGCAGTTTGGGACCATCAGGGATTCTTTTGCGGCTCTGGCCGACAATATGAGAATGATCTATAAACGCGGGGTGAAAGCTTTTGGTACTGCAAAGCAGGAGCCGAGTAGCCATAATTTTCATGAATTGAGGAAGGAAGTAAAGAACCTATGGTACCACACCCGGATTCTCACCCCCCTGTGGCCCGGCTTATTTGAGGCGTATGGGCATGAGTTAGGCATACTGGGTGAGTGGCTCGGTGAAGATCATGACCTGGGCGTGCTGGGTCAGGAGATAGAGTCCAGTAAATTTTCCCTTTCTCCCGAAGCCGCTTCGCCGCTTGTGGCTCTGATCCAAACTGAGAGAGAAAAAGTGCAGCAGCAATTCTTGCCGCTGGCCAAACGCCTGTTTGCCGAAAAAGCGGCCGATTTCATAGGCCGTTACCGTCTGTATTGGGGCATATGGCGGGCTGAAACCAATCCTGAGCCAGCCGAAGAGTAACCAATTCCTGATAAGAAGACTATGGGCCTAGAAATTGAAAAGAAGTATCTGGTAAATGGAAATGCCTGGAAAGAAGGGGCCAAGGGAGAATCCTACCGGCAGGGTTACGTGAGCAGTCACCGCGACCGGACGGTAAGAGTGCGCACGGCTGGTGACAAAGCATTTCTGACCATTAAAGGAACGACGCAGGGAGCTACCCGCCGGGAATACGAGTATGAAATCCCTTATGCAGATGCCCTGGAAATGCTGAGGGAAATCTGTGAAAAGCCCATCATTGAAAAAGTGCGCTATAAGATCAGGTACCAAGGTTTACTCTGGGAAGTAGACGAATTTAGCGGAGAAAACCAAGGGCTGGTTGTTGCTGAAGTAGAATTAACCTCCGAAGATCAACCAATAGATCTGCCGCCGTGGATTGGGAGGGAAGTGACCGGCGATGAGACAGATACTCATGCCAATCTCATCCACCATCCTTATTCGAAGTGGGGATAAAGCAGGTAGTCTGATTGCCTCCCATTTACTATCCTAATTCAACCCTGGATCGATATAATTCCGGGGTAAGACCCAGAATGTACTCTGGAGAGCTCTTTTCAAGCTGATGAAAAGCGATTGGGGTTAGACCGGTAAAATCCCGATAGTCTTTCACCAAATGTTGGTAGTCATAATACCCGCATTGCACGGCGATGCTTAACCAATCATGATCCGGATAGCGGTTTTTGAGATTAAAGGCTTTGTTGAACCGGATAATGCGAGTATAAAGCTTAGGGTTTACCCCTGTTCTTTCGTTAAATTTTCGCTTGAATTGCTTTGTACACAGACAAGCTTCCTGAGCTAGCCAATCCAGGGATACGTTTCCGGCTGTTTGCAGCATTTGTTTGGCTACGGCATCAATCGGATGAATATCTTTCGTAATAGAATGGAGAAGGACTTTCACGAAGCTTTCTCCAATCAGTAGCAATTGGGAATAACTACGAGCCTTCTGGAGTTGTTCAAATGTATAGCGAATGCTTTTGGGAAAAATGTCTTCTGCATCCAGAATTTGATCAGTAAGTGCATCGGCTGGAATACCCGTTAACCGGAACAAAGCCGTAGGCTGAAATACCACCTGAAAGTTTATAAAATCCCTGCCATTATACTGATTCCTCACAAAAGTCCGCTGTCCGGTTAGCGTGATGGGCGGCTGGTATTCTTTCCTGCCACTTTCCTGCTCAATGGCCCAGGCATCCCGGAGAAAAAAATGCAGCACCATTTCTGGTTTAGGGGGATATACTTTCCCTGGAATTGTAATTGTCTGATCGAAGGTAAAATGGCAAATCCTAAAGCAACGTACCAAGTCGCTTATAGCTGGACTGGGAGTAAAATCCTTTAAAAGCATCTTTTAAGCCTATTTGTGAGTGGCTTCATTAAATATCCCTCCTTAAGTAGTAAACATTACCCAACAGCGGGACCCATGGTTTCCCCTAATGCAAAAGCCTTCTGGTAAATTATCGACTTTCAGATACAAAACAAACAGTTGAAATGTCCTTTTTTTACCAATAGTACCCTTGGCGCCCTCTGTACTTTTGTCTACACCAAACTATTTTTAATAAAAATTATGAAAGAGATTTTGTTGCTTCTGTTGTTATCCCTTATATGGGGAATAGCGCATAGCTCGGTAGCGCAACCTAAAACTTTCCTGCTGGTACATCCAGCCTGGCACGGTGCCTGGTGCTGGCAAAAAGTGGTACCTCTCCTGGAAGCCAAAGGCCACAAAGTGGTAGTGTTCGATTTGCCCGGGCACGGAAAAGACCAAACGCCCCCTGAGCAGGTTACTCTTCAGGACTGCGTCCGGAAAGTAGTGGGGATGGCAAAAGCGCAACCTGAAGCAGTTGTACTAGTAGGGCATTCCAGCGGTGGCATTGTCATTTCACAAGCAGCTGAGCTACTCGGACCCCAAAAAGTAGCTAAGTTAGTGTACCTAGATGCGTTCCTGCCCAAAAACGGTGAATCGCTGATCGCTGTAGTGCAAAAGAGTTTTATTCCTCCCCCACCAGGCGTGGAGCCAGCTCCTACGCTTGCTTCAAACGTTTCGCCAGGTGGCAAAACCTGTACACTGACCGATCAAATGATAGAAGAGCTTCTTTATAATGATTGCTCGGCGGCAGACATAGCATTTGCCAAAGCCCATCTTGGTCCGGAACCAATGACTACTTTTATTACCCCGGTACAGCTAACCGAAGCCCGATTTGAAGCCATTCCTAAATACTATATCTTATGCACCGAGGCCAAAGACTTCGATAAGCGAGACATCCCCGGTAATGGTCATTGCCAGAAAGTATACACGCTTCCCAGCGGCCATATGCCCTTTTTCTCAATGCCTGAGCGACTGGTAGCCATCTTGAATGAGCTATAGGACCAGCCGTGTGGGAGTAATTTGAAAAATACTTGTACCCCATGCCTATATTAAAACGCCAGCGGCCAGATCATACTTCTGGCCGCTGGCGCTTAATTAACCTTCTTGTATACTGGTCCTTGCTCAGTAATGAAATTCATTCATTATAACGACCATCGTTAACTATTACTGGCGGGCCATTACTGCCGTAACGGGAAAATCTGAAAATACGCCGTCAATGCCCAGTGCGTAAAAATTGCGGTACTCGGCGGCCGGATCATTCTTATAATCTTTCAGCAGACGGCGGGGTTCGTTCCGGAAAGTATACGCATGCACCAGCAGTTTCCGGGAGTGAGCCCGCGGGATCAGGTCGGTTGGCGGAAGTTTAGTAAAGTCCGCATCGTTTACCTGGCCGTCATTATTGATATCATCGGCCTTGCCATCATTGTTAACATCCGTAAAAGTATACGGCTGAACAAAAGGCTTCCATACTCCGATACCGTCCGCGTAGGTTTTAATAAAGTCCAGCCCGGCATCCGTAGCCAGGTCATTGTACGTTCGGCGGTCACCGGACACCACAAAATCATAGGGTTGGCCATTGGGCGCCTCCATAATCAGTTTTCCATTTTTGTCCACGTCGTAGGCATCAAAGAGCTGCACCAGTTTTACAGTGGATTTCTTCCGGATGTATTGCAGGTTAGACACTTCGAAAGACTGCACGAAAACGGGGGCACTGCGTCCGTTCAGCCGGCTTTGGTAAGGGCTGCCAGAACTTTATCGGTGATAGGAAGGCCAAGCTTTTCGTGAAAGGTAGGGTCTTGGTCTCCGGATAAATGCCTACGGTACGGCCTTTGGCAACGGACTGCTTTTTAGCCAGTTCAATTACCTGTTCAAAGGTCGGAATGGCATACTGGCCGTTAATTGCTGGGGGCGTTCGGCGAAAGCCTGTTTCGCCTTTAACGTTTTAATTTCAGCCAGGGTAAAATCTCCCGCAAACCAATCTTCGTAGGGTACTCCGTCTACATTACGGGTAGTCTTGCGGGAAGCAAATTGGGGCAGGTCGGCTACGTTGGTCGTACCTGATAACATAGGCTCATGCCGGCAGATCAGCACCGGAGTCTTTGGTTAAAACCAGATCGGGTTCAATGTAGTCAGCTCCCTGATCAATGGCCAGCTGGTACGCTTCCAGCGTATGCTCAGGCAGAAAACCGGGAGGCGCCGGTGACCGATAACCAGTGGTTTCTTTTGCAAATCCGGTTTGTCTATTTCTTTAATTGTTTCCAGGATTTCCTGGCAGGAGGTAGCTCCCACCAGCAGGAGGATGGAAAGCAGTAAAGTTGGTTTTTTCATGGATTGAAGTTTCCTGCAACTTTAGAAACCAAGATTACCTGAACTTTACGCCCTCATTAATTTGTAATGAAGGTTTTCTGGAATCCCATTGTCTTACATAATTAGAAGCAACAAATCATTTTAATCCAAATCTACTTTGAATGCTACATCAATTTGTTGCATTACTCCTGTGGAAAGTTCACCTTTTACGCCTACTAATCTTTCCCGGTAGTCTATAGGGCAGGTTTGTAAGCAATCAGCGACTGACTTTTTACTTCGTTTGCGATATCTGGTAATTGTGATGTTGGTTAGAATACGAGCCTTCTTATCGTTCCATTCAGTGATGGGCACTACCTGAATCACAGGAACACGTTGGTTATACACCTCGTTTGTTACTACAACACATGGCCGAATCTTACCGTTTCGGAACCTTTTGTTGGTTTTAAATCAACAAGAGTAATAATCATTCCCCGTTTTAATTGATTCGTCATGCCTCATTTGTCCAGCTTTTTGCTTCTTCATCTTCATCAATTTAGATTCGGAATATTCTTATAACGAATTAGGAAGAGAATTAATCTTGGTAGCGGTTAGCAATAGCCAATAGTTATTAGCCTTTGCGACAAAGCTTTATAATAAAGCAGGCTAAACTAATTCTAGGCAGATTACTTATTGTATACTGATAAACGACTTGTTTTTGCCCCGCCATCGGAGTATCTGCACCCAGCCTTTAAAAACCGGTTTTTCGCCTCTGCGCACCAGCCCCAGTAATATTACTTGTTCTCCATGTCTCCGTTCAGGTATTACGGTAGTTATACATCAGGCGCTATACCATCGGTTGTAGATAACTTCGGTTCATTTTCTTCTTGGTTACTTTCGAGGGTTTAGTGACTGGCCAGGGTCGTTCCGCCTGGTCGCCGTTAGGTGTGTTGATATTGAGAATAAATAAGGGTGTTTATCAGCTTTTTCGCAATTCGGTTGAATGGGTCAGTAACCGCAACCAGCAACATTCTGTGCCACTACGGTAAAGCGGGCAATTGGCAGAATAGGGTCCGACGCTGGCAATTGCTGTTTGCTCCTCCATCTTACGCGGCCAGTTATGCTGCGCATTTCCGGGAAGTGGCGTGCGGTAAACTGCGTTCTCCGCTGCGGATAAGCTGATCGAATACCAGACGCCTGAGCAATGGGCATTACCGTAACGGTTACGTTTTTGCACATGGTGCATACACCGGCACTTTCATTAATGTAAGTGGCGTGGCATCCGGACGGGTTTTCACTGTCCTGCAAAAAGGTGATGGTGGTGTCGCTTAAACTCCCAACGGTAACACCATGTCGAACAGCGGTCAGTGCGCGGCTGATCACCCCAAAACAAATGATTTAATATAGGGAAAACTCGATTCCTTCACATACTGTTACCTATTAGTGCTGCTGCATCCGTTTAACAGCCAGTTCCTTCGTAAAAAGTAGTAGTGCGGTCTGGCGAACAAACCAGACTATATAAGTACCAATCAGCCTCGTAATGCAGGTAAACGGCGACCGCCGCCCTTTGCCGGAGGGCATGCCTACTTCGCCGGGACGAATCACGCCATCTTGAGAAGTAATTATAACGGGTAAGGAGCTTACTATGATGGTAACAATATTGTACTGGCTCATCGGCACTAGCCCTGATTTACGGTATGGTGGTAATATCTGGAGAAGCTACGACTGAACTACCGGTTGTTTTACATAATGATAGCTGGATACAGTTGTCTGTTTCTGGCACAAATGGGCAAAGGCACTTTCACCCTACAAATAGTTACATCAGGCGTAACGCTAGATTTTACGAAAACAGTGACTGTTTTGGGCGCTGTAGGTCCGCAGTCAGTATTGCCAGCAACGGTATAAGTAGTAGTGCTGTCAGGGCTGACCATCAGCTCTGATTGGCTATTTGTCAATACACCCTTTCCTGAAGACCAATAAAAGGTAGCTGTGCCAGCTACAGTCAGGATGGCAGAATCTCCCTCACATATTGTTACATCCGGAGAAACGGTAATCTGAGGAATTGTTTTTACAAAGACCGTTACCTTAGCGGTAGCAGTACAGCCGTATTTACTCGTTCCGGTGACGGTATAGGTCGTAGTGGTATCCGGAGAAACCGGTACCGAAGCCCCACGAAGCGAATCAAGCGACCCAGTCCATTGGTACTTTTCGGCTCCGCTTGCTGCCAGATTGATTCGCGTTCCGGGGCAGATGGTGGTATCGGGAGAAATGGTAAGCACTGGCTTTGGATTTACATTTACCCTGACCGTAGCGGTGCTAGTACAGCCATTCGCAAAATGCCCGGTTACCGTATAGGTGGTAGTATCAGCGGGTGACGCCTCTACGCGGTCTCCGGTAGCGCTGCTTAACCCAGTGGCTGGTGACCAACTATACGTGTCAGCGCCCCTTGCAGTTAAGGTGGTTGATCCTCCCTGGCAAATGGTTGCTTCCGGAGGCAGAGAAACGGTTCCTTCCGTGGGTCGGGTCACGATCTGCGTAGTGATAGCTCCGGTATAACTAAGGTAGCCTTCCGAAACTACATAGTAGGTGCCCGGATTCAACTTAGTCCGGATGGAAGCCCTATTGCCGATACAAAGCGGGCCTTTATCATCATTAAAAGCAAGCAAACTTCCGTGTGAGTCAAGTAAATGCAGATACGTGTCAAAGCCCGAATTGCAGTGTGAAAGTTCTACTTCACAACGGGTATTTAGGGTAAATACATAGAAAATATCATCACTGACCTGACCAAAATCATTTCCGAAGCAGTTAGAAGTAACATTACGCTGAGTATCGGAAAAATTATCGCATTGACCTAAAACACCTGCCACAATAGGGTTTGACATGGTAGCACCGACCGGCCTTGGCGTTATATCTACAGTAACCTTAGCCGTACTGATGCAGCCGTTGGCATGTCGGCCAGTGACGGTATAGATAGTAGAGACAGTTGGGCGGGCTGTCACTGAGGAACCAACCATAGAGCTGAGCCCGGTAGCTGGTGACCAGGTATACCGGTTGGCTCCCCCACTGGCCGAGAGAATCACGGGGCTACCCTGACAAGTAGAAGTATTGGGGGATACAATTATTTGAGGAACCGTAAGCGTAACTGTAGCGGTGCTGATACAACCATTGACCCCTCTGCCCGTTACGGTATAGGTAGTCGTGGTAGCCGGAGTGGCAATTACGCTGGCCCCGGTAGTTGTATTCAATCCCGTAGCCGGAAACCAACTGTACGTACTGGCCCCACTGGCAATTAAGGTAGTTGAGCTGCCCGCGCAGATGGTGCGGCTACTGGAAACGGACAAAGCCGGCAGTTGATTAACAGTTACGGTTACGGTGGCCGTGCTAATGCATCCGCCCGCACTCCGGCCCGTTACGGTATAGGTGGTAGTAAATGCCGGCGAAGCTACTACGCTGGCGCCGGTAGTTGTATTTAAACCCGTAGCTGGTGACCAGATATACGTACTGGCCCCACTGGCGGTTAGATTGGTCGAACTACCGGCACAGATGATGGTACTTGGGCTTATGCTAAGTGCTGGTGGGGGGTTAATGGCAACCGTCACCTGAGCCGTAGTAATACAGCCATTCCTCTCCCCGGTGACTGTATACGTAGTTGGAATGGTAGGCGAAGCTACTACGCTGGCCCCGGTAGTGGAGCTTAGACCCGTAGCCGGAAACCAACTGTAGCTATCCGCCCCACTCGCAGTTAAGGTGGTTGATCCTCCCTGGCAAATGGCTGCTTGCGGAGGTATAGTAACCCTTATTACCGTAACCTTTACGGTAGTGGTGCTGATACAGCCATTGGCAGCTGTTCCCGTTACCGTATAGGTAGTGGTAACTGTTGGAGAAGCCACCACGGTGGCGCCGGTAGTGGAGCTTAGTCCCGTAGCCGGAAACCAACTGTAACTATCGGCCCCACTGGCAGTTAAGATAGTCGAACTACCCGGACATATAGTAACGTCTTCCGAAACAAGCGTTACCGGGGAAGGCTTTACGTATACGGTTACCTGATCGGTTACCCCGCAGGAACTTATCGTATAGGTAGTGGTACTATCAGGCCGGGCAATGGGATTAGGACTCGTGGGGTCGCTTAAACCAGTGGCCGGACTCCACCGGCAATCTGGACCAGTGCTAGCCTGTAACTGAATAGACTCACCGGAACAAACCGCTACGTCGGGACCCGCAGTAATATCAGTGTTAACCCCTAAGGTAACAGCCAGTACGGATTGACACTGAGCCCCGGAAACCGAGGTCATGGTTACCCGGTACGTTCCGGGTTGGTTGCCTCGTATACCCCTTTCCTCCGGATCACCCACTATACCCGGTCCTTCCCACCGGTAAGATGCAAAACCAGTCGGAGCTGTCAGCGGAACGCCTTCCGGTCCGCAAACTATAGTATAGGGAGCATCAATCTTTAGCGGAAAACAAGAGCCATCAATATAGGCATAGCCCAGATGTCCCGTTTTGGCGCAGTCAGAGGCCGTAAATTCAATGGTTACATTCTGCCCGATATAGGCAGATAGCGGAATGGAAACTGCCGTCCAGTTGCGCCAGTAGACATTAGAGTTTCCAATCTGCTCAAATCCCTCAATCGGAGGTTTGGCCATTACACTGTACTGCCCGCAGACGATTTCTTGTCCTTGCTGGTTGAGCAGCCGTACTTTGAAATAAGGCCGCTCCTCATCTGTATGATCCGTACCCGGATCTTCCAGTACCACGGCGTACTTGTACGTAAAATTTGCATTGGCCGAGGTAACCCTGAACGTCTGACTGATCCGGGAGGCATCTCCACCTACCTTTTTTAGTTCCGTGTTTTCCAGCCGCAACGAGTAAGCGCCTCCCGGACATACCGTTGGCAGTTGAGCACCTATATTAGGGTCATAGCCCCCGGTCATAATGGTATGGTGGGCGGCAAAAAAACCGGAAGTCAGACTGGTTGGGTCCGGGGTAGTTGATGCTCTTCCCAGCCAGCCATTCCAGCCGCGGGTAGTACCTTCCTCAAAGTCAACATTGGTACAGGGCTCGTTTGCTCCCAGCGGCAATATATCTCTATCTTTCCCCAGCGGTGCTACGTCTCCGTCTGTACGCGTTAGAAAACGCGAAGAGGAATGGGTAGGATTGGGGCGGTTTTGAAACAAGGCGGATCGGCTTTGCTTAGCGAAGTCAGTATAGCCAATTATGTAACTAGCCGCTTTTTCACTGACAAGGATTGGTATATTGGTTTCGTTGACCCGCCCCTGAACTACTCCTTCAAAAAACTCCCGCAGATAGAGTTGAAGTTGTGGATTTACATACATCAGATAGCGGTCGATTTCTTCTTGTCCGGCATGGGTTGCCTCCCTGATTGCCTCGCTGAGTTGGGGAAGAAACGTATTGTGCCACAGGAGTTCCGCTTTATTTTTGCTGCTGTCCGGATAATGATGGGAATGGACAGCATGATCTTGTCCGCGTAATACTACCGGAAATGTGCATAGAATACCTAGAAATACAGCTTTAAAAAATAAATGAAAAAATACCTTCAGCATAGCTGGCTTACGGGTAGTTGGTCTTGCCTATAGCTTCTATTCAAACAGACAAGAAAGCACCAGTATGCTTATCCTTCCTAAGCCAATTCTCCCTTAACCTAAGCAGTGTAATATTAGCTGTCAGACTAGTATAAGTGTATCTGTTGCCTTGGTGAGCCCTATCTACCGAAACACTTGTTGCCAGGCCTGTTATTGCCGGCTTAGGGCAGATGATGGCTCAATAAAGTAACCTGGTCAATGGCTGGCGGCTATCTTGCTTCGAATACAAGAACGTAATGGCACAAACCATCTCAAAAAGAAGAAGCGAACCGGTCAGATTCGCTTCTTTGCTTTAGGTCATTAGGCAATCAGGGTATATAACACCCAATCTCTTAAGCTTAATTGCTTCCCAGAATCTGGAAGAGTTCATCGAGTTTAGGGGTGAGAATAATTTCAGTACGGCGGTTCTTCTGGCGGGCTTCGGGAGTCTTGCCGGTAGCAACCGGAACAAATTCCCCGCGGCCAGCGGCAGTTAGGCGACTTGGGTTCACGCCCTCTTTGGTCAGCAGATTTACAATGGAAGTGGCCCGCATTACACTTAGGTCCCAGTTGTCATCAATGCCGGGAATACCGCCGGCTACTGGTACATCATCCGTATGGCCTTCCACCAGCACATTTACATCTTGCTGGGTCTTGAGTACACCCGCTAATTTTTTCAGGGCTTCCGCGCCACGGGCATCTACCGCATAACTACCCGATTTAAAAAGGAGTTTTTCGGCCAGTGAAACGTATACTTTGCCGTTACGGACATCTACCGTTAAGTCACTGTCCTTAAACCCAAGTAAAGCACCGCTTACCCGGCTTTTGAGATCATTTACGGCTTTTTCCTTATCCGCCAGTACTTTTTCCAACTCCTCCACCCGTTTTTCGCGGGCCTGCAAATCAAGGCTTAACTTATCCACTTGGGCCTTGGTGGCTAACAGGTTTTGCTCGGTTACCAATAGGTCTTTTTCCTTCTGCGAAAGATTTTTGGAGAGGGTTCCGGCTTCGGCAGCGCTATTCGATAACAACTGGTTGTAAGACTTATCGAGTTTTTCGTATTTCTCAAACAGATCATCCAGCAAGGCTTTATTCCGGCGATAGATCTGACCAGTCTGGGCACTGTCGGCTTTCAGCTTCTCAGTTTCTTTCGTCAGATCCGCAATCTGGGCGTCGAGTCTTTGCTTTTCTTCCTCAAAGGACTTACGTTGCTGCTGATATTGGGCACTGTCAGCCGCCAAGGAATTGTAGCGGGCCAGTAAGGCATCATGTCGCCGGGCCGTGACGCAGGACGACAATAAAGCGATCCATATCAGTAAGGGAAACGTTGTTTTAATTACAGTATTCATATAAATAAACCTGATTTTATACTTTTTTAATGGGTTCTCCGATAAAGTGTACGTCAGACAATTAATAAAGATGAACTATACGCCATTTTTCGGGCAAAATACATAAAAACAATCCGATTCGCGTAAAAAGCTTGCATTTAACTCATTACTGATCCTGTAACTGTTTCTGTGCTATAAATTGTTCAATCCACATTCAACAAAAATTATGCATTACACCCAACCTATGTTAAAGGAAAACGCCCTGCAGGGAAAGACCTTTATTGTAACTGGCGGCGGCACCGGCCTGGGCAAATCCATGACCCGGTACTTTCTCCAACTCGGCGCAAACGTCGTAATCAGCAGCCGCAAACTGGACGTGCTGGAAGGCACTGCGAAAGAATTGGCCGAGGAAACCGGGGGTAAAGTACTACCCGTTGCGTGTGATGTACGCAATTACAGCGAGGTAGAAAAAATGTTGGCCACTACCGTCGAAACGTTTGGCAGCGCCGATGGCCTGGTGAATAATGCCGCCGGCAACTTTATCAGCCCTACTGAACGGCTTTCGCCTAAGGCCTTTGATGTGATTGTGGATATTGTCCTGCGGGGCTCGTACAACTGTACGCTGGCGCTGGGCAAAGACTGGATTGCCAAGAAACAGCCCGGCACAATTCTCAATATTGTCACCACGTATGCCTGGACGGGTTCCGGTTATGTAGTACCCTCTGCCTGTGCCAAAGCCGGCGTACTGGCCTTAACCCGTTCATTGGCGGTTGAATGGGCTAAGTATGGTATCCGTTCCAATGCCATCGCCCCCGGACCGTTCCCGACGGAAGGCGCCTGGCAACGATTATTTCCCAAGGAAGCTTTACCTCCCGCTGTGGCTCAGAAAATTGATCCCATTAGCCGGATTCCGCTGAAAAGAACGGGTGAGCATCAGGAGCTAGCTAACTTAGCAGCCTATTTAATGTCTGATTTTTCGGCCTTCGTAAACGGCGAGGTCGTCACCATTGACGGTGGTGAATGGTTAGCGGGAGCCGGGGAATTTTCCGGATTAGATGTGGTGCCCGACGAAATGTGGAACCAGATTGAAAAGGCCGTACGGGGAAAAGCCGGCTGAATGTCGGATATCGAACAAGTAATTATAAATAACGAAGGATTAAATTTTAATACAACATTATTCGATAGTATCATCCATGCTACTTCGAGGAGACTTCTCCCGTCTTCAGTACATTTTTCTGCATTCCTTGTTAAATCCAACATTTATTGGTCTTCGGGTTTTTTCCCGGTTTTATGGCTAATTTCACGGCCCCACTTAATGGCTGTACATGAATCTGTTACTAATTAACGGCCCGAACCTGAATCTGCTGGGTATCCGGGAAAAAAGCATTTACGGAGACAAGTCCTTTGATGCCTATTTCGAAAAACTGAAAGCCAACTACCCGCAGGCCAACTTATCCTATTTTCAGTCCAATATAGAAGGCGAACTGATCAATAAACTGCACGAAACCGGCTTTTCGTACGAAGGCATTATTCTTAACGCCGGTGGCTATACGCATACCTCGGTAGCACTGGGTGATGCCATTGCCGCAATTACGACACCGGTGGTCGAAGTACATATATCCAATGTGTATGCCCGGGAAGCATTCCGGCACCACAGCTACCTGAGCAAGAACTGCGCAGGCGTGATCTGCGGTTTCGGGATGGAAAGCTACCGCCTGGCAGTGGAATACTTTGTAAATGGTAAATTTTAAATGCTAAAGGTTAAATGAGGTTTGCAGTCCCACGCCAAAAACATTTAGCATTCAACACTCAACATTTAACATTTCATGGACATTACCTTCTACCCGGGTCCCTCTAAAGTATATCCGCAGGTCCGGGAATTCATGCTCGATGCTTTCGACGAAGGCATTGTGCAGCTCAACCACCGGAGCAGCAGCTTTATGGAAATCTGCCGGAAAGCCATCGAAGGGATAAAACAGAAGTTGAACGTGCCGGAAGGGTATTCGGTGATGTTTACCTCCTCGGCCACGGAAGGATGGGAAATAGTGTCTCAGTCACTGACTACCAAAAAGAGTTTTCATCTGTACAACGGGGCTTTCGGGAAGAAATGGCTGGAGTATGCCCGCAAAATTCATCCGCAAGCAGCCGGGCAAAGGTTCGAGCTGGAAGAATCATTACCAGTAGAAACAATTGCTATTCCGGAAAATACGGAAGTGGTCTGCCTGACCCAAAACGAAACCTCCAACGGTACGCAGGTAAGAAATGAGGTGATGCGCCAACTGCGGAAGCGGTATCCGGCTCCACTGATTGCTGTGGATGCCACTTCTTCACTCGGAGGAATTGCCCTTGACTTTACTACCGCCGATGTATGGCTGGGCTCCGTACAAAAGTGCTTCGGACTTCCTCCCGGACTGGGTATAATGATTTGTTCGCCCAGAGCCATTGAAAGGGCCAGGCAAATCGGTGACCGTACCTATTATAACAGCCTGCTTTTCGTCCACGAAAATTTTGTGCAATACCAGACGCCTTATACACCCAACGTGCTGGGTATCTATCTGCTGATGCGGGTGATGGAAATGAGAGAATCTATCCAAGTAATTGAAAAAAGCATTCGCCAGCAGGCAGCCGAATGGTATGCTTTTCTGGGGCAACAGTCAGCGATGCAACCTTTGGTGCAAAGTGCTGGCGTACGTTCGGATACGGTGATTACCGTAGCCACGGAGCCAAACCGGGTAACGGACCTCAAAGAAAAGGCTAAACAGCGTGGCATTACATTGGGCAATGGTTACGGCGATTGGAAAAGTTCCACCTTCCGGATTGCCAACTTCCCGGCCATTACCCGCGAAGAAATAGCCATACTGAAGGAGTTTCTAAAAGAATGCTAAATGCTAAGTATTAAATGCTAAATGGATTATTGCAGAGCTGGGTTGGCTATTACTTTCATTCGCTTGTTTATTCCTCATGTAGCCTTTAGCATTCAACATTTACCATTGACTTGTCTATGTTTAGCCTGAAAGAGATTTTATCCGTTACGCTTATTTTATTTTCCGTAATCGATATTTTGGGCTCCATTCCAGTGATCATTGACCTGCGGAGGCGGACGGGCAAAATTGGTTCGGAAAAAGCGACTCTGGCGGCCGGGGGTATTATGATCATCTTTCTGTACCTGGGGCAATCAATCCTGCGGCTGTTTGGGGTAGATGTGGCGTCATTTGCCATTGCCGGGGCTATCATTATCTTCCTGATCGGACTGGAGATGATCCTGGGACGGCACATCTTCCGGCCCGAAACCAATGCGGATACGTCTTCCATTGTACCATTGGCCTTTCCGCTAATTGCCGGAGCCGGCACGATGACTACTATCATTTCGCTGCGGGCCGAGTATGCCACAGTCAATATCCTGATTGGAATCCTGCTGAACCTGGTATTTGTTTATATCGTACTCAAGTCTTCCAATTGGCTGGAGCGTAAGCTGGGTACGGGTGGCACTGAGGTACTGCGTAAAGTCTTCGGCATTATTCTGCTGGCTATTGCGATCCGGTTGTTTAAAACTAATTTAGGCCTCTCATGATTATTGTATATACCGATGGTGCTTCTCAGGGCAACCCCGGCCCCGGCGGGTACGGCGTAGTGATGAAATATAAGCAACACCGTAAGGAACTTGCGCAGGGGTACCGGCTGACCACCAATAATCGCATGGAACTGCTAGCGGTTATTGTGGCGTTGGAAGCCATTAAAGAGCCCGGCTATGAGGTTACCGTTTATTCTGATTCCAAGTATGTGGTAGATGCTGTCGAGCAAAAATGGTTGTGGGGTTGGGTTAAAAAGAACTTTGCTAAAACCAAAAACCCGGACCTTTGGCGGCGTTTCCTAACCGTTTACCAAAAGCACAGAGTGAAGTTTGTCTGGGTGAAAGGCCACGCCGGCAACCCGGAAAATGAACGTTGCGACCAACTAGCCGTACAAGCTGCCCTAAGCAAAAACCTATTGGTTGACGAAGGGTATGAAAGTGGGGAAGGCCCCGGAACGAAGTTAACCGGATTACTGTAAGACTGGTTAGGGTTAAGCTGTACGTGCAAGTAGCAAACTTAGAAACTTAGAGTCTCTCTCAGCAATTTCAGGGCTTAGAGGTCAGTTTTAAAAGTAAGCCCGGGCCTTCGGTGATCGCATACAGGTATCCGTCCGGACTTTGGGCTACGTGCCGGACCCGGCCAATATCCTGGAATAACTTTTCCTTTGTTACATATTGAGCATCCGAAAGTTGAACTCATGCCAGGTGGCGGAAGGCCACTAATCAATAAATTACCTTTCCTGTCAGGATATTTATCACTGGTTACAATGGTCATACCGCAGGGGCCAATGGAGGGAACCCAGTAACGGACAGGGTTTTCCACGCCTTCCATCTCTTTGAATTTGGTCAGTACGCTTCCATCGTAGTTAATTCCGTAAGATGTTTTAGGCCAGCCGTAGTTCTTGCCCTTTTGGATCAGGTTCAACTCATCGCCGCCTTTGGGACTATGTTCCACGGACCATATACGATTCGTAGCTGCATCGTAGACCATGCCTTGCGGATTGCGGTGACCATACAATAGCACCTGATATAAGAATTTTCACCAATTATTTCATAAGCAAAACTCCATATAAGCGGAATTCGTCATTTGATCTATTATTTGTACACCTAGATCCGCAGTTCTGACTTATTTTTGTGCGATGCAGCAGTTATCATATCTCACTCCCCAGGCCATTGGGCAATTTATCTATAGTGCTCTCCGCGAAGATGTTGGAGATGGCGACCATTCATCTCTGGCTGCGGTTCCTGCCAATGCCCAAAAACAAGCCAGGTTACTGATCAAAGACTCTGGTATTTTGGCCGGAATGGAACTGGCCCCAATGATTTTCCGGGAAGTGGATGCTAGTTTGCACGTAGACGCGCTACTGAAAGATGGAGACTTGGTGAAACCCGGCGATATTGGACTAACAGTCAACGGAAGTGCCCGTTCTATACTACAGGCCGAACGGTTGGTTCTGAATTGCATGCAGCGGATGAGTGGCATTGCTACTTACACCAACAAGCTGGCTAGTATGATTAGTCATACCAAAGCCAAGCTGCTCGATACCCGCAAGACTACGCCTAACTTCCGTATGATGGAGAAATGGGCCATAGTTATTGGTGGCGGCCTTAATCACCGGTACGGTTTGTTTGACATGATCATATTGAAAGACAACCACGTAGACTACGCTGGGGGCATTACAGCAGCCATCCGTTCCACGCACGACTATTTGCGGCAAACGGATAGAGACCTGAAAATTGTCATCGAAACCCGTAATCTGGCCGAAGTAGAAGAAGTACTTAAAATCGGCGGTGTGTTCCGCATCATGTTGGATAATATGTCGCCAGCCTTGATGCAGGAAGCCGTACAGTTGATCAATGGTCGTTTTCCCACGGAAGCTTCCGGGGGCATCAATGAGCATACGATTGTGGCGGTAGCCGAAAGCGGTGTTGATTTTATTTCGGTGGGCGCCTTGACGCATTCCATCCGCAGCCTGGATATCAGCTTAAAAGCTTTTTAATCGTACCCAATTATTGAGTGCAGGGACAATGCTAAACGGCACGGGTTTTGTAAAGCTGTAGACTGAACCCGTTATTCATTGTCCAGATATGCTTTACTTCCGCAAAATTTCTACCTTTTTCGCTCTTGGATTATTGTTATCATTTACGGCTTGCGAAGATACTGCTGAAGAAGACTTCAGTTCACAATCCAAACTGCTGACCGGCAGCGGGGTAAAAATCTGGAAAGTCACTTCTGTTCGTCAGAACACTACTCCCTTACCGCAAAGTGATT
>JAUJNL010000183.1 GCA_030448185.1 Cytophagales bacterium | reverse complement strand
CACCAGCCAGGAAAAAAACCAGCCCCACCAGAAAAGGTACGGTAGATTCAGCTTTAGTGATTGAAAAGCCAAGCATCATACGGCCGTCGGAAAGAAAGGCAGCACAGGCAAACAGGACAACAATGGTCCCGAGAATAGTCAGTACTGAACCAAATATTTTTTTCAGATCGAGATCCATGAGGTGTAAAGTTTAGTTTTAGAAATGGTAGCAATGGAGACAGGCAGTGCTATTTAGTGCAATTAATTGGGTAGTTAGCCGAGACTTGTCTGCAGCTAACTTAATTATGCCTTCTCCTGCCGCTTATAATCATAGCGGAAAACGAATATCAGGCTTCAGCAGTTGGTGGGAGAAGGATTTTTTTAGGTGTCAAGCCTGCTTTTTTCCCTTGCTCCAGCAAAAAAGCGTATGCTTCCTCAAATTGATTACGCACCTTACCGTCCAGTATGGCTTCGCGAACCAGAATCTTTAGTTCTCCCACTTCTTTTCCTGGCGGCAGTCCGAAAGTCTCCATGATCACTTCACCCGTAATGACTGGCTGAAAATTGCGAATTTTATCCCGTTCTTCCAATTCGTGCAGCTTGCGTTCTACTTTATCAAAATTGGCCAGGTGCCGCTTGACTTTCTCATAATTTTTGGAAGTAATATCAGCCCGGCAGAGCATAAGCAGAGCCTCCAGGTCTTCGCCGGTTTCGTACAGCAGACGCCGCAGGGCCGAATCCGTTACCACTTCCTTGATCAATGCAATCGGACGCAGGTGTAGCCTTACCAGTTTCTGCACAAATTTCATCTTCTCGTTCATAGGCAATTTCATTTTGCGGAAAAGACCCGGAACCATCCGGGCTCCCAGTTCTTCGTGCCCATGGAATGTCCAGCCCACTTTTTTATCAAACCGCTTGGTGGCTGGCTTGGCAATATCGTGCAAGATAGCGGCCCATCGCAGCCATAGGTCTTTGGAGTGCTGCGAAAGGTTGTCGAGTACCTGCAAGGTATGGTAGAAATTGTCCTTATGGCCTTTGCCTTCCAGGGTTTCTACGCCCTGCAGGGCTACCAGTTCCGGAAAGATACGCTGAAGCAATCCGGCGTGGTAGAGTAATTTGAAACCGTAAGAAGGAGTAGCGGAGAGGATGATCTTGTTCATTTCTTCAATAACCCGTTCCTGGGAAACAATTTCGATCCGCTCCTTCAGGCGGGTAATGGCGTCAAACGTATCTGGTTCAATATCGAAGTTAAGCTGGGAGGCAAAACGGATGGCCCGCATCATTCGCAGGGGGTCGTCCGAAAAAGTAATTTCCGGGTCCAGCGGCGTACGAATGATCTTGCTCCTTAAGTCCTTAACTCCATCAAATGGATCAATCAGGTCACCAAAATTCTTATCGTTCAAACTAAGAGCCAGGGCATTGATGGTAAAGTCGCGGCGGTTCTGATCATCTTCCAGGGTGCCATTTTCTACCACGGGCTTGCGTGAATCACGCTGATAGGATTCCTTGCGGGCACCGACAAATTCAACTTCCCAATCGTCTAACCGCAACATAGCCGTACCAAAATTCTTAAAAACGGCCACTTCTACTCCTTTGCCACTGTTACGGGCTACCGCCTGAGCCAGCTCAATGCCGCTACCTACGCACACCACATCAATATCCTTGCAGGGCCGCTTCAGCAACAGATCCCGTACGAAGCCCCCTACTACGTAAGCTTCTACGCTTTGCTGGGAGGCACTCCGGGCAAGCAGTTCAAAGAGTGGGTTTTCGCGAAGGTCGGCAGCAAAGTTCATAACAGGTCGGTTTGAGTAAAGGAGCAATGCAAAATTAGGATTTTATCGATGCTTATGCAGTTTGCCGCAAAACATGGCAAGGATTTGAACCTTCGGGAGAGGAAAACTTTAACTACTGATACCACGCCCTGAAGGACGGGGCCGTATTCTGAAGGATGTGAAAGAAATTACCTGACCTGCGCGGATGGAATCGGGCCAACATCCCGCCAGCTTTCAATTTGTAGTTGCAGGGTATCTTTCCGGCCAAAAGCAAAGCTGCGGTTCCCAATTTCATTTCCGTAGCGGTCTCCTTCCACCGTTGCCCAGTCGCCGCGGGTGAATTTAAACTCTACGTAAGGGGCTTTGCGCGGGAGGTTAATGGTGTAATAGCCGGTTTCTGCTGATTTCTGCAAGACGAGGCTCGGGTCACGGGTATACCAGCTATTAAAATTAGCAGCTAAGTAAATCTTGTCGTGCACGGGTGTGTTGACGGGTACTTTTACCCACAAAGTAACCATGTTCTCATTAGCAGATCTAATGTCCTTCCATCCGCTTACGGCTACCCGTACGGTATCCTGGCGGCCATAGGCAAAATGACGGTTAGGAATCAGGTTGCTGTATTCGTCCACTTCTTCACTATTCCAACTGCCCCGGGTCAATTTAAAATCAATGGCGCCGATGCCAGCCTTAGGGACAGTAATGTAGTACTGACCGGCTGCATTGCGTCTGATCAAGTAGGCCGGATCATCGGCAACCCAGTTGTTGAATGTGCCCGTCAGGTATAAAGAATCTCCTGCCGGAGTACTTTCCGGGATTTTTTCAACTATGATCGTCACCTGGTCGCAATGCGTAGGCCCCAGATCCTGCCAGCTGTCGACGGTAAGGTAAACAGTGTCGTTTCTGCCATAATGCAGAATACGGTTGCCGGTGCGGTTCCCACATAGATCAGCCTCGATGGAATGCCAGTCGCCACGGGTAAAGGTATACTGTACCGTGCCGTCACCGCGGGGCAGCGTAGCCGAGTAGGTACTATCCCGGTTAAGCTTAAGGGCAAAACGCTGGTCGCCGGGGTCCCAGTAGTTAAAGTTCCCCGCTACAAAAAGCAATGCACCGGGCGGCGTATTGGCCGGTATTCCCTTTACTACCAGCGTCACCTGATGACAGGCAGTGGTTAGGAGCAGAGCCAGGAAAATCATCAAAACCGGAAACAGTCGCATGTCTATCCAGGTGAACCGATTGGCAAGTGTTTGTTTTTGCAAAAGTACGGCTGGAGTACAATTATTTTCGGATATCGGACACCGCTGATCGAACATCGGTAATAACTCAGCTTCCCATCCATTCCAGAAAACGCGGTACCCGTACCCGGCTGATCAGAATCTCATCATCAACCGGTGGTTGCAGGCCCACTTTCAGCCGGCTGTTAAAATAACGGATTACGTCACCCACGGAGGAAATATGTACCAGGTACCGGCGGGTAATCCGGAAGAAATCCTTGGGATTAAGCAGGTTGTCCAGCTGATCCAGGGTATAATCAATAATGTATTTTTTGCGGTCATGGGTAACCAGGTATACCATATTGTCTTCGGCGAAGAAGTACGCAATCTGGTCCACGTTGATGTGACGGATACGGTCACCGATAGATGTTACAAAGCGGGATTTATATTCGGGTTTATGCAATTGAAGCAACTGCTCAATCTGTCGGGGAGAAAGGGTAGCCGGAGCCCCGGAGAACTGCTGCTTGAGGGCAGTTAACTTTTGCAAGGCATTCCGGAGAGAGGGTTCGTCAATGGGTTTGAGCAGGTAATCGATGCTATTGACCCGGAAAGCCTGCAGGGCATACTCGTTATAAGCGGTAATGAAAATAATAGGCGCACTGACCGTGATCTGCTCAAAAATCTGGAAGCTGGTCCCATCAGAAAGCTGAATGTCGAGCAGGATCAGGTCGGGCGATTCGTTGTTGCTTAACCAGAGCACACTATCTTCGGCTGAATCCAGGCAGTCAAGTACTTCTGCTTCTGGGGCACACACCGAAAGCAGCCGTTTTAATTCCTGCTGGGCAAAAGGTTCATCTTCAATAATTAATACTTTCATGCATTTTCCGGAGCAAAGGGATGGTTACGCTGAAATGTTGTCCATTCTGACTGATCTGTACTTTCCGGTCAGTGATAAAGGCATAACGGCTGCGGATGTTCTTCAACCCGATCTGAGTAGAATGTTCCTTTACCGGTTTTAGCTGGATGTTATTACTGATTTCCAGCTGGTCGGGCTCAGTCCATTCGATGCGCACAGTAAGCGGCTTTTTCTGCGAGACGATATTGTGCTTAATGGCATTCTCGATCAGCATTTGCAGCGTCAGCGGCGCAATAAAGCATTTGTGCGCCCTTTCCGGCACCTCAATATATATGTGCAGGTTATGCCCCAGCCGCAGATTCATCAGGTACATATACGATTGCAGAAATTGTAATTCGTCGCGAAGCAAAATGAGTTCCTTGTCGCGATTATCGAGTACGTAGCGGTATACCCGGGCAAGCTGATGCACAAACTGAGCCGCGGTGTCCCGGTCGGCGTAAATGAGAGAAGATAGGGTATTAAGGCTATTAAAGAGGAAGTGCGGATTTACCTGGGTCTTTAACATTTCCAGGTGAAACTCGATACTTTCTTTTTTGAACTCGAACGGTTCAAAAAAGAAAGTATCGAGTTTAACCTGGAAATGTTAAAGACCCAGGTGAAACACGATACTATCTATTTATAACCGTTCTAATAAACCCAGAGAGAAGCGCAAAATAATAATAAGAAAAAAAACCAGATCAGAAAGACCATCTCCCACACGCCTG
>JAUJNL010000182.1 GCA_030448185.1 Cytophagales bacterium | reverse complement strand
GATTCCTTTACACAACTGCTGCCGGTATGACTGCTCAACAAGTAACTCATGTATTGATACAGAGTCATTGATGTGTTTTTTTACCCTAATTTACCACTCACCTTTATTCCCTGCGTAACTCCTGAAATAATGCTTTCATTCGTGCCCAACACCAGCAGCACCAAAGTGGCGGGAGAGCCACTTTTACGGGGAATGCTGGTTGAAAGAAACACAAGCGTCGCGCTGCTTCAATCTTTTTTGGCCGGGAGGGATGCAGTATCTAGCATATTTATGTTTATGCCTATTCGCTGTTGCATTTTTGCGGCACAATTTGTAGATTAATCTTAAAGTTCAAAAAAATATTGGCTACTTTCAATTATGCAGGTAGAAAATCCTTCCGACCAGGAGCTATGGATACGGGTCGGGCAAGGCCAGACAGAGGCTTTCTCCGGACTGTACCGGCGTTTTCAGCAACCGCTCTACAGCTACGCGTACCGGATGCTGCAAAGCCGGGAGGAGGCCAAAAACGTAGTACATGAGTTGTTTTTAGATATATGGAACAAACAGAATACACTCCCGCAGGTGCAGTCTCCGAAGGCCTACTTGATTGTTGCGGTACGCCGTCGTGCCCTCCGCTCCAAGCACCACAACCGTTTACAACTTACTGACGACATCGAACAACTAGTTAATCTTCAGCCCGACGGTTTTTTGATTTCTCCGGAAGATATTCAGCTTGCGGATGAAGCGCAGGAATACTGCCGTCAACAAGTGACAGCAGCAATCAACCAACTTCCCCAGCGGCAAAGAGAAGTGATTTATCTGCGCTATTACCAGGAATTAAGCATTGGAGAAATTGCCCAAGTACTTTCCATTAGCTATCAAACTGTTTCTAATCACCTGCAAGCCGCTTACCAGTCGCTGAGCAAAGAAAAAAACTTGGCTGCCCTCATGCTCCTTTCGGTCCTGTCGCTGGCTTTTCTTTCTGTGATCTAAGCTATTTTCATTTCCAGCCAAAAGGTCAGCAGAGCAGAACGCCTGCTTTTTGATGATTACAAAAAAATTGAAAAAATTATTTTTCCGACTGGTATAATCACTTCCGTTTTGGGTCTTTAGGTATATACAGCACTCGCTAAATGGCCTATTCCCATGAGTCAAACTCCGAGGGCAAGCAAAAGCCCCGTTTCTTCGCTGAATTTTTCCGGCAAAGCAGCGGAGAGCGGCTACCGGAGATTCGATTCAAAGCAGCGCTCAGTTCGGAAGACAAACTCTCACCCGCTGAACAACAGACAGAGCATGACCGGCTGCTGCAGGCCATTGGAAAAGCTAAACCCGAGCAGCACCGGCGGATATACCCCGCTTGGTACCGGGTAGCCGCTGCCGTAGCGCTCCTAGTGGCTTTTGCCGCTTTGTACCGGTTCCAGTGGGGAAGCCAACAGCGCCTTGTAACGGCTTACGGCGAAACCCGGCAAGTCTGGCTTCCGGATGGTTCCCAGGCGGTGCTCAATGCCAACTCCAGCCTGACCTTTTCCCGTGACTGGCAGGCTGGACAACCGCGCCAGGTATATTTGCAAGGCGAAGCTTTCTTCTTGGTACGTAAGCAACCTACACCAGCCGGGGGGACGAAGTTCACCGTGCGTACCGATGGCTGGGAGGTAGAAGTACTGGGAACGGCCTTCAACGTATTCAGCCGGCGCGAGAAGCGACAAGTCGTGTTGGAGCACGGGCGGGTAAGGCTTAGGGCGACGGCAGGAACTATCATTACCATGCGGCCCGGTGAACTAGTGGAGCAATTGGGCGGCAACGCTCCCGTGCACCGGGTGGTTGATCCGGAAGAATTTAGTGCCTGGCGCAACCGCGAAATTGTTTTCCACGATACACCGCTGCGGCAAATCGCGCAGAAGATTGAAGAATTACACGGGGTACGGGTCGTCATTGCCAATTCGGCCCCGGCCGATGTAAAGCTTACTGGTACTTATCCCACCGATAACTTAGACCTGCTGTTGAAGATAGTAGCCGGAGCAGCAGGCGTGCAGGTAGCGCAGCAGGGAAACCGCGTGACTTTTTACTGATAAACCTATTTCATCAACCTTATTATATGAAAAAATTTGCAAATGCTTTTGCAGGAGGGGCATGTCTTTTTCTGTACCTGACAGAAGGGCTTATGCCACTACATGCCCAACAATCACTGGCCCTGCACCAAGTGCAGCGGGTAGAACAGGAAACGGAAGCTATTTCCCTGGAGCACGCCCTCAAAAAGCTGGAAAATGACTTTAACGTCAAGTTTTCCTACCCTTCTGACGAAGTAAAACCGTTTTCGGTTCGAGTCATGAAAAACGAAAACCAGACAGTGGAGCATCTATTGGAAGCCTTGCTGGAAAATACGCCCTTACGTTTTCGGCGTTTAAACGCCCGCTATTACATTATTTTTCGTCGGGACGCCGGCGCCCAAATGCCCGGTACGGGTGTGATCAAAACTGTTTCAGCAAATTATTTACCGCTAGCAGACGCTCTTTCGGTCAAACGTCCTTTGCAACTTCCAATGCGGCCGGTAGCAGCCATCACGGTGAGCGGTAAAGTGTCTGACGGCAAGGGTGGAGGATTACCGGGCGTGAGCGTACTGGAGAAAGGCACCGCAAACGGCACAATTACCAGCTCGGAGGGCAACTACCGCTTAACAGTAGCCGAAAATGCCACGCTTATATTCAGCTATATCGGTTTCATCAGCCAAGAAATACCGGTACAGAGCCGTACGACCCTGGATGTGACCCTGGCAGAAGACATCAAAGCGCTGAGCGAAGTAGTCGTGATCGGCTACGGAACCCAAAAGAAGGTAAGTATGACCAGTGCAGTAAGTGAAATAAAGGGAGAAGATCTGACTAGAAGGCCCGTTTCCAATGTCGCTCAAGCGTTTCAGGGTCAGACACCCGGCTTAACAATTCTTGACCAGGGCGGCGGCCCGGGTAAAGCTAATGCCGTTATCCGGGTGAGGGGAGTAACGACTTTAAGCGGCGATAACAACCCGCTGGTAATTGTGGATGGCATTGAACAGCGGCTAAGCGACATTAATCCGGATGATATAGCATCGGTCTCGGTGTTGAAAGATGCTTCTTCTACGGCCATTTATGGATCCCGGGCCGCCAACGGCGTAATACTAATCACTACCAAACGCGCGAAGGAAGGCAAGGTATCAGTGGCTTACAATGGCTTTTACGCCGTGCAAAAATCCGTGAATAATCCCGAGCACATGGGACTGGAGGACTATATGCGCATGCAGAACGTAGCTTACCAGAACGTCGGCTCCCCTGCCAGGTACACCGAAGCGGAGATACAGGAATACGTAAATGCTACTGACCGCTACCGATACCCCTTACCCTACACCATGGCAGAGGCAGTACTAAAGCCCGCCCCCCAAGTCAATCATTCCTTGTCAGTGAGCGGGGGGAGTGAAAATTTTAAAGCCAGGTTAGGCTTGCGTTATCAGGATCAGGACGGCATTATTCCTAATTCAGAATCAAAATTAAGCGAGATTCGCGTCAATACTGATTTTAAAGTTTCTCCCAACATCAGTATTGCCAGTGATGTCAATTACCGGTACGTCAATTCACTGGCACCCTCGGATGAATTCCGCGTGTTCGAAAGACTGAAACATGGCTCCATCTGGACAGTACCTAAGTATCCCGATGGAACCTACGGCATTAGCGCACAAGGGCAAAACGCGCTGATGTATGCCGAAATACACGGAACGGCCCGTACCGGTGATGAGTTTATCGTTGGGAGCATCAAAGGCGAATGGCAGATCCTGAAAGGACTGACTTTTTCTACCCAACTGGCCGCCCGGATAAACAGCATCAGCGGAAAAACTTTTTTTAACAGCTACACCATCAACGATTATTATGACCCCACCATTGTACGAAGAACGGTTCCGGTTAATTCTTTAACCGAATTAAGGAATAACACCCGGGAAATTACCTTAAACAACCTGCTCAATTATACTACCAGCATCGGCAATCATACGCTGAGTGTACTAGCGGGCCACTCAGAAATAGACAACAGAGGTAGTGCATTAACGGCCTTTCGGCAGGGGTTCTATAACAATGATATTCAGTCCATTGGGCAGGGGGCCGATGACAATACCAAAAATAACGGAGGCAGTGAATACCAGTGGGGCCTGCGTTCTTTTTTTGGACGTTTGAATTACGCCTATCGGGAGAAATACCTCTTTGAAGTCAATAGCCGTTACGATGGCTCCTCCCGGTTTACGAGAACCAACCGCTACAGCTTCTTCCCTTCATTCTCGGCAGGTTGGCGTATTTCCGAAGAAAATTTTTTGAATAGTCTGCGTACCGTAGTCAACGAATTTAAATTAAGAGGTTCCTGGGGCAAAACGGGTAATCAAGCCGTGGCCCTCTACAGCTATTTTCCCACCTTAGACCGGGTAACTTATACCTTCAGCGGTACCCCGGCAGAGGGATTTGTCCAGCAGCGCATGACCAACGAAGACCTTACCTGGGAAACTACTACCCAATCCAACCTAGGACTAGACGCGCAGTTTTTGAATAACCGGATTTCGCACGGCATAGAATACTAAAACAAGCCAACCAACCGAATAATTCTTGTATTGCCTGTTCCAGTCACGTTACGTCTGATCGCCTCCCCGCAGAATGACGAGAAAAAGGATAATAACCAGAAACGAAGATCACACGACTCAAAACCAAACACAATACCTGAACACGT
>JAUJNL010000024.1 GCA_030448185.1 Cytophagales bacterium | reverse complement strand
TAATATTGAAGGACTATGCAGAAGCTTGGATTGCAACAAAAGCTTATCCCCAGAAATTATCCCGCAGCAGATACAATTTATCAAGCTGCTCGAGTAGATACCGGCTGAACTCGAAGCACGCATCGAAGAAGAATTGGAAATTAATCCGGTGCTGGAGGAAGGCCGTGACGAACCGGAGAAGGATGAGTATGACATGGACGAAACTACCGACTTCGATGGTGATGACCCAGATGGTTCGATGATGGCATGGACGACGACCTTAACGTGGATGACTATATCCGGGATGAAGACTTGAATGGGTACAAGACCCAGGGAGATGGCGGTGGTGACGATGAAGACCGGGAGATACCTATTGCGACCTTAAATACCTTAACCGATTCCCTGCTGACCCAATTAGGCTTCCGAAAGGCTGAATGAAAAACAGGGGAGATTATCGGGCAGCAGTTGATCGGCAGTATTGACGGTGATGGATATCACATAACCGTGACCTGAAGCCATTGTGAATGATCTGGCCTTTACACCAAAACGTAGACACAACCCTGGAAGAAGTGAGAAGAGGTGCTGAAAATCATCCAGGGCTTTGATCCTCCCGGGCATTGCAGCCCGTAACCCAGCAATGTCTCCTGCTGCAACTGGACCGCAAAAGACCACCACAATCCGGCGATAGTCAATGCCATCCGGATCATGGATGATCGCTGAAGAGTTTACCAAGAAACACTACGATAAAATTCAGGAAGCGGCTGGGCGGGAGTGATGAAGAACTAAAAAGAGGCGGTAAACATTATTACCCGGCTTAACCCCAAACCAGCGGCTCTTCGGGTGATGTACGTACCAGTACCTGATCCCGACTTTTGCTGACCAATAACAACGGCAAGCTCAATTGGCGCTCAATTCCCGAATGCACCGGAGCTGAAAATCAGCCGGTCATATGCCGAAATGCTTGATACGTACGATAAGAGCAACAAGAAGGACAAAGGTCATGCGTGAACTGTCTCCTTCGTGAAGCAAAAACTGGACGCCGCCAAGCGGTTTATTGATGCCATTAAGCAGCGGCAGCAGACTTTACTTAAAACGATGAGCGCCATTATCGGTATCAGCACGATTTCTTCCTGACGGGTGATGAAGGCAAACTGAAGCCCATGATTCTGAAAGATATTGCCAATCGTATCAGCATGGATATTTCCACGGTTTCTGGTAGCCAACAGTAAGGCGGTACAGACCGAATTTGTATTTATCCCCTTAAATATTCTTCTCCGAAGGAATTGCCACCGAAACGGGGGAAGATGCCAGCAGCCGGAGGGTAAAACACATTCTGAAGGAACTGATTGACAACGAAGACAAACGTTCTCCGCTTTCGGATGATAAGCTGGAGAAGATCGCTCAACGACCGCGGCTATAATATTGCCCGCCGGACCGTGGCTAAGTACCGCGACCGCGCTTAACGCATTCCGGTGGCCCGCCTGCGGAAAGAACGTAAGAGGGCAACTGTAAGCAGTCAATAGGTTAAGTACCTAATGTGCGGTAAAAGAACAGAGTTGGGCCATGGGTTTAGACCTATCTGTTCCTTTATCCAATGGTGCATCGTCTCCAGTACTTCGGGAGCTATCGTCTCTTCTATCTGCTCACCTCTTCATATATCCGGTCAGGCAATGCTGAAAAAAGTGATTGAGTTGGGGAAATTCTATTACGGATAAGTTGCTTTTGCCCAAGTGCTTTTTAATGTTCCGTAACCTCTGCCATTTAAATCAAGCCTGCCTGGGTATCGTTGGCCAAGCAAGCTTAACGACATTTTATATCTCGAAGATAGAGGAGTGGATCATACTGTAATAAATATCGGTACGCAGGTAAGTTCATCTTGGCAACTATGTTTGCTACCCATTTATCGTTATGAATAAAAAAGCCCTCTTCCCACTTCCCTCCCATAGTTACTTTAGCCGAGCTATCCCCTGGAGGCAAAGCCAGACTGAATACTTTTGCCGCGCTTGAACAATCGCTTTCTTCAAGTCATGTTCTTTTAAAACTATATCATACAACGATTGGTAAAACCCTAAAAATACTCTCCTCAACTGTTTAGTTATTCCTTCTTCTCAAATTCTGCTTTCACTTGGGATAAATAGATTTGTTCTCCTGCTACTCCTGGCCCGGCCAAGGATACAATAAAGCAACATCCGGGTTGTTAACTGCCACTAAGGTAGCAATGACGCCGCCTTCACTATGTCCGATTAACCCTATTTTAGCAGGGTCTATCTCTGGTCGTTTTAGGTAATTACGAAGTGACTAAAGCATCCTGAGCGTAATCCTTTGAGGTAGCCTGCTTCACTCTCGCCGGTTGTTTTTTCCCACTCCCCGGTCATCTACTCTGCTACTGCAATTCCTCTCTGGTTAGGTAATCAGCAATAATCCGGAAGGGTTTATGGCTGTAAATAGTTTATCCCGGCCTTTGTTGCCCACTACCCGTAAGTAAAACAACTGCCGGACAGTTACCCTTATCTTCTGGCTGCAAGCGTAGCACCGTACTGAATAGACTGGTCTTGGTTAAAATAGATAATTTCTTCCGCATGGTAAGGGTATGGGAAGGGGCTTTGGATTTTGGGGACGCTGCTGGGCTTCTGCTTTCCGTAAGGTGAGTGGTAAGGATATTTATCTTGTTTCCAGCCGGTCAAGCTATCTCCCTGGAATTTCGGCGTAACGGGCCTCTGGAATACTCTTTTTGTGTATATCAATAGTGACGCTATCCGATGCGCAACTGGTGAGAGTGGCGGAAAGCCTTTTATTCCCTGTACAGGCACGTCCAGCGTGAGGGTAAGTTCTTTAGAGGAATCCCGGTTGGCGTTAAATCTGACTTCTATGGGATGGCCGGGCATCTGGATGACGCCCTGCCACCTGCCCGGCGGCAAACAGGTCTTTCTCTCCCAGAATTGCGGCAGGATACTATACAAACCATTGCTATACTCAGTATATACCTAACATACTTCCTGGTAGTCTTCACTTATTCTAACGTTAAAGAAGTTCTATACAATTACTTTAGCCCCCAAAGCTCCATACCTGCTCCGGTGTCACGCAGAAATCCATTTTTACGTCGTACGCATCTACGTCTGTAATCTGCTCGATTGGGTCGAAAAAAGACAAGCCTACCTTCAATGCGTCGGGACGGCACCGGGCCAGGTAACGGTCGTAGAAACCCTTGCCATAGCCTACCCGTAGCCCTGTTCATCAAAAGCCAGCAGAGGCAAAATTATACAGTCAATCTTTTCGGGTTCAACTTTTTCGGCTTCCAAGGGCTCTGGTATGCCCCAGCGATTCGCTTGAATCTGACTACTACTATCTAGCCTGTAACTCTCCAGTGTGTTCGTATCCGGGTCTGCTTTAGAACTACTATCTTAATAGCCGGATAAAAGGAGTGGACCAGTTCAATCAACAGATAGGTGTCGATTTCATGGCGCCTAAGCGTGGGCAGGTACACATGCAGGTATTGTACCCGCTTCAAGTCAATAGAACGAAGAAAGCGTTCCCCAATCTGGCGGCTGAATGAACTTGCCTCGGCAGCAGACAAAGCCGTACGCCGGGCCAGCAATATCTGCCGTAATTCCGCCTTAGTCATTATCAGACAAGATGTAGATCCTGGTACTCGAACGGGTCAAGGTTTGAAGCAGCAATTGCAGAAACCCTGAATCATTCAGTTGAAAATTGAGAAAGTTGTCTACCCGCTCCTGCAGGTTTCCCTCCGGAAATAATTTACTTTTATACTCAGCAACTGCCCGATGCCCGTCTCCTGATTTTTTTCTCTTCGGCCTTTTGAGGCGTTTTTCTACATTTCAAGAATATTCAGGGTACGCTGCCGTTCGGCCCCTACAAACCCTTCCAGCGTTTTGTCTAGCCGTACGGCTTTGGTCAGCAGCCTTTCAAATGCCTGATCAATGAGTTCCTTTTCATCTACCTGCACCGGTTCGGGTACGGCGCAGGCGATATAATTGCGTTTCAGTTGTACTTCGTCCAGAAAGTAATCCCCAACGGGCAGACATAACTTATTGAGCTTACGCGCCACAGTTTTATTGATAACCAAGCCAAAATTACGTGGCATCAATGCGGAAAAGGGCACTTGCAACCGATCAAACAGCCCTTTTAACTGAAGCCAGTAGGATACTTCAGCCGGACCGCCGATGTAAGCCAGATTCGGCAGAATCATTTCCTGATAGACCGGGCGGAGCATTACATTAGGACTAAATTTTTCAGGGTATCTGGCAATCTCTCACGGAGGGCTTCTGCCGAAAAAGTCAAGCCGGTATTAAGCACTTCGTAGTGGTCGCCATTTTGTACAATCCGCTCCCGCACCTGGTCATCGAGATAAAAAAGTTGATTTCCATAACGGATTTACCTGCGCTTTGTAGCCTAACTCCGAAAGCCGCGCCGTGGTCTGATTAACCGTTTGAAAAACGTGTGATACCCTCGAAAATATCCTGATGCATCACTTCCTGGAATTGCCCTTTCAGCGCCGGAACATCCGCATCTACGCATAGCAATCCCTGGTCGCCAAATAGTTCATTCACCCAACATCGGGTAGCATCCGCTAAGGTCTTATGTTCCAGATACGCTTTTTCGAAAAAAGAGAGCTTTTCGGGAATATTTTCAAAAACCGTTTTCAATTCTCCTGATCCATCCGGCCTACCGCGCCTTTTGCTCCGTCTGCCAGCTGTGCTTCTGCCCGAAGAGATGAAAATGATTGATCTCGTCAAAATCATGGTCTTCAGTAGCCATCCAGTAAACCGGCACAAAATGATACTCCGGTAAGTCTGCTGGAGCCGTTTGGCCAGGTTAATTACTGTTACCAGCTTGTAAATCAGATACATGGGGCCACCAAAAATATTTAGCTGGTGGCCGGTAGTAACGGTAAAGGTTTTTGGGTTCAGCAGCGTATCAATTTGAGTATGCACCAATGGCGGATAGGCCGCATACTGTTCACGGAGTACATTGCGTAGTACTGCGGGATGACGCCGGAAAAGAACGGGTCTCAATAAGCTTTTTAAACTGTGCGGGTTGCGGAAAAACGTGGTATAAGGGAGCTAAAGTTGATTTTTGTTGGATGTAATCCAGAAACAGACTGGAAAATTGACCAGTTTGTTCAAGTGAAATCGTCTGAACATGCATGTGAATAGCGCTTACGTGGCAGGGCAAATATAAACCTCTGCGGAACCGATTGCGTGGATTGCACAGTTTTTTGAGTAGGTGGCCTAATAATCATACCGGGCAGAAGCCATGACAGGAGGCGCTTAAACCTTCGTTCAGGTCTGGTATTGGGGTACGCAGCAGCGAGGTGCGATGCTACCTTTACGTATTTGATTTTCTTTACTTTTGTGGGTGCACGAATAACCCGTAAAGCCTATTTAAATGCCTTAGTTACCCATTGCTATCAATAACTTTTAGCTAATCACTTGTTAATCCCTGGGTAAACGCTTAACTTCGCGCTTCATTTTTCCCAGGAAAGCACAAAGACCCATTATTTAATAGTATACAATGGCTGTTACCCGACTCAAGAGAAAAGATATGCGGAACCGCACTAAAGCGAATAACCGTATCCAGACGATTAAGCAGATGACTAAAACGCCGATCATCAAGAATGTAGATGTGGAAGCGATTAAGCAGAATTTGCAGCTAAGGCAGGCAAAGCTCAACCTAAGGCTGCCCAAGCTGAATAGTACGTAAGACTAAGTCCTCTTTTATTCTTAAGGTGAAGCCAAAGCTTCACCTTTTTGTTTTAGCACCTCCCCTGATATACCAGCATATTGCCGGACCAACTTAATACTTTTAACACTTTAATAAGTGGATGACCAATTTCAGGTATTCATCCGCATTTAGCTTCGCTGAGATAGTTATAAGGCGGATAATGAACGGCGCATTTAAAATGCACTTTTCCTTCGCTCCGCATGGCAACTATCTGGAGAGCAAAACTAAATGCGGAACAACCACAGAGCACCCCTGATATACCAGCACATTGTCAGACCAACTTAAGGAGGCAAGCGTGCCCAAAAGAGCATTCCGTCTCAACATCGTCCAGACCCATTCTTTTAACTGGTCTATTTTCGTCAGAATGAAATAGTAAATATCCTCCCACCACCCTGATTTATAGCAGCGGTACCACCTTTGCCTAATCGGGTTACAGAAAAATGCCAATGAGCTGCGTTATTCCTATGCTTTGTTAACGGCAAATTATTGATATTTTTTCCTGCTTATAAGGATTTTCCTTTCAAAGATCATATCGATATTACGTCGGCCATGGGCTATACTTTATTGGTGTTTCTTAGACAAAGCTTTTTAAAGCGTGGATTAACAAATATTTAATCTTGACAAATCTCTCTAGCCCATTACTACTTAATAAAATGCCAAAAAAAACACAAGCGAAATCCTAATATTAAAATTTTTTCCGGAGTCTGGTTTTTTTGGTGCACCAACCGAATAGTTTCTTTACTTTAGCTTAACATTTTCAAAATGCGGGCAAAACTTACTTCGATAATTTCGTTTACATAAACATCATAAAAATTTACCTAAGCGCATCACTATGTTCGTAATCAAAGAGATGGTCGCCGGGAATCAGTCAAGTTTGACAAGATAACGGTACGAATTGAACGGCTGTGCTACGGCCTCGACGTGAACTATGTGCAACCGGTGGAAGTTGCCAAAAAGGTAATTACCGGCATCTACGATAACGTAACGACCGTAGAGCTGGATAACCTGGCGGCTGAAACCGCGGCGTCCATGACCACAACGCACCCCGACTATGCGGTGCTGGCAGCCCAGATTGCCATATCCAATTTGCACAAACGACGAGTAAGTCCTTTTTCCAATACCATGAAAAGGCTCTACACCTACATTGATCCCAAGACGGTGAAAATGCCGGACTGCTTTCGCGAGGTGTATGAGGTAATTCGCAAGCACGCTGCCCAACTGGATTCCAGCATCATTTATGACCGCGATTTTGGTTACGACTATTTTGGCTTCAAAACGCTGGAAAAATCCTACCTGCTGAAGGTAGACGGCAAAGTAGTGGAACGCCCCCAGCATATGCTGATGCGGGTGGCCGTAGGCATTCACATGGATGATATTGATTCCGTGATTGAAACCTATAATTTGCTGTCCGAGAAGTGGTTTACCATGCTACGCCAACCCTGTTCAATGCCGGCACGCCGAAGCCGCAGTTATCGAGCTGCTTCCTGGTGCAGATGAAGGACGACAGTATTGACGGTATTTATGATACACTGAAGCAATGCGCCCTGATTTCGCAGTCGCGTGAGGTATTGGTCTCTCCATTCATAATGTACGGGCTACGGGTTCGTACATCAAAGGCACCAATGGCACCTCCAATGGCATTATCCCGATGCTGAAGGTGTTCAACGATACAGCCCGCTACGTAGACCAATGCTTTCACCCGGATACAATTGTTTACACCAAAGAGGGGGTTAGAAAAATCAGCGAAATAACGGTGGAGGATGAACTGCTCTCGCACGATGGTACCTTCAATAAAGTAGCCCGTTTGCTGACGCAGCAATACGCTGGAAAAATGGTTTCGTTAAGCGTTAAACAATCCATTGACCCTATTCTGGTAACTCCTGAACATCCGTTTCTCGTGCTGCGGAACCAGAAGAAGATGGTTAATTTTAACCTTATCCGTAACCGATTGGAAAAGGGTTTTATCCAACCAGAATGGGTCGAAGCAAAAGACCTTACTACCGATGATTTGATTGCCGTTCCGTATTCATCGTACGAAAAAGACATTCCGCACTATACGCTGCACGATTGCCGGTTCTACGGTTTAATGGTCGGGGATGGCCACATCTCTAAAGATGGCAAGCAGGCTCATATTACCCAAAACGCCGATAGTGATGATTTGAATTTCATCCGCGGATATCTGTTCGGCTACGGTATTCATTTTACCGAGTCATGTGAGGATAAAAAGATACGTTTTACGTGGTCAGCGCATCTGGGCTTTAAGTTTAACCGGGCTATGCTGTATGATGTAAACAGTGAAAAAATCATTCATCACTCACTATTGCATCTTCCAAAGGAGAAAACGCTGCAATTGATTCGGGGAATTATCGAATCGGATGGCTGTATCGGTCAGCGGGAGAATTACGAGATATGCCTTGACATGACTTCCCGTAATGTCATCGAGTCCGTCCGGTTTATGCTTTTGCGCTTTGGTATACTAACCAGCGGATACGAAAGAGACCGGATAGGCAATATTTCGGCTTATAAAGGTATTACTACGCGGCGTAAGTCGTATTGCCTGCGGTTGCCCAAGGTAAAAGATATTACCGAGTTATTTGCCCTTCCCGAAGGTGAATATGTATCCTACTTCACCTATGAACAAAACTGCTACACGCGGATTGATGCCGTGGAGATGGCAGATTACGAGGGGGTAGTAGTAGACTTCGAAGTAGAACCTAATCACAGTTACCTGACTCACGTTGGGATAGCGCATAACGGCGGCGGCAAGCGGAAAGGCGCTTTTGCCATTTACCTGGAGCCTTGGCACGCTGATATCTTCGAATTTCTGCAACTCAAAAAGAACCACGGCAAGGAAGAACTCCGGGCCCGGGATTTGTTCTACGCCCTTTGGGTGCCCGACTTGTTTATGAAACGGGTGGAAGAAAATGGTCTCTGGTCACTGATGTGTCCGCATGAGTGCCCCGGTCTGGCAGATTGCTACGGAGAGGAATTCGAAAGACTATATGAGAAATACGAACGCGAAGGCAAAGCCCGCAAAACCGTGAAAGCGCAGGAGCTTTGGTTTGAAATTCTGGAATCGCAGACTGAGACGGGTACGCCTTATATGCTTTTCAAGGACCACGCCAACCGCAAGTCTAACCAGAAGCATCTGGGTACGATTAAATCATCTAATCTCTGCACGGAGATTATTGAATATACGGCTAAAGATGAGGTTGCTGTTTGTAACCTGGCTTCTATTGCGCTGCCTAAATTCGTAATTGACGGGAAGTTTGACCACCAGAAGCTGTATGAGGTAACCAAGGTAGTGACCAAGAACCTCAACAAGATCATTGACATTAATTACTACCCAGTTCCGGAGGCCCGTAACTCCAACATGCGCCACCGGCCGATTGGTATTGGCATTCAGGGTTTAGCGGATACCTTTATTCTGCTGCGGATGCCTTTTGAATCGGAAGAAGCGCAAGGGCTGAACCAGGATATCTTCGAAACGATTTACTACGCTTCTATGACCGCCTCTATGGAATTGGCCAGGGAGCAGGGAGCTTACGAAAGCTTTAAAGGCTCACCACTCTCGAAAGGAATCTTCCAGTTTGATATGTGGAATGTACAGCCTAAGTCTAATCGCTGGGACTGGAATGCGTTACGGAAAGAGGTGATTAAGCATGGCGCCCGGAACTCGCTGTTACTGGCTCCGATGCCTACGGCTTCCACTTCGCAGATTCTGGGCAACAATGAGTGTTTTGAGCCTTATACTTCCAATATTTACACCCGCCGGGTATTGTCCGGAGAGTTTGCGGTGGTCAATAAGCACTTGCTTAAGGACCTGGTACGTCTGGGCTTGTGGAATGAACGGATGAGAGATAAAGTAATTGCCGCCAAAGGGTCCATCCAGAGTATTGCCGAAATTCCACAACATATCAAGGATTTGTACCGGACCGTGTGGGAAATCAAGCAGAAGACTATTATTGACATGGCTGCGGACCGGGGGGCATACATCTGCCAGAGCCAGAGTCTGAACATCCACATTCAGGATCCAAACTTCGGCAAGATGACGAGTATGCACTTCCATGCCTGGAAGAAAGGACTGAAGACGGGTATGTATTACTTGCGTACTAAATCGGCTGCTGATGCCGTACAGTTTACGGTGCAGAAGCAGGCTGAAGTGGCCTTAACCCCAGTGTCGCCTCTGGTCGGCGATTCGCAACCAGGGGTAGTAGATCAAAGCCAACTCAGCGTTAGCTACGAACAGAAGGCAAGTGATATGAGTTGTTCCCTCGATGATCCGGAAGGATGCGAGGCCTGCGGCAGCTAGACTTTTGCAAAACAGACTACTTACATAATAGAGCACAGTCCGAAAGGGCTGTGCTTTTTTATTGTCAGGTAGAATTCCGTTTTACTTTGCGCCATTCCCCTTCAACTGTTCTTCAAACAGCTTCAGAATCCGTTTGTACTCATCCGTCCAGCTGGCAGGCTCCACAAAAGCGTGGTCTTCCACCGGATAGACGGCCAGCTCCCAATTTTCCTTTTTCAACTCAATCAGCCGTTGGGAAAGACGCACAATGTCCTGAAAGTGCACATTTACATCGACCATACCGTGACACATAAGTAAATGGCCTTTCAGCCCGTCAGCGTAATAAATCGGGGAACTGCGGGCATAGGAGAGGCTATCAACGTCAGCAATTCCCGGTTTAACATTGCAGAAAGTAATAGGGGTAATATTTCTAACAGAACAAACAACCAAGCGTAAGGGCGGAGTCACCAAGCTTTGACACTATATACGGGGAGTTACATGAGTGTTTTGGTCAGGTGAAAGATTATCGGCGCCACAATACCAAGTATAGTATGCAAGATATACTTTCAGCAGCTTTTGCCATGTTTTCCTGAAGAGTCCGTCATTATTAGACTTTAGCCTGAGAAGCGTCCAGGAGGATACCAATCTGATGGAAGTATATAAGATCGAAAAGCTTTGCTCGGATACCCAGATGCGGGAAGTGCTCGATCAGGTCAGCACTGATGAAGTGAGAAACCTGTTTAAGAAAGTGCTGGAGAGAGTGCAAAAGAGCGATTTTTTGCTTCCTATCATTACTGGAAGGAGTTGGTAGTAGTAAGCGTGGATGGAGTCGAACATTTTTCTTCTCAGAAGGTGCATTGCAAGCATTGTCTTAAGAAAGAACATAAATCCGGAGAAGTGACTTATTCCCACTCGATGCTGGCCGCTGTTATGGTTCATCCTGACAAACGGGAAGTCTTACCCCTAGACGCTGAACCGATCTTGCAACAAGACGGGCTGTGAGAAAAATGATTGTGAACGCAATGCGGCTAAACGCTTGATTGCTCACCTCTCACAAACTTACCCTAAGTTAAAGGCACTACTAGTAGAAGATGCCTCTATGCCAATGGTCCCCATATTGAACAAATCCTTGAGGCTGGTTACCATTATCTGATCGCAGTAAAACCTGATTCCCATAAAGCCCCTTTTCAAGCAAGTAGACTCCCGCGGGCAATCCAATCAGTATAGCTATGAGGAAACAAGATCACGCATCAGTTTTATTGGGAGAATAACCTTCCTTTGTGCAGCAGCCAATCCCACATCCGGGTCAATTTCCTGCGCTATCAGCAAGTAGACTCCAAAGGCAAGCTTGTCAAAGAATTCACCTGATTACCAATATAGCCATTCGAAAAGATAATGTTTTACTCCTTACCAGAGCCGGACGCAGCCGCTGGAAGATTGAGAACGAGACGTTCAATACTTTGAAAACCAGGGCTATCACTTTGAACACAATTACGGACATGGGAAAGATCAGCTCTCGACTGTGCTAGCCTATCTGATGCTGCTGGCCTTTACCCTTGACCAAATTCAACAAGGCGCTTGTCAAACCTTTCGGGCTATTCATGCCGCCTTAAAAAACCAAAGCTAAAATGTGGCAATCCTTGCGAGCTGTCTTTAAACTCCTGCCTTGTTTTTCTATGTTTCAAGCCTGGCAGCAAGTAGCTCTTATGTATCAATTTAAACTCGAATAAGCTAAACCGGGAATTGCTGTATCAACGTGAGTTTTGGGGATAATTAACTGAGAGTAAGGGAGTTAAAACAAGAATCCAACATAGTTGTTCAGAAGACAGTTAAAGGAGTTTGACAAAACCAAGAAACTGTACCGATGAGAACTATATTGGACAAACTAAATTAGTGGAAATCTTTGTGGTTTGTGATGATATGAGTAAAAAACTTTCCGCCTATTGCCTGGAAAATAACCTCCAGCAGGAAAAGGCCGAACGTTTAATGAGTGAAAGCGAAATGATGACTATTGTCATTTATTATCATCACCTCCGGTTTAAGTTTTAAGTACTACTACCAACAGATCATCCAGAAAGTGTTTGGCTCTTATTTTCCTAAGTCTTACTCCTACTGCCGGTTTGTGCATCTGATGTGAGAAGTAAACTTTCCTTTGTTTGTCTTGCTTACCGCTTATCGCCTGAGTTGTATGAGTGAAGGTAACTACGTGGATGCCACTAAACTGGTGGTATCACACAATAAACGCATTCCCTCTCATAAAACTTTGCCAAAGCAGCTAAAAGAGGCAAAAGCGCTACGGGTTGGTTTTTCGGTTTTAAACTTCATGCCGTGATCAATCACTGCTAGCCGATGATACTCAACGTTTCAGGTATAGGCCAATTAGTGGTCTTTCAGATTACCCCGGTAATGTAGCCGATAATACTCCTTCGTTGCTCGAAAAGCTCACCTCTCGCCTCAAAGGCTTTCTTTTCGGGGATGCTGGTTATATTAGTTCCATTGCCGATACACTCAAACAAAGAGGCTTACAGGTAATCACTAAACTCCGGAAAAACATGAAACCTCAGGACTTAAGCCCGAGCAAAGTATTACTTAGGCCATAGAGGTCTGATTGAAACCTGCTTTGACCAGTTAAAGAACCTCTGTAATATGGACCACTCTCGTCACCGTAGTGTTAAAAACTTCTTGGTTAACCTCTTCTCCGCACTCATCGCTTATACCTTTATGGATACCTTTTCCTCAAATTCCCACTTACGTCTTCAAACTCGGAAAAGGTGAATCATTAAATATTGTACTTATCTGATAATTCTTCCCAAAACTCACGTTATCAGTATAAGGTTCATTGAGAATATTGGATGTATACGGATGGTTATAGTGTGCCCAATCGGTCACGGAACGCAGTGCCGCCCCAGCTTTGAAAATTTCGGGTTCTTGAACATGGCCATCAGGGTGATAAATCCGCCGTAGGAGCCACCATAGATACCAATCCGCTTTGGATCTACTCCCATGTTGGCCTGCCAGCCACTTCGCCCCATCTATATAATCCGTTAAATCTTTACCTCCCATATGCCGGTAGATACCAGTTCGCCAATCGCGGCCATAGCCTGCACTGCCCCGGTAGTCGATATCCAATACGGTGTAGCCCTTATCAGCTAACAGATTATGGAACATATATTCCCGGAAATACTGACTCCACCACTTATGCGCATTTTGCAGGTAGCCCGCCCCATGCACAAACAGGACTGCTGCCCCATTGTTCTGTGTTGCCTCCGGTTTATACAACCGGGCACATGCAGCGCCATCACGGGCTTTAAAGGTTACCACTTCAGGTGTTCGCCAGGAATAAGAGTTGAACTCGGCCGTAGTAGATTGAGTAATCTGCCGGGCTTTAGCACCTGCTTTATTCCCCATCAGGTATAGCTCCCAGGGCTGATTTACCGATGAATACCGGAGGGCAATGTATTTTTCGTCCGGCGAAAGGGTATATTCAAAGGCTCCCATTCCGGAAGTAAGCTTTACTGGCGCCCCACCTGACACGGGCATCCGGTACAAGTGTTTCTCACCAGTATGAACTTGATTAGAAAGAAAGTAGAAGGTTTTCTTATCCCTGGACAAAAGGATATTAGACACTTCAAACTTGCCGCTAGTCAATGCTTTGCGCTGGCCGGAGGCAACATTCATCGTATATAAATGGGCAAACCCATCTGCTTCACTGCCGAACCAAAGCGTTTGGTTATCAGCCAACCAGCCGAAGGAAGTATAATTGGGTCCGCCCACCCAGGCTTCGTCCCGGTAGCGGTCCAGTGATTTTAGAGTATGATTCTCCCAATCCAGTAGCGCCACCCAACGGTCTTTATTGTCATTAGCCCGAATGACCACGGCAGCGTATTTACCGTCTGCTGACCATTCAGGGCGACCAAATACTACGGTGCGGGTCGTCTGTTTTTGGGAAGCGGAGTCTTTCTTAGCGGTACCCGCCTTCTGGGGGTAATCTTTCAGGTAATCGGGCTTATCGTAGATGCCGGGCAAATGGGTAAGTAAGACGGCAAAAACCGAATCCCGCTGGCGGTCAAGTACAAAAAGCTCCTGGCCTGGGGTTTCCATTCCCACTTTCTGACGAGCCGTTAGCGGCTCGGTATAGCCGGACTCCGTTACGTAATTAGGAACCTGAATCGACTTGCTGTTTTTTGGAATTTGTGCTAACTGGTAAATGATATACCGTTCATCGGGGCTTAGCACCACATTAGAAACCGACTTTTCTTCAATATAGATTTCTTTAGGTCGCTTGGGTTGGTCCGCTTTGGTGTATTTTTCGGTAATTTTTTTCTTCTCACTGCGTTCCTTCACTACTTCCATCCACCGCTGCTGATCGGCTTTCAACCATTTATCCTGCTCCGTTTCCTTGGTTTCGGGCTTTTTTCCCTTTTTAAATTGGGTAAGCTGGGTTAACTCCCCGGTACTGAGGGTCCACGCAAATAAATCATCCCCTTGTGTAAATAAAATTTTCTGCTCATTCTGGTTAAAAACCGGATTGCTCTCTGCTTCCACCGTATTGGTAATCTGCCTGGCCTTGTCCGTTTTTAGCTCAAGCCAGTAAATATCGCCGTCCTTCACGTATACCTTCTGCGTCCGGGGCCGGTTGTACGTACCCGTTGGCGTTGGCAATGCCCGGCGGGTAGCAGGGGCTACTTTTAGGGGTTTCAATTCGCGGAGCGTAACCGTATACAGGGAGTCAGCTTTATTTTTGTCTGGGTTCCATTTAAAATAAATATTCTTTCCATCCTCCGCCCAGAAGATTTCGCTAGGCGAGGTGCCCATCCATTGCGCCGGATCACGCATGATTTTCTCTACAGTGAGCGGAGCTAAGGTCTGGGCATAAGTTGCCGTGGTGAGCAGCAGCAAAAGCAGATAAGCATATTTTTTCATTGACCTCGAAGGGTGGTTGACAGTAACGATGACGCAAAGTTCTGAAAATAGGGCAAATGCCACTAAGCAATACCCACAAAGCATAAACTGGTATTTATAACATAGGGGCCTAGACTCCCATTAATTTAAAAGGTAAAAATCGCTCTCTCATTAACTAAGCGCAATTGTTAAGATCGGTAGGGCTTTCCGGGCTGTTTTTCAATGAGGTACTTCCAGTACCGGATAGGCACGTGCTTCCGGTGCAGTTTCATGTTGCGGCGGGCCGGAATATTTACGCTCTTGAAATATGCTTGCCACAGCAACTGGTACAAGTCTTCCCGGCTATCATAGGTTTCCGGGCTTGCATTTCCCGGTTGGGCCAGGGGCGAAAAATCAAACCGTACTTCCTGTACTTCGGTTTTGTCGTAATATATCCCGTACTTCCGTCGAATATCATAAATAATCCAGGCTTGGTCAGCGTACCGGGTCACGAAATGGGAAATAATCAGGGGAATTACGTTAAAATCGGGGTCAATGGTAGCGTAGAACGTGCCATCCTGCAACTGCCCAAACCGGACAAAAGCCTCAAAGCGGTGCTTTTCGCGGAATAATTGCCGGCCAATCTGGGCTACCCGCAGCACTATTGGAGAGCCGTAGTTTTCTTCTACCTTATCATCCGAAGCAAAAACCAGTCGGCAAAATTCCAGAATTAGTTCTTCCCGGTCCGGCAACTCGGACAGGTAGCAGGAGAACACGTTGGTTAACCCATCCACAGAGAGCTTTTTTTGCAGTCCTTTCCAGACCCGGTTGGCTTTGGTTTCGTCGGGATAGATTTCTATTTTTTCGCTGAAAGCGTCCGGCTGATACTGACTGGCGGGAATGATGCGCACAATATCGGCTTTGCGTTCGTACACTTCAAAGATGGCCGTAAGCAATCCCTCAAAAGAACCGTCGTAGACGAAATGCGTCATAAAAATACTGGCAGCAGCAGTAATAAATGGTCATTGTCATTAGTGGATTGGTCAATTGTAATTCCTTCATCACTCGCGTTCCTGGTTCGATATTCGATATTAACCTTGTCAATTGTGATTGGTCAGTTATCATTTGTGTTGACTGAATAATCTTTTACCATTGACTAATGGCTAGTGACTAATACCCAATACCAAGTACCTAATCCCTTTTTCCCAATGACCCCTGACTAATAACTAATTCAACCAAACAAATTTAGCTGCCGGGAACCGGATCTGCCCTCAGCCTGCGCCAGTATTCGCCGTTTAATATCTGATTCTGACAGTTCACCCAATTGATACCGCTGGCCGGGGCAATTGAGGAAATACTTGGCCCGGTTGAGCATAACGCCGAACTTTTGCAAATGCTCAAGGGTGATTTTTCCGAAACGGCGGGCCGCCACAATCTTTTTCGCCGACTTTACGCCCAGACCCGGGATACGCAGAATCATTTCGTAATCAGCCGTATTGATGTCTACCGGAAACAAATGCAGGTTTCGTAGCGCCCAAGTTAATTTAGGGTCCATTTCGGTAGACAGATCGGGATGCTGCTGGTTCAGAATTTCTTCCAGCGAGAAGCCATAAAACCGTAGGAGCCAGTCCGTTTGATACAACCGGTTTTCGCGCAGCACTGGCGGGGCCGAAGAGAGGGCCGGCAAACGGTTATCCTCCATCACGGGTACGTACGCCGAGTAATATACCCGCTTCAGCCCAAACGACTTATACAATTGGTCGGCTTTCTGCATCACCTGCCAATCTGATTCAGGAGAGGCGCCAACAATCATTTGGGTACTTTGTCCGGCCGGTACAAATAGGGGAGCTTTCTTGAAAACCTGTATTTCATTGCGGTTCTGCCTAATTGCCTGGCTAATCGCCGCCATGGGTTTTTCAATATCCGCCGTATTCTTCTCCGGCGCCAGTTGCTTGAGGCTTTGCTCGGAAGGCAGCTCGATATTGACACTCAGACGATCTGCATACAAACCCGCTTCCTGCATGAGTTCATCACTGGCTCCGGGAATAGATTTAAGGTGAATATAGCCATTGAAGTTATGTTCGGTACGCAGCTTTTTAGCCACTCTTACCAGGCGTTCCATGGTATAGTCGGGATCTTTGAAAATACCCGAACTCAGAAATAAGCCTTCAATGTAATTGCGGCGGTAAAAGTTAATGGTCAGGTCTACTACTTCTTCCACGGTGAAAGCAGCCCGTTGTACATCGTTGCTACGCCGGGTTACGCAGTAGGCGCAGTCGTAAATGCAGTAATTGGTCAGCAGAATTTTAAGTAAGGATACGCAACGTCCGTCTTCCGTATAGGTATGACAAATGCCCATACCTTTTGCATCGCCTAAGCCTTTATTTTTATTTTCCCGCTTACTGCCACTGGAAGAACACGAAACATCATACTTAGCCGCGTCAGCCAGAATTTCTAGCTTTTGGATTATTCTATCAGACATAGGTAATAGAAAAGGATTATGGAGCCCTGTTGGCAGCCGCTACACGACAGAAAAAAGACGTATTTTTTAAAGCAGGCCTGTTACCTAACAACCCATTCGGAGAGGAAAAGGTTAATAAAACAGAGATAATATTCTACTCAAAACAAGCCTTTAAAGACTGCTTACCAGGTAAAAATGACAAAAGGGAACCTTCTGCTGCACCAGAAGATCCCCTTGTCTTTAATGTCTTTGCGTGAATGGCTATCCTCGTGAATGGCTATCCTTGAACCAGCTCAATTTCTTCACCTTGCTGATTCTTGAATTTATATTCAGTTATACCCAGTGAAGTATCCTTTTCTACCTTCACCCATGACTTGTACCGGAAAAACCACTTCATCCGCAGGGAAGGTATTCCTCGGGTAAAATAAGCGTGCAAATAGGGGTGTACGGCAATAGAAATATTTTTCTCGTTCTGCTTGGTAAGAATATATTCCAGATTGGTCTCTATTACATCAGCTACCAAGATGCTGGCAGTGATCTTGCCGGTGCCCCCGCACATAGGGCAGGTTTCACCCGTAGTAATATTGAGTTCAGGGCGTACCCGCTGCCGTGTAATCTGCATCAGGCCAAATTTGGACAGCGGCAAGATGGTAAACTTAGAACGGTCCGTATCCATCTCTTCCTTCATCTTCTCGTAAACCAGTTTTTTGTTTTCTGGTTTCTTCATGTCGATGAAGTCGACCACAATAATGCCGCCCATATCCCGTACCCTTAGCTGACGGGCTATTTCTTTGGCTGCCTCCAGATTGACGTTGACGGCATTGGCTTCCTGGTCGGCCTCGGCATTGGATTTATTGCCACTATTCACATCGATGACGTGCAGGGCTTCGGTATGTTCAATAATGACGTATCCGCCACCCGGAAGACTTACGGTACGGCCAAAAATAGATTTAAGCTGTTTTTCAATGCCAAAAGCCTCGAAGACTTTAGTCTTGCCGTTATACAGCTTCAGAATCTTTTCTTTATCGGGAGCAATCGTACGGATGTACGTGCGGATTTCCTCAAAAGTATCTTTTTCATCCACCGTAATACTGTCAAAGCTTTCGTTTAGCATATCACGGAGCATAGAAGAGGCACGGCTCATCTCACCGATTATTTTATCCCGGGGACGGGCATTGCGGAGAGCTTGTACACCAGCTTCCCATTTTTCGACCAGATTCTGCAAATCCCGGTCCAGTTCGGCCACTTCTTTCCCTTCAGCTACCGTACGTACGATAATGCCGAAGTGCTGAGGCTTGATCGAGGACAACAGACGTTGCAGCCGTTGGCGTTCTTCCTTATCCGTGATCTTCTTGGAAATATTGACCGAATCAGAAAATGGAACCAGAACGATATAACGCCCGGCAATAGATAATTCACAGGATAGGCGAGGACCCTTGGTAGAGATAGGCTCTTTTACCACCTGCACCAAAATCGGTGCATTTTTGGCAAGTACCTGCGTAATTTTTCCTAGTTTATCAATTTCGGGCTCTAAAGGGAAATTATTCAGCTTGTGCGTGTTGTAACGTTTAGCAATAACTTCTTTGGTAAATTTATTAAGCGACGCGAAATTGGGCCCCAGGTCCAAATAGTGCAGAAAAGCATCCTTCTCGTAGCCGATATCCACAAAAGCGGCATTAAGCCCCGGAACCAGTTTCCGGACGGTGCCAAAATAGATATCTCCTACGGTAAAGTTGTTTTCCTTCTCTTCAATGTGGTATTCTACCAGCCTTTTATCCTGCAGAAGGGCAATCCTTCCACCCAGTGGAGTGGAATTGATGACTAATTCGCTGCTCAAGGCTATAGTGTAATTTGATAAGAACAGACAATTTTTATGTAATGCTAAGTGGTAAATGTTGGATGCTAAAAGAAGCAGGGCCTAAACAGCCCGTAATAAAGCACGGTGTGCTTACATAGATAGCTTCTGTTATCGTTTTTTATTTAACCGTTAGCATTGTTAAGCATCATCCTGCTATGGGATGATTGGTAGAAGGAATCTGGAAGGAAAGCAAGGGTATATAAAATAAAGATTCACAGCTCTACCTATTGTAAAGCTGTGGTTCTTATTTATGCCATATACCCTGATCCAGATCTTCGGATAAGAAAAAGCATCCAGCATATATATAGTTAGGCCGGAAAAAAGAGAACTACTTTTTCTTATGTCTGTTCTTTCTCAAGCGCTTCTTTCTCTTGTGAGTAGCAATCTTATGTCTCTTTCTTTTTTTTCCGCAAGGCATAATGGTAAATATTTTTTAGTGAATAAATGAGAATTATTTGATTTTTTTCAAGTATTGTTCAGCTGCTTGTTTTATGGCAGGGTCTTTACTGTTTTTTGCCACCTGCCTGAGCAACGTACGGGCCTGATCGGTATGACCGGTTTCAGCATGGCTTATACCCAGGTAAAACTGGGCTTGTTCATTGGCCGGGTTCACTTTAAGTACTTCTTCAAACCGCCCGATGGCTTTGTCATATTGCCCGGACTGAACCGATAAAAGCCCCATATTTAACAGGGCTGGTTCGTTCTTAGGGTCTTTTTGCAGTACCTCACGTAGCATAGCCACCCCTTGCATAGGAGTACCGGCAGCCACATAAGTCATTGCCATTCTGGCTTTTACCTCCAGCTGGTCGGGATTCTGCTTAAGCACCTTTCCATAATACTCCTGCACCTTTAGGCCCATTTGCTTGGCTCTGTCGCCTTCAGTAGCAAAACTCATGGCATCGTAATAAGCGTCACCCGCCTTTACAAGATTCGTCAATGACGGCTGTTGCTTTACTATGGCCTCTGCATAATGCGCAGCACTGTCAAACTGTGACGTTTGGCGGAAAAGGGTAATTAAAGAATCCGCGAAGATAATCTTTTTAGCGGCACTTCCATGTTGATAATCATTCCGGAGCCGGTCAATGACCGTCTGCTGATCTGCCGTAAGTGCATTGGCATGTACTCCTTCCGCTGCCTCCGTCGATTGAGCCTTTGCAGGCTGCCCGCCAATCGCTTCTTTTTTGGCAACAAGTACCTTAGGCAGACTGTACAATACGCCTGCCAGCGCCAATGCAAGCACCAGAACGATTACCTGTGGTTTCTGCATGAAAAATTAACTACTGACCCTTTCGCCTATATTCCTCACTCAAACCCGCTGAAAGCTATTAGCTGACTTCAGATTTAAGCTTTTCGCTACTTTTCACTTTATCCACAAAGACTTTAGCGGGCTTAAAGCTAGGGATATAGTGCTCATCAATAATAATCGCGGTATTTTTAGAGATGTTCCGCGCAATTTTGCGGGCTCTCTTCTTATTTACAAAACTACCAAATCCGCGAATGTAAATATTGTCACCCTCTGACATAGAGTGTTTAACTACATTGAAAAAAGCTTCTACAGTGTGTGCTACATCTGCTTTATCAATGCCCGTCTTCTGTGCAATCTCGTTTATTACTTCTGCTTTTGTCACTGCTGTAAAATTTTAAAAGTTTGTACTATTTCCTGATTTTCCTTTCAAAATCTTTTTTTGGGCCTGCAAAGGTAGGTGACAATGCTTGATTTTAAAAGTAAATACCCAAAATATAAATATTGAAAATGCTGATAAAGTGTAAGTTCAATAATTGCATTAACGGTTACTTCAGTACCGTTATTCTCTCTTCATGACGATTAGCTACTTTTGAACTATTCATAGGTGAAGTAAGTTTTTCTTAAAAAGTAACCAGTTAATTCTGCTAAAGTTGGTCATTCCAGAATTATTTTCATCAAAACTCATTGCTTGGTACCTGCGCCATCAACGGGATTTGCCTTGGCGCCAAACCCGTGACCCCTATAAAATATGGCTTTCGGAAGTCATTCTACAACAAACCCGGGTAAAGCAGGGCTTACCCTATTATTACGCTTTTGTTGAGAAGTTTCCTACCGTCTTTGATTTAGCCAGAGCCGAAGAGCAAGAAGTACTCCGGCTCTGGCAAGGTTTGGGGTATTACTCACGGGCCCGCAACCTGCAGTTTACGGCCCGCCAGATTGTAGCCCAGTACAATGGCCAGTTTCCGGACAGTTATAAAGATTTGCTAAAACTGAAAGGCATTGGTCCCTATACAGCGGCGGCAGTTGCCTCTTTTGCTTATAAGGAAAGAGTAGCCGTACTGGATGGCAATGTATTCAGGGTGTTGAGCCGGCTGTACGGGATAGACACCGACATTGCTTCAGCGGCGGCCAAGCCGCTTTTCTCCGGGATTGCCAATAGACTCATTCCCACTAAAGATCCAGATCTGTTCAATCAGGCAATCATGGAATTTGGCGCCTTGCAATGTACGCCTGCCAATCCGGATTGTATGTTTTGTCCCTTTCATAACGAGTGTGAGGCTTTCCTGACGGGAAGGCAGGCGCAGTTGCCAGTAAAGTCAAAAAAAGGCAACAGCCGGATCCGTTATTTCCACTACGTTATTTTCAGGAAAGATGATCGGGGAGGCATGCGGAAGCGGGATCAGAAAGACATTTGGAATGGCCTGCATGACTTCTACCTGCTGGAAGACGCCGCCTTGCTGACTACCGGTGAACTGATGGCAGCCGAACCTTTACTTCCCTGGACTGAGGCTGTAGCAGTAGAAGAAGAATCAGTCGTGTACACCCATAAACTCACTCACCAGCAGGTGCAGGCCAAATTCTGGCATATCAGACTAAACGAAGCAGCAGATGTAGACAAAGTAGCCCGGGATTTTGGCCTTACCTTCGTGGAAAGTGCTCAGGCACATCATCTACCTAAACCGGTTCTTATTGATAATTATTTGAAAAAACGGGTATTTTCGTTATCTTTATAGTATACATACACTCAAATTTCACCTTTTTTACACATGGCAAGTTACAACAAAATTACCCTGATCGGGAATGTTGGGCGGGACCCAGAAATCAGAAACATCAGTGCGGACCGTAAGGTTGCTGATATTTCCATTGCCGTAAATGAGTCTTATAAGGATGCCAATGGTCAGCAGCAGGACAAGACGGAGTGGTTTCGGGTATCTTTCTGGAATCAGAAGGCTGACGTAATTGAGAAATACGTCCGTAAAGGACAGCCTATCTTTGTGGAAGGTCGTTTAAGGGTACGTACCTATACTGATAAAGAAGGTAAAGAACGTTATTCACTGGAAGTACAAGCACAGGACTTTACCCTGTTGGGTAATCGTCAGGATGGCGAAAACCAGGGTGGTGCTGTTAATAATAGCAATACCGGTTACAACAGTGCCCAGGGCAATAATTCCTATGGTACTCGTAACGATTACCGGGAAGCGACTCCTCCACTGCCGGCTGGTGACGAAACGGACGATCTGCCGTTTTAAACGATTGTTGCACCAACCAAAGATGCTTTGATAAGTAATTTAGATAACGCTGACCCTCTTCCGGAATGGGTGCTTGTAAATCTTTTTGCAAGCACCTCTTTCTTTTACGCTGCCTCTATCCTGCTGCTCGGCGTACTGCTTATTTTGTCGGCTCTTATATCCGGGGCCGAAGCCGCTTTCTTCTCGCTCTCCGCTGAGGAACTTGCCCACTATCGGAATCATTATAAAACAGGAAGCAACCCGATTTTGCTACTGCTTGAAAAGCCCAAGCAACTGCTGGCTACCATTCTCGTTTTTAACTCATTCATTAACGTCTGTATTACCGGGCTATGCAGTTTTGCTGTCTGGCAGGCCTTTCATATCCGTACCCTGGGTGGTCTGGCAGTACTATTACTTGTATTTCTGATCACATTTGCCATCGTCTTCTTCGGGGAAGTATTGCCAAAAGTTTACGCCAGGGAGCACAAAACAACCTTTCTGCGGCTAGCTTCCTATCCATTGCTGGTAAGCAGCGTTCTATTCAGCCCGCTATCCTGGCTGTTGGTGCGGACTACCAACCTTATTGAGGGGTACATCCACCGCAAAGGCTATAAAATCTCGGTGGATGAGCTGGATAACGTACTTCAGATATACACCGGATCTGACACTACCCCGGAAGAACGTGAAATTCTGAAAGGGATTGTCCACTTCGGCACTGTTTCGGCCCGCCAGATCATGCAGCCAAGAGTAGATGTTACGGGAGTATCTATTGACCTCGATTTTCACGAGCTGATGGATAAAATCAATAAAGCGGGCTATTCCCGGATTCCGGTGTACGATGAATCCATTGATAAGGTAGAAGGCATTCTTTACATCAAAGACTTACTGCCCCATCTGGAAGAGAACGAAGATTTTAACTGGCATTCCCTGATGCGGAAACCTTATTTCATTCCTGAAAATAAAAAGATTGATGGCTTGCTCCGCGATTTTCAGTCGAAGCGGGTACACATGGCCATTGTGGTAGACGAATACGGCGGTACCTCGGGGCTGGTCACGCTGGAGGATATTATTGAAGAAATCGTGGGTGAAATTCACGATGAATTTGACGAAGACGATAAAAGCTTTACTCAGCTGGATGCCCACACGTTTGTTTTCGAAGGAAAAATTTCTCTTAATGACTTCTGCCGGATTGTTGGTACGGAAGCCGAGGTATTTGATGAAGTGCGCGGCGACAGTGAGTCGCTAGGCGGATTATTGCTTGAACTGTTCAGTCGTTTGCCGACAACCGGGGAGAAAACCACCTTTGAAGGCTTTACTTTTACGGTCATTTCGGTTGATAGCAAGAAAATTAAACGGGTTAGAGTAACTTTGCGCAAACCAGAGGTGCAGGAGAAAGCTCCCGAAAATGGGGAAAGCAAGGCCCGGACGGCGTAGTTGATTGGTTAGTAACCATTGGTCAATGGGTATTAGATGCTGGTCCGTAGGGCTTGAAGGACCTTTTTCCTACTGACCAGTCACAAATCATCTAATGACAATTGACCAGTATCAAATACCCTAACACCCGTTACCGAATACCCAGTAACGAATACACGAGTCATTCTAGACATGAAATATTATTCAATACTCTTTCTGGCCGCAGTTCTTGCCTTGCTGACTGCCTGTAATGAAACGGAATATGTGCCCAAACCTAAAGGCTATAACCGCATTGATATGCCACCCCATACCTATGTGTCCCTGAAAGGCGATTATCCCTATTTTTTTGAACATTCTACTCATGCAATCATCCGTCCGGACACTTTCTCCATTGCCGAACCCTACTGGATTTTTGTTTCTTATCCTCAATTCAAGGCTAATGTGCAGATTACTTATAAGTCAGTAAATCAGGACCCGAAAAAGTTTCAGGAAATGGTGAACGATGCTTATAAGCTTGCTTCTAAACATCAGATTAAAGCAGAAGCTATTGAGGAAATGGTCGTAAAAACATCGGACGGTAAAACGGCTAACCTGTTCCGGCTGGAAGGCGAGGTGCCAAGTCAGTTCCAGTTTTACATCACCGATACAACTACTCACTTTCTGCGAGGGGCACTCTATTTCCGGACAGCTACTAAAAATGATTCACTGGCACCCGTGATTGATTATGTCAGAAAGGACATCATTCACCTGCTCAACACGCTGGAATGGAAGGAGTAGCATTATTAATGTTAAATGCTAAATTTTGAATGCTCAAGGGTGTACGACAAAATGCAGAGCGTTCATCCGCATTTAGCTTCGCTGAGAATAGTTGCAATGCGGATGTGTATAGCCGGGCATTTGAAATGCCCTTTTTCTCAGTTCCGCATTGCAAATGCGGAACAACACGAACAAAGTTTAATGGTTGATCTGCAATTTGTCGTACACCCATGCTCAATGTGTCTTCCCAGAAGAGAGAACTTAATGCCAGAACGAAGGAATGTTTTTTAACATTGGGTATTTAACGTTCAACATTTAGCATTTTCCTAAAGGCTATGGGCAGTTTTTTCGATACCAAGATTGAATTCCTGAAAGGGGTAGGCCCGCAGCGGGCAGAGCTACTTAACAAAGAGTTAAATATTTTCACTTATGGTGAACTGATCCAGCATTATCCTTTCCGGCATGAAGACCGCACCCGCTTTTACCGCATTAGCGAACTACACGAAAGCATGCCGGCCGTGCAGATACGCGGCAAGGTAGATTACTTTGAGAACGCTGGGGAGGGCTCTAAAAGTCGTCTGGTGGCCTATTTTGTGGATGGGACCGGCGAAATGGAACTGGTCTGGTTCAAGAATCCGCAGTGGGTCGCCAAAAGCCTGAAGCGATTTGCTGAATATACTGTTTTTGGCAAGCCCCAGTTTTTTGGCGGAAAGTTCAGTATTGCCCATCCGGAAATGGAGTTGTACGAGCCGCAGCAGACGCAGGCAACCGGACTACAGCCCGTTTATAATCTCAGTGAGAAGCTCCGTAAGAAGCATCTTGACAGTAAGGATATTGGCAAAATGATCCGGCAGGTGCTGGATCTGGCCCAGCCGCACCTCCGCGAAACGCTTCCGGAAGAGATTATCCGGCGTTTTAATCTGCTCTCTAAACGGGAAGCGTTGGACAATCTCCATTTTCCCAAAACCCAACCCCTACTCGAACGGGCTCAGTACCGGCTCAAATTTGAATAACTGTTATACAACCAGACCTTCGAATGGGCTCAGCCACTGCTGAAGAACTATTCTACAACCAGAAAGCATTGCTGATCCGGAAAGTAGAATATGAGGGTCAGATTTTCAGAACCGTCCCTACCCTGACTACTTTTTACAATGAACACCTGCCTTTTGACCTGACTAATGCCCAAAAGCGGGTAATTAAGGAGATTTACCGGGATATGTGTTCGGGCAAGCAGATGAACCGATTGCTGCAGGGAGACGTAGGCAGTGGCAAGACGATAGTAGCTTTTATCTGCATGTTGATGGCTATCGACAATGGGGCACAGACCTGCTTGATGGCTCCGACCGAAATTCTTTCGGATCAGCATTACCATGGATTGAAGGAGTTTGCCGATCAGTTAGGCATCCCTATTGGCCGTTTGACGGGTTCGAGCAAAACAAGTGAACGGAAAATACTGCTGGAACAATTGGAAAGCGGCGAGATGAAGATTGTAGTAGGCACCCATGCCCTGCTGGAAGACGTAGTGAAGTTTAAGAATCTGGGTTTGTGCGTGATTGATGAGCAACACCGCTTTGGGGTGGCCCAGCGGGCTAAATTGTGGCAGAAGCATGCAAGCATTTATCCGCACGTGCTGGTCATGACCGCTACGCCTATTCCAAGAACCTTGGCAATGACCCTGTACGGTGACCTTGACGTATCCGTAATTGACGAATTACCGGCGGGCCGGAAGCCCATCAAAACGGTGCACCGCTACGATGCCAACCGGCTACGGGTGTTTGGCTTCTTGCGGGAACAGATTCAACAAGGCCGGCAGGTATATATTGTGTACCCGCTGATTGAAGAGTCGGAAAAGCTGGATTACAAGAACCTCATGGATGGTTACGAAAGCATTTGCCGGGCCTTCCCGGAATATCACCTGAGTATTGTACACGGCAAGATGAAGGCGCAGGACAAGGACTTTGAAATGAAGCGTTTTCTAAAGCAGGAAACGCAGATTATGGTAGCCACTACCGTCATTGAGGTTGGGGTGAATGTGCCTAATGCTTCCGTAATGGTAATTGAAAATGCCGAACGGTTTGGTCTTGCCCAATTGCATCAGCTCCGGGGCCGGGTCGGACGAGGTGCCGAGCAGTCTTATTGTGTACTGATGTCAGATTACAAGCTGTCAAAGGAAGCCCGTCAGCGAATCGAAACGATGGTAAGAACCAACAATGGCTTTGAGATTGCCGATATGGACCTTAAACTGCGGGGCCATGGCGACCTGGAAGGTACGCAGCAGAGCGGCATCCTTGACTTACTTATTGCCGATCTGGCTAAAGATGCTACGATCCTGCAAGAAGCCCGAAATGCAGCTCAAGAAATCCTGGAGAACGACCCTGAATTGGTGGCTTCCGAAAACAGTGCAATCCGCCGGCATATTGAGTCCTTGCGGCGGGAAGAAACCAACTGGAGCCGGATCAGTTAATCCTATGTTTAGTGAGCGAACAGTGCTTGTTACACCTTGGCAGTAGCAATTAAAACTATTTTGCTCCTTTTTATTACCTTATTTCTTCTTCCCCTTTACTTTAACTGGATTTGAAGGGGTACTCTCATTGTGCAAGCGGTCCACGGCTGTAACTACATAGTTGTATTTTTCTCCCTTCTTCACGTTTACATCTATAAATGTACTGGCGCCATCCCACTGCGTAGCGACTATATTCCGGGGATTGTTTACATCAATATTAGCCTTTACCGGGAATCGGTAGATCACATAATAACGGGCTGTATTTCCATCCATTGCGGGTAAGGGAGCATTCCAGGAGAGAGCAATGCCGGTGCGGTCACTTTCAGCCCGAAGATTAGCTGGTACATTGGGAGGAATATTATCCTTCCAGGGCATAGTCGGCACCAGGGCAGGGGAGGAGTAGAGCCCCTGGCGCAGAGAGTCCCGTACGGACAGAGGATTATTCATCAGGGAACGGGAGCTAAAATAGATACTTCCCTGCACCTGCGAATAAGCCCGGTTCTGACGAATCTGATGGTTGGTCTGTGAAGGGTCAAACCAGGTACTGTCACGGTCTTTGCCAATTTTATAGGTTCCCTGCCCGATGTACAGGTGTTTTCCGTAGCTGTTTTTAGTCCACCAGTCCAGCAGCTTTGTGTAGTTGACTGATTTATGCCCGGTACTGAAATAGATTTGCGGCGCCACGTAATCAATCCAGCCCCTTTTGAGCCAGCCCCTGGAATCGGCGTACAAATGGGTATAAGAACTCTGGCCGCCCTTAGTATCGGAGCCCTCCGGGTCTTCGGAACGGTTTCTCCAGACCCCAAACGGGCTGATACCAAATTTCACCCAGGGCTTGGTTGCCTGTAAACTATCACTAACCATTTGAATAAGCAGGTTTACATTGTGCCGCCGCCACTCATCTTTACTGGTAAAGCCGTTCCCGTATTGGTCAAATGTGCTGTCGTCGCGAAGTGTATCATTCACTCCGGCATAGGGGTAAAAATAATCGTCAAAGTGCACTGCATCCACATCATAATTACGCACCACATCCAGAATCACCTGCGTGATATAATCCCGAACGGCGGGCAAACCGGGATTAAAAAGCTGCTGGCCTCCATACGTCAGAAACCATTCGGGCTTACTGCGGGTAATATGCGTAGCCGTAATCCGGCTCGAAACCGTGTCAAAAGTTGCCCGGTAAGGATTAAACCAGGCGTGAAATTCCATGCCGTGCCGGTGAGTTTCGACTACCATAAACTCCAATGGGTCGTAGGGCGGATTCGGCTCCGACCCCTGCTGGCCTGTCAGCCAGAAAGACCAGGGTTCGCGGCTCTTTTTGTAAAAGGCATCGGCAGAGGGGCGTACTTGAACCACTACGGCGTTCATACCATTTTTCTTCTGCTCATCCAGAATCAGCCGGTACTCGTCCTGCTGTATGATGGAAGAAAGTCCTTTCTGGCTCGGCCAATCAATATTAGCCACCGTGGCAATCCAAACCGCCCGGAATTCTCTCTTAGGGGGTACGTGCTGGGCGCGGACTGTGAAACCAGTAAAGTAAAAAAGGAGAAATACAGCGGGGAGAATCGAAAATCTTGCGGTAAACATGAACAATAACATCCAAATCGCAAGTTATTGAATTGCGGTAAAATACGAGATGTTAAAAAAGTACGTATTCACCGGATAACTTACGCCCTTTGAAAGGTTAAATGAATAAGAAGGCAGCAGCTTGATTTTCCTTCATTTAGCATTCAACACTCAAAATTTAACATTTGTAAAGCCCTTGCTTAAAATTGCCTACTCCGACCGGTACCTGTTGAATCTGCCACCGGACCACAAGTTTCCCATTCAAAAATACGCTTTAGTACGGGACCAGCTCCTGTATGAAGGAACCATTACAGCGGAAAACCTCTTTGATGCAGGCTTTTGTACCGATGAGCAGGTCCTGGCAGTGCATACCGCCGAATATTGGCACAAGGTAAAAACACTGACGTTGAGTGAAAGGGAAGTTCGCCGGATTGGATTACCCTTAAACGAAAGACTGGTCGAACGTTCCCTGAGCAGCAGTGCCGGGACTTTACAGGCAGCAATACTTGCCCTGGAAAACGGAATCGGGATGAATATTGCGGGAGGAACTCATCATGCCTTTACCGATAGGGGAGAGGGATTTTGCGTGTTAAACGACATTGCCATTGCTGCCAGATACTTGCTACGGAAAAAGCTAGTGCAGAAAATACTGGTAGTTGACCTCGACGTGCATCAGGGAAACGGTACGGCCCAAATATTCAGTGGTGAAGAGGCAGTTTTTACCTTTAGCATGCACGGAGCTGACAATTATCCGCTGAAAAAGGAAAAGTCTGACCTGGATATTGCCCTCCCCACGGATACCGGTGATGCTGCCTATCTGAAAACTCTATCCGAAGTACTTCCTCAATTAATTACCGAACAACAACCCGAATTTGTCTTTTTCCAGGCGGGTGTAGATGTACTGGCTACGGATAAACTGGGCAAACTGGCCTTAACCAGGCAAGGGTGTAAGCAACGCGACGAACTGGTATTAAGCGCTTGTGCCCGTTTACAAATACCGGTTGCGGTTTCTATGGGTGGCGGGTATTCTCACCGGATGGCTGACATTGTGGAGGCCCATTGTAATACCTTCCGCCTGGCAATGACCCTATTTGGGTAGAAACCATAAAAAGGTCATCCTCCGCAAACGCTTTCGTTTTCGCGGAGGGCGGAGGATGACTAATCTTCACTATATACTGTTACTCCAGCGCCTTTACGCCAGGCAGTTCCTTGCCTTCCATATATTCCAGGAGGGCACCCCCACCGGTAGAAACGTAGGATACTTTATCGCCAAAGCCAAGGTTGTTAACCGCAGCCGCTGAATCGCCACCACCAATCAGGGAGAAGCCACCGTTTTCAGTAGCTTTGACCACTGCTTCCGCCACCCGGATCGTACCTTTGGCAAAATTGGGCATTTCGAATACGCCCATCGGTCCGTTCCAGAGAACAGTCTGGGAGCTTTCGACTACTTTGGCAAAATCTTCGCGGGCCTGCGTACCAATATCCAAGCCCATCCAGCCGTCAGGAATGCTGCTGCTTTTTTCGTTTCTGGCCTTAGCATCGTTTTTGAAAGCATCGGCAACCGTTGAGTCCACGGGCAACAGCAGCTTCACCCCTTTGGATTTTGCTTTCTCAATCAACTGTTTGGCCAGTTCCAGTTTGTCGGCTTCCACTAATGAATTGCCGATCTGCCCGCCCTGAGCCTTTACAAAGGTATAGGTCATACCGCCACCGAAAATCAGGTTATCTACGCGGTCAAGCAGCCTTTCAATAATGAGAATTTTTATCGGAAATTTTGGCCCCGCCCATAATAGCGGTGAAGGAGCCGGTCTGCTCTTTCCAGCACTTTTTTGGCATTATCCAACTCGGCTTGCATTACGTAGCCGCACACTTTTTCCGGGAAGAATTGGGCAATTACGGCCGTAGAAGCATGGGCCCGGTGAGCTGTACCAAAGGCATCATTTACATATACATCGCCCAACTGAGATAGTTTCCGGGCAAATTCTACATCTCCTTTTTCTTCTTCTTTATAGAACCGCAGGTTTTCCAGCAGCAGAATATCTCCGGGCTTGAGGGCAGCGGCTAGTTTATTTGCCTCTTCTCCGATACAGTCGTCAGCAAACTTCACCTGGGTTTTGAAGGTATCATCCAGGTACTTAATCAGGTGTTTCAACGAAAATTCTTCCGAGGGACCGCTTTTCGGTCTGCCTAAGTGCGACATCAGAATTACGGCGCCACCATCTTTCCGGATTTTGTTAATCGTCGGAATAGTAGCCTGCAGACGGGTGTCGTCCGTGACCTGAAAATTGTTGTCCAAGGGCACGTTGTAATCCACGCGGATGAGTGCCTTTTTACCGGCGAAGTTGTACTGGTCGAGGGTTTTCATTGGGTCTAAACCTTTATTTATTAATAGGATGAAAGAATAATCCGGATGTATTTTTCGCTGCAAAGTAATAGATTTTCCTAAAGATGCCGGGGTAATACGCTATTTAGATTGGTAAAAGGCTTTATTCATGTACCCCTCTTCTTTTAAATAGAGTGCACCAAAAATCAGAATTACTTTGCGGCTGCCCTTCTAAGCCGGTCATTTATGGCCCGGCCCAACTCTTTTTCGGGGAGTAGCTCGGCAAAAATAACGGATATTGGTAACCCATCTAGGTGGCGAAGGCCGGCAAATAGTCGTTGGGCAGCCAGGGAAGTACTGCCCTCGGGAGAAAGGATAAATTGGTTTGTTCCCGGTATTTCTGCAAAAGGCTCCTGGAAGGCTAATATGCCAATTTGCTCCGGGGAATACTGCTTTGTTAACGTTTCAAACCCAGTCGTAAAGACTGGCTTACGGGGAGCATAATGACTTTTTAACATTCCGGGAGCTTTAGGATTTGAACTGGAATGGGCCATTACCCGAACTTTCCCGGCTATTTTTTCAATGTCTTCTACCGCGATGCCGCCTAGGCGGTATACGATTACTTCACCGCCTTCAAAACCTACAATCGTACTTTCAATTCCTACCTGACTGGGACCACCATCCAGAATGTAAGGAATTTTTTCTCCTAATTGTGTCTGCACGTGGATAGCCTGAGTAGGACTGATGTACCCAAACGGATTGGCACTGGGGGCCGCCAGCGGAAAATCCAGTTCTTGCAATAATTGGCGGGAGAGGGGATGATTGGGAATCCGGACGGCTACAGTATCCAGACCAGCGGTAACCAGATCAGGTACTGCGTTAGTTTTAGGCAACAACAGCGTAAGGGCTCCTGGCCAGAAGACCTCGGCCAGTAATTTGGCTGTTGGGGGAAATTCTCTTACGAACTGGCTTACCTTCTCCCGACTGCTGCTATGTACAATGAGCGGATCGAAGGAGGGACGGTTTTTTACCTCAAAAATACGGGTGACTGCCTGCAGATTAAGAGCATTTCCGGCCAAACCATAAACTGTTTCGGTAGGCATACCGATTACTTGCCCGGCTTCGAGCAGTTTTCTTGCTTCCTGTAGGTTAGTCCCGATGGTCGCCATAGTTAGCCTTTGGATTGTATCCTGTTATAGTTTTTAAATCGCAATGAGCTTGATTTACTTTTCCGTTTATTATACGCAAAAAGAGAGTCACTCCGTGTTGGAATGACTCTCTTTTATCTTAAGTATCAACTGGTGGCGCTTAAGTAACTATAGCTTCAGCCAATACCACAATTTTATTGTTCAGCACTTCTACCACCCCACCGTCGACCACCATTAAACGTTCTCCTTCATTCGTCCGAAAGCTAACGCGTCCCTTTTCCAATGTACTAATCAGGGGAGCATGGTTATTCATAACCTGAAAAGAGCCTTTCATACCAGGAAAAGTGGCAATGGAAACCTCGCCGGAGAACACACTTTTATCAGGCGTGATGATTTCTAAATGCATAGGGAGTTGATGAGTTTAAAGTGTATGAGTTAATGAGAAAAGTGTATGAGTGGTGAATGAAAATTGGCATTGAGAAACTTTCCACTCACAGACTCATCAACTTTAAACTATTTTTTCGATTCGGCCATCATTTTCTCACCCTTGGCGATGGCTTGCTCAATGGTACCAACCAGGTTGAACGACATTTCCGGCAAGTAATCCAGCTCACCATCCATAATCATATTGAAGCCCTTAATCGTATCTTCAATACTTACCAGCTCACCCTTCAGACCAGTAAACTGTTCAGCTACGTGGAACGGCTGCGACAGGAAGCGTTGTACGCGACGGGCACGGCTCACGACCAGCTTGTCTTCTTCGGACAACTCGTCCATACCCAGGATGGCGATGATATCCTGCAGTTCTTTGTAACGCTGCAGAATTTCTTTTACCCGCTGCGCGGTGCCATAGTGCTTGTCACCTAAGATTTCAGCCGAAAGAATCCGGGAAGTAGAATCCAGCGGGTCCACTGCCGGATAGATACCTAATTCGGCCACTTTACGGGACAATACCGTGGTAGCGTCCAAGTGAGCAAAGGTAGTAGCCGGAGCGGGGTCAGTCAAGTCATCAGCCGGTACATATACGGCCTGAACCGAAGTGATAGAACCACGCTTGGTAGAAGTAATCCGTTCCTGCATGGCACCCATTTCAGTTGCAAGAGTTGGCTGATACCCTACGGCTGAAGGCATACGGCCCAACAGCGCTGATACTTCAGAACCGGCTTGCGTAAAGCGGAAAATATTATCAATAAAGAACAGAATATCGCGGCCTTTGCCGGTACCATCCCCATCACGGAAGTGTTCGGCAATGGTCAGACCCGATAGAGCTACCCGGGCACGGGCTCCGGGGGGTTCGTTCATCTGACCAAAGATAAAGGTTGCCTGACTTTTAGCCAGTTCGCTTTCGTCTACTTTCGACAGGTCCCAGCCGCCTTCTTCCATGGAATGTTTAAAGGCATCACCATACTTAATGATACCTGCTTCAATCATTTCCCGTAGGAGGTCATTTCCTTCACGGGTTCTTTCACCAACTCCGGCAAATACGGAAAGACCCGCGTATGCCTTGGCAATATTATTAATCAGTTCCTGAATCAATACGGTTTTACCTACCCCGGCACCACCAAACAACCCTACTTTACCACCCTTGGCATAAGGCTCCAGCAAGTCAATTACTTTAATACCCGTGAAAAGAACTTCAGTTGAGGTAGCTAGGTCTTCAAATCGGGGAGCAGCCCGGTGAATGGGTAAGCCTTTACCTGATCTAGGCTGGGGAATACCATCAATAGCTTCACCTACTACGTTAAAAAGTCTCCCTTTGATGGCTTCGCCGGTAGGCATCTGAATGGGAGTTCCTAAATCGATTACTTCCATTCCCCGCTGCAAACCATCAGTACTGTCCATGGCAATTGTTCTGACCCGGTCTTCGCCTAAATGCTGCTGACACTCCAACACTACTTTGGCTCCGTTGGCTTTGGTTACTTCCAAAGCATCCAGAATGTTAGGAAGTCTGGTATTTTCACCCTCGAAGCTCACGTCCACTACCGGTCCAATTACCTGAGTTACTTTCCCAAGGTTCACTTTTTTGATCGGCGCCTTCGCCACCACGGGCTCCTCCTGCAAACTCGTTACGTTGTCAGTTGCCATGCTTATAAATTGATAGAGTAAAATGTATGGGTTTAAATTCGTTTTCGGCTTGCAAAGCTAAATTAATATTTGTGTATTACCAAGCTGTTTTCCAGCCGTTCCCCGGGTAAAAAAGAGTCTTATTGTATCCTGTATATAGCTTTCAGTTTTACAAAGCGGTTAATGCTGCGGCTCTTCTTTTTATATTCTGATGGGTAACAATTCAAACCTTCAGGCATTTTAATAGTTTATATACTCCAGACATCCCATTGGGGAATAATACATACAAAGCCTTTCTTTCAAATAATGCCTAGTTTTCTTATCTGGACAGTTTTAACAGTGTTCCTGGCTATGTCCAAAGAGTCTATTTCCCCGGTACTAAATAGTACAGTAACGGTTGAGATCCATAGTTTACGAAGTGATGCAGGAACGGTACGCTTGAGCCTATACAGTTCAGCGGATGGTTTTCCATCGGACCTCTCCAGAACATTACGGAAGGCTACTGGGAAGGCGGCCGCCAGGAAATGTACCATTGAACTGAACGACCTGCCACCGGGCGACTACGCTATTGCCGTGCTGCATGATGAGAACGACAATAATAAGATGGATACTAATCTATTTGGCTTGCCTAAAGAAGGGTATGGAGCTTCCAACGATGCCAAGGCTTCTTTTGGCCCGCCTAAGTACGAGGATGCTCGGTGTACGGTTAATGGAAAAGCAAAGACTATCCGAATTAAAATGCGGTATATGTGACAAAAGGAGCCCAGTTCAAGGAAACCGGGATCCTTTTCTACGAGGCTGGTGGCTACTAGTTTAATCTACTATGACCTATGACCAGCTGTATACAACTCATTAACTGGGTGTACGACATTTTGCAGATCAGGAGGAAATAATCAACTCACGGACCGTATGCCAAAGACTACTGGCATTTGCCACTCTTAGATTAGCCACCTGCTGAGCACCGGCAATGGACCAGCGTTGTCCGGATCGTTTTAACCGTTGCTGGATCACATGCCGGTGAGCCGCTTCCATGGGACCTGAACCAATCAGGAGTCCTTTTTGGCGGAACGTTTTATAGCGCATCCGTTGGAGATTGTTGCGGTAGTAGGTGCAAATACTTTTCTGCAGGTCTCCGGCTTTGCCTTTCAGGCTCATCAAAGCAATCGAAGCCAGAACTGTTTCCACCTGGTCCTCCAGTAAGAGCGCTTCCTGCTGATCAATCCAGTCTTTGCCCACCAGCCGGTCAGGGAAAGCTTCCAGGGCAAAAGCGCATAAGCGTTCTTTGGCGTGATAATAATCTAAAATCTGCTCCGAGTCGGGATAATACTGTTCGATCCAGTCCCATATCCAGCGGGCTCCATCGGCAATCCAGACCAGGTTAGTGAGGTAATCTACCTGCGGGGAGAGCTTCTCAAAGAAGGCTTCTTGCCCTCCTAAATGGGCTATATAAGTACTCTGGCGGATCAAATGACGCTCTTTGGTCTGGGGTAAAACAGCACTACCGGCAAACACACGGGCTAATTTGATTTCTTTCCAGCCTTGCTTTCGGGTCAGCACCATGCTCCCATCCATCATCCCATAATGCAGGGTATTTTCTTTGGGCCTGTGCTCATCGGCCTGTGCTTGCTGGTTTTCTTGCCACAACTGCCCATAATGATGGGTAAGCCTTTCGATCTGTTTGGCATTTACTGCAAGGCCAGTGAGTGCTTTGAGTAAGACTTCGGCCTCGGCAAATGCACTGGCCTGTCCCAGTAATACCACTCGTTCCTGTAGGTAAGCACTTTGGCTAAAGCCGCCGGGAGTTTGACAGTAGACATGATCTTTATTTACCTCCACCCAGCCGTACTTACTTTGCAGACTTTTTTTTATTACGATCCTTACTGACTGCTCCCAGACTCTGGGCAAAAACTGCCCGGCTAAGCTCCTGCCAGTGCGCATCAAAGGTCTGCTCGTAATCATACCCGTTTTTCTGCTCAGCTAAGGCTTTTTCCAGCGCTTCTATTTTCTCCAGTAAACTTGCTCGGTTGATCATGTTTTTCGTCGTTTTTGCTAATTTACTCCTTTCTGCATTTTGTCGTACACCCCATTAACTTATTAACTTAACAACTCATCTAATTTAGCTTACCGGACCAAACTGCCGCAGAAACCGGACGTCGTTCTCGGTGAATAACCGGATATCTTTTACCTGGTAGAGCAGCATCGTAATCCGTTCGATGCCCATGCCGAAAGCAAAGCCCGTATATTTTTCCGGGTCAATGCCACAGTTAGACAACACGTTGGGGTCGACCATACCAGAACCGCCTATTTCCACCCAGCCACTGTATTTGCATATGTTGCAGCCTTTGCCCTTACAGATAAAGCACGAAATATCAATCTCCGCACTAGGTTCAGTGAACGGGAAGAAGGAGGGACGGAAGCGGATTTTGGTATCCTTACCGAATAACTCCTTGGCAAAATAATATAAGGTTTGCTTCAGGTCGGCGAAACTTACGTTTTCGTCAATGTATAAGCCTTCTACCTGGTGAAACAAGCAGTGGGCCCGGGCCGAAATGGCTTCGTTGCGGTATACCCGTCCTGGCATAATAGCCCGGAACGGAGGTTTGCCGTTTTCCATCAGGCGTACCTGCACGGAAGAGGTATGGGTCCGGAGGGCAATGTCCGGATTTTTCTCCACAAAGAAGGTATCCTGCATATCCCGGGCCGGGTGGTTAGGCGGAAAATTCAGGGCGGTAAAATTATGCCAGTCGTCTTCAATCTCTGGACCATCGGCCACGTTGAAACCGATTCGCTCAAAAATTTCCACGATGCGGGCCCGTACGATGGACAAGGGATGTACCGCTCCTAGTTGATTCGGAGTACCCGGCAGCGTTAAATCTACCGGTGCAGGTTGTCCGGTCTGGGTTTGCTCGTTTTCCAGCCGGTCGCGGTTCTGCGTAAATGTATCCTGGGCCAGATTCTTGAGATTATTCAATTCAGCGCCAATAGCCCGGCGGTCCTCGGGCGGCGCATTACGCAGGTTCTCAAATAAGTCAGCTATTACTCCCTTACGCCCTACGTAAGCAATCCGGAATTTTTCCAGCTGTTCTGCATTCTCGATTACTATCGATTCTACTTCTTTATAAATTTCTCTGATTTTTTCCAGCATAAGATGCAAATATAAGTTTACCAGACTACGGAATACAGAAAACTTTTCCGATTTTTTACGTAAATTCCGATTCGTTCTTCGCGTTTATATAAATTCCACCTAACATTTTTTACAAAGAGTTCGTTTAAATTATGCGGTTAATTTTTTAGATTTATTTTCCCTGATTATATTTTATTATTAAACGGAAACAAAGGAAGGTTTTATCCAGTAGAATTACTTATTAATGATTGACGGTCAAACCACTGATCTATATGACACTCAAATATTTCCTCCTGTTTATAATGAGTTTTGCCGCACTTACGTGGGTGCTTTTCAAGGCACTGCGGCGAAGCTATTTTCCACCCCACAATGACGATGACGGAGGAACGCCGGTAGACGCTGTTTTTCCAACATTTGACCCGCCGAGTGGAAATGGTCTGGATGATCTGCTGATTGACCGGCCACCAAGGGAATTGAACCGGCCCGTAAAACCTTTACCGCAGGGAACCCGCCAACGGTGAATTGTGTTTTTTCGCTTGTACTTCTCCTGAAAGGAATGCCTAAGGTTAAATGTAAAAGGCTAAATGAATCAATTGTTGATTTATTCAGCTTTCAATCGTTTGAATTTAGCATTGTCCAAACTATACCTACCTTTGTGAGGAGAAGAAAACAGATTTTTCTTTTATTTAAGTTATAATCAGACCAAGCGAAAACTCATTTATACTCAGTAAAAGTGCAAAAAAAAAGTAAAAATAGGGTTGGTTCAGATGAGCTGTACCCGTCAGCCGGAAGAAAACCTCGCCAAAGTTCAGCAGAAGATTCGCGAAGCTGCTGCCCAAGGGGCACAGATCGTTTGCCTGCAGGAATTGTTCCGTTCCCTGTATTTCTGCGACGTGGAAGATTACGAAAACTTCAAGCTGGCCGAACCGATCCCGGGTCCCTCGACTGAAACGTTGGGCGCTTTAGCTAAGGAACTGAATGTAGTGATTGTAGCCTCTCTGTTCGAGAAACGGGCCGAGGGAATTTATCATAATACTACGGCGGTTCTGGACGCGGATGGGAAGTACCTCGGCAAATACCGTAAGATGCACATTCCTGATGATCCAGGCTTTTACGAAAAATTCTATTTTACTCCGGGAGATCTGGGTTATAAGGTTTTTGATACCAAGTATGCCAAAATCGGGGTATTAATCTGCTGGGATCAGTGGTATCCGGAAGCGGCCCGTATCACCTCACTGATGGGAGCTGAATTACTGGTATACCCTACGGCCATTGGCTGGTCGATCCATCAGGATCTTCCTACTAATGCGGAGCAATACGATGCCTGGCAGACGATTCAGCGTTCACATGCAGTAGCAAATGGAGTGCACGTAGTTTCTGTTAACCGAGTGGGACGTGAAGCAGAAATACAGTTCTGGGGCGGATCATTTATTGCTAACCCATTTGGAAAACTCCTTTATAAGGGCTCACATGATCAGGAAGAAGTGCACGTATCAGAAATTAGTCTTTCTGATACCGATCATTACCGTACGCACTGGCCCTTCTTCCGTGACCGCCGCATCGATTCTTATGGCTTAGTCACGAAGCGTTATATTGATTCAGAAGCGTAACATAATAAGGTACTAAAACGATGTGCTAATTAGTTGGTGTGCTGATGAAAGATGATTGATGTTGTTAGTAAATGATCTTATCCCGGAAGCGTTAGTTTCCGGGATTTTTGCTTGTGGGCTGTATCTGCATCTTCAATAATTTTTGGTACCAAAGCTGTTACCCATGCAACGGAAATCTTTACTGTTGGTATTATCCGCCCTTTTATTCTTTAAATACGCGCAGGCACAACACGATAAATTCATCTTCAAACTAGCCCCTTTAAGTTTGATTGATCCTTTCACGCCCTGTATACAACTAGGGCTGGAATTTAAGCCGACGAGCCGGTTAGGGCTGCAAATGGAATACGGATATTCATTTGAACCACTGGCCCGGCTGGTATATAAAAAGAATACCTGGAGCGAACGGCAGGAAAAGTATTATAAACTGCGAGCTGAAGTCCGGTATTATTTTATTGCCAATTATACGTTACAGCCGTACATAGCACTGGAGTCTTTCTGGATACCTCACACCTATCGGAAGCATAATAACTGGTTTGTCCGCGGCAATCAAGAATACCAGTATGACTATGCAGATATCAGGAAAAATGTTTGGGGCGGATGCGCTAAGGTAGGAATGCAAAGATTACTTAGCCGTCGGTGGATACTGGATGTTTATACGGGATTAGGAGCCAGACGGGTAGCTATTCGTTATACCCCTTATAATGAACATTTACCCGCTTTTCGTTTGTGGGAGGAAGCTTTTACACCAGGCGACCGATACGAGGGAGTAGTGGGTAGACTTCATTTATCATTAGGATTCAGAATAGGATACGTATTAGTAAAGAAGTAATCAGCCAAGTCTCGCAAAACCCAAACCAATTGATTATCTTTGCCTTAAATAAGCAACATACAATTCCAATGATCGAAACCCGCGTCAAGTACAAAGTAAAAGACATTTCGCTGGCCGACTGGGGCCGTAAAGAAATGCGTCTGGCCGAAGCCGAAATGCCTGGTTTGATGGCTCTCCGCGAAGAATTCGGACCTTCCCAACCGCTGAAAGGTGCCCGTATTGCAGGCTGCCTGCACATGACCATCCAGACAGCTGTGCTGATTGAAACCCTCGTACACCTGGGTGCTGAAGTTACCTGGTCTTCCTGCAACATCTTCTCAACGCAAGACCATGCTGCCGCCGCGATTGCTGCTGCCGGCATTTCGGTGTACGCGTGGAAAGGTATGAATGCTGAGGAGTTTGACTGGTGTATCGAACAAACGCTTTTCTTCGGCGATGATCGAGAACCATTGAACATGATTCTCGATGATGGGGGAGACCTGACTAACATGGTACTGGACAAGTATCCTGAACTGGTAGCTGGGATTGGCGGAATTTCCGAAGAAACCACTACGGGTGTACACCGCCTGTACGAAAGAATGCGCAAAGGCACTTTGCCACTGCCTGCCATTAACATCAATGATTCCGTAACCAAGTCTAAGTTTGACAACAAGTATGGTTGCCGGGAATCTGCGGTAGATGCGATCCGTCGGGCAACTGACGTGATGATGGCGGGTAAAATTGCAGTAGTAGCGGGTTATGGAGATGTAGGCAAAGGAACTGCTGAATCACTGCGCGGTGCCGGTGCCCGGGTAATCGTTACCGAAATAGATCCAATCTGCGCCCTGCAGGCTGCTATGGACGGCTATCAGGTAATGAAGATGGATAACGCAGCCAAGATCGGCGACATCTTTGTAACTGCTACAGGTAATAAAGATATTATCGTTGAACGTCATTTCCGGGCTATGAAGGACAAGGCCATTGTTTGCAATATTGGTCACTTCGATACCGAAATTGATATGGCTTGGTTAAATGGTAATTATGGCCGGACCAAAATAGAAATTAAGCCGCAAGTCGACTTGTACAGCATTGAAGGCAAAGAAGTCTTGATATTGGCTGAAGGCCGTCTGGTAAACTTGGGTTGTGCCACCGGTCACCCTTCTTTCGTAATGTCTAACTCCTTCTGTAACCAAACGATTGCCCAACTTGAGTTATGGCAGAATAGAAGTAAATACGAAAATAGAGTGTATACGCTGCCTAAGCACTTAGACGAGAAAGTAGCCCGCCTGCACTTGGCTAAAGTAGGGGCTGAACTAGATACTTTATCCGAAGATCAGGCTGAATACATCGGCGTTACCACGGAAGGTCCTTTTAAATCAGACATGTACCGTTATTAACCGATACCTGTAAGCAACGCATAACGCTTCTGCTTTGGGTGTAAATTACCAACGAGGCTTCCCGGAAACAGGAAGCCTCGTTGTTTTTGACAACCGCAGTGTTGCTATTTTATCTATAAATTAACCGGAACTAAGCAGGAGGGGCTCCAGTTATAAAAAGAGACCTATTCTTTTCATAATTAAGCACTTCCATGACTATTATACTCCGGTTTATACCCACCGGCTTTCTTTTTCTAGTTGCATTTTTATCCGTTCAAGCGCAGCGTTCAACAACCTTAATTCAACAACTTGAGGATATTGTGAAGCAGGAAGGTGAGATCTACTTAGCTATTGAACGTTACGAACCGCAAAAGGAGAAAAACTGCCGGATTGAGGACGTATTTACCAATACCCTGCTGGTCAGCCGCGATTCATTAACAGTACCCTACACCAACTATACGGAGTCTTTTTGTGAAGCATTTGTGCTGCGCAGCCAGTTTCTTTATCGAGTCTACCTGCAAGATATTGATCCGGTTAAATTGGTATTGGCCCAGCGGAAATACAATCATGGGACGGCTAAACTGCTGGAAGGACAAGCTTCGTGGTTTGAGATACTCATTGCTACTAAGCAAGACCAGCCCCTGATCAAACGGCAAGACATAATAAATCGGGAAATGGACAACGTCTCCTCGATGCGGATTATATTTAAAACCAAAGAAGGCGCCACTAAAGCACTGGCGGTTCTGAGGCAGATTGTGCAGGAAAACGTTCCCCGATAACTATTTTCGAAATACAACGGTCGGTTGCCCTATGAGTCTTTGCGTATCACTGTTTTGAAATACGTACCCGCCTGCTCAAACCAAAGCTGAGGGGTAAGCTCTTTTACCCCGTAGCAGGACGAGTAATACACGTCTTTGGTTTGCAGGACCAGTTCTTTACCCTCTGCATCCTTTGATTGAATCTGATACCCTCTTTTGAAAAATTCGGGATGGGGATGCCAGAGCTGTTTTTTAGCAGTGACTGTAAGGCAGGCAGATCTGGCAGATTTAACTGGTCTTCTATTTCCCAGCAGGGTTTATGCTTATGCTGCCTGACCGTGCGGGTATGAAAAATAGCCGGATGCACCTGGCGGTATGCATGAACGGTTCCTTCAAAAACAATCCAATCCTCTTCTTCCGTCAGGCTTGCCTTTACTGCCTGGCTCCAATGGTACCAGATAAAGCGGCCTCCCTTCTGCATTTGGTCGTAATCGCCTAGCTGAATCGTATTGTGGGAAGCAGTACCCATAAAAAAAGGTAAGCTCTTCGGGAGAAGTATTATACTTATAGGAACCCGCATCACGCATCAGATTTATCCCGTTCAGCCACAGATCAAGATGCAGATTGTCGGCTTGCATGGGACGATCCGGGTGGTTGCCGCAACGGATAAAGGCAAAATGACTATTACTGCGAAGCACGTAAAAGCCTCCGTAACTGTACTCCTGCGAAGTCTGCAACTGAGGGGAGAAGCCGGTAAACAATTCATTTTTTATCGTACTTTCGCCCATTGGCCATACCAGAGCAGATCTTCCTGCCAGAGGCCATTGCCGTATAGAGGCTTCCGGAAGAAGAAGTAATGCAAGGCATTTAATTGCGGACGAAAATCGCGGTATTCTGGGAGTTGAGCCGGAAAAATAAGGCTCCATCATTGGCTCCGTAATTAGGCAAGTGCCCCGTTACCAGATCCTGGTGCTGGTAAAGAAACTGTAAGGATTTACGGACCCGTTCCGATAAGGCGTCCGAGAAATAGTCATTATTGCGGTCTGACAGGTAAAATGCCCAAGTGAACAGCTGAATCACCACCCGGTGATAATTCATGGAGAATTGCAGATACGATCCATCCGGATATATTTGGTACAGGCCTTCTTCTTCCACCCATTTCCTGCCCTGTTCTTTCCAGCGTTCACTTTCCGGGAAGAACGGATATAATAAACCAATCAGGTACAGGCAAAGGCACTCCGTAATGGCGTGGTTATTACGAACCGAAATCCGTGAAAAATGAATATTGTGTTCTACGTGCTTGACCTGCCAGTAAATGGAATGAATGATTTTGGTGAATACTTCTTCCGTTAAGGCATCAGCATTTTTGTAGTAATATAATGTAAAGGTCCAGTTAAGTACCCGCAACGAGATTTCCTGACTGCATACGTAGTTAGGTCCCGAGTTTAATGGGTTTTTGTCGATCCAATCCAGTATCTGGCCAAATACAAACGCTGACTGATCGTGTCCAGTGTGTAAATCATACCGGATCAGGGGATAGAGAAATGTAAACCGGGACTTTTCCCAGACGTACTTTATGTCCCCGTTAGCCGGGTCAAGGTCGTTAATCTCCGTCCAGTGCTGAGCCGGATTATACTGGTAGCCCGTATCCGGGTTCGTAGTCCAGTTGTAGGTAGTGCCCAGCGGAAGCGCAAACGCATTGAAGAACAGGATATTTCCTCTTTTGATCTGATGTACTTCCGCTTCCAGCGTGAGTAACGCTTTGGCATTGAGGGGAAACCGCGGCAGCTTTTCCTTTGAAAGGAAGAAAAACCGGCCGCCCTGCTGCTGCCACTGATGCAGTGAGACAGCCGGGGAAAAATTAGTTTGTACCGGAAAGTTACGCTTCAGCAACCCGGTCCGTTTCTGCAACTCGTAGCCCAGCCGGAACCGGAAGGCCCGCCAACCCATATTTTGGAGCAGTAGCGGCAGCGTTTTCAGTTTACCAATCACGCCTTGAAGTTACTTCCCTCTGCCAGTGGCGGCAAAACCTTAATCATAGTTTTTGCTGTATAGTACATTATAGGTGAATATATATCTGATGGTGATTACAGAATAAAATGTAGAAGTTGTAATAGTTTCGGTTATTCAGGCAAAGGCGATTGGCTTTGGTTTGTAGTCTTTGAACATGATGCATGGCCAGAAAGTGTGAAAGATAGACCTATTACCTCACCAGCAGGAGTAACATATTATGTTACCTTCCGCTCAAAAGATAGTGCATTGGATGGAAATGTTTTAACTACTGACGAGAATTATTCCGACTATAGTATGTATCTAGGTAACTACTCTGCGGATAATAGTAGAGTTGGATATAATATAAGAGGAGAAAACCATTAATTTATAAAAAGCAGAAGGATTTATTTAGTGAATCCTTCTGCTTCTAGAAAACTTATTTGAAATAAATGTCTGTATATAAACTTGTTTTATTTATATTTTTCATTACGGTTGGCAACTTGTCAGTAATGTCTCAATCAATTTTGAAGAAAGAATGGAAACCTATCAGGATAAGTATAGGCAGTAATCTACAGGGAGGTATATCGACTAATTTATTTAATTAGAAGTTACGCAGTGAAGTATTACGTAAGGTTTCAAAAATAGCAAAAAGGGATTAGTTTAGCATTTATGCGAGAGTTGAAAAAAAATCAACCGCCTTGTGCGATTTATCCTTATACAGCCACTATCTGTTAGTGATTCCACAGAACCGGGGCTGTAGTAAATTATCCCAAGCGATGGAATCTATGTCACACGATAGTGTATTAAACTTTTTAGTCAGAGAAGACTATACGCCTTATGACTTGTTTTGCCGCTGCAAACCCTTGATTATTTTACAAGGGGCACCTTAAGTGTGGATGACAGTGTGTGGGATAAGCCTTACAGTAATGCAAAGCTGAACGCACTCATTGGCCGCCATTACTCAGGCAAGCACCACAAAGTGGTACAAGGGATGTGTTTAGTGACCTTGTTGTATACAGATGTCAAAGGGGTACGTGTGCCTGTCAACTATCGCATCTATCTGCCAGCAGAAGATAAGACCAAAAATGAGTTATTCAGGGAAATGCTCAATGAGGTATTAGATTGGGGCCTGTCTGCTAATTTAGTAACCGGTGATAGTTGGTATGCGAGTGTAGACAACTTGAAATGGGTCCGCAGACAGAAAATGGATGCCATGTTTTCAGTAGAGAAAGACCGGCAGGTGTCTACCCAAAAGGCGTGTACCAACAGGTACAACAAGCGCCGGTAGAGACCGATGGGTTATGGACCCATTTAAAAGGTTTTGATTTTGTGACACTGTTCAGCCAAGAAGAACAGGGCAAAACAAGATATTATATCTACTACAAGTATGCAGAAAAAGGCCTGCAAGAAGAAAAGAGGATGAAAGCAACTCTAGCAGAGTTTGAAAAAGCACATGGAGAGCATTGGCACATTGAGATGTTTCACCGGGCTGTCAAACAGCTTTGCAACGCCGAGCATTTTTTAGTACGCCGCAGTTGTGCTGTGAAACACACATTTTTTTTCTGTCTATTGGGCTTTTATAGCTTTAGAAGAGAAAGTTGTCAATAAGCTTATTGATAACTGGTATCAGTTCAGAGATAGAATTCAGACACAATTGATTAAAGTAAATCTTACGTAAGTTTTCACTGCGTAACTCCTATTAATGTTAGCAAGATTATTCGTACGTATGTGCCACCTATTTGTGGAGGTGGACCCTGTATCCCATACAACTATGAAAGAAATATACAAGGTTTGGGGATAATAGCAACCTTAGCTTTAAGAACTTCAAATCTGTACGAATTTCATTACTCACCTGTCTTTAGATACGATGAAATTCGCTTTGCTGATTTAAACACGCATGATAGACAAAAAGAGATGATTATTAATCATCGGGTCGGAATAAATAAGTATTTCCGGGGTAAGCGCAATAGGCCTAACCAATATTTAGGAGTTGCTTATTCAATCTTTAACACGGGAAAAAAGTTTAATTTTTTTGATAGTGTTCGAAAGCAAGAATCAGAACTGGAACTTCAGTTTCCAGCCGTTACCTTTTCCTATGGACACGCTATTTATAAAGGCTTATACGGGGAGTTTAGTATTAATTATTTATTTAAAGGAATTCCCAGTAACCATAGTGGAAATTATTTTTTGTACGGCTTATCCGTCTATTACAACTACGGCTTCAGCTTTAAGGGTATTTTTAGCAAAAAAGAAGCATCTATCCCGGTTGAGTAATTCCATTGACTGTATCGCAAGTGCTCAATATAGGAATGGTTTGTAATAGCGTGTTATAACGAAAACCGTCATTGCGAGGGGGACATGCTACAGTAGTGTAGCATGGGCCAGCTTAGTGGGCAAGATGACCGAAGCAATCCCGATGGGCTGAACGTAAACAGTCTTGCCGGTAGCTCCGAAACAGATTGCTTCGTCGTTCCTCCTCGCAATGACGCTTCAATAAGTATTTTTTAAGGACTTGTCCTATATTCACCCCATTAGTACTCCAAACAACTCTGTCCTATCAGACTATATTTTTAAATACGTAGCAGGTGTATGTTTTGCGGAGTATTGATAAATGCTAGTAATCAGGGAGATAGTATCTTGTAATAGTTTCTAATTTTATAAACTATTACAAGATGAGTCAGGAAAACAACATTTCCATTAAGATCTCTCCGGAAGATGTGGCAGCGGTGCAGAATGCACTGCAAACCATTGAGACTACGTTGCGTCCCTATCTGATTGCGCTTACTTCCGAAGAGCGGCGGCAATTAGCCAAAGTAAGTGATAAAACCATGCCTTTCGTAGAAAAAGCACTCGATTACGCCCGGGTTAATCCGCAGTTTGGCCCTGCCTACTTAGACGTGAATGAACTAAAGGTGGACGTAGATGCCGTTTACTCCCTTACGCAAATATTGCGTCCCATTGAGCAGTTAAACGAAGGATTGAATGATACAATTATGATGGCGGGCAGCGAAGCGTACACTGGCGCTTTAGCCTATTACAACTCCGTCAAGCAAGCGGCCAAGATCAACGTGCCCGGCGCTAAAAGTGTGCACGAAGATTTAAGCAAGCGGTTTATTTCCAATGGCACCCGGCGGGTAAAAATAGAAGAGCAGTCTAATTAAAGGTAGCCAGACTATCTAAATTGATAGGCAGGGCTATTTAAATTATAGCTCCAGTCATATAAATCATAACTCCGGTCACTGTAAACAGAGCCGGAGTTCTTTTTTTGATAGCTTCAGTTGTATTTTTAATGACTATAGTATATAAATTGATAGCTGCGGGAATCTTAAAGAGCCGAAGAGTCGTAGTTTTATAAACCGGAGTCTTCGAAATTATAGCTGTTAGGATATTTTTTAAGACTGCTCCTATAATTGGAACCCGTATGGGTTCCACATTTTTCGCCCCATGTATAATTGGGATAAGTGAAGCTTGCTAAGAAACAGTGTACGACAAGAAGCAGGCGTTCATCCGCATTTGCAATGCGGATGGAAGAAAAGCGCATTTTAAATGCGCCTTCCTCGGTTCCGCATTACAAATGCGGAACAACCTATTTTGGTTCTTCGCCCTTTTTTATTCGCCATTTATAATGGTGTAAGGATTCCCGCCCCTGCTTACTCCATTATAAAAGGATAGTCCTGCTGTACATATACATCCTTGAAAGCTTCAGATGGGTCTGGATAGGGTGATTCTTCGGCAAACCGGACTGATTCATCAACCTGGCCTTTCACTTTCTGGTCAATAGCATCTAATTCTTCTTCGGTAGCAAACTTATTGTCGAGAATGCTTTTACGCACTTGTTCGATTGGGTCACGCAGTTTGTACTCTTCCAGCTCCTCGCGGGTACGGTACTTCATCGGATCGGACATGGAGTGACCTTTATAACGATACGTGCGGAATTCCAACAGGGTAGGGCCTTCACCGGCCCGGGCCCGTTCGGCGGCTCGGCTTACGGCTTCGTGTACCAGTTCTACGCTCATGGCATCGACTGGCTCAGATGGCATATCATACGCTTCGCCTAAGGTATACAGATCCGTTACATTAGACGACCGCTTCACCGAAGTACCCATGGCATAGCCGTTGTTTTCAATTACGAAGATGACGGGTATTTTCCAGAGCATGGCCATATTCAGCGTCTCGTGGAAAGCTCCCTGACGAACGGCGCCATCACCCATGTAACAGATGCATAGTTTACCGGTTTTGTTATACTTCTCGGCAAAACCAAGCCCGGCTCCCAACGGAATCTGCGCCCCTACAATTCCGTGGCCGCCCACGAAACCTACTTCTTTGTCAAACATGTGCATAGAGCCGCCTTTGCCCTTTGACACACCCGTAGCTTTGGCAAACAGTTCGGCCATGATGGCATTAGGGCTAGTACCCAATGCTAGTGGATGGGCATGATCACGATAGGCGGTTATGTATTTATCACCTTTCTGCAAGGCACTTACCGAACCCGCTGCACACGCCTCCTGCCCGATGTATAAGTGGCAGAAGCCCCGGATTTTCTGCCGTCCGTACAACTGACCGGCCACCTCTTCAAACTTCCGCATGAGCTGCATAGACTCATACCATTTCATGTACGTTTCCTTCGGGTATTTTGCGCCGGTTTTAGCGGCTTTTGCCTTCGCAGGCGTTTTTTCTTTCACACTTGCCATTTGATTAGCTGAATTTTAAGTAAAACGTTAAGAACAATTAAGGAAGAAGCACGTATAATTAAAAAAAATCTAAAGGTTGAGTGCTAAATTATAAAAAATAAAGATAAAAAGTAACAGTACATTTATCAATTAAAAATAATCATTTAACATTGTGTTGTCCGTAATGTCCGCGAAATTACGCAAAAAACCCCAACCCGGAAATGAATGTATCTTCAAAAATCAATCTGCTGAACTTCAAGAATTACGAAGAGTTATCCCTGCAATTTTCGGCTCAGCTCAACTGTATCGTGGGGCCTAATGGCAGCGGCAAAACAAACCTGCTGGATGCAATCCATTACCTGTGTCTGACCAAAAGTGCGTTTAATGCCCAGGATACCCAGAGCATCCGGCACGGAAGTGAATTCTTCCTGATAGATGGTACCTTCCAGGAAGAAGACAAAAAGCATCAGATCACCATTAGTATGAAAGTGGGTGGCCGCAAGGTAGTGATGTACGACAAAAAGGCTTATGAACGCATCAGTGAACATATAGGACGATTTCCGGTAGTACTGATTGCTCCTGACGATACGGATCTGGTACGGGACAGCGGGGAAATCCGCCGGAAGTTTTTTGATGGGATGCTGTCACAGATTGATCACGAATACCTGGATAATTTGATCCAATACAATACCATATTGAAGCAGCGCAACAGCCTGCTGAAGCAGTTTTATGAGCGAAACTATTTTGATAAGGAATTACTCGAAACGTATAATGTCTTGTTGCTGCCACTCGGATACGCGCTGCACCAGCGGAGAAAGACTTTTATGGAGGGGTTTGCCCCTGTTTTCCGGCAGCACTACCAGTATCTGAGCGAAAGCCGCGAAGAAGTAGATCTGATATACGAATCAGAGCTGTTTGAGGAAAATTTTGAGTACGAGTTTTCCTACGCTACCCGCCGCGATCTGCAGTTGCAGCGAACTACTAAAGGTGTTCATAAAGATGATTATGTATTTGAAATTGACCGGTACGCCCTCCGGAAATTTGGCTCTCAGGGACAGCAGAAGTCTTTTGTGATTGCGCTCAAGCTGGCCCAGTTTGATGTGATTCGTCAGGCAAAAGGGCAAAAACCGCTCTTATTGCTGGATGATATCTTTGACAAATTAGATGATATGCGTATTAGTAAGTTGCTGGAGATGATATCCAAAGATACGTTCGGGCAGCTGTTTATCACGGATGCCCGCCCTGAACGCACCAAGCAACTATTTGGACAAAGTTCCATTGAAATGGCTATATTTCAGATGTAATCCCTGCTCAATTGGCAAAAAATAATTCGTAAAAATAATTTACTTAAAGAAGCCGCTGGCAGAGAGGCATTTGCCTGAAATAGGGGAGAAGCCATGATTTATTAGGGTTGTGATCATTTCTTTTGATTAGTAGCTTTATCACCTGCGTTTTAATTTTTAGCTCATGAAATCCAAAAATCCTGCTTCTGAAACTGCCCGAAAGGCTGATGTTTTCTCGCTGAAAGAGGCTTTAAATCAGTTGCTGGATGTGTACAAAATCCGTGGCAAGTACAATGAGACCTTCCTGGTAGCTTCCTGGGGGCGGATCATGGGCGCCACTATCGCCAACCGAACCGAAAAGATCTATATCAACCAGCAGAAGTTGTACGTGAAGATGAATTCAGCCCCCTTGAAAAATGAGCTGGTGATGTCTAAATCCAAAATAATTGAAATCCTTAACCGTGAGGCGGGAAGCGAAGTGGTAAGCGACGTTATTTTTTTATAGTATCATGCTTTAGTTACTCTAAAGCATCATCGCTAGCATTTTAGAAGACTTACTTCTATGCTTCCACAAAACTGGCCAACCTAAGGTTGGCCAGTTTTCTTATTTTCTATAGCTCCCCATTTAACTGGTAACATACCAGCTCAATTCCTCCGATACATTGCATAAATACTCTGCTTTTAACCCAATAAAAATACTAATTACAGAAAGGGTATTAACACCAAAAATAGACCTAAATAGGCTAATTAAGGGTCTTTGCAAGAAAAATGGCAGAAAATGCAAGAAAAATGATAAGGTTGCAATAAAAGTGGTAAAGCAGAAAAAAGAGGCTTGTAACAGACGTGTCAGAGAATGAAATAAGGGTGTTAGACAGGAGAAGAACAACCAATTAGTTTTGCTTCATCAATTAACCGCACGAATTAAATACCAGCAGTTGATTGAAAAGCTCAACGCACACACTCCATTATTATACACACTCACTCTTCTTTTACCATGAAAGCTGCTTCTATTAACACTCCTCAACGTCACCCTTTAGCTCCTAAAGCATCCGACTCTAAAGCTTCTGTTTCTCAATCAGCGCAAGGTAAAGCTCCAGCTTCCTTTGAAGAAATTCTTCATTACCGGGAGTACAAACCTTGCGCTGCCCTCCAGCCCTACGTCGAGTGTTACTGGCAGCTGGAGAGCGACCCATCCGACACCACGCAATATCGTAAAGAAAAGGTTTTACCGTATGCATTTCCTGAGATGATCTTCTGCTACCAGGGCACTAGTTCCATAATTTATAATAAGACTACGAAACAGGAGCTACCCCAAAGTTTTTTAATGGGACAGTTTGAGCAGTACATCTACCTGGAATACCAGGGACAGCTGGCTTCTTTCGGAGTGAAATTCAAACCGGCTGGTTTATATCAGCTGCTAAAAATGCCCATGAAGGATTTAACCAATAAAACGATCCCATTACCGCAAGTAGTCAGCCAGGTAGGTGCAACCTGACTTCTGATGTCCTGAAAGCGGCTACTGCCGCCGAAAAGAGTTCAACTGGTAGAAGCCTTCTTGTCTAGTCGCCTCACCGAGGACTTCGCCCTTACCCTATATTGAGAAAGCAGTTAACAAGATTATTGAAACGGAGAGCTCGGTAGCCGTAGCCGAATTGCTGGATGAATTTAATGTTTGTGAAAGACAGATGGAACGGAAATTTCTGGAAAAGGGTAGGAATGACTCCTAAAATGCTTACCCGTATCATGCGTATCAGCAGGCTTTCCGTTTGCTGAAGCAAAGCCTTCTTCTTCCTGGCTCGATATCACCTACCGGTGCGGCTACTTCGATCAGGCGCACTTCATCGGGACTTCAAAAAATTCGCCGGTGAATCTCCTTCTTCCTTCGTAGCCCGCCACTCTGACTTTACTACCCTTTTTCGAGGGCGGTAAAAAGGTAATATTATATAACTACCAGGCGTTGGTTTTGATTCGATCCTACTAACCCTTTGAAAACGATCCTGTTCGTATCACTACCCTTTATAGTAAACACCATGACTGCCCGGAATAAATAGGAATGGCTTCAGAAACCATTCTATTTATTCCGGTTTATTCCGGGCATTTCTTTCAGTAGTCCGTAACCGAGTTCTGGGTCTACCCGTAGAGGCAGGTAAAACTATCTTACAATTAGCTATGAGAGACACTACTGTCACCAAAATCGACTCCACGCATTCACCGAAAGGCAAAAATGGAGAAAATACCTGGCCTCAGGAAAAACGATTTCTATGCGTTTATGGGAAAATGAAGAACCCGGTGAAGCAAAACCAGAAGTAAGCCGGCCTTATGAAACAATAGGATACGTAATCAGCGGCCGGGCTGAGTTACGAATTGAAGGACAAACTGTTATTTTGGAGCCCGGTAATTCTTACGTTGTCCCTAAAGAATCCGTGCATTCTTATAAAATACTGGAGTCCTTTACGGCAGTAGAGGCTACTTCACCGCCGGCCCAGGTGCACGGCCGGGAGGATGCGTAAAGAAGTCAATAGTTAGAGACGCGATTAATCGCGTCTCTAACTATTGACTTCTCAATCCATATTTATTAACCAGTAGTAGTTTTTATGGAAAAAGCATAGGCTTTCAAATGGAACTTTGTATTTTTGAAAGTTTTTACTGCTAACCCTATGTCTGCCACCACTACCTTATCCCTGCTTTCTGACCGGATCAATGCGTTATCCGAGTCACAGACGCTGGCCATGACCAAAAAAGCCCGCGAACTAGCCGCTCAGGGAATCAAAGTTATTAGTCTGAGCATTGGCGAACCTGATTTTCAAACTCCTCAACACATTAAGGACGCAGCCAAGAAAGCCATTGATGATGGTGTGTCCTTCTATTCACCCGTTCCGGGTTTTGCTGACCTGCGGGCTGCCATTGCCGAGAAGTTTCGCCGCGACAATAAACTTGACTGGAAAGCGGAGAATATTGTAGTTTCTACTGGAGCCAAACAGTCACTGGCTAATGCCCTTATGTGCCTGATTAATCCGGGTGATGAAGTAGTTATTTTTGCTCCTTACTGGGTAAGCTATATTGAAATGGTAAAGCTGGCTGAAGGCGTTCCCGTTATTGTAAGTGGTTCCATTGAAAACGATTTTAAGGTTACTGCTGAGCAACTGGAAGAAGCCATTACGCCACGTACCAAAGTAATTATGTACTCTTCGCCGGCCAATCCAACGGGTTCTGTATTTAGCGAAGAAGAACTACGGGCCATTGGTGACGTAGTAGCCCGCCATGAAAATGTTTTTGTACTGGCCGACGAAATCTACGAATACATTCTTTTTGAAGAGAAATATTTTAGCATGGGCTCCATACCCCAAATCAAAGACCGGGTAATTACGGTTAATGGTTTCTCTAAGGGATACGCCATGACTGGCTGGCGGGTAGGGTATATCGGCGCCGCCAAATGGATTGCTGATGCCTGTGACAAACTACAGGGCCAGGTTACTTCCGGTACTTGTTCTATTGCCCAAAAAGCAGCCTTAGCCGCTTTAACCGGAGATATGGCGCCAACTTATGAAATGGCAGAGGCGTATCGTCGCCGCCGTGATCTGGTAGTTGGCCTATTAAAAGAGATTCCCGGGCTGAAAGTATCGGTTCCCCAGGGTGCGTTTTATGCCTTCCCGGATGTGAGCGCCTATTTCGGCAAGTCTGACGGTGAAAATACTATTCAAAACGCTGATGATCTTTGCCTGTACCTGTTGAACAAAGGACATATTGCTGCGGTATCCGGAGATGCTTTTGGTGCGCCAGATTGCATTAGATTGTCGACGGCTGCTTCTGACGAAAATCTGACTGAAGCGATGCGTCGGATGAAAGAAGCGTTGGCTAAACTAAAGTAGCCTTTTCCCCTTTCCATTCTGCCAATACTCCCTGGTCTGACTCTTTCGTTACGACTAGGGAGTATTGTATTTTCATACTTACGGAAAAATAATCGGTCTAAAATTTATTTTATTTTCTGACTCCTTTTATTACATCATCCGCAACGTGAAAATTATTTCTTTCAATGTAAATGGGCTGCGGTCAGCAATGAGCAAGGGGTTTATGACCTGGCTTGCCGAAACCAATCCTGACGTGATTTGCCTGCAGGAAATAAAAATGGATAACCCAGAAACCTTACAAGGTGAATTTGAAAAATTGGGTTACCAGTGCTATTGGATGCCTGCCCGGAAAAAAGGGTACAGCGGAGTAGCCATTCTTTCTAAAATAACCCCTAAGCACAGTAAGTTAGGCTGCGGCTGCGAATTATATGATTGCGAAGGAAGAGTGATCCAATTGCAGTTGGGTGATATTATCCTTATTAACACGTACATGCCTTCTGGCTCCAGCGGACCAGAGCGGCAATCCTTCAAAATGCAATGGTTAACCTTTTTCCACGAGTATATCAGCACTTTAAAAAATCAACACTTAGTAATATGCGGAGACTATAACATCTGCCATCAGGCCATTGATATTCATAATCCGGTTTCCAATGCTAATTCATCGGGTTTTTTACCGGAAGAAAGAGTTTGGGTAACAAACTTCCTGCAATTGGGACTGGTTGATACATTCCGCTATTTACATCCGGAAATCCGGCACCAATACACCTGGTGGAGTTACCGGGCCAATTGCCGAAACAAAAATCTTGGCTGGCGGATAGATTATCATTTGATTAGTGAATCGTTGCGGGAGAAGCTAAAAAATGCCCATATTCTTAGCGAGGTTAGATTTTCGGATCATTGTCCCATTCTGATCGAATTGTCTGGGTAAATTTGACTGTAATAGACGAAACGCCCGATATTTGTTTTGTATTCTTTTACAGAGAAAGCTGTAATTTTTATTGTATTGATTGCGGCTAACATCCACCTGACTAATTTATTTCTTTCAATGACGGGTCAGGCTTGTTTTATAAGTGAACCGTAATAAGTAAACTTTACTCTCTATTTTCACGGTAGTAAGCTTTTGAAGAAGTATTTACCCGCAATTTCCATGAACAAAAATTACCTATTCTGGCTGTTACTTCCTTAACTATATTTGCATCCTGCAATAAGGCCTCTTCTGATAAAACGCATTCTGTTTCTTCTCTGTCAGCAAAAGGAGGACGAGTATACGGTGGTATATTCCGGGTAAGCGAAGCTGAGTATATCAAAACTTTATATCCGTCTAACATCACTGATGCGTTCTCTTACCGGATTGCTTGCCAGGTATATGAAGGGCTCTTCAAGTTCAACCCGGTCAGCCTTGAAATGAGTCCCTTGCCTCGTTGAAAACTACCAGGTGAGCAAAGATCAGACAGTCTATACATTCAAGCTGAAGCAAGGTATTTATTTTCATAGCGACCCATGCTTTGCTGATGAAGCAGGACGTGAGATGACGGCAGAAGACGTAAAATTTTGCTTTACGCAATTGTGTACTCAGAGTGCCACCAACCAGAATTTTTCTCTATTTAAGGATATTCTTAAAGGCGCTAATCAATATTTTGAGGCTTCGGCTGATGGCAAAACAACCTCTCTTTTGAGGTGGAGGAATTAAAGTAGTTGACCAATACACGATTCAGTTAACCTTAGAAAAGCCATCCTCCATCTTATTTTATAACCTGGCACGGGCGGCGCTTTTATTTATCCCAAAGAGGCAGTAGATAAGTATAAGTCTGATATGCGGATCAAAACGGTAGGCACGGGTCCGTTCAGACTGAGTGACGTGGAGGAAAACATCTCGATGATTCTTAAACGCCATGACCGATATCACGGTACTGATAGCTTAGGCAATAAACTCCCTTTTCTTGAAGCAGTAAGCGTACAATTTATCAAGGATAAAAAGACGGAACTGTTTGAAGTTTAAGAAGGGAAATCTGGATATGCTTTACCGGCTTCCAACCGAATATATTATTGAGATTCTGGAAGAGATGAGCAAGCAGACGGAAGGATGGGGAGTACAGCCAGTACGAGTTGCAGCGGGAACCGGAAATGGTTACGCAAATGCTGGCCTTTCACACTCAGAATGGCCCTTTTAAAGATATCAACGTTCGTAAAGCATTTTCTTACGCCATTGACCGCGAATACCTGCTGGAATCGGTATTGAATGGGGAAGGCTTTGCCCCTGGATTGCATGGAATTACGCCGCCAGCTTTTAAAAATTATAATATTGATAAGATTAAAGGATTTACCAAAAACGAAGATTCGGCCCGGTATTATTTGTCTAAAGCCGGTTTCCCCAACGGTAAAGGATTTCCAGCTGTTACCCTGTATCTAAATGCTGAGGGTTCACGTAATACCAACGTAGCGGTAGCGGTTCAGAAGCAATTGCAGGATAACCTAAATATCAATATCGAGTTATCAGTGTTGCCCCTTGCCCAGAGTGTAGAGAAAGCTATTGGTGGCAACTTTGAATTCCTAAGAATAGCCTGGCAAGCCGATTATCCGAGTGCAGAAAATTTCTTGTGGTTATTCAATGGTAAAACTGTTCCGGCGGATGGACAGACAAAATCTTTCCCCAATATTTTCCGATACAAGAATGACAACTTTGATCGTTTATATGAAGGTGCCTTACAGGCTAAAAGCATTGAGGAAGCTAATGGGCAATTCATGCAGGCCGAACAAGTATTAATGAATGATGCACCGATGATTGTGCTTTGGTACGATGAAGGCTATCGGTTAATCCAGTCTTATGTGAAGAACTTTCCCAATAACCCGATGCAGTACCGGGATTTGAGTCAAGTCTGGCTTGATGCTTCTAAGGTAAAACCTCAACAGTAAAAGCAAAGGCAGGTCACGCGGATCCAGGAATACGCAAAACAAAAATCTTCACACAAATTTGAGAGTTTGTGTGAAGATTTTTGTTTTTATGGCTTTTACTGGCTAATTTTTTAATTGTCAAAATGTTAGTCTTCCTGAACTTGCTTCAACAGCGTTTTTGTTTACCGGTTAACTTATTCACTTATGTCAAACGCTACTTATCCTCTTCTGCTGGAAAAGCTGAAAGAATATAAAAAGAAATACTACCGGAACCTGTTGGTGCGGGGTATGATTATTTCAGCCGCTTTAATTTTAAGTGCATTCCTGATTATTAATACCCTTGAGTATTTTGGGCGTTTTGATTCTCTCATCCGGGGGGCTTTGTTTTTTGTATTCATTGCCCTTGCCCTATATGCGGGTTTTCATTGGGTGATTGATCCGGCGCTGAAGTTATTGAATATTAACAAGCAGATTTCCAATGAAGAAGCGGCCTACCAGATAGGACGTTACTTTAAAGATGTCAATGATAAGCTACTCAACGCCATACAGCTCTATTCACTCAGTAATTCTGAGAGTGAGCTGATCAGGGCCAGCATTGAGCAAAAGACTAGTCAACTCAGCGTGGTCTCGTTCACTGATGCAATAGACCTGCGTCAGAATCGCAAATATGTACGCTACGTGTTGCCTCCGCTGCTCCTTATCTTTATTATTTTATTTTGGTCACCTAAATTCTTTACTGAAAGTTCGGCCCGGCTTCTCCATTTTAATCAGGAGTATGTACCTGTTGCCCCATTTAGCTTTGTAATTAAGAACAAGACACTTCAAGTTTTCAAGAACGAAGATTTTACTGTGCAGTTGGGCCTGGAAGGAAATACACTGCCGGAAGGCGTATATCTGGTATCAAACGGACGGAAGTTCAAAATGACGTCTACCAATGGCCGGAATTACGAGTATACTTTTTCCAAAGTTCAGAAGCCCTTCGATTTCTACTTTGAGGGCTCAGGGTATAATTCAGACCCCTACCGGGTTCAATTGATCTCGCGGCCCAATCTGAAGCTTTTCAATGCCAACCTCAACTACCCGGACTACTTAAACCGTCCGACGGAGAAGCAGGAAAATGTCGGCAACTTGTTGGTGCCGGAAGGAACCGTGATTGAATGGGAATTTTTTTCAGCGGATACCGACAGTCTACTTGTCTCTTTCGAAGCCGATAAGAACTCACTAGCAGCTCAAAAAGAACAAGACGACGTGTTCACATTTGATCGGAAGGCAGTCAAATCGCAACGGTATCAGGTAAAGCTTAAAAACGAACACGGCTTCAATAAAGAGCCTATTAATTATTTTCTTGAGGTAATTCCGGACCAATTTCCCCGGCTTTCGGTAGAAGCATTCCGTGATACTGCTTTATTCAATTACTTAGTTTTTGGTGGCAACATAGCTGATGATTACGGATTTTCCCGTTTAGGCATTTTCTATGAAATAGCACCTGCGAGGGAAGAGGGAGCTAACCGGCGTAAAGGCTCTGTTGCCTTACCTATTAACCGTACTCAAACTTTGCAGAACTTTTCTTATCAATGGCCCATTGATCAGCTTAAGCTGGCTCCGGGTGACCGTTTAGAGTACTATGTGCAGGTTTGGGATAATGATGGGGTGAATGGACCTAAAGCAACCAAATCTTCAGCTTTCTCTTTTGAAATTCCTACTGAGGAGAAGCTGGATGCGAATCTAGAACAAAGTACGAAACAGACTGAGAATCGGATTAATTCTGCCTTAAACAAGGCTAGTAACCTGAAAAAAGAAATCAATGCTATTGAAGACCGGCTTAAGACGAAGAAGTCGCTGGATTATCAGGATAAGAAAGCATTGGAAGAACTGCTCAAGAAAAGAAATGAACTTAACAGCGAATTACAGCAATTGCAAAAGCAGGTGGAGAACCTGAAAAAGCAACAGGATCGTTTTAATCAGTCCAATCCGGAAATGAACGAGAAGGTGCAACAGCTGCAAAAGTTGATGAATGAACTGCTGGACGAGGAAACAAAGAAGCTATACGATGAATTGCAGAAACTGCTTGAAAACAACCGCAATTCGAATGAGTTATTGGAGAAACTTAGCAAAAAGGAGAATACTTTAGAGAAAGAAATAGAACGGGCTCTTGAGATGTTTAAGCAATTACAGTTTGAACAGAAGCTGGAAAATCAGATTAAAGAACTCAATGAGTTATCCAAGGAACAGCAAGAGCTTAGTGAGAAGACGCAGGAAAAGAAAGAAGATCAACAGCAGCTGCTCCAGGAGCAACAGAAACTTAACGAAGACTTCGAGCAGAATAAAGAGGAAATGAAAGAACTCCAGGAGATGAACAAGTCTTTGGAGGAATCTAATCCGATGGAAGATACCAAGCAGGAAGAGCAGGAAATTTCCGAAAAGCAACAGGAGAGTACTGAACAACTGCAGAAGCAACAAAACAAGAAGGCTTCCGAGTCGCAAAAAGATGCGGCCCAAAAGATGCAGCAAATGGCCGAAAAATTATCTCAGATGCAGAATAGTATGGAGATGGAGCAGGCCCAGGAGAACTTGGATGACCTTCGGGATATACTTGAAAATCTGATTACGCTGTCCTTCGATCAAGAGCAGCTTATGAAAGATTTCCGAAACGTAAATCAATCCGATCCAAGATTTCAGAACCTTTCGCAAGAACAGTTAAAGTTGAAAGACGACGCTAAGATCATTGAAGATAGTCTGTACTCCCTCGCTAAAAGAGTTTTTCAGATTGAATCCTTTGTAACCCGTGAGGTGACATCCATGAAAGATCATATGGATGCCAGTGGCAAAGGGATTAAAGAACGGAAGATGGGTTACGTTGCCAGCGAACAGCAATTGGCTATGACCTCTATGAATAATCTGGCCTTACTACTCAATGATGTATTGAAGCAGATGCAGGAGCAGATGGCGCAAGCCAAAGCTGGTAAGAGCGGCAAGAAGAATCAGAACAAACAAAAGTCTCCGGGTATGAGTGAACTGCAGCAGCAACTGAACCAACGGATTGAAAGTCTCAAGCAAAGCGGAAAATCTGGCCGGGAATTATCGGAAGAATTGGCTAAAATGGCTGCTGAGCAGGAAATGCTTCGCCGTGCTTTGCAGGAATTTGAAAAAGCCTATAAGCAGGATAAAAATGGAAAAGATGGTAACATGGATGAATTGATTAAAAAAATGGAGGAAACTGAAAAAGACTTGGTTAACAAAAATTTAAATAATCAATTGATAAATCGGCAAAAGGAAATATTAACCCGGCTTTTGGAATCTGAAAAATCTATGAAGGAGCAAGAAGAAGAGGAGAGACGCCAGGCACAACAAGCCAAGGATAAACCAAAACCTGTTCCTGCTCAGTTAGAGCAGTATTTGAAAACTAAAGAAAATCAGCTAGAACTTTTGAAAACTATTCCTCCCGCTTTGTCGCCTTATTATAAAAAAGAAGTGGATGAATACTTCAAAAAGATTGAAAAGTAAGGAGTATTTTTATTTAATACTTTGTTCGACCGGTGAGCTCACCGGTCTTTTTTAATTTTAAATAGTGTCATGTATTTCTTTTACTTGATACCTTAGATTTTTGGGTTTTATTTTAGTTTAGAGTATATTTTTGCCATAATTTCGCGTATAAGCAATAGACTCTTTTAACTTTGTAAAATGAAGGATAATATAGTTATGGACTCCATCCGCATTCAGATTCCCTCTATTGTAGAGAATATTAGGATAGTGGAGAGCTTTATTGACAATACTAAAGATGTGTATGACATTAATGATGATATTTACGGAAATATTATGATTTCTGTCACTGAAGCTGTAAACAATGCTATCAAGCATGGCAATAAAGAAGACCCTAACAAAAAGGCTACTTTATCCCTAACTTTTAAAGAAAACTCAGTAAGTTTTGTGATTGAGGATGAGGGCGACGGTTTTGATTTTACCAAACTTGAAGATCCTACTGCTCCTGAGAACATTGATAAACCCGGGGGAAGAGGAATCTTTTTAATGCGTCATCTTGCTGATGAAGTTCACTATACTAATAATGGAAGGACCGTTGAACTTGTTTTCTATTTTCCTTGATGAGTAGCATCAATTTTTTTTCTGAGGATATTAATTTTACTCTCCCTCGTAAAAAAAGCATCAAAAACTGGATTCAAAATGTTGTAAAAGCTGAAGATTTTTTTTTAAGTGATCTTAATATTGTTTTTAGTTCTGACGCTTATCTTCTTTCTATAAATCAACAATATCTTTCCCACGACTATTACACTGATATTATCACCTTTGACAATTCTGATGCTTCGGGGATTGTTGAAGGTGATATTTTTATTAGCATTGATCGCGTCAAGGATAATGCCTTAATTCATAATAAGCCCTTCTTAATTGAACTGCATCGCGTTTTAATTCATGGCATTCTCCATTTAATGGGCTATGATGACCATTCTCCTCACGATATTCTAATTATGCGGCAAAAAGAGGATTGTTATTTATCTTTGCTCCAACCAGATAATTTATAGATGTTCCACGTGGAACATTCTTTGTTTTTCATAAAAATTAAAAAGTGTTCCACGTGGAACACTGACACGGAGTCTACATTATGTTTCGAGAATATGATTTAATAGTAGTAGGAGCAGGGCATGCCGGATGCGAAGCAGCAGCAGCAGCAGCGCAAATGGGATCAAGTGTATTGCTAATAACCATGAATATGCAAACTATTGCCCAAATGTCATGCAACCCAGCAATGGGGGGAGTAGCAAAGGGACAAATTGTTAGGGAGATAGATGCGTTAGGCGGAAAATCAGGGATTATAACTGATTTAACGATGATCCAATTTAGAATGCTTAATCGTTCTAAAGGAGCCGCAATGTGGAGCCCAAGGGCACAAAGTGATAGAATGAAGTTCGCGGAGGAATGGCGATTCGCATTAGAACAAATGCCAAACGTGGACTTTTGGCAAGAGATGGTATCCGGATTAATTATAAAAGAGGGCGCAGTACGCGGGGTAAGAACCGCTATGGGATTAGAAATAAAATCGAAAGCTGTAGTATTAACTAATGGCACTTTTCTTAATGGTGTCATCCATATTGGGGAAAAGAACTTCGGAGGAGGAAGAACAGCGGAAAAAGCAGCAACCGGAATAACTGAACAGCTTCAAGAGTTAGGATTTGAAGCTGGACGGATGAAAACAGGTACGCCCCCGCGAGTTGATGGAAGGTCGCTGAACTACAAGCTAATGGAAGAGCAGCCGGGAGATGAAAAACCGGGGAAATTTTCCTATACAGACACGCCTACTCTTTCGAAGCAGAGGAGCTGTTATATAACATATACCAATCATGAGGTACATGATATATTAAAAACAGGTTTTGATAAATCTCCAATGTATAGCGGACGCATCCAGGGAATAGGTCCACGCTACTGTCCCTCAGTTGAGGATAAAATAAACCGCTTCTCAGACAAAGACCGACATCAAATTTTTGTCGAGCCCGAAGGCTGGAATACCGTTGAAATTTATGTAAATGGATTTTCGACTTCATTACCAGAAGATGTACAATACAAAGCTTTAAAAAAAATACCTGGTTTTGAAAATGTAAAAATGTTTAGGCCTGGGTACGCTATTGAGTATGATTATTTTCCACCAACTCAGTTAAATCTGACTTTAGAAACGAAATTAATAAAAAATCTTTATTTCGCTGGTCAGATTAACGGAACAACAGGATATGAAGAAGCAGCTTGTCAAGGATTAATTGCTGGTATTAACGCGCATAATTCCGTACATGAAAAAGAGCCATTTGTCCTCGCGCGATCAGAAGCATATATCGGCGTTTTGATCGATGACTTAATTAATAAAGGGACCGAAGAACCCTACCGGATGTTTACTTCAAGAGCTGAATACCGGATACTGCTACGTCAGGATAACGCTGATCTCCGGTTAACCGAAAAGGGGTACCGGATAGGGCTTGCAGATGAAAAGCGCTACCTGCATATGCTAGAAAAAAAAGCTAGTACTGCGAAACTGCTCAATGATTTAAAGCAGAAGAAAGTAGGGCCAGAAAACATAAATAGCACTCTTGAAAAAATAGGAACGGTGCCCATACGCGAAAAAATATCGTTATTCAACTTGCTTAAGCGCCCAGAGGTAACAATTCAGGATTTACATCAGATAGACAAGGATTTATCAAGTTACCTTCAGAAATACAACGAAGAGATACAGGAACAGGCAGAAATCGCAGTAAAGTATGAGAGCTATATTGACAAAGAAGAGAAAATAGCTGATAAGATGCGGTTTAGAAAATTACCAGATCGTAGAAAGCTTCGACTATGATAAATTAGTAGCGATGTCTAAAGAAGGAAGAGACAAATTAAAGCGAATACGTCCGGCTACCATTGGCCAAGCCTCTCGAATCAGTGGTGTTTCACCAGCTGACATATCTATTTTAATGGTATATTCTCAAGCGCTAACGTATGTTGGAGAAACTAGAAGCCTGTCCTTTGTGCGATTATGGACAATCAGAAATATTTGTTAAATGTCAGGATTATACCGTATCCGGTGAGTTATTTGAAATAGTTCGTTGTAAAGCCTGCAATTTTAAATATACAAATCCCCGGCCTACTGAAGATAGCATTGGCAAGTATTATCAGTCAGAAGCGTATGTTTCCCACAGCGCAACGAAAAAAGGACTTATTAATAAAATTTATCATATTGTCCGCAACAAAGCCCTATCCGAAAAGCTGCGCCTAGTTAATAATGTACATCCTAAGGGAAAACTACTGGATGTAGGCTGTGGGACAAGGAGACTTTCTCAAAGTTTGTCAGCATGACGGATGGATGATCGAAGGAATTGAGGTAGATGCGGGAGCACGCGAAAAAGCCCGGTTAAATAGCAGGGCTGCGATTGGGCCTACGTTACTTAGTGAAAATTTCATAGAAAAATTTGATGTAATTACGCTGTGGCACGTATTGGAACATATTCATCAATTGCATCAATCTATTGAAAAAATAAGTGAATTGCTAGCCAAAAAGGGAAGCGTGATAGTAGCCGTTCCTAATAGCAATGCCTGGGATGCAAAGCAGTATAAACAATACTGGGCGGCTTATGACGCCCCAAGGCACTTATATCACTTCAGTCCGGATACTCTTGGGAAGTTATTTGCTAAACATGGCCTGAAAATTGTTGAAACCAAGCCAATGATATACGATGCTTATTATATAAGTATGTTAAGTACTAAATACCGAGATGGAAATATTCACTACTTGGAAGCTATAAAAAATGGATTTTTATCCAATTATCAAGCAGCCAGAAATGAGAATAATTTTTCGAGTATTACATATATTATTTCCCGATAAGTTACTGTTGGACGCAAAAGCCCTCATATACGAGGGCTTTTTTTACTGAAAATCAATGAAATTAAGAATCCTTATTTATCTAATAACTCCCATTTATCTGCTTTTGCAAGGCTGCGCCAATGTTTCATCTCCAACTGGAGGGAAAAAAGACGAAACCCCCCCTAAATTAATAAGGGCTATACCCACCGCTAAAAGCCTCAATTACAACGGAAAAGAAGTAATACTTGTTTTTGATGAGTTTATCCAACTGGAAAACATTAAGAATGAGCTACTTATCACTCCCGACATTGAAGGCAATTACGAATATAAACCCATTAAAAATGGTGTTCGCCTTACTTTTGAAAAGCCATTTCGGCCCAACACGACCTATACCTTCAATTTTCGCCGGGGCATTAAAGACGTAACGGAAAAAAATGTGGCAGATAGCGCAAAATTAGTATTCAGTACAGGGAGTTTCCTGGATACCTTATCAATCAGCGGCATAGTTACTGACCTGCTTACTGGTAAACCCATTGAAAATGCAATTATTTCTTTATACCGGGAAGGCGATACGCTTACTATATTAAAGCACAAACCGTATTATTTTACCAAAACTGATAAAAATGGTAACTATTTGCTGGAAAATATCAAGCAGGATAGTTACCAAATTTACGCACTGGAGGATCGGAATAACAATCTTAAATACGATCCGCAATTACAGCAAAGCGAAAAAATTGCGTTCCGAAATTCAAGTATCAAATTAGATAGCACCTTCCACAAAGTCAACTTCATGATCAGCAAGATGGATGCTAATAAACCGAAGATCGCCGGGCGCAGTGCTACTCTCCAATACATTGATTTAGAATTTGATGAAGGACTCCAAAAAGCAAACGCTCAGGTACAGCAAGCTAACAATCAAACAACTTTTCAGTTAATAGACGAAGGAAGAGCTGTCAGAATTTATAATACCACTAACCGTAATGATAGTATACCGGTAGCAATCACAGCCATTGATTCTGCAGGCAATACCTTGGAACAAACTGTAAATATAAAATTTGCGGAGGCGAAGAAGTCGAAACAGGAGACAGAGGCACCAGAGAAGCTTGAAGTAAAAATAAGTCCAGCGGATGGTGAAAAAATTTTGAAAAACTTTGAGTATACGCTCACTTTTAGCAAGCCCATTACGCGTTACGACCTTTCCCAAGTTCAGTTATTGGCTGATACAATAACCCCAATTGCACTTGAAGAGAAGCAAGATTTTATTTGGGATCCGTATCATACTCGGCTCACACTCAGAAAAAATATTAATATAACCCAGTCAGTACGGTTCATCGCGCCTAAAGGCACTTTTTTCGGTGTACAAGGAGATACCGCTCAAGCTATTAAGACTACACACGGTATTAAAGATCCTGAAAATTACGGTAGTATTGGCGGCAAAATAACAACTACTGAAAAGTTCTTTGTTGTACAATTACTGGATGAAAACTATAAGATAATTGCCCAACAACGTAATCAAGCCGACTATAAATTCACTTATCTCAATGCTGGAAAATATATAGTCCGCGTCATTATTGATAGCAATAATAATGGCCAATGGGATCAAGGCAGCTTCGAACAAAAGCTTTTACCAGAGCCTATATTTTTTGGACCGAAGCTTCAACCCTTGAAGGAGAATTGGGATTTGGTCGACCAAGACTTCAGAATATAAGTTCAGGTCATTTTTTTCTGCTTAAAATACAACAGCATTGTGGGTAACTTTGTGGAAAAGTGTATAAATACCCGTTGAAAACTTGAGCAAAACCTGTTGAAAGAAAACAGTCTTCCAAAATAAAGCTGATTGCAACCGGTACTTTACGAAGCTTTGTATATAGTTATCCACTTATCCACATTTTTTACCTATAGTTATCCACATAAAGTTACAAGGAGTTGCTCGAAAGTTAACCACATAAAGTTATCCACTTAATGTTGATAAGTGGGTAAAACCTAAAATATACTTTAAATTGACTGTGGATAAGTATGTGGATTTCGTATCAATTATCCACACAAGTTTTGCGTTAAACATAAAACTATTCATTATCCACATTTCCACACTGCTAATAATAACCTTAGATTTAATTTAAAATAGAAATAATAAGAATATATTACTCAAGAACTATTTAACCAGAGGATTATATGATTAAAAGAATTCATTGGAGGAAAGCTTTTCTGGCGGGTGGATTTATGCTGGCCTGCCTGACACCGGTGCAGGCGCAGCAGGAAGTTCAACTGGCGAATGAATACTATCAAAAAGGTGAGTATGAAAAAGCCCGGGCCGTTTACCAGAAATTAGTAAAAAATAATGAGGCTGCGCAGAAAGTGCACCACAACTATCTGGAAACCCTTAAAATATTACAGGCATGGGATGAAGCGGAAAAATTTCTGAAAAAAGAAATTAAAACCAACCCTGAGATATTAAAGTACAGAGCCGAACACGGTTTGCTCCTCGAAAAACAAGGAAAAGCTAATGAGGCCACTAAAGTTTTTGACAAAGTAGTGGAAGAGGCAAAAGACAATTTGGGTAAGACCAATGAAATAGCCATTTTCTTTGCGGAAAACAGTAAGCCGGATTGGGCCGAAAAAATGTATCAGGAAGGCCGGCGGAAAAGTGGGGAAAAAACGGCTTTTGCTTTTCCACTGGCGCAATTGTACCGCCAACAAAATAATGTCGAAAAAATGCTCGACGAGTATTTAACGGTTGCCCTGGAGAATAAGGAAAATTTGATGGCAGTACAAAACGCACTGCAGGACAACATCGAGCAACCCGAAGATTTCGGAAAATTGGAAACAGTGCTTATCTCCCGAATTCAAAAAGAACCAAGTGAACAAGTCTATACTGATCTACTGATCTGGTATTATATTCAGCAAAAGGAATTCCGAAAAGCATTTTTGCAGGCGAGAGCAGTAGACCGACGCCAAAAAATGGAGGGACAGCGTCTGATAGAAATTGGACAGATTGCTTTACAAAACAAAGACTTCAAAACTGCCAATGAGATTTTTGAGCATCTGGTGAAGGAATATCCTAAAAGTGCCAATTATCCATTGAACCGGCGGTTTCTGATTCAGGCCCGGGAAGAACTGGTTAAAAATACTTTTCCCGTTGACCAGAATAACATTCGCTCCTTAATCACTGATTATCGTCAGTTACTTTCGGAAGTAGGCAAAACTCCGAGAACTGCAGAAGCAGTACGCAATATGGCGTTGCTATACGGGTTTTATATTAATAAAAAAGACTCTGCCATTTCCCTATTAAATGAAGCCATCACCATAAGCCGGGCTGATAACAAATTTGTTAACAAATGTAAACTGGATATGGGAGATATCTATTTGCTGAAAGGTGAGCCGTGGGAAGCTACCTTACTCTACTCACAAGTGGAAAAGAGCTTGAAGGAAGATCCGCTTGGGCACGAGGCAAAATTACGGAATGCCAAATTGTCATACTATAAGGGAGAGTTCAAACTAGCTCAGGAACATCTCGACATTCTAAAATTGGCTACTTCCCGCGAGATAGCAAATGATGCGATGGATTTAAGCATTTTGATTCAGGATAATACAGGTTTAGATAGTACGGGAGAGGCCATGAAAGAGTATGCAGCCATCGATTTACTTTTGTTCCAGCATCAGGATGATGAAGCCTTACAAAGGCTCGACGCTATGCTTACAAAGTTTCCCAGCCAGAGTCTAACAGATGAGGTCTGGTGTCAAAAGGGTCAGATCTACCTGAAGCGCAATGAAAATGAGAAAGCAGTAACTGAA
>JAUJNL010000023.1 GCA_030448185.1 Cytophagales bacterium | reverse complement strand
GGTGACATCGCGGATAATAACGGCTGCTCCATTTATTTGCTTGCCGGCGCCAGGAATAGGATTGCAGGAAAGTTCGTAATAGCACGCCGGTACGCCGGGTGGGTGGAGGGAGTATTCGTGCCGCACTTTTTCGCCCTGTAGGGCCCGTTTGACAAAAGGCAGGATATGCACCGCAATCCAGCGGTTTTTCAACTCATTCAGCCGCAAACCTACCTCCAGTTGCTGGCCATTGCCCTGCTTAATTATCTTACTGAAAGCCTGGTTGAACGTATTGAGCCAGTAATGGGCATCAACCGAAAATATGCTATCGGAAGTGTTATTGATCAAAGCCTTCAGATCCGATTCCTTCTGCTGTAATTCCTGCAACAGATGGGTCTGATAATCAAGACTCTGGCGCAGTTCTTCTTCACGGGTCGTGAGTTCTTCTTCCCGCATGGCCAATTGGTCGTTGAGCCTTTTTTCGTTGTCCAGTGCCCCAATCAGTAATTGTTCCCGCTCCTTGGACTGGGTAATATCACGAATTGAAATAAAAATTCCTTTTTCCAGCCGGGTGCATGATAAGTTGATCCACCGGGCTTTGAACCGTTCCAAGTCAAGATTGAGTTCGGTTTCCAGGGGATTACCGGTTTCGTACACCGCAATGAGGCGTTGGAAAAGACCCTGCCGCAGGATGCCGGGAGTCGCCTGGCTCATCCGGTGGTTAAGCATTTCTTCCCGGGGAATAGAAATAATCTGGAAACCCAGGTCATTGGCATCGACCAGTACAAAGTCAACACACTGGTTGGCTTCGATTACGGCATCGTAAATGAAGAAGGCATTCTGGCTGCTGTTAAACGCGGAACGGAGCCTTTCGTGGTAGGTCTTCAGTTTGAGTTGGGCAACTTTGCGGCCCGTTATATCGGAGAAGGTAACCGATACCCCATCCCCAAACTTAACGGCTATGATCTCAAACCATTGCTCAGTCCCGGTGTTCCGGTAGTCTGAGTAGTATTGTTCAAAGTGAACGGGACGGCCAGTCTGGATTACTTCCTGGTAGGTGCTGAAAAGACCCGAATCCCGGGTAGTAGGTAATTGCTCCAACAGCCGGCTTCCTATCAAGGCCTCATTACTTACTCCTATGATGCTGGAAGCTTGATAGTTGACCAGCACCCACTCCAGGTCAACAATTTCACCTGATTCATTCCGGATGGCCTTGAACGTCATGATGCCCGACAGGGCCGAGTCGAGTACGTTTTGCAGCAGGTTCTTGTATTCGAGGGTTTGCAGCGAGGCTCTTTTTTGCTCGGTGATATTGCGGCTGAATACACTCACCCCAATGATCTGCCCATTTTCGCAGATCGGGTTTAGACGGATTTCCCGGTAAAGATCCACGCCGTCTATATAAAAATGTTCGGTTTCGGTCAGCGTCTGTCCGGTCAGACAGGCCTGGTACCAGGTACGGTACCGGTGGGCAATATCAGGCATTTGTAGTTTTTCGAATACGCCGGGCAGGTTCATCCCATTGACCACCTCAATGTCGTAAGCCCACTTGAGACTTTGCCCAAAGACGGAGTTAAAAGAAGTAATCCGCAGGTCGGTGTCAAGCGTCCATATTGCATCCTTAGTATTTTCGATAATGGCACCGCACAGCAATTCCCGGGTTTTGCGGTGGTGAATATCGAAGTTAATTCCGATCAGGCCGTTAAAATCACCATTCTCGTCATACACAGGCTTCCCTTTTACCAATACCCATTTGTAACTGCCATCCGGCTGTAACTGCCTGATTTCTACTTGATAGGGCTGCCGGTTCTCAACACAAGCCAACTGGGCTTTATGCAGATTACTGCGGTCGTCCGGGTGGATATACTGATTAAATTCTTCGGGGGTAGGCACCTGAGCCCGGTCGGGGTCCAATCCGAAGGAACGGAACAGTTCATCACTCCAGGTGAGGGAATGGGTACTGAGCGAAAACTCCCAATACCCCAGGCCGGCCAGTTCGTGCAGATCATGTAGTTTCCGGTTGGCCTGCATCAGTGACGAGTCCGGTCCAGTTACAACCGTAATATCCTGAATGGTTCCCCGTAGCCAGGGTTGCTGCGGCGGGTGGCTGCTCACGGCCTGTATCCGGAGACGGATGGGAGTGTTCTCCGCTTGCCGGGTAAGGGTAAGGGGAGGTAAGTCTTGCCCGTCGGCTCGCTGTAAATACGCAAAAAGGGCGTGCTTGTCTTCGGGAAGGATGAGGGGCAGGTCCTCCAGACTGAAATGCGTGGTTTGCGGCGGCAGCCCCCAAAGCAGTGCGGTATGGGAGTCGGCGGTAAACGTCTGCGTGACACCATCATATTGCCAGAGGCCGATGCCTGAATGGCTTAATACTTCCAGCCAGGAGGATTCAATGCCGGTGAGATTTAGCATAGAAAGGGTACGGTAAGTGGTGCAGCAAAAAAGTATATTTCAAGTAGCTGACCCTATTTATTTTCTTTTTCGCGTATTTCTGACGGAAATACTTACCAGCCCAAACGTTCACCTGTCCTGACCGGCTGTCCCTATCCTGGCACCAGGATTAACCCATTTAGGCGTCAGAGTGATAATTTGTACTAATAAAAAAAATAACAGTAGACCAGCATGCGGAAATATTACGCATTTTGGCGGAAAAATGAAATATACTGTTTTTTAAGGAAGTTTCACACCGGACAGACAATATATCGGCGCCAGTAATTGGGCCGTGTGGGGCGAAAAAGGCAGAACCATCCGGCCCCGCCTTTACTAGGATAAGGCTTGTTCTTTTTTAGCTTTCAGTAAATTAGATCAACCACCCCTGCCCGTTAGCTTCGCAGGACTACGTCCGGTACGTTCGGCTCCCGCCTCCGTACCCTAAAGGGTTTCTAATCTTAGGAGGGGAGTTTGACTACGAATATTAAATTCCCCTCCTTTTTCCAAGGAGGGGTTAGGGGTGGTTAAACGACTAAAACACATAAGTATATGATGAGGGGTATAAATAAAAAGGTCTAAAAGTAAGCTCATGTAAGGCCTTTGAGCGGATTGCAAATCCGCCATCTCCCCGGTTGGGCATTGCCAATGCCGAACCACCATCGGGTTGGTCCGCATTTAGCTTCGCTGAGATAGTTGCCATGCACACACCAGGTGAGCTCGGATTGGTAATCCGATTTAGGACCACCCCTCATACGATAAACAAAGTAGAACAAGTCTATAGTAAAACCTGATTACTTGTCTTGGTTACGCTTTTTTTCTTTTTTCTCCTCTTTTTCCGCTTGCTTCTCTTCTTTTTTATTGCCGTGTGCTACTTCAGCTACTTCCTTGGCCTCTTGCAATAACTCTTTCAATTTGCCATTGCTGGTCAGGACCATTTTACTGTTCTCAAATGTGTTATTCCCTTTCTTGTCAATGATCTTGGTGCGAAAGACGAAGCTATAATCCACCGTTTCGGGTTTGGTAATCATATCCCAGGTGACTTCGCCAGCTTCCTTGAGGTTCACTTCCATGGGCAGTTCCAGCACCGCTTTACCCCGGGCCGGAATATTTACGGCCGTATCAATTTTGCCTTCCGCAAATTTATCTCCATCCAGTGTCACGCGGTAAGTCGTTTCGTGGAACCGGTACGGGAAGCCATTTTCGTTGGTTATTTCCGTTTTAAGAACAATTTTAGTCTGGTTGAGGCCAAGCTTCTTGATATCGGCTTTGAGCAGTTTTACCTCGGGAATAAAGTATACGGGCAATCTTTTAGTAATCTCAAAGGATAGCGGTTTGTCTTTCAGAAAGGGCAGGTCCGTATAGACCTGGGTGCGGATGGTATAATCAGTACTGTCTGTCTGCTTATTATCCAGGGCTTTAAGTGTTTTGGTCAGCTTCACATTATCCATCGTGAATGGCAGCGATACCAGCGTACTGTCCTTGGCATTTATTTCAACCGGTTTCGGATACGTGCTTTCCATAACCTGTTTATCGGCAATGAAAACCTGGTAGCTCAGACTATCGGCCCTGAAGCCTAGGGGGGCTGGGTTATCAACTAATACCTTTAGGTGTCCGGTGGTCTTTTCCCGGGTCATGTTGGTGATTTGAAAAGAACTCATTTCGATGCGTGGCTTGATAAAAGTGCCGTAAGGCTCGTCCTTCGATGCTCCCACCTGTTTTCTAAAGTACTGATACCCCCAGAAGCCGGCACCGCCCAGTACGGCTAAAATGACTATTATCCAAGCAATCCTTTTCATTTTTATCCTGTTTATAACCTTATTTTAACTTGCCCTACTTTCTTTTGTTACAGCCAGCTGAAAAAATTTCACTTATAAACCCTGAGTCTGCCGGGTAATAGTCATAAAAAAGCCTGCAGAAGTGACTTCCACAGGCTTAACTGATTATTTGGTAAGCGGTTATTTTACCCGTTCCATATACTCGCTGGTGCGAGTATCTACCCGGATCTTGTCGCCAATGTTCACGAAAAGGGGCACTTTGATCTGGGCGCCGGTTTCGAGGGTAGCCGGCTTCAGGGTTTTGGTCGCCGTATCACCCTGGATACCTGGCTCGGTATAGGTCACCTCCAGTTCCACAAAACTAGGTGCTTCGGCGTAGATAGGCGTTTCGCCGTCAAAGCTGATGGTTACATTCATGCTTTCTTTCAGGAACTGGGCGGTGTCTCCGAAGATTACCGCATCCACGTATATCTGATCGTACGTTTCCGTATCCATTAGTACAAAGTTGTCACCCTCCCGGTACAGGAATTGGTATTCCTTGGTTTCCACTCTCACAAAATCGAGGGCTTCGCCGGCCCTGAACCGGTTTTCAACCAGTTTGCCGGAGCGTACATTTCTCATTTTTACCTGGTAAAAGGCCCGCAAGTTGCCGGGAGTACGGTGTTCGTATTCCAGTACCTGAACCAGTTCCCCATTATACCGCAAAAAAGCGCCTCTCGAAAGGTCTGATGTTGATGCCATATGGTTATTTGAAGTGATTTACAGGGGACAAAATTAACTAAAAAGGGGCTAATGCCAATTTGCCATGAAGAAAGCCCGCGCAGCTCCCGGATAGATGCCGGATAAGTATTCCCTCCGGAACCATCAAGGGTACAAAAAGGTCCTTCTGATCATAACGGCCATAACGGTGAGCTGAGGAAGTTGGCCGGGGTTGAACTCAGCCGGGGTGCTATCCGTATGAATCTGTACAACTATACTAAAATAATTATGAAAAAGGCCGCTAAAAAACCGGAAGTTAATACCAAAACCTATACTTCGCCCGATTACCAGGAACCTACTTCTTACGATACAAGCCGCAGTGAAAGTGATACCCCTCAGGAAATCAGGGAAGGGGAGGAGTCTCCGGCGCAGATGGACCGGACCCAAAAAGCTAAAAAGGGGGACAAACCTACCCCGGGGGCAGAAGGCGTTTCGACCAGTTCCTAAGGTTTCCAGGTTACATCATGCACGTTATTATATACCGATAAAAAAGGAAAATAAGCGAAAAAAACCATTTTTGAACGTTTTGCCAATGTTAGCACCCGGTTTACGGGCCGGCCCGTCGCTTTTATCATTGCCTTCGGCATTATACTGGCCTGGGCGGTCACTGGACCCATTTTTCATTTCTCAGATACCTGGCAGCTTATCATCAATACCGGCACTACCATCGTTACTTTTCTGATGGTATTTCTTATTCAGCAAACCCAGAACAAGGATTCGGCAGCTATCCACTTAACAATAGTGTGGTAAGAAATCAGGCAGCGATAGTACCCAATTGGTAAAGCTGCGCAATGTTGGGGTTATTTTTTTGATAAGTGGGTCTTTTCCATATAAAGAAATAATTCGATCGAGCATCATTTCATTGAAATACAAGCATTTAATATTAGCCATTGAGAATGGGGGTCTTTCCGGCTGGGCAATGGAAAGGTAGTGGGTGGCTTTGGCAATATTTAAGGTGGTAAGTGAGAGATTAAAGTGAAAAGATAGGGCTTCTTCTTTCCTACTTTGACAATGGGAGAGTCCGGTAAACTGTTTGCCATCCCAGTACAAATACTCAATCTGATAACGAAGCCGATAATATTCTACCACCTGCTCACCGGTGTGCTGCGTATCAGTAGAAAAATACACGAGCACTTTGTTGATTTCTCCTGCTTTGAGCTGGTGTTTGATGACTACTTTACTCCATCGTTGCAGGAACGAATGTGGGCTATCCCCTCATAGTAACGGCTGTCTTCTTGCTGTTGAAAAAGGATAAAGTGTTCTTCGGATAGGTTCCTGACATCTATTTTCCCGCCATACTTCTTTTTGGCACCTGGTCCCCCTTTTTGTTCTCCCACATGGGGGTAAGGCAAGTAAACCCCTTTCCGCATCCGGCTCACAACCGTAAGGCTGGCCGAAGACAAGCAGTCGATAAACGCTTTCTTGGAGAAAAAAAAAGCATCCACTACTACTGTCTTGGAGAATCCGGCCAGTTCCCCAGCCTGGCTCGTTAGCTGAAAGGCATAGTTCTGCAGGAGGCTTTCGCCTGCTTTGGGTATTGAGTTTGTATGGCTTGATAATGCATCGCCGTATGATTGACTACATCCCCGATGGCAAGACCTGCTATTTCCAACCCCCATTTGACTGATCCCGCACAACCCGACCCGGACCTGCGACGATGTCTGCATCGGGTCCGGAAATACCCTGCGCCAGGCGTATGTTTTCCACTTTTGGCCACCTAACTGGGGTCAAATATCCAGACCAACTCCTTGGAACATTTTTCCTGAATGAGTTGACCGTTGAAAGGCCAATCAAATCCCTTAGCAAAATTGCTCCAGTAAGTCTGCTCACTATAAGCACCATATCGACTCATATTCGCAAAGTTATAGCGGCCTCGCAGCCTTAGGTACACTAACAAGATATGCCTGATGAACCGGACTTGGCAGTTTCCCATTCCCGACATTTTGCTTAGTATTGTAACAATGAGCGTTTCTGGGTTCAGCATGGATAAGGTTAAGTTTGGCGGCAAACCAAAACTATAAGCTTTATCCATTTTCTTTGCCTTTTTTACCGGACTATTGACTTAAAGCTCAATGAAATAGTGGCAGCGCTGTAAGGAGCCAGCAACCGCCTGATCAACGTACAGGACTTGAGTGAAAAAGAGATACAGGCACTGTTACGGTTTTACAGTGAACTTTCTAAAAATGGCTAAAAAGGACGAAGAGGTAGCTATCTCCCATTCAATTGAGGAAGCGGTCGAGAGTCACCAGGAGAGAAAATAGCTCCTCCGCAAAAACGTTCGCTGGAAACTCCCCGAAATAAATGGATAACAGGCAGTTAAAAGCTTAGTTCAGGTTCAGACCCAACATAACGCCGGACTAGGGTTTACGTTGATAAATCCAGATGAAGCGGTTACGGTCAAGTAACTGGTCGGCGCCCAGCGCAACGCCCAGGGTAAAATTATTCACACCAATAATCATGGCCAGGCCGTTTTGCCACACAATGCCGTCATATTCCAGTTCAGTTTGTTGCCCGGTCGTAGTCGGGTTCACCGGCGTGGCGCCTAATCCCGAAAATACGCCGTAGCTGATGCCAAAATGAGTCAGACGCCGCGCATACCGGCCAAACGGGTTACGCGAATAAGCCAGTGAAAATATATCAATGCGCCGGCCCACAGAAATATACTTGCATTAATACTGGCTGAAAGTTGCGGGCCCACCAAGCCCCTCTCCGGCCGGAATTTAATCGGAGCCGTGAGTACATCAACATCCACTGACTGCTTCCGGAAAGTAGCCTTTGTCTGCGGATTGGCCGTTCTCTCTCGGCAGGGAAGTCTTTTACAAACAAATTGGTCGAATCTACCAGAAATGTCTTGCCTTGTCTCTTCACCGGATACCCGGTGATAGAATCCTCCCGGATTTTACAAACACTTTTGCTTTTTCTCTTCTTGCAAACTTTGCGGAATAAATGCCATCCACAAACTGGTACTTAGGCGATTCTCGCAGTGAGGAACAAGCCATTATGCTTAGCATCACCCAGAGGCACACCCAGTGAATAAGTGAAGAATGCCGGAGGAGTCGGCCGGACAATTGTACGCTAGCAGAGGATACGGGTTTGATAAAAGGAGGTACTGAATCCATAGGAAATACGAAGCAGATCAGGTAGCAACATGCGGCTCTATATGGACCAACACATCATAAATAACGGGCTTAGCCTGTAAAATAGCCCGTTTAACGGCGTGGGCCACATCATGCCCGAATCGTACGGTTTGTTCGCCGTCAACAATGACGTGCAGGTCAACGAAATATTCAAAGCCCATTTTGCGTACAAAACACTTGTCAATCCCCATGACGCCTTCCACCTGGAGGGCAATGTCCGTTACTTCCCGCACCCAGTCACCCGCCGGGGCCTCGTCCATGATTTCGGCAAAGGCCGGACGAAACAGGTGATACGCATTGTACACGATAATGACCGAGGCAACCAGGGCTGCCCAGTCGTCGGCGCTTTCGTAGCCTTCACCCCCAATCAGGGCAATGCTGATTCCGATGAAAGCGGCCAGTGAGGTGAGGGCATCACTGCGGTGGTGCCAGGCATCGGCTTTCACGGCGCCACTGTTTACTTCATTACCCACTTTTTGGGTGTACCGGAAAAGCAGTTCTTTGATCACGACTACTACCAGCAGCACTACCAGCGTAAACGGGGCCGGTGTTTTGTGCGGGGTTAGTATGTGATAAAAACTCTGTGTAGCAATGACCAGAGCGGCACCGATCAGAAAAAGGGAAACGATAATAGTGGCTACCGGCTCCGCTTTACCGTGCCCGTAGGGATGATCCGCATCAGGGGCTTTAGCGGCAGTCTGCAGGCCAAACCAGATGATGGCGGAGGTGAACACATCCATGCCTGATTCAATAGCATCGGCAATTAAGGCATACGAATTTCCCGCAAACCCGGCGATGGCTTTAGCCAGCACCAGGGCCGCGTTGATGAGCATGCCGGTAATCGTAGACTTTTGTCCTTTCTCAATGCCTGAAGGGGCGGTTGGTCGCATGGGTATTGGGTATTGGGGTATCAGGTATTATTTTTTCCTGAATGCCCTTTTTCCAATGACGATTGGCCATTGACAAATAATTTCGAATGCCGAACCAGGAACTATTACCTTCGGTGAGAATAGTTCTCCGCGAAGCTAATATCAAATTTCGAAGTACTCCCAGTACCTGATACCTAATAACCAATACCCATTTATTATACGGCTACGGGTGCTTTGATAGCCGGATGCGGCTCGTAATTTTCCAACCGGAAATCTTCGTACGTAAAACCAAAGATATCCCTTACTTCCGGATTGATCCACATGCGGGGCAGGGCTTTAGGCTCCCGGGAAAGTTGCAGGTTTACCTGTTCCAGATGGTTGAGGTACAAATGCGTATCGCCGCCGGTCCAGATAAATTCGCCGGGTTGCAGGTGGCACACCTGGGCGACCATCATCGTCAGCAGGGCGTAAGAGGCAATGTTAAACGGCACTCCCAGGAACACATCGGCGCTGCGCTGATAGAGCTGGCAGGAAAGCCGGCCTTCCGCTACGTAGAATTGAAAAAGGGCATGGCAAGGTGGTAAAGCCATTTTGTTGACATCCGCTGGATTCCAAGCCGTGACGATCAGTCTCCGAGAATCCGGGTTCCGCTTTATTTGTTGCACTACCTGAGTAATCTGATCAATGGTATTGCCGTCGGGTGCTGCCCAGCTACGCCACTGTTTACCGTACACCGGCCCTAATTCTCCGTGCGCATCGGCCCATTCATCCCAGATCGAAACGCCGTTCTGTTTGAGATAGGCAATATTACTTTCACCCTTCAAAAACCAGAGCAGTTCGTGAATGATGGATTTAAGGTGCACTTTTTTAGTAGTCACCAGCGGAAAGCCGGCGGCCAGATCAAAGCGCATCTGGTAGCCAAATACGCTGACGGTACCGGTGCCGGTCCGGTCTTCTTTACGGACGCCATGCGTAAGAATATGGCGCATCAGGTCGTGGTATTGCTGCATCGGAAAAAGGAAGTAGTAGGTACTAAATTGCTAATTTCCGAATTTATAGTGATTCTAGCTACTTCTTTATCAATAAAGACTTCTGTGGTTAGCGGCTTACTTTTGACTTCGTCGAGCCCTAAAGGGGTTCTTTTGCTTGCCCAAATTCAACGTAACAAAAGAAACGTAGTTGAGTGAAACTAATCCTGAAAGGATCAGCGGAGCTAACCGTAGCAGGGAAGCGTTTTTATGCCCAGATGTTGAGTTGCCTACGTTAGCTTCGCTGATTACTTCGTAATTCTTTGTAGCAATGACAATCCCTTTAGGGATCAGCGAAGCTAACGAAAGTACGGTGTCTCCTAAGAAGAATGTAAGGAGCCAAAAGACAATCTAAGTGAACCAAAAGATAAAGCAGGGAAAATTACGTGGGCAGAAAGACTTATTTGTATTGTACAATTGGTCAGTAGAAGAACTATAGACGCGGAAGTAAATCCGCGCAAGTACGAGTAGCCAACCAGATTGGGACTATGAATTTGACCCCACTATCCGTGACTTGTATTGAGCAATGCTAGCTTTAATAGCTGTGTCACACTTATCAAAATCCTGAAACAATTTTCTTTCAATCTGATCGCTGCCCTGAAGCAGTCTGAATATCGTATTGACGTAATAGTGCTTGAATACATTGGCATCGCTGACGACGTAAAAGAACTTCAGCCCTCTTTCCTTGGAACGGGGTGTAACTTCCTTCTGCAGCCAGGTGCGCATTTCGGGCCCTACTACTCCCTGCTTCCGGATGTCAGATATAATTCCGACTACTTCGGGCTTGAATTGGCTGAGCAGGAACAGAAAGGGCTCCTTGTATTTGTCAAATGTTATTGCCCCATCCCAAATAAGATATACCAGATTATATTCGGGGTCAAACCGCAGGGTGGCTACGCTGGATTTGAAGACTTCTTTCATCGGGTCAAAATATACATTAAATTCTGCTTGACCGAAAAAAGGGTGTACGACAAATTGCAGATCAACCATTAAACTTTGTTCGTGTTGTTCCGCATTTGCAATGCGGAACTGAGAAAGGGCATTTCAAATGCCCGGCTATACCCATCCGCATTGCAACTATTCTCAGCGAAGCTAAATGCGGATGAACGCTCTGCATTTTGTCGTACACACCGAAAAAGTAGACAGCCAGACCCTGAGAAATTAGTTTAAGAAGCGGTTTTTAAAAGGGTAATTGGACCTCAACCATCATCCCCTGCCCTTCGGCTCTGGCACAACGCTTCCACGAGGGGACTTCAGTACCAAGTCCGAAAGAATTATAAAATGGTCCTAGGGCAAGTATGTTAAGTAGTTGACCACAATTAGTTTAGACTATCAAATAAATATACTCTGAAAATCAAATAGCTAATGTAATATAGTCTAAACTAATTTATGTTCAATGTCATCCTGAGTAGTCAAAATAGTCTAAACTAATTTCGCAATAGACTAAACTAATTCTGTCGAAGTACTTATGTTCACTGACTTACCCTTTATCCATTGTCCATTTACTTACTGTCCGCTGCCATTGTTACTTTTTGTCCTCTTCCTCCTCTTCTTCGTCCTCCTCTTTTTCTACCAGGCGGGTAAAGGCGCTGCGGCGGGGTGCCGGCATTACGCTGTTTTCGCCCTTCACTGCTTTCCAGATTACCTCACTAAATTCGTCATCCGGAATGGCGTCGGCGTGGGCAAAGTTGAAAGAGGCTGATTTTTCCGCATTTTTATTATAGGCCGTGTTTTTAGCTTCCAGGTCTACCTGATTAGGGCGGGCTGTATAGACGGTCAGATCCGTCTTATTGGTGAAAAGGCGCCAGAAAGGCGTAGCCGCGGCATCGTACTGGCTCATGGGCGGCAATCCCAGAATCAACTCCATGGTGCGCAACATGCCCGAAGTAGAGTACATCGTATGATCCACGCTGTGGCGGCGTACCCAGGGACTGATGACCAGGGCCGGAGACCGGTGCGCATCGACGTGGTCGGGACCGTTCTGGGCATCATCTTCCAGGACAAATACCACTGATTCTCCCCAGATCCGGCTCTTCGATAAATGCTCCACAAAACGGCCCAGGGCCAGGTCATTGTCAGCTACGTGGGCTGCCGGGGTGGGTGCGCCTACCCGGGCCCCGCTGGTGTGGTCATTGCCCAGGCGAACCGTATTGAACCGGGGCACAGCATCACGGGCCAGCAGCGAATCAAAATCACGTTCCCAGATTTCTTCCCGGGTAATATCCTGGATACTCAGGTCATAATCCGGATAGTTGGGCGCCAGATGCCCAATCATTGCTGAATTACTCTGTTTGGCATAGGCTTCAAACTCTCCGTAACTACGGTACGAAATGCCGGCCCGCTGGCAGTAATCCCAGATAAATCCATATTTGGGGAAAGCCACTTTACGGCTGCCTTCGTAGTCGTAGGTGCCGCCGCGGCCTCCGTAACTGGTTGGCCACGTTTTTTCGACGTAATCGGTAGCATAAGCCGCCATCGACCAATTATGCCCGTCGGCGCTTACTTCGGCGTCCACGTAGAAGTTATCGAGCAGCACAAACTCTCGGGCCAGCGCATGGTGGTTGGGGGTTATTTTTTCCCCGAATAAACAGATCGAAGAATCACCGTTTCCTTCGGGCATATCGCCGAGTACTTGATCGTAGGTTCGGTTCTCCTTGATAATATAAAACACGTATTTGATCGGAGAGGGCTCACCCACCCGCCGGGGAATCGGATTTCCGGCTATACCGTCGGCGACCTTTTCTTTTTGCCGGTTATAAGGCGTATTCTGATATGTAACCAGCGAGAAGGTGGAAAGATCTGCTTCACTCGGCGGGTCAATAACCGAAAGGGTACCTTTAAAGAGGGCGGCGATGTACTGCGTATTTTCATCACGGCTCTTGCCGGGAACGGGTCCGCGGGGATTGGGTTTAGAGGTAAACCCTTTGCCATTGGTCACAAATATCCGGTTACCGACTACTTTCACCGAAGTCGGATACCAGCCCGTAGGAATAAACCCGCGGGACTTGCTGCGGCCCGGACGGGAAACATCAAACACGGCCAGACAGTTATTATCCGCATTGGCAATATACAAGGTGGTTTCGTCCGTGGAAAGCGCCAGTCCGTTAGGGGTACTTCCCGCCGGGGCCGCCGGAAACAGGGAAGTGGTAATGGATTCAAGTACCTGCCGGGTAGGTACCTCTATCACCGATACCGAATTGGCATTGGCATTGGCCACAAAAAGTACCCGGCCATCCTTCGAGATGGTCATATCATTGGGATGACTATCGGTAGCTATTTCCCCCGCAACGGTCTTCTGATCGGTGTTGTAGACCAGCACTTTTGCTCCACCCCAGAGTGAAATGTACAATTCACCCGAAACCGGAGAGAGCAGGCAGGTATACGGTTCGGTCGGCAGTTTTAGTTTGCCAACTATCTTCCGGGAAGTTAAGTCGCAGGTGTAGAGAGAACTGTCCTCTTTGGTAACGGCATACAACAGATTTTTTTTCGAATCCAGTTCGAGGCCGGCCACGCCAATCTTATTTTTGGGCCAGGCATCACCGAGCTTAATTTCTCCGTCCGGGTTCAGCTGGTTATTTTCAATCCGATAGATGACCACCCTGTTGTCGTTACCCCCCGAAGCGTACAGGTATTTTTCATCCGTTCTGAATCTAATCCCCAGCCAGGCTTTCGGAATTGTGAGTTCATGCAGGATTTTTTCATTAACGGCATCGATGATCATAATACTTTTCTTGATTTTGCAATTATGTGTAACGGCCAGGTATTTTCCGGATGGGGAGGCTACCAGGTTCTCAGGGTACTTCACCAGTTCAGGAACAGCCAGCGATTTGACTCCAGCCGTTGGGGAGGGTAACCAGCAATCGATGCCATCAACAATTCATTTTTTCGTTGATGCCAACGATTAACGCGGGTACAACTGAGCGCGGCGATGTAGCCAGGCGGATAAGAGTAACGGTCAGCACTCTCACGAAATTCAGGGTAAGGAAGCCTGGAAACTTGTTGCCTCACCCTAAACAAAAGTTCCTTTAACTGGCAAATCTCTCCTTTATTGTAAAAACTTTGTTCTTAACATCGCCTCCCCCATCTGGAGTGCGGTATTAAAACAGTTTTTAGCGAAAGTATGCGTTGTCAATAGAACCAATACGTTTTGGTTTTATTAATATTAAGCTACTTTAACAAATGTAACATTTCTGATTTACTCCACTAATTTGGTCCGCTCTGGCAATTTATCGCTAAACCGTTCCGTGAAAAGTTATTAACGACCGACTACCTGATGAAACGTTTGATAATCTTCCTGACCTGATCCTGTGGTCGTGCCGGTCTTTTGCCCAGTCAGTACCACTTCCCCAATGCACGTACCCACAATGATTATTTACACCAACGGCTTTGTGTTTGATCCCCACCTGGATCATGGTTTTACAACATTGAGGCGGATATTCACCAGCTGACGGCAGGTTACTGGTTTCCCGACGCCCCGGTTCCGGGAAAAGCTAAGCACTGAAAAAATTCATCTGGGGAACGCTCCGTCGGCAAAGTACCCATAATGAGGTTGGTATGTCCGACACGAAGGCCTATTGTATGTTGATTAAGCATTAAAGCGGATGCAGAAAACGTACCGGTGCGCTGGCAGAACAACTGCCTGGACTATGAAGCGATTCTGAGTTTCAGAAAGTGAAATGCAGAAAGGGGCAGTGTTAAGCCCGTACCATTACGCGGAAAATCGTTAAAGTAGAGAAAATAAAGCTCCGTTCCATTGATGGCGAACCCACTGATTTGCCTGCCGCTGAGAGCGGTACGCCAGTTAGTACGCATTACGGGCAGGTGGTTCAGCAGGAACGGAGAAGGGGAGATACCGGATATTGCTGCCGCGCGAAGGAACTGGACGGCAAACGCATGCTCCAGGAAGAAACTGCGTCTGGCAACCCGAAAGCGAAAAAGTATGGGCTTCTGGCAGCTGGCGTATGAATACCTTAACGCGATGTGATTTATTACGTTTGCAGGCCTTTCTGAAAAAAATTTCCTGGTGGCATCCGTCTTGCCTTTTGGTAAACCTGCTGGGAATAATCCCAGGTCACAATTGTCCGTTCAGGGATGATCTCCGGCCAGAGCAATTCCGGGGAGAGATGTTCGAAAATCCGCGAGATTTCGCTGTTATCGTAGTTGGGTAATTAATAAATATACACCCTGACCGATTCGCAGGATTGCGGAACGTGGTTATGCATCAGGATGAATTAAGTCTCCTACCAGGCTCTGCTGCAACTACTTACCTAATGTAAATTCGCTTGGAGAAAAGCTCCGGTAACCGCGAAAAACATGTTTTTTTTCTAAAATGGTTTACCTTGTAAGAAATTACGGAATATAGTATCAGAAAGCGGCATTTTTTTAACTTGTTTTGACCCCGAAAGCCAAATCAGAGAGCCAAGCCGCTTTACTTTTCAAAATTCATCGTCCTTAATCTGTAATAATTTGTTCATTTAATCGCTATTTCCTAACCAGATTGCAAGTATGACCTTCTTACTTGCCTGTACTTTCGCATCCTGTAGATACACTTTTCGGATGCGTGCCAGCCGCTAATACCTTTCCCTGTGCCCTTTCAACTACCTATTTTAGGTAACGAACCGGGCACCTTTTCAACTACTAGTCTTACGGATGTCCGCTGGATTCCGTCAGCCTGGCCGGGCTTTTTATTTTCTGAACCATCACTTTTTATTATACGCAGCAACTTAATCCATTTATCATGAACCATTCTGTCCTCGTTAAAGAACGATTTCTTACCAAAGAAGAATTATTTGAACTGATTGAAGTCAGAGAGCCGTATTTTGCCTTACATCACATCCGGCTGATTGATGAGGTGACCATTGAGGCAAGAGTGGTCGTAGAACAACCCCTGAATAACGAAATAGGACCTATTTCAGCCGCCGAAGCCGGCCGGCACCTCGCCATTCTGGGCTCCTGCATTGCCGCCCTGAACAATCCAGTGAAGCGGAAACATTATTACCTGGCCAGTGAAGCAAATTATAAGCGGATGGACGGGGATGCAATCGGCAGTTCCTTCCTGGTTGTGAGAGCTACGCTGCAATCCATTGATAAAAGACAGGCAACCGTTAGCGCAGAAGTGCGGAACGCCTTTGGCGAGACATTGATTACATTGGATGTATCCTACCACATCCTCTCCGAAACGCTGTTTGAGCGGATGAACGGCCACGCCTATATTGCGAATCCATTGGATCTTTTCGAGAATCCGTACGCACTGGGTTTTGAGCAGAAAGTAACGGGCTGCTCCGAAAACACGGCAAATGCGTATATTCAGGTACCCGAATACCTTTGCACCGGCCATTTTCCCAATTACCCGGCCATGCCCATTGCCATTATGTCTGCCAACCTGATTGGGCTGTGTATTCACTTAACCAATCGGCTGACGGGTAATGATGACCGATATCTGGTAACCTGCTGCCGGATGAAGGCCGAAAATCTGGCTTTTGCCAATAATACCATTGAGATGCAGGCTTCGCATATACTGAGCAACGGCAATAGCCACGTGGTAAGGAGCTACGCTACCTGCAAAGGGAAGAATGTAGGCTACATTGAAGTGGAACTGCAAGCTGAATAAGCTGGCTGGTATTCAATCCGCTACGGATGCGTATTGGAAAGAGCTACTAATAAATAAAGTTTTTAACGCCAGAATCCGTTTGAGTTTTTAAGCAGCGTCCACTGCCACCTTGTGGCCTGGACGCTGCTGTATTCTTATACTTAATGCTTTCCGGAGTGCTTCTGGGGGCTTTTGCCGAGTTGGTCAAGGGCTGCCCGGAACCCTTTGGCTAAATCCGTTGCGGCGCCCCGGCCATAATAGTGCAGGAAGATGATGCGGGGTTGTTCGCGCAGCATGTGGTTATGTAAGGCTACTACTTCGATGTTGTGTAACCGCAGTGCCTTGATAACGCTATTTACTTCACTTTCCAGCATGGCAATATCTCCCGCAATGTGGGCCTGTTCCCGGGAGCCCGTAAAGGAAGCCCAGGAGTTTAACCCGATGGCCGCGGTCATCTCGGCACCCATTGCCATTATCGTCAGATCATCCCGGCCAATGGTATATTTATAAGTTGGGCCGTTTACCGTGCCGGTACTTTTTACAATAGTATCCAGCATCGGCAGGTCAAAAAGCTCTTTGCCCGTTTGGGCCGGACTAGCGGAAGCAGCAGCCTGATTTGCCGGAAAGAGTTTTGTTTCCCGAATAGCCGCCGCGTATTTTTTCGCCAGCTCAGCCGGACTTCCCATCCCGTGCAGGTGCATATAAAAAATCCGGGGCTGTTCGTAGAAGAAATGATTGTGAATGGCGCTTACTTCCAGGCCATTGGCATGGGCCGCACTGATCAGCGGATTTACCTCTTCTTCCAACAGTACCGTATCACTCATCAGCACGGTGGACTTACCATCCGTGGTTTTTTTCAGGGAGACCCAGCCCCCGAACCCGAAAGGAATGGGCACCCCTTCGCCTTTAATGGTGATCTTTAAATCATTGCGGGGCAAGGGGGTAGTGTGTACTGCCTGGGTTTCGTTGTACGTTCCTTTTTTGCCTAAAGCGGCTTCGATAGCGGCAATTTCTTCGGTGGTCAGCGGCGGTGTCTTAGCCATAGAAATACCATCCAATTCATAGCTTACTATTCCGGCCGTTCCCAGCACTGCACTGTTTTTAATCCATTGCCGGCGGGTCATTGCGTTTTGAGTCATGGGTTGAAGTGTTTGAAGAGACAAATATACCTATCCTGTACCTATTTCAAATTGCCAGCTAATACCAGATCTATCCTGCTAATGCGCTAACTCCAATCCAGGTGATTATTTATATTGATCTAGCTTAGATTCATAGTTGCCAGAGAAACAATGATTTTGTATAGGCCGAAAATACGGGAAAGGAATGTAGAAAATAAATTTCTGTGAAACCACCTGCTGCTACGTAGCATAACCAACTGGATAGTGATATTCCCAATCTTGATCAGTGCCCAACTCTTATGGGTAATCATCGTAAAGAAGGAGGCTGATTTCTCTTTATGAACCACTACGTTACGCAGGTCAAGCAACAATCCGGGAGGGCGCTGGTAGCCATTAATCGCTGGAGTTACGTATCAAAGGCTTTTCTGTATTGCTCCGCGGGCATACTGGCCATCCGTTCTGCGATTGGGTTGGGAGGTGCACAGCCCGACCGGAAAAAAGTCCTCGAAACCTTGTTTGCGCAGCCTTTGGGGCAGGTAATGATTGCCGTGATTGTAATTACCCTGGCGGCACATACCCTATGGCGCTTATTCGAAATCGTGAAGGACCCTTACCGGAAAGGCTCGGGTGTCTACGGGATTGTATACCGGTTTACGTACTTTCTCAGTGGCCTTTCGTACGGAAGCTTGGCTTATTCCGGAGTAAAACTATTATTTGGTAAAGATGAAGGCGCCGGTGAAGGTAAACGGATATGGGTGGCTTAGGTGCTTCATTTTGAAGGCGGGAACTGGTTAATTGCTTCAGTAGGCATGATTATGCTGCTTTGGGCGGGTGTGCAGGCCTATAAAGGGGTTTCGGGCAAACTGGCAAAAAGCCTGAAAACGGACCGCCTCGGAAGCGGCTGGCAAGTACTTATCTACATGGGTTTCTTGATTGGCTTTCTCACGTTAGCGGGTATCCTTGGGGGTGTCGGGTATTATTTTCTCAAAGCAGCTTTTATCCGTAATGCCAACTACGTGAAAAGTATGGATGATTTATTGCAGCTATTGCTGTCATTGCCCCACGGACTCACCTGGCTTATGACGGTTGCTACCGGATTAATTATCCTGGGAGTCCTTATGCTGCTGATGGCCCGGTACTTTCCCTTTAAACTTGAGAAAGAGCAATAGCCCAATTGCTTCCATCAAAACTGCACGGGCAGCACTTCGTAATGCTTCATCTCCAGTATATTATTGAAGAAGGGTTTTACGGCGGCAAAGAAAGGCCCGAACGTGGTACTCTTGCGGAACCTGTTCATATGCCCTTCCAGGGAATCCCATTCAATGCGGAGAATAAAATGATCGGGAGATTCCTGGCACCGGATAACTCATATGCCAGACAATGGGGCGACGCCTGAAGGGAACTTTGGGCGGTGCCGTACCCAGCCAGAAAAGCCTCTTGCTGTGCAGCATCAATCTGATAACGGATGTATTCGACAATATGGAGGTAAATGGTTAGGAGGAACGCGTGAAGGAGCCTTCCAGTATTTTGCGTAAAGTACCTGAGCCGTAATGGGTTTAAAGATCCATTCTTCTCACGCCCAGTTCCTGCAGCCGGGCGATTTCGGGCTCCTGCAAATGGGAAGTAGTTATGACCACGAATCCTGATGAGCTTTTCCCGGCCCAGCCCCTGCAGTAAACCTTGAATAATTCTTCCCATTCATACCGCATCCGGATATCAAGGAGGATCAGGTCCGACTGGTTTTCGTAGAATCACACTATGGATCAGGTAGTCAAGGGCAACCTTTCCATCACGCAAGTGGATAATCTGTTCACTCAAGATTAGTCTTCTGGCTACCGCCTGAGCATATATAGCTGTCAATATCGCTATCCTCAATTTCATGCGCCGTGTTAAGATAAATAATGGAGAAAACAGTTCATTTCATTCCGCGAAAGAAGGCCCTATCACCAGATGGCGTTAGCACCTGTGTACCCGGTAATAGAGATTATGAATATACAAATTCTCCATGACTAGACCCCGTAAAGATGCCCTATTTTCCGGATAATGCCAACGTAATCAACTGGCTAGGTAAAGCCTGGTTTTTCAGTCTGGGAGCAGCCCATGAAAAGAAGGAAAGCAAAGAATAAAAAGTCCCCTTGAACCTTAGATGGATTCGAAGGGGACTTTTTATTTCTATTTGGATTATAGTGAGTCTAACCCCTCCTCCCATCAAGGAAGCTAATCTGTAGGGGGTAGTCATAGAGAGTTGAAAGCTTCTTTCATAAGATAAAGTTCGACTCATGCCTGGGGCTAACATCTTAACTCCGGGCAAAGGTTGTTTGTTAGTCGGTTGAAAATTGACTAGCAGGCCTGCGGTTTTGTGCTCCTCTTCCGTTGAGCGACGGGCTTTTTTTTTTGCGCTTAACAGGCGCAGTTCGGCTTGTCGCAAAATGATCTGAGCCGGCACTGAGCCGTTTTCCCGTACCTGATGGGTTGATACCGGGGCCGCCAAACGACGAATGCCGCAAAGCAGAACTGCATTGAAGAAAGTACATCGTCAAACTGCAGCGTTCTACCTGCCGTCGCGGATTGAGTTATGGTGAAAGGCGTTGTTATGACGAAGGGCGTGCCGAACTTTGCGTAACGCAGCGCATCAGCAGCTGCTTGATGGGGCAGAGATAACGTAGCCAGCTAACACGCTGCATGCTCATCAAAGACGGAGTGCCTGTTTATCAGGGCACCTCGCCCAGGCACTACAAAAACAAGTCCTGCTGCCGTTTTTGACGCTCTGGAATCGCATGACGGGCAGTACCGCTACCTGGCACTGACACCACAGTCAGGACTTGGCAACGGCAATGCTGGTTGATCTGCCGCGGCAGGCTGCTCACTACGCCTGGTTGCGCAGCCGCTTGGGCAAGCGGAAGGACGGCTCCACTATGCGTGCTTCCGTTTATGGGCGTGATGCGCGCACCTGGTCGTCTGGGCTCGGCGCGTTTGGCCTGAAAGAAACGGAAAATGTCGGCTTGGTCTTGTATTAGCACTGTCGTTTCCGGACGCGTGGCTGGTGCTCATTCGCCGCCGCAGGCTGAAACCAACAATGGTAACTCCTTATCCGGACATTGAGTCCTGCTCTGTGGTCTGGTGTTGCCCTGATGAAAACAGGCCTAAGGGCACACTAATAAATCCTTCATCGTATTTTGTTGTGCGCTCGTGCTGCCTTTTAAGCCGCCTTGCAGGATGCCTAAGCCCTCCATCGCTTGTTGTTCGCGGGATTGTAGTGCAATGTATCCTGTTTGATAAACAATGACGAACGCTGCTAACAGCGACCTTCTTTCGGTAGCGGCAATATGACCGGCCTGAAGTTTTCTGACGGTGGCTTTACCGACAACCAGCAATCTTGGTGGCTGCTGCCACAAGACCTGCGAAAAAACTGCCCTGTCTGTTTGATAAATCAATTCCCGGCCCGCTAGGCTGCTCCGATTACCTGGATGAAAATCGCTTAACCCTTCGGCAAATTCATTAGTAGACCACATACGTTGCTGCTTGGGTGATACCTTTTAACCCCGTTAACACTTTAATTGGTAACCACCTCCATAACTCCCTACAAGATTAGGGCAAGGAGGGGTGGCTACAAATCGGATTACAAATCCGAGTCATTCTGGTGTCCGCATTGCAAATGCGGACCAACCGGATGGTTGTTCGGCACGCGGCACGTCGAATCCAGAAATGGCGGATTTATAACCCGCTAAAAGGCCTTACATTAGCTTATTTTAAACCTTTTTATTTATGACCGCCCCTCAACCACTTCCTTAGCGGGAAAGCATGTTGATGCTCAGACTTTTTCTTTCGCACCGGCTCGCTCAAAGACTTGCGTTCCTACCGCTTTTTGTGGCAATGACCACTGCGAAGCATTCATGAACACCTTATAAAATAATTAACCAGTGAATAAAAAGTAACGTGTCTCCTAGAGGAATCAAAGGAGAAAAGGAAAATGACCGAAACTGCAATAACCTGAAAGATGACCAGAAGGATGACCTATTAGTAGATCACTAGAATTAGTTTATACTATTTCTTGTCATTCCCGAAGGGAATGACAGCGGCAGGGAGAATCGTCTAAAGTAATTGTAAGAGAACTACTTATAGTTAATGGAGCAAGGTGGTACGTTTCAGGAGATAAATAATTTTGTTCGATCCATAACAACTCACTATCGGGTGGCTCATCAGCAAGACTTGCGCTTCAAATCCAAAGCCTTGCAAAAGCTCAATCAGGAGACAGGGGTTAATAAATCCACTGGAGCATTCCACCCGCAGAATGTGATCACAGTCCTCCAGATCGAAATTAGCCCGGTAATGAGTAAAGCGCTTGTGTATCTGCCCGAGCAGTTGGGCGGCCTGATGCCGGTCCTGGACGTTGGTTTTAAACACTTCTACCATTTGGAAAATCTTTTAGTGTATTGAATACTTGCCGTCGTTTGTTAGGCTGAAACCAGTTGATGTAAACCGAGCTTGGGGCTCAACAAGCTATTTTCCAGGCCGTTTTCCTGGCGGGAGTAAACTGGTAACTGTGCCCCAGCAAGTATACCTGCCTCTTCCTCTTTGATGCCCTTCAATGCAACCTGCTCACTTACTGCCAGTGGGGACTCAGGTAGCAGACCGTAAGCCTCGCCGGAAAGGATAAAGCTATTATTGAGCAGCTTGGTAGCCTCCGCAGCCGGGCGGCAATGTTAACTGCGTAGCCCATCACGGTCCGGTTATTATTCACCTAATCCTAGCTGACCTACAATCACCTTGCCCACGTGCAGGCCGATTCCTACCTGAAACCGATGATGAAATAAGGGCTCAAAATAGGTGTTATTTACCCTCCTAATTGTCTAGAATGGATCGGCCAGCCTTTACAGCTGCCTAGTGGCCTTTGGGAGGGATTCCTCCAGTCCGAAGACCGCATAGAGACCGTCCCCCGCAGTTTCAATGATGGCGCCTATTCGCCTGAATTGCCTCCCGGAAAATACCGAACAACTGCTGCAAGAGATGCATTACCTCTGGTAACGGACGCGAGGCCATCAAAGGAGTGAAGTCCCGGATATCCAGAAAGAACAGGGCTAATGCCCGCTCTTGCCCCCATTGCCCTTGCTCCCAGGAGTTACCCGAGAGGTGCGCTTGTGATAGGGAAGAGGCCTTCAGGTGAGCGGATTCTTGTGTGACGGGTACCATAGTAAGGTGGTTAAATGGTTATAACTCAATGCTTTGTAGCCTATTAGCTATACTATAATATATGATCAACTACACAGGATTATCGGGTGCAAATACGGCATTTGAAGGGTGATTGCGACAAAATTTTAAGCTTGAAAACAAGAGATGGTTCCGTAAGAAATAGCCGCCTCTTGTTTTTTAAGTCTTTAATTATCAGCATGTTAACTAATATAAAATGTCTTATCTGCGGTCCCAGAAAGGAGGAGGTTCAATACCCAGGGTGCGTAAGTAGACGTAGGCCTGGCCGCGGTGGTGGATCTCATTATCAATAAAGTAGAGGATGGTTAAGATGATGGGTTGTTCATACAAACCAAAGGCTGCCTCTACCTGCCCGAACCAGGTTTGGTTGAATCTGCGGCCATAGGGTGTTGAGTTGCTCCGTGACTTCATCCCATAGAAGGAGGACATCCTGCTTGGTTTGAGGAACAGCAATCTCCTCCAGCCCCTGCCACTGGCCCGTAACCACGCCCTTAATGCCGGGAACGGCCATGTGAATCATCTCCATCACCAGGTTTGCGAAAGGACGCATACCACCAAGTGAATAAGAGAAGAATGCCTCTTCCGGGAAGGCTTCAATCATGCGGCGGGTCACTCTCCGGTGTCCCTGCCAGTGTTCCAGCAGCGCTTCAGGAGTGATGACTACTGTCTGGGTAAGCTGCTGGGCCTGCGTGTTTTGGGTTTGCATAGGGTAAAAAAGATTACAGTTTCTAATTTGTTTTACCCTACAAATTAAACCGGAGCCAGTGACAACCCTATGTCAGCAGGAATTAAAAAACTTTTATCTTTTTTTCGGATACGTAACCAGACTGGTTCTACTGGCCGGTTGTGCTCCTCTTTTTGGTTGTTTCTCCGCTGCATCCCCGGCAACTGCTTCTGCAAGAATGTTGCTTCTGCCAGCCCTCAGGAATTAATGAACCGCGGGCGGATCAGGTTTTCGAAGGAGTATAACTCATCCCATTTCTCCTGGGTAATCAGGTGCCGTTCCTCGACTACAATATGGTAGACCGATTTTCCCGTTTCTAGGGCCTCTTTGGCAATGGAAGCGGTTGTTTCGTAGCCCAGCAGGGGATTTAGGGCCGTCACTAGGGCAATACTGTTCATGACCATGCGCTTGCATTCGACTTCGTTGGCGGTGATGCCCTCTACGCATTTGGTTTGCAACGTATAGCACGCATTGGTCATGTAACCCAGGGACGTAAACAGGCTAAAGGCAATCACGGGTTCCATTACGTTGAGCTGCAGCTGACCCGCTTCGGCCGCGAAGGAGATAGTGACGTCGGCGCCAATTACGTAGAAGGCCGTCTGGTTAACTACTTCAGGAATAACGGGGTTTACCTTTCCCGGCATAATGGAAGAGCCTGGTTGCAAAGCTGGCAGATTGATCTCGTGCAGTCCGGCGCGGGGTCCCGAGGAGAGCAGCCGTAAGTCGTTGCAGATTTTGGAAAGCTTAATGGCACTGCGCTTGAGGGCTCCCGAAACCTGCACAAAAGCTCCCGTGTCGGAAGTAGCTTCAAGCAGATTGGCCGACCGCACGATCTCTAGTCCGGTCAGTTGGCTCAAGTAGCGGGTGCAAATAGCCGCGTAGCCCTCCGGCGCATTGATGCCCGTCCCAATGGCAGTAGCGCCCATATTGCTTTCCCGGATGGCATTCTGAGCATCCCGCATCCGTTCCACGTCTTCCCGCAGCGTAACGGCAAAGCCTTCAAATTCCTGGCCCAGACTCATGGGGACGGCATCCTGCAACTGCGTGCGTCCCATCTTAAGGATATTCTTAAACTCGTTTCCCTTACGGGCAAAAGACGAGGCCAGCGCTTCCAAAGCCTGCACATAAGCTTCTATTTTCCAGTAGAGAGCCAACCGGAAAGCGGTAGGATAGGCATCGTTAGTGGACTGAGAAAAGTTGACGTGGTTGTTAGGATGCAGGTACTCGTATTGTCCCTTCTGGTGACCCAGGTATTCCAGTCCAATATTGGCAATAACTTCATTAGCGTTCATATTCACGGAGGTGCCGGCGCCGCCCTGGATCATGTCCGTGGGAAATTGATTGGTAAATTCTCCCATAATGAGCCGGTCGCAGGCGTGCACAATGGCTTCAGTTAGTCGGGATTCCAGCACTCCGCACTCCTGGTTAGCCAGGGCCGCCGCTTTCTTTACATAGGCAAAGGCTTTGATAAATAAAGGTTCATTGGAAATGGGAATGCCCGTGATGAGAAAGTTTTCCATTGCCCGGGCCGTTTGCACGCCGTAGTACCACTGGTTGGAAATTTCCTTTTCTCCCAGAAAGTCGTGTTCAATTCTGAAGTTATTCATAGTAAGCGGATTTTCTTTAACACAGCCTAGCTTGCCGGAGTCGGGGAATTGGGACTGCCCGTAGTTGTATTTGTCGAAATGCCTTTCTAGTAGAAGAAGGCTTGAAGCTGCGTTTGCAGTGAGTGCAAAGGTATTTTGCAATTGGTCACCAGAACAGTCTGCCGGACGCCAGAAGTTTGGATGAAGCAAATGGGCGTTACTAGCCTTCTGTCTCCAGCTTCATGCCGTAGAGGATGGATAGGTCAGTACGCAGCTCCTGAAGCGCAGTGATTTTTCCTTCGGAAGCAAGTCGAAGGGAGTGCTTCGATGTCTCCTTATACTCCCCGGCTTTGCTTTGGTGAATCCGGATCCGTTGCTCAATTTCCTGCATGAGCATGGATAATGCGGAGTTGAAAATTCCGGCACAAGCCTGGGCACTCTCCTCAATGCCCGTGATATTGCCTTTTTGATCGGTACTCAGGTGCTTCTGGAGTTGAGCCTGAAGTTGTAGAATTATTTTTTTCTCGTTCATATCAAGTCTTTTAACGACAAAGAGCTGCCTCTGGGTTGCCACTCACCGGGTCGGGAACAAACCGAAAATGAAAAATTTAGGTGAAAAGATCGGGGAGCGGTTTGCAGCTCTTTCGGAGCAGTCAGCCAAACTTCTTTTGACTATCGTAAGCAAGGCCCAGCCCCACGCTTGACAACTTGTTTTCGTCGGTTAAAGCCGCATTGGGAAAAAGTTTTTTAAATACAGCCTGTATCAGGGGCACTTCCGTAGAGCCGCCGGTAAGAATCACCAGTTCAATGGCTCTTTGGGTAACTCCGGCCAGTTGCAGGCATTGGGCGGCAGCATTTGAAATTCTCCCGGCTTCATGATGAATAGCTTCTTCAAACTGTGCCCGGGTGATGGTCATCAAAAGATTGTCCTCCATAAAATCAAAGGAGGCGGTATGCGCTTGCTGCCCGGTTAGCGCAATCTTGGTTTCTTCCACGCTGGCTAAAAGGGTATGGCCCGTTTCTGCTTCCAGCACTCGCAATAGTCTGCTCAGTCTCCTTTTATCGTGGGACTGATGGAGCAACTGCCGGATTTGCGAGACAACTTTGGGTGTATACAGGAAATTAATCTTGCTCCATTCCGAAAGATCGTGGTACAGCTTTAAAGGAACCTGCAGATTCTTTTCGCCATAAGTGCTTTTATAGCCTAGTTCGGGCATGATGGCGGCTAAACTTAAATTCTTGTCAAAGTCATTGCCTCCCACCCGGATGCCGGTATTGGCCAGAATGTCCGAGGACCGGTCTTTTTTATGAATGTATTTATTGGATAAACGGATAATGGTAAAGTCGGAGGTCCCTCCGCCCAGGTCCACCACAATTGCCAGCTTTTCTCCCTTTATATTGGCTTCGTGGGCAAATGCGGCCGCAATAGGCTCAAACTGAAAAGCTACCTGTTTAAAGCCGATGCTGTGCGCAATTGCTTTTAATTCTTCCTGCGCCCGGTGGTCGGCTGCCGGATCATTATCCACGAAATGAACCGGACGTCCCATGACCACATTTTCAATTTCGTGTTGGACCAATGCACCCGTTTTATCTTTTAGGTTCTTCAGGAATAAGGCAATGATCTGGTCAAACTGCATGGCCTTGCCATTGATCAGGGTGCCTTGCCTGATTAGGGAACTCCCCAAGATCCGCTTTAAGCTGCGCATATAGCGTCCTTCCTGCTTGGCAAAAAATAACTCAGTGGCCGCTCTGCCATAGGAGGGCATACTGGATCTGGGCGGAAAGAAAATGGCGCTGGGTATGGTCACATGGGAACCTTCAGCCGCGACCAGACGAACTGTTTGCCCTTTGGCAATGGCAATACTGGAATTGGAGGTACCAAAATCAATTCCGCAGGAACTATTCAACATGCGCTTGTAATACTGGTTTCGTAGCGGAACCGATCCGACTGTGAAGTAATTAGTAGCTCTACGCCGCAAATGTACGGTCTATTCCAATTGAAAAGCGGCTCGAAAAGTTTTGCTTTGGCAATGATCCATATTGTACTATAAGCGGGCACTATCTGCCGCAGTCTTTCGTTTTATACTCGCTATGGTATCCTTTGCCGAATTTGAGCGCCTTTCCTACCGCAGAAAGCCAAGCGATTAAATCAGGAGGGCAAGTATCTGCTGAGCAGATCACTGGGCAGTATCCGGATTGACCTCTACAGCTATGGTAACTTTTTTGTCGAGAGCTGGTACGATAAGCTGCGTCAAAAGCTACGAGTCATTACCCCCTACACCGCTTCCGACATTATGAACCTCTACCTTGAGGAGCTTTCCCTGATTGATTTATTTACCAACTAACTGAGCAAACCAAAGTTTTTCAATGGAGCCTAAGCCCCATTATCCGTGTTTACTTACCGTTGGGTATGCTTTGATTGGGATAAACTATTCAACTATTCTTGCTTGATTGCTGTTAAATAGACGGAGCTCCGGGCAATTCCGGAAGCCAAATACCTATTGGGTAATCGTATTTATTTAAGTTCGTACCATGCAAAATTTACGTTCAAAAGAATATAAAAATGACTTTGTGGACACTTTTCGACGGAGACCAGAGCGGAGATCTGCGTCCACGGCAAACCCCGGAGTCTTATACAGAAAGCCATCCCTACTCCGGTACGCAAGCCTCAATTGCTGGCCTGGTCCGACGAGTTAGCCGCCGAACTCGGTATACAAAAACAGATGAAAACGATATAGCTATTCTGGCGGGCAATCTGGTTACTCCTTCTATGCGTCCGTACGCTGCCTGTTATGCCGGGCACCAGTTCGGCAACTGGGCCGGGCAGTTGGGAGATGGCCGGGCTATCACGCTTGGGGAGTGGGAAACGCCGGAAGGCAAAACCTGGGAGCTGCAGTTAAAAGGTCCGGGACCTACCCCTTATTCCCGCCGGGCGGATGGGAGAGCCGTATTGCGATCTTCCCTCCGCGAATACCTCATGAGTGAGGCCATGTATTATCTGGATGTACCTACCACCAGAGCCCTGAGCCTGGTTACTACCGGAGAACAGGTACTGCGGGATATGTTTTATGACGGACGTCCCGAATTTGAGCCGGGGGCAATTGTCATGCGGGCGGCTCCCAGCTTTTTGCGTTTCGGCAATTATGAGATGCTGGCAGCCCGACAGGAGATTTCAAGCCTGAGAAAGCTCATCGATTGGACCATCGGGCGGTTTTACCCCCATATTGGGGGCGAGGATAAGATCATTCCCTGGTTCCGGGAAGTGGTCGAAAGAACCGCCAGCCTGATGGCCGAGTGGCTACGGGTGGGCTTTGTGCACGGCGTGATGAATACCGACAATATGTCCATCCTGGGTCTGACCATTGACTACGGCCCGTTTTCGTTTGTGGATGACTACGATCCTAATTTTACGCCCAATACCACTGATCTTCCGGGGCGCAGATACGCTTTTGGCAAGCAGCCCTCCGTTGCCTACTGGAACCTGGGGTGCCTTGCCAACGCGATTGCGCCACTCGTGCCGGACCGGAATCAATTAGTGAGTGAGCTTAAAGCCTACAATGAGGTCTACCAGAAGAAATATTATGCCATGATGGGTAACAAGTTAGGGCTGGATCAAGTACGGCTGGAAGATATTCAGTTGATCACTCAGTTTGAGAAAACACTCACTCTGATCAAGCCGGATATGACCATCTTTTATCAGCTGCTCATGGACCTTCCAGTAGCGCTGGAAGGTGAGCAGGCGGTGGCAGACCATTTTGCAGCCAGCTTTTATAATCCTATCCAAGCGTTCCAGCGTACAGCGCTGTTTAGTCTGATACACGCTTACGGGGAGCGGATCAAAACGAATACCTGCACCCGGCAAGATTCCTTAGCGCGGATGCGGAAAAACAATCCGCGTTTTATACTCAGAAATTATCTGCTGCACCAGGCCATCGAAGAACTGGAAGGAGGGGAAGGGCAGCTCTTTGCAACACTGCAAGAAGCCATCAAAGAGCCTTACTCCCAAAACTTCGACCAATTCTTTGCCAAAAGACCGGCTTGGGCAAGCAGAAAGGCCGGTTGTTCGATGTTGTCCTGCAGTTCATAAACCAGGCAACCGGTCAACTCCTTTGCTTAAGCATCTTCCCCCAACGTCTTTGGACCTCATACGTTGTAGAACTTCGGCTCCAGGGTTTCATCAATACCCATCACAATTTCTCCTGCCGGCAGAGAACAAGTTAACAAGAGCAGGAGCAGAATACGAGCCGCGGCTAAAGCCGAAATAGCACTCAAATGATCTAACTCCTGAGAACATTTTTACTTTAGCCTAAAAACAATAAACAACGCGTACTCAATCACCTGTTGAGTACGCGTTGTTTATTTTTATTGGAGATGTACCAGGTAGTCAGTGAGTTTCTTCCACTGCATCTTCTGAAACACAGCCCAGCCTCCTTCGGCTACCAACGTATTGATCACGGCCCGGTTACCTGCTTCATGGCCCTGGTTATTGATACTTTCGATGCGGCCAATTTCAGCTGCCATCAGGGTGTTGCCCCGAAGTTCCACCCGGAACGTACTGGTGGCCTCCTTACCAAAGAAATGCTCCACTTCACCCTGTACCGGTTCGCCTTTCTCCCTGGGGTCGCGGCTCGGATGGACTGTAAACTCGGCCGACTGCTCAGCCACTTGAACGTCAGAAACCTGCACCCAGTTTTCCGGAAAGGGGCCTGGCAGCACAATCCGGATAAAATCGCCTGCCTGAGGCGTGTTTGTCTTTGGGTTGCCATGCGGGTCGTGCAGGGTGAATTCGGAACTGAAGCCGGGAAGCTTGGACCAGGCATTCACGTCCATGAGTTTTTCCTGGGACCAGGCAAAGGCCTGGAGTGCCGATGATGGGTCCGGATACGTCTGCTGGCTGGTGTAATTCTTGTCTTTGGATGCTTCTCCTTTGAGAACCCGGCCTTCATGAGCTGCTTTTTCCACTAAATCATTGTTCATCGGGTCATTATTGTTTGCGGACCCTGGTGTACGCTTGTTCTTATTGTCAAACCTGTCCCTGGCCAGCCAAGCTACTCCTACCATCAGCAGGGCTGAGGCAGTTAGCAGCCAGGTCTTATTTTGGGTAGCCCAGCGCTGAGGACTGAAACCGTGCGCCGCTTTGCCTGAAGCTTCGGTGATGACTGCTGCTGGTGGTTTGTGTGTGTGTTGGGATGCTGCCATAGTTTACTTTATTAACCACGTGTACGGGTTTCTGCCCCTGAGGTTTAAAACAAAATGGGGTGATTCCGATTTTGCGGTATGGATGGGCAGCCGATTCTGCCGGACCGAGATAAACCTCTGGATGAAAATGCCTTTACTGGTGCTGATTTTGGGGAACACCTCAGTGGCATTCAGCCTGCCCTGAGCAAGGATCGTAATTTTATCAAAGTACGAATTTTTGTGAAGGTTCGACTTACGTAATGATAGCCGGGTGTACGACAAATTGCAGATCAACCATTAAACTTTGTTCGTGTTGTTCCGCATTTGCAATGCGGAACTGAGAAAAAGGGCATTTCAAATGCCCGGCTATACACATCCGCATTGCAAATGCGGATGAACGCTCTGCATTTTGTCGTACACCTGATAGCCTTATTCTGCCCGCTCCTTTTCCAGTCCAACTACCGGGGCAGATTAAGGCTATGTTTTTTACTGAAAAATGAAGGAAGTGATAGGCTCATTGGGCCATTTTACCTCCGGAAATGGGAAATGCGGCCATTAGCCGGGGAGGGCTAATGGCCGCATTTCTGCTTTGGCGAAAGAAACGCCGCATCGGAGAATTCCTTGAAAATGTCATGGAGGTCATGTTCAACGTTGGGTATACGGATACCAAAGCCTTCCGGACTACGTTTAAAAAGATTACCGGCCTCTCTCCCCTGAGTACCGCCAGAAATACAACCGGGAAGTAGCCACGTAAACCCATTTACTCCTTAATTGCTTGATAAACCTGTATGGAGAAGCTTTACCCGGATTTTTCGTACGTTGAACTAGTGGGTGCTGTTCAGGGCCTTTTCTGGTGCCTGCTGCTGGGCAAGGCATCCCGGCCGGTTCGGTCGGCCCGGGCAGGGTTAGTTGCCTTACTGCTGGCTACCAGCCTTCACCCCTTGTGGACAGCCTTGCACGACAGCCGCTACTTAGCCTACGTACCGGATCTGATCAGTCTGGTTCGGGGTGCGCCTTGCTGTTTTGGTCCGCTGCTGTACCTGTATGTCCGGCAGACGCTGCTCCCCGGGTTTAGATGGAAACCCGTTCACTGGCTGCACTTTGTGCCCTTTATCCTGTTCCAACTGGGCCATATTCCATTCTTCTTAAAGCCTATGCGGAAAAAAAAAGCCTTTATTCTCAATCATTACGTGAATCATCCCCCTTTGGATGTTTTCAGTCAAATCCCGCTGATTCAATTCTTTCTGTACATGATTCCCGTAATCAGGCTCGTCAACCAGCACCAGCGGGAGCTAAAGGACTACTTCTCGGCTATTGAGCAGGCAAAACTGGATTGGCTGCGCAACCTAATTGGAACTTTGGCTCTGCTCTACCTGATTTTCATTGCCGGTAACCTAATAGTTAATCTGCAAATGGCCGGTTCGGTATTTGCCCTGCTGCTGTCGGGCGGCATGTATTATATCGGCTACCGGTTCATACATTATCCGGTATTTTTTTTCCCTTCCGGTCACAGTAGTTGATCCGCCGGTTTCCCTGGCAGCAATTGCGGAAAGGAGGCGGAAGCAACCAGGAAGAAATACCAAAGTCCAGTTATCTTGCGCTCCCAAGTGCAGCAGTGGGCCAGCCAGTTTACGGAGGTGATGAAGCAGACCAGCTCTACCGGCAGAGCAAGCTGACCTGAAAGAAACCGATGCTTTCGGTATCTACCCACCACTTGTCGCAGGTTCTCAATCAGGGTCTTGGAGTAAACTTCTACGATTTTGTCAACCGTTACCGGGTAGAAGCCGTGAAAGTAGTCCTGCTTGACCCCTGCAAAAAGCATTTGACCATCCTGGCCTGGCCCTCGAAGCTGGTTTTGAGTCGAAGGCCACTTTCAACGCCGCCTTTAAGAAACACACCGGTCTTACCCCATCGGCCTACAAGAAGCAGGCGCAGCAGGTCCCTAACCGCGGGCAGACGGTGTACCAGAAAGCCTGAGTGTAGTAAGTAAAAGAAACTATGGGTAAGAGACCCCGACCCTCCGGTGCAGCTTACCCCTATTCAGCTTTCCATGCTCTGGCCTGAACCGCTTGGCAAAGTTTTGGGCAATTTGCTGCCGTACTACCCGGAGTTGAGAAGTTTCCAGCAGCTTGAAATGATCATTGTGCTCATGCCAATCGTTACCACCCCTAACCGAACGGCGTGTAACCGGTGCCACTGGTCCCGCGACTCTTCCCACTGAGCAGGGATAGCCTGCCTCGTCCAGGCCCAGTGCTCGTGGTTCAAGGAATTAATGCCCACTAGCCAGATTACAAAAGCTACTACCACGCAAAGCAGGTTTACCACAGGAAAAAAACCAAACGTTCCACTGTTGCCTTACGCTGACTGTAACGACCAGTGTAGAAACAAAAGTAGCCACCAAAAGGCCCGCTCGGTCCACCAGTAATTGTTGTAGAGCGTTAATTGTACTGGCGAAATAGCTCATGGGGCAGCGTTCTTTTGTAAGTCCATTGCAGGGTATGGGACAGAGAAAGACCTACTTCTACGCCCATCAGCAAACTCAAGAAACGGAATACGGACAGTACCATTTATTCGGTATAAATAAAATGATGAAAAGGCGGTAAAACTTCTTGCCTTGCTCTACCACTCGGCCTTCGGAGCATTGCCTCGGCATAGAGCGGCACTTGAGCGTGGGAAAAGCCAAAGGCAATGCCCTGTTTCTGCAGGGAGAAAATACTGCCAGCCGCCAGTTGGAGGACAATGGGATCAAAACAATCGCCGGGCCCCTACGAAACCAAACCGGAAGCGGTGGGCCGTGGAGGTACCAGCCGTCTACCGGACCTGAATAATCAACTTGCGGGTAACGATCACGGAAGGTTTCCTTCGTAGCCTCTCCGTGCCGGATATGCGTCAGCAGGGTACTTTGCCAGCCCAGGTCTAGTCCCGTGGTCCAGTGCGCTCCGTAGTGAGAGGGCATAACGTTTACTTTCCACCCCTAGTCCGTTCATTCGTGCTGCCCGGTTATGGACTTGCGCCAGTAGAGTTGCGTGGCAAAGGTAGCGCCCCGGTGTTGAGTTGGACGCCAATGAGCCGAGCCCACCAGGTTCGTCCGCCAATTGCCGTTGCTCAACCGCAGGGGGAGCACGGAGAGGCGACTCCCCAGTTTAACTTCAGCCGCTGGCTTTGCGAATTCAGGGAATGGGTGTAAGCAAGGGAAGTTGTTAGTTCCGGTGCCAGCTTTACACCCAGGGAGAGGTACTGCGACTGACTCGTGGGGAAGGGCGATTCCAATTTGAAGTGCGCCGCAACCCTAAAAAGCAAAAAAGCTAAACATACACACGGGTAAACATAAAGATTTCATCACGAAAGGGTTTACGTTCTCAGCGATAGGCCGACAGATATTCTTTAAGTGCCTGAATAGTTTGCATCTGGTAGTCGGTAAACAGGCTGATGTGACCGGCACCGAATGGTAACCAGGCGCGTATGGGGCAGGGCTTGCAGGTTGTAGTTACGTTGGAAGTGCTCAGATGCCACGCCGCAGGTACCCGCCATCAGAATAATTTCACTACTGAGCTCTTCAATGCCACTGGCCCAGTTGAGGCTTTTGCCGGGCGGCTCTCGTATTTTTTTGATGATGTAGTAATAGTAGGCCCCAAATCGCCAGAAGGGGTACTCGGGCGGAATCTCCCCGCCGCAGGTAAACTGCCGGGAAGCTTCCCGCATCAGGGCCACGGCTTTGTAATCGGCCGAGGCGTGGTCCTGCGAGGTGAGCACCTGATTCTGCCAGAAGAAATCCTGTCCGTCCCTAAAACGCACGATTTCGGTGGGATAGTGCTCCCGGGCGTATTGATTCAGGGGTCCGGGTTCAATCAGGATTAATTGGTCGACTGCTTCGGGATAAGCCGACGCGTACCGGGCAGCTAATTGTCCCCCGTAGGAATGCCCGATTAACGTCACTAGTCTGCCCGGCGCTAACGCCTCCCGGACCTGGGCAATTTCTTCGTTGAAGCTTTCCAGGTACAGCTCTTCCTCTGGTACCCGTTCCGACAGGCCCGCCCCCCGCTGGTCCCACATTACTATAAAGTAACGATCTGATAAAGCCTGTAAGGGCAGCAGCAGCCGGAAGTCTTCGCCCGGACCACCCGGCAGCACGAAGGCCACCGGATTTTGGGGATCACCGAAGGTTTGCAGGTGAATGACTCTGACCCTGCCCGCGACCCGGATGCGAAGCTGCGGCAGGGCCGGGTCCTGGTCAGCCGTAGGCGGTACAATTGAGCTGGGTGTTTCGGTGTGATGAAGGCTGCAAGCCGGGAGCATCAACAAATAAACAAGTCTCAGTGAAAGAAGGTATAAATACTTTTTCATGCCAAAAGGATAGTAGGACATTATCCTTTATTACGCCTCTAGAAAGGCTAAAGTAGAGCGTAAAACTCGCTAAAGGGTGCAAACCCATGGGATAAGACCTTTTCCACCGAGTAAACTTTGCTGAATTGTACAACCCAATCCATTTTTACCATTCCCTCTATGCTTTCAGTCTTCTTTGCCATTTCAGTTCGCTTGGAAGAAAGAAAACTGAGATTGTAATCTCTTTCAAAACCACTTATTGCCGACCTCTCTCTATTCAAAAAGTAGCCTCAGTAAATGTCGCAGTTTGCCCCTTACAATGCCGGATTTACACCCTGCTTGGAGCTGATATGGTCGCTATCTTTGTATCTATCAAGTAGTCAACATCCATTCACTTAATCACTCACCCGATGACTTTACCAAACGACCCCCTCAATGAGATGCCCAAGCGGGAGATGGTCATTGTCCGCACCTTTGATGCACCCGTCGAACGGGTCTGGCAAGCCTGGACTGATCCGGCGCAAATAATGCGCTGGTGGGGGCCGAAAGGCTTTACGGCACCAGTTGCCAGAATGGACTTTCGGGAAGGGGGCGTTTCGTTGGTCTGCATGCGTTCGCCCGGCGGGCAAGACCTGTACAATACCTGGACCTACCAAACAATCGTGCCCATGAAACGGATCGAATTCATCCAGCACTTTGCCGACAAAACCGGCAAGAAACTAACCCCTGCGGCCTATGGTTTGCCGACAGGTATTCCCGAGGAGGTTCCTCATGTGGTGACATTTAAGGATCTGGGCAATGACAAGACGGAGCTAACGGTCTCGGAATACGGCTACGAATCGGCCCAAATAGTGGAATTATCCAGAGCGGGGATGAACCAGTGCCTGGATAAAATGGCTTCCAGCCTGACTGATGATTAAATGCATACAGGACTGAATGAATAAGTAACTGGTAACTATAATTGAGGGGTGGCCATAAATCGGATTACAAATCCGAGCTCACCTGGTGTCCGCATTGCAAATGCGGACCAACCGGATGGTTGTTCGGCATTTGCAATGCCGAACCTAGGAAATGGCGGATTTATAATCCGCTAAAAGGCCTTACATTAGCTTATTTTAAACCTTTTTATTTATGACCGCCCCTCAACTATAATTAAGGCATAAATATGGGAAAAGTTGTTTTTAACATGAGTATGTCGTTAGATGGTTTCGTCGCCGGGTCGAACGACGAAGTAGACCAGCTCTTTGGGTGGTATTTCAGCGGAGATACGGAATTTCCGTTTCCAGGCTCGGAATATGTATTCAGGGTTTCGCCTGCTAGCGCGGAACTGCTTCAAGAAGCAATCAGCACAATAGGGGCTATGGTGACGGGGCGGAGAAACTTCAATCTCGCTGGCGGCTGGGGTGGCAAACCTCCTTTAGGGGTGCACCATTTTGTGGTTACCCATCATCCGCCCCAGGCATGGGTGAAGGAGGGATCGCCCTTCACTTTTGTCACCGATGGGGTGGAACGTGCCATTACCCAGGCCAGGCAAGCCGCCGGGGAGAAGGATGTCTGCATCAGTAGTGCCAATATCCTGCAGCAGTGCCTCCGGGCCGGGCTAGTGGATGAACTCCACCTGGATGTAGTACCCGTTCTGCTGGGAAAGGGCATCCGCTTATTCGAACTGACCGGTAGTGAGTCCATTGCGTTGGCAATTACCAGAGTGGTGGAAGGCACTGGCGTCACCCACCTTCGCTATACTGTCACTAAGTAAGAAAGGTGGTGTCCATTTATCTGGCTTTTTTTGCGGGCCAATTCCAGGCCAAAGTACCACTACTCCTGGCAAAACTTTACATCTGAATTTTAACCCCATGAAAAAAGTTAAGCAGTAAAACTGATTCCGGCTCCCAGGAAGACTATACATTCAATCAGCAAGGTCCCCCCGCCCCGGCACCTGCATTGAAGCTTTTGGAAAAGTTGATAGGGACTTGGGAGTTGACCAGGAGAACCCTGGATTCCAAGGAAAATAACATCAGCGGCCGCACTACCTTCGGGTGGCTACCGGGAAATTTTTTCATGCAACAAAATATCGAGCTAAACTTTATGGGAATGCCGATAAAAAGTCATGAAATTATCGGCTATGACCCGGCCACCGGAAAATTTTCCTCCAGTGTGTATTCAAACATGTGGGGGCAGCCCATTCCTTACCTGTGGGAAATAGCAGGAAATAATCTGACCATCATCATGCCGGGAATGGCCCGGTATACCGGAAAGTTCTCTGAGGACGGAACCAGCATGTCGGGAGGCTGGAGACCGGACCTGGGGAAAGAGGGACCGGGCAATATACCCTATGATATTTGGGGGAGTAGGACTAAATAATTGGTAGAAGAAAGGGAGTTGTTACCAGAAACAGCTTTACAATCGAAGGCTCAGGCACTATTGGTTCTGAGCCTTTCCCTCCCTTGCCGGTTTTCCGGGAACGGGAATGCTGCTAACATGTTAAGGGATTAATTCGTAAGTACTTAGTTCCGTTATTATGAGAAAAAATACACAACCCGAAAAAATCATCCTATCGAACGCATCCGATTTCTTAGCCGAACTACCCGGCAACTCAAACCTGCCCCAAAGCAAGGAAGGTGGCAAAACCGTTGCAGGAGTAAGGATGCGGGCTATTTTTGCCTTAGCTAAAAAGCACATGCATATGGAGGTGGAGGAAATTGAGCAGCTTTTGAAAAGCCCGGTTTATGAACACCGGGTGGGTGCAGTAAGTATAATGGAAGGCCAGAAATAAAAAAACGGTTGTATCAGAAAGAAAAGCATTGTTTGACTTGTATCTGAATAGACATGATTACATTAATGACTGGAGTCTGGTAGACCGGTGTGCGCCTTATGTGGTGGGAGGATACCTGTATGATAAACCCAGGGATATTCTTTATCAGTTAGCCTGTTCAAAGAATCTATGGGAGTGAAGGACCGCAATTGTCAGTACCTACTACTTTATCCGTAATAATGACCTAGAAACCACTTTCGATATTGCTGCTATTCTCATAGCGGATGCTGAACATTTCGTTCAAACGGCAGTTGGGGGCTGGATCAGAGAAGCGGGAAAAAAAGACCCGCATAAATTGATCATGCCGCCAACATCAGCAACGAATTTTTTAGGTTCAAGCAACCTTATCCATTGCTTCCAGGAGTGCTTTACGAAGTGCTTCCAGCCGTTCTATTTCCCAGTCCTGGAAGCTGCGACTGCCGCTGATTTTTGCTTTCAGCCGCTGGGTATGTAACCGGCTGCGGTGACCATACAAGTAGGTAGCTACTTGAGGTAAGTCTACGAAGGGCCCCTTTAGCCAGTGATGGTAGAGATCATTGCTCACTTCCTGTTTGCTCATTGAATAAATCATGAATAAGGGTAGTTTTTACCCTCCCGCAAGGTAGTAGACCCGCCACAAAAGGATTTATTGTAGACGACTAAAGATTTATCCTCATTGAAAAATGGGCACAAACACTACTTTTACTCCGGCACCTTTCTATCCTCCATTCAGTAATTGGCTGGGGCGAATGCCAAATTTTTCAAAGAAGCTATTAGAAAAGCTGCCAATACTGCTATAGCCTACTGAAAAAGCCACTTCACTCACATTCATTCCTCCGGCTACTAACAAGGCTCTCGCTTTAATAAGACGTTGCTCGGCTACGAGTTGAAAAGGGGAAAGGCCATATTTCTGGCGAAATCCCTGCTTGAGCCGGTAACTACTCAGTCCTATTTGTTGGGCCAGTTCGATCAGCGAAGGAGGGGCTTGTAATTGTGCTAGTAGCAAGTAGTGACATTCCTCCAGTCGCTGCTCTTCCTTCGGGGTAAGCACAAGCCCGGAAGTGACTTTTTGATGGGGTGCTGCCAACCGATCGATTTGGTGCGCTAAGAGTTCAATCACTTTGGCTTCCGTGTAGAACTGGGCGCTTTTACCCGAGAAAGGATTCGAAAACAGGGATTCTCCCAGCGCTACCAGGGAGGAAGAGAGTTTGAAGCGTTCCAGGAAGTAATTCCTTTTGCCAAGGAGCACCTGCCGGAGTTCCCTGGGTAGTTGCCCCGCTTGTTCGCCTAATAGTTGCCCGAAAGATGGGTAACTAAAATGGAGGTAAATGGCTTGGTAAGGCACCCCGCGCTTATAGATTTGATACCCTTCCGATTGAGCCGTAGCATACAGGAAGCCATCCCTTACCCCGAAAGGAAAAAGCTGCCGGGGCTTCTCCACACCTAAAAATTCACTCTTCCCTTTCAGGCAAAAACTCAGCCCTACTTGAGGATGGTGGCTTTCAAGACATATTTTTGTATCCTCCTGGTAGATAAACTCTACCATCAGTAAGGTAATTTCTTCCCGGATCTGAGTGCTAGTGATGTTTCCTTTCAGGTAGGGGGTATCAAAAGAAGCCTTATAGGCGCTATGGTAGAGTTTTTGGGAGAAGTCTTCGCGGCTGACCTGGGTAAGGTTTTGGGTAAACAGCTGCTGGAATTGGACAAAGCTTAATTCAATCATTGGAAATACCTAAACGCTTGTAACGGGGCTATCCCCGATTAATGTGATTTTCCTGCTAATTGTTTGCCGCCCCATAAGGCAGGAAAAGAAATCAGGGACAGTAGTAATTGCAAGGGCTGAATTAATCAATAATTTGGATGCAAGTATCTATCCGGGGAGCGTAAGCTCTCACTGGTAGCAGCCGATAGTTCGTTCACCTGGAGCTGACTCACTAGAAAGGAATTGTTTACTAGCCAGGCTAGGTGACGGTCTAATACCCGGCGGTTACGGGCAGTGAGCTTTAAGTACCTGGTAATACTTCCTGGTAAAGCTCTTCCCCATTTGCCTTATAAAAGGTGATACGGGTGGTTCGGGTAGGATAATCGGTCTTCAAGCGCCAGTAACCAGGCCCGGAGAACGGGTGAGTTTCCCGTGAGGTACTGGCCGTAAGCGAGGGAGGGGTAGCAGTAGCTGCACCAGGCTGGGCTAGCAGCGGTAAGGTGAGCGGACTGATCAGGCAAATTAGCAGTCCAACGAAAAAGAAACAAAAGTGCATGGTTTTAACAGGTAAAGGGTAACTAAGGAAGCAAAACAATCCCCTGCTTAGTTAGGGCTTATTGCCCGGTGGCATTTGTATCAGTCAATGAGCCGGCATAAGTTTTCAGGCAGGTGTAGCAAAGAGAATGCAAACAAGGGACAGGTTGCATGCAAGCAGTAAACCATTACGCCTTGTAGGGCTTATCCCGTAGGGGTTACTGCCCGCCTTAGCTTCCTTACTAACCTCATATCACTGCCAGGGAGCAAATATGCAGGACTACGTAAGTACGCCCGGCTGCTTTCGGGTACCACCTGCCTTAGCCTAAGCTCGCTATTGCACTAGCCATCCATGTGCAGGTTCAGTCCTTGCTTGGTCACTGAATAATTCGGAACAAAGTGATTCTTCCGAAAAATGTCGCAAGAACCTCTTTCCCCGAATTACGCAGTTGAAATACTCAACATTACCACCGGCAGAGGCATCTACAAAGAAGACGTACTGCAACCATGACACCCGCGGCTTACCGGTTGGGAATTGCCAGATACCGGACTGATACAATGAGTTCGGCGTGAGTGTTTTGACTGAACAATCGTATTTCTTCCTCTTTGCAGGGCCGTTACGGGCTTGAGCAATACCCAAGCCCGTAACGGCCCTGCAAAGAGGAAGATAAAAGCTTACGGTAGCTTCTCTACTGCTCCTGCTGCTATACTACTTAGTGTGACAGAATAAAATCAGCTGCTTCGGACAGCCGGTTTGCAGTATACCATACTCCCGGCGGAGATTCTTCCTCACTGGCCCGGATAAAAACAGTCTTGACTTGTAACCTTTGGGCAGCTTCCATATCCCGCTGCCGGTCACCGATCATCCAAGAGACCGACAGGTCAATCCCGAAACGGGCCGTTGCTTTCTCCAGCATAAGCGAACCGGGTTTCCGGCACAATGATTCGGAGTCGTAAGCCGGGTGGTAAGGACAATAGTATAAAGCATCTAATACTCCTCCACAAGCTTGCTGAATGATTTGGTGGCATTGCAGCACCTCCTGACGAGTATATAAGCCTTTGGCAATACCGGCTTGGTTGGTCACCACCACCAGTAAATAACCCGCTTTTTTGAGCCGTTGAATGGCTTGGGGCACGTCCTCCGGAATGACCAGATTCTCCGGCTGGTACACATAGGTGCCGATTTCCTGATTTAGGACGCCGTCCCGGTCCAGAAAAACACATTTGTTCATGGGCCAATCAATTTTGCATAAAGTTTGCCCTTTTCACCGGCTTATTCCAAATTGCCGGGCAAAATACTCTTACAATTATTGTTATGATGCACAAAACTTTTCTGATTGCGGGTACGGTATTAGGTGGCCTAGGAGTAGGTATCGGGGCTTTTGGGGCCCACGCTTTAAGAGCAATGCTAACGGCAAGCGGACGGATGGATACTTTTGAAACGGCAGTAAAATACCAGTTCTACCATGCCCTTGCGCTGTTACTGACAGGTATCCTGTACGCCAGTTTCCCCAATAAATATATTTTAAATGCAGGGTATGCCATGATTGGGGGCGTATTGATATTTTCCGGCTCCTTGTATATCCTTTGTTTGAGTGGGATAAAATGGCTGGGGGCAATTACTCCCATTGGGGGATTACTATTATTGGCTGGCTGGGGATTTTTACTGGCCGGATTGCTGAAAAAGGGGTAGACACAAGCCCTCTTTTCGATGAATTTTGCCTTTTGCAGGACGAAAATTGAAAAGACAAAGACGAAAAATATAGCAAGATGTGTACCAAAGTTTCGCAGATGAGTTAATAAATTGTAAACTTTTCACCCTTCGCTTTCAAACCCTTACAGGTCAGGAGGTAACCGGCCCGGAAAAAAAAAAGATTTTTGATCCTTTTCCCCGTGTAACTATTCAGGGCCAAGTCAACTATCCCTCTCTCTTTTTTACTCATCAGAAGGTATTGAAGGGGGCTTTCTGAACTTTATTCAATTTTTCCAAAAAGCATGTATATCGCTGATTACCAGCTTAATACATGCTTTTTTTGTGTGCTTTTCAGTCAGCATTTTTTTTCTTTTTCTCCTTATTTTCTCTACACAAAAATATGTGCCGGATAAACCTCATTTTTTGAGGTCCGAAATTTCAGAGGCACATACTTTAATATTCTCCTTTCTTACACAGGGCATACGAGCAGTATAAGCGATTCTGGGGTGGCTAGAGGAACCTATACTTTTGAGGAAGAGCAACTTAAAATAAGCTTAAGTACTACCAGCATGGAAAGAAAAAATTACCTCATCGGGTGTCTCGCATTACTCCTGACCCTTCTGTGGTTGCCGGGAAAAGCCCAGAACAACATTAACTACAGCCTGCCTAAGACCGGCAAGGTATCGGTAGTGATCTATGATGCGAACGGAAAATTAGTTCGTACTTTGTTAAATGCCCAGCAGCGCAACAGCGGTAACAACACCGAGATTTGGGATGGAAAAGATGACAATGGTAACTCAGTAGGCTCACCCAGTACCTGTACCTGGAAACTATTGCACACGCAAGGCTTACAAGCTAACTACGTTGGCAAGCTTGGTACAACCTTTCCACAGGGAAAAGAATGGGGGGAAACGGGTCTCGGTAACCACTCCGGTCCCCGGTCCGTGGCAGCAGACGCTTCCGGGATCTACGTAGGATCTGGTATCGCGGAAAACGTACGTAATGGGATCAAAAATGACTTGGGACGGTAACTCAGTGATCTGGAGCTCTTACCAACCCAGGGCGTTTGCAGGCCGTTTTCAATGGCTGTCATGGATGGCTGGGTATATCACCTGCAACAAGATGCAACCGTAGGTGCCCACGAAACGAATCGTCCTAATTCACTGCATCTCAGTGTGGGTGATCCTAACGGCAACTCAATCGGTTTTAGCTGGGATGCCCTGTGGCCCGGTGCTCGTCCAAAGGTCCTGATGACTGGAACGGACCGGAAATGCAGAATATGGACATGGCTGCCTATAACAGTAAGCAGCAACCCTCAATTAGTAATCAGTTATAAAGCCCAGAATTCAGTACAGTGGCGTGACCCACGGTATGGTAATGTGCTGGCTATGCTTCCGTATCTCAGCCAATAGGCGTTGCCATCGATAATTCGGGTAATGTGCTGGTTATCAGCGGTGATAAAGTACTGAGAGTTTCCGTAATGGTAGTAATTCAACCTGATCAGCGGGGCTTAAACTCTCCTTACCGCCTGGATGTAGACCGTACCAACGGCGACATATTCGTGGTTGAACACGGTAACAGCCAGCAGATTAAGAAGTTTAATTCAAGCGGCGCTTTAGTTGAAACGTACGGTGCATTTGGTGGTCGTCCGTTATGGATTGCACAATCCAGTTAACTTCAAAGATGTAGTAGACATCACGGCTGATAACCAGGGTGGTTTTCATCATTGCCGAAGCAACTGGTCCCCGCCGTTCAGCCCGCATGGATGCTAATGGTAACCTGGTGAAAGAATGGTACGGTGGTGCACACTGGGTACCGCTGCCTCTCCTGATCCTGATCCAACAGTCGTATACATGTCAATCAGCACCAGAGAATTGTTGCGCCTAGAGCTTGACCTGAATACCGAGCTAAATTTACCCTGCACTCCGTATATAACTTCCATGGATTGGCAAATGGTTTGATCCGGGCTAAAATTCAGCGGGGGTGGATATGACGACTGGCACGTACGGAAGCGGAATGGCGTTACTTATCTGGTGCGCCGCGGAGGTATTGAAGTAGTCAAGGTAGACGAGTCTAAGTGGGAACTGAAGCCAATGACAGTAGCTGATTTCTCAAGTGGGGCGGCAGGGATGAAAAAGCTTTTATCTGGACTGATGCTAACGGTGATGGTACTCCTCAGGAATCTGAATACCGCCGCTATCATGGGGCGAGTGGAGCTGGAACATTCAGTCGTTGGCCAATCCAGTTGGATTTGACTACTTCCGCTATACAATCTCAATGGAAAAGTGTATCAGCATAACGTAGTAAGCTGGAATTCAATTGGCGCTCCGGTTTATAGTGAAATCAATGCCCAGAAGGTTTTGCTAACGCACTGCCCGAAGTGAATAGCGGCATTTATTATCAGAATCCGCCTAACATGTTTGCCCGCGAAACGCCGGACAGCCCTATGTACATGATCATTAACCAAAACAATACTGATTGGGCGACGTGTACTTCCAACAAAATGTACAAAGTGGACAATGCCGGTGCGTATCAGTGGCATGTAGGCAAGCACCAGGACCGTAATAGTGTATATAAATCCGGTGGATTACCGCAGCAAGGCAATATCTTTACTTTCAAGCAAAACGTAGGCGTAGTAAACGAGTAGTAGTAGCCCGTGACACTGACAGTGGCTGGGATGGCGCTTATCCTTCGATCACCTACGCACGGGATATGGACGGACTGTGGGTAGGAAATATGTTTGAAAATCCTAACACTTCAGTTCACCCGCTGTGGCAGTATACGCACTCAAGTGACAACGGTGCAGGTACCATCATCAAGCATCCGGCTACCGGCGAAGTACTTTACTATGCCAGCCATGAAAATGAAGCGGGTATTCAAAATAAAGGGATGGGAAAACTTCTCGGGCAAGTGGTAAAGTAGGTGGTGGTACAGTGGCAGTTCCGGCTCCGGCTCCGGTAGCAGTGGTTCCAACCCCAGCACCGACTCCAACGCCTACCCCAACACCGACTCCTGCTCCAACGCCGGTTCCTGCCGGAAGCTACGCAATCAACGCCGGTGGTAAAGCTACCGGAAGCTTCGCAGCGGATAACTACGTGAGTGGTGGGAATGTAATTGGGGGTAAGTACTCCAGTTACAACGGGGGTAACCAATGCAGCTCCGGCTGAAATGTATACCAATCTGAACACTTCGGAAACTTTACGTATACTTTCCCTGGTCTGACTACCACCAAGAATTATGCAGTAAGACTACACTTTGCGGAGAAATGGTTTAATGCAACAGCGTAAGTTCAACGTAGATATCAATGGTAAGCGTGGAATTGACTGAACTTGACATGTTTGCTACCGCTGGCGGCCAAGCAAAGGCTTTCGTGAGAGCAACTACGCCAAATACGCAGGGCCAGATTGTAATTGTCTTCACCAGTGTGGTAGATCAGGCTTCTGTGAGTGGAATTGAAATTAAAGAAGGTACGGTAGCAGTTGTTCCTGCTCCGACGCCGGTTCCTGCCGGAAGCTATGCAATCAACACGGGTGGTAAAGCCACAGGAAGCTTCGCAGCGGATAACTATGCAACGGGTGGAAATGTGATCGCGGTAAGTACGCTGGTGAGCACTACAGGTGTTACCAATGCCGCTCCGGCTGAAGAAGAGTGAACGTATACACGTACTTTCCTGGCTTAACTACCAGCAAGAACTACTGCACTTCGCTGAAAACTGGTTCAATGCGCCGAACATGCGTAAGTTCAACGTGGATCTGAACGGACAGCGGGTACTGACTGACTTAGATATGTTCGCTGCCGCCGGTGGCAAAAGCAAGGCTTTCGTGAGAGAAATTCACTGCTACACCAAATGCCCAGGGCCAGTTTGTAATCGCCTTTGCTACCGTAGTAGATCAGGCTTCTGTAAGTGCTATCGAGATTAAAGAAGCTCCAGTAGCCGTTACGCCTGCTCCAACGCCGGTTCCTGCCGGAAGCTACGCAATCAACGCCGGTGGTAAAGCTACCGGAAGCTTCGCAGCGGATAACTATGCAACGGTAATGTAATTGGGGTAAGTACTCCGGTTACTACAACGGGGTAACCAATGCAGCTCCGGCTGATAAGAGTGAACGTTACGGAAACTTTACGTATACTTTCACAAGCAACTACCAACAAGAACTATACAGTAAGACTACACTTTGCGGAGAAATGGTTCAATGCCGCTGGCCAACGGAAGTTTAACGTAGATATCAATGAAAAGCGTGAGTTGACTGAACTAGACAGTCAATAGAGAATTCAAGTGTGGCCAGATTGTAATTGTCTTCACCAGTGTGGCAGATCTCATCGAGATTAAAAGCTCCAGTAGCCGTTACGCCTGCTCAATTACCGTAACTGCCTACGCTGTTAATGCCGCTGGTGCAGCAACGGGTAAATTTGTTGCCGATAATTATGTAAAAGGTGGCTTTGCTGACGTGATGACTATGGCAGTCAATACGACTGGTGTAACGAATGCAGCTCCTCAGGGTGTATATCCAGACGGAACGTTACGGAAACTTTGTCTATGCTTTCCCTGGCTTAACTACCAGCAAGAACTATACAGTAAGACTGCACTTCGCTGAAAACTGGTTCAATGCGCCGAACATGCGTAAGTTCAACGTAGATCTGAATGGACAGCGGGTACTTGGTAACTTTGATGTATACGCTGCTGCAGGTGCCAAAAGCAAGGCCGTAGTGAAGGACTTTAACACTACACCAAATGCCCAGGGCCAGATTATAATTGCCTTCGCTAGTGTGGTAGACAACGCCATGGTAAACGGTATCGAAATCATAGAAACTACCGCAACTACCAGCACGACTACCCTGACCCAGAAGCCTGTAGATGTGTATCCGAACCCTGCCGTTGATGTAGTCAACATTAACCTGAACGTAACAACGCAGGAAGCAGTGACGGTTGAAGTTATCAACAGCAATACTGTGGTGGTGAAGAAAATGAGCATGACCGCGATGCCAAATGTACCGCTGACCATTCAGCTCGGTGATGTAAACTCAGGTACTTATTACCTGCGGATTACAGAACTGATCAGGTTGACGTGAAGCAACTGGTCGTAGTGAAGTAATCAATAACCAATAAGTGAAAACACCGGGGGAAAACCTCGGTGTTTTTTGTTTTGATCAGGCCTGAAACCTGTTTTCTGAGTGGGGACCGGCAGCAAAGTAAAGCGCCGTTTTATTTCTTCGACGGAAAGATCGTGCCATATTTGCTGTTCTTGAGCAACTGCTCATTATAAACCCTACTGCCAGGTAAACCACCGCTACAATCAAGGTACTCAGGTAATTGGTCATTGCGAAGCGGCTCTGCAGATTAGGAAGCGCTACCTTATCAGATACGACGAATTTGTTATACAGGAAAAAGGCCGCAATGGCAATGAACCAGATGATGAAGAAAGCAGCCCGGCGGCGGCCCGCATCCTTCGGGTCCCGGCCCCCCCTTCCCATTTAATGAGTTTAGAAACGATCCAGGAAATGCCTACGAAGATGATGGCCGCAATGACTGCAAACAGGTACGTTTCGTAAGCAAGGTCACCGAGTTGCCGCGGATTGCGGATGGGTGATAACTTGGGTTAAGAGGGATGGGAACATAGTGGTCTGAACCGGATGGCGATTGATTAAATAGTTATGAAAGTTTAATACAGCTCAATGTAATACGTATACACGACGCGGTTTTTGAGGTTGATCCGCGAGAGGGCTTCAGTAAGGCTGGCCGAAAGCGAAGGTACCGTAAATCCCCGGGCATCCGTCCATTGCAAGGATTCAAGCATAGCCCGGTCAAACTGCGGCTTGGCCTCTTCAATCACCACATCCGTTTGTACAGCGTTTGTTTTTCAACTCCCGTAAAGTTGGGATGCAACCCGATGCCGATTTCTCTTTTCTTCGGTTCAAATTTTAATTCAAATACATCCTCCACGGCCGAGGGTTGATCGTACGTGTATTTGGTCTTTTTGCCTTCCTCCACCGGATTCAGAAAATTATAGTACTCACCGTATTCCTGCGTAATATCATACGCCGCCAGGCTCAGCTTGAGATCCGGATAGTTTACGGAGCATTGGCCAGGATAGAGATTTCTACGAATCGGGTATCATTCTGGCTGTATTCCGGAATCTTGAGTAGGTCTTTCTGCCGGAACTGGTAATACTCAAAGAAGGGAAAGGCTACTTGCAGCATCTGCGGCACGGCATTGTCGGTAGAGACCCGCCAATATTGGCTTTATCCTGATAGTTAATCTTCAAGGCCACATCTTCCGCCGAGAACCGGTAATGCTTCAGGTCGCCGCGCTGTCCGTATCCCTTCTCCAGTAGCCGGTTAACGAGTGCAGCCGGCTGATCGGCCAGGGCCTTGGGGGTAAAAATCAGCGTATACAGATGCTGAGACTGTGTTTGGGGTACCCAGGAATTTTGTTTATTGAATTGTTTAGCAAATACATCAATGGTGTTGCCTCCCTTCAGCCAGTCTTCAAATTCATTTACGGCCCTGCGTCGAAATATCAATGCTGGTTTTAAACGTTTTCCCGTTTTGCACAATCTGCAATTCCTGGGACCCTTTCACCAATTCAAAGTCGGTAATAAAAACAGCGGTGCGGTTGTCCCAGGTAATTTGCCGAATCGGTTCATCCAGCACCGACCGGGTTTTGGTATAGTTGCCGATGTTCCAGGGGATATTGGCGGTGGCATTGATATTGATGCGTGGTGGCACATCAGCCGATCCCACTTTATAATAGATGGTTTTTAGCGTGTTGACCATTGTCAGCAGTTCCCGGATAAAATCAGCGGATGCCATAATCCCTTCGTGCATTCCTTTGGAGTAGTCAATGTACACGGAAAGGGGAATCGGAAGTTTCCGGCGCCTCGGCCCGCTACGTATTGGGTGTGAAACCGGCTCAGATCTTTCGGCTCAACGGCGTACCTCTGCCTTCGGGGAACAGGCCGCCAGCAAGCCCAGCAGGAAGGTACAAGCGACAAAGGGTCTTTTCATCAAATTCAACGTTTGGTGCGTCAAAATAAAGTATTTTTCAATGCTACTAAAGTTTCGGGTAAAGCCAAATATAGTATGTGATACAATATCTTCTCGATATGCAAGCTTCGTTACTTCAATACAACTCCGTCGTTACTCGATAAAGCTTCTTCTTTACTTGATACAACTCCTTCGTTACTTATAAAGAGGTTGGTGTACTGAGTAAAAGAACTTCTTTTCTCAGAGAAGCAGTTGTTTCTATTTAGTGCGGCACTTCCTTTATTAAAGGAATCACCTTCAATGCTCAGTTCGGCAGCTTCTTTATTCAAATCTATTCTTTCATTACCCGTTACAGCAACTTCTTTCTTTATGGAAGAAGCTACCGGATTGACTTCTCATAACTCGTTAGTCCTGATCAATAGTGGGTGATCCACTGCCGGAGGAATGGTCGTCCTCGGCAAAAATTTCATTGCTTCACCGTTTGTTAGCAAATTGGTAACACAAGGTTCATACGCAAACCCTTCTTTCATTAGGGGAAAACCACGTAAGTAACCTAAACATGGTTAGTATGGACATTCTAAAAATGATTCTGGAAGCAGTAGCGGGCTTGGTCTTATTCTTATACGGCGTTTCAAAGTTAGCTGAGAACCTACGTGAAATAGCCGGTGACCGGATGAAGCAAATGCTGACCAAGAGTACCAAGAACCAGGCTTTGGCGGTCTTGACGGGAACTGTCACTACAACCGTGCTTGATTCCTCTTCCGTCACCATCATTATGGTGATTGCCTTAGTCAACGCCAGCCTGCTTACCTTTACCCAATCACTGGGTGTTATTATGGGGGCCAATATCGGCACTACTATTTCCAGTCAACTGATTACCTTTAAAATAAATGAATATGCTTCCATTATCCTGGCAATAGGCTTTCTGATTCATTTATCAGTAAAAAGGAACGAATCCGAAACGTAGGAATGGTTTTGTTTAGCGTTGGCCTGTTATTTTTCGGCTTGGATGTCATCGGAAACGCGGCTGAACCCTGAAAACTACCGTCCCTTCATTAACTGGATGGTAGGATTGAAAAATCCGTGGCTGGGTGTGCTCGTTGGAGCCGTTTTTGGTGGCAATCCAGTCTTCTTCGGCTACCCTCGGAATTATAATCATGTTGGCTAGTCAGGGACTGATACCCTTACCATCAGGAGAAGCATCATGTTGGGAGCGAAATCAAACCTATTGCCGATACGCTGCTTGCCACCCTTGGCCGTTCCCGAGGCCATCGGGCCGGTATATTTCATCTGGTTTTCAACATTCTTACGGTGCTGATCGGTGTTACTTTCGCCAGCCAATTGGCTACTGCTGCCCAGCAACTTGGCACCAGGCGGTGATGTATCCCGGCAGATTGCCAATGCCCACGTACTATTCAATGTTGGCGGCGTGCTGCTTTTTATCTGGTTTGCTCCCTGATAGCCAAAGGCCTTATCTGGCTGATTCCGGACAAAAAACTGTTTCTGCTCATGCTGCTGTAGCGCCGCAGCCGAATAAATTAGTGGTTCGTTTCGGGTTTTGGTTTCCAGTTGCTGGATGCTGTAGTTACATTTTGTCGTATTCTTACAAAAAAGTTTATAACCGGAAAAAAACCCGAAACGAACCACTATAAACCATAAACCGGCGACCAAAAACTGGCAATTTTTTTCCAGCCAACCCGCGTAACTTCCTACTTTTGTTCAGTCGTTTAAATAACACCTTCTTAACTGCACTCGCATGAATCGCCGACTGGCTTTGTATGTAGACCGGGATTTTATGATGGCAGGCCTAAAGCCGTATGATACCTTTATGCCTGTGAATGTAAAAGGGTATGCCCGAGTACCGCTGTATTTCTTCGCCGACCCTACCGCCAACAAAATTTACTACGGTGAACGTTACCGGAGCGAATTTGAGGACGGCACTCCCAATACCTATGGTGATTTTCTCCATAGTATACTCGATGAACGGTTAACCTACCGGGTTTTCCATTATACCGTCCCAGTAGTTGAACTACTGAAAGTAGTAATGGATGATCTTCGGCGCGAATACCTGACGATGTTGGGAGAGCTAACCCAATCCCTTGATCCGACAGCCCGCATACCGATTTCCATTGTTTGGTCTGAACAGGTAGGAGAACCTTCCCGTAAAGTTTTTGCGGGTTATTTGCAGCGGATTGGGTATGAGGTAGATGAGATTCCATACGTGTCCGCGGAAATGTTTACCCTGAGCCTATATGCCGCCCAGCAGATTATGCCCAGCGTGCATAAGCGGCTGGTGATCATGGAAGCATTTAATGAAGACCTGAATTATTCGCTGGTGCAGGGGTATAACGCGGCTTCCGTGGAGCGGACTGCCGGGCAAACCTATCCTTTACTGGGGGTAGACAGCCGGGTAAATGTCATTTCGACGTATACAGTCAATTACGTCAATTCCCGCCGCCGTCTGCTGGGGAACAAAGAGGAACTCGATAAGGAATACCGCCGTCACTTCCGGTTGGCCCGCGAATGGACCAAGCAACTCGATGCGGACTCCCGGCCTTTTATGGAAGTCAAAACCGATTTTGCCGTGGAACGGGGCGTGGAAAATAAAGTGGTCCTTAAAAAGGATGAAGTTGAGCAACTGGTAACGTTTCATATCCGGCACCTGTCGCAGAGTTTCGAACTGTTTCTGGAGAAGGAGGGCCAGCGTTCGGAAGATATTGATAAAATAATCATGATTGGGGAAAGTCTCCGTAGTTCGGCCGAATTACGGCGGGAAATGGAACGGTTCGGTCCCGAAAAGCTGCTCATCGTTGATGCCCGTCAGGAGTACGGCATGCTCGATGGCCTGTTTCTCCGCAAGCAGTACCAGGAAAAGCCCGATACGGCACCAAAACCTCCGCCTCCCAACGGCACCGACGCTTATCCGGTTTCCGGTACTCCGCCGCCGGCCCAGTTTGAACCAGTGCTGATTGCCGCTCAACTACCCATCGGAGCCCAATTGGAGTTAGGCTGGAATGACCGCCTGATCCGGGCCCTCCATATCGGCAACAGTTTGTTTGTGGTCTTGCAGCACCATCTCTCCCAGATTGTTACCGGGGATCAATTTACCATTGATACCTTTCTGCTCGGCCAGAAGCCCGTTTTCCGCAATGTCCTGCGCGGCGGGAAACAATTAGGCGACTATACGCCGGGTGGTCCCCTGAATGTGTTAAAGCGGATTTAACAAGCAGGTAAAAACCAAAACTCTCCTAATTGAGTATAATAGGCAGCACGCTGAAAGCGGCCGCTTACTTTTTTATTGACTCAACCATTTAAACCGTAAAAAAAATATGCGTTGGCAAGGAAGACAACAAAGTGGTAATGTAGAAGACCGAAGGGGAATGGGGGGAATGGCCGTGGGCGGTGGTATTGGTGGTATCGTGCTGCTGGTACTCGGTCTCTTGTTCGGAGGTGACTTTTCAAATTATGTAAACGTCGGCAACACACAATCCAGTGGGCAGACTGCTGACCCTAAGGAAGATGCTAAGGCTCAGTTTGTGGGGGTAGTACTGAAAGACACCGAAGACGTCTGGAATAAAGTATTTCAGGAACAGCTGAACCAGGATTATCCGGAAACCAAACTGGTACTCTTTACCAATCAGGTTCAGTCCGGTTGCGGGGGGGCAAGTGCGGCTACCGGTCCGTTCTACTGCCCGCTGGATTCAAAAGTATATATTGACCTGAGCTTTTATGAGCAGCTGCAAAGCCGCTTTCAGGCTCCGGGAGATTTTGCAATGGCCTATGTAGTAGCCCATGAAGTAGGGCATCACGTGCAGAACGTACTGGGGATCAGTGACAAAGTACAACAGGAGCAAGGCCGGTTAAGTAAGGAGGAAGCCAACGCCTTATCCGTACGTCTGGAATTGCAGGCTGATTTTCTGGCTGGCGTTTGGGCACATCATGCCCAGGAGATGAAAAATATTCTGGAAGAAGGAGACATTGAGGAAGCTATGAATGCAGCCAATGCCATCGGGGATGACCGCTTGCAGATGGAATCGCAGGGCTACGTAGTGCCCGATGCCTTTACGCACGGTACTTCTAAACAGCGAATGTACTGGTTCAAGAAGGGGTACCAGACCGGGGATATCAACCAGGGGGATACCTTTAGCTCCGAACAATAAGAGGAAGAATTTTGGATATCGGACGTCGGATTGCGGAAGTAGGAAAAAGCGGCAGTGGCAGCAGCAGTAGCAATTTCCGGTTTTCAGTTGTTAGTTTCTGGTTAAAGTCTATTCTTACTTCCGCAATCCGACATCCGATATTCTTCTCAATCATTCAATAATATTGCTGTCCCGCTTTTCAATGCGTGGGTCCTGGCCGCCCCTAAGGATGGAGCTCCCCTGAAACTTCTCCCGCTGGTCAATGGTAGAGGTGCCCAACCAGTCAGCTTCCCGCATCTGGCCGCTTTGCCCGAAGGCAGCCAGGGCATTAGAATAGGTTACCATCCGGATGTGCTCCTCGGGTATGCCCCGTTGCAGCATAAGCGTTGCCGTCTTAGGAACCGCCAGCGGATCAGAAATACCCCAATCACAGGCGCTATTCACCATAATCCGTTCGGGACCGTACTGCTTGACAATATCGGTCATCCGTTCGTTACCCATTTTGGTTTTGGGGTAAATGGAAAATGCCGCCCAAAAGCCCCGGTCCAGCACTTCCTTCACGGTTTCTTCGTTGTTATGATCAATAATGACCCGGGGCGTAGCAATGCCGTGTTCCTCGCAAACATCCATACTGCGGGAAGTGCCGCGTTTCTTATCACGGTGCGGCGTGTGGATCTGAACGGGCAAACCGAGTTCTTTGGCCAGTTCCAGCTGCAGACGGAAATATTTATCCTCGGCCGCAGTCTGATCATCGTAACCAATCTCGCCGATGCCTACTACGCCTTCCTTGGTCGCAAACAGCGGCAGCAAGTCCATAACCCGTTCGGCCAGCGGTTCGTTGTTAGATTCTTTGGAGTTGAGCCCGATAGTACAGTAGTGGCGGATGCCAAACTGACTGGCCCTGAACCGTTCCCAGCCGACTAGGGAGCTGTAATAGTCTTTAAAAGTGCCGGGTTCTGTTCGGGGCTGACCCAGCCAGAAGGCGGGTTCAATCAGCGCAACTACTCCAGCCTGGCGCATCGCCTCATAATCATCCGTCGTGCGGGAGGTCATGTGGGCATGCGGATCTATAAAAAGGAGATCGTTCATAATTCGGTTGATTTAAATAAAAATCCAAAGAAGTAAAATGGAGATGCTGTAACCAGATTTTGCAATGATAGATTTTTAAACCCTATATCCCGTCAGGCTCCCTACAATTCTTTATTCATTTGCCCTATAGCATGTAGAATTTACCATTTATTGAACCAACTTATCCCAACTCAATTCACCCTTTTGAATCTTTTCCTTCAGATCAGGACGGTGCTTGATCAGTAGCTGCCCGGCTGATTCTTGCCCCGATGCTGCACAGGCTAAGGCAGCAGCCTCCTGTTCGGCTTCGGTGCCTTGACTAAACAGCCTGACCATATCCGGCAAAATTTTCTCATCCATGTGCGGGCCTGCTACCCGCCATAGTTCTACGGGGACAGTCCTTTTGGCAGCCCACCGTTCATGCGCAAAATCAGACAGAATTCGGGCCAGCGTGGGGTTGGACCGCGCATCCAGGCCATAGATCCGGTGCAGAGGGGAGCCAATAAATATAGCCTTCAGCACCATCTGATTCCAGGCTGGTTCGTCAAGGTACTCTGCCGGGTAAGGGTTATCGAGGGCTACTGCGTTGAATACTACATTCATATTGGTCCGGAAACCTTCCGTAGCCCGGAAGCGGTGCTGTTCGGGGTAGGGTAGCAGCGGCAGGCTCAGGTATAGGGCGGTGAGTTCCCCTACTTCGGCCGTGCTGAACAGCTGGTTAAGGGTATTGACCAGTTTATCGGGGTCATTATTAGGCAAGGAAAGCAGCAGCAATATCCGCGTGGCTTGATCAGCCGTCCAATGGCTTGGATTCCAGCCTGTACGGATGGAATCTGCCTGCTCAACTTCTTTTTTGGTTAACCGCAGGGGTTCTTTGCCCACAAAGCGGGGCGCTGCTCCGAAAGCCAGGAATAAATTACGGTCAGATGGGGCAGTGGCCAGTTGTTCCAATTTACCCGTAAGCCATTCGAGTCCTTCGGGAGAAATTTTAGCGTTAATCCAGGCGTGCAGATAACTTTTAATCTTTTTATTGTCAGATTGGTCAGTGGTCATGGCTTCTTTTGGCGGTTGCACAGGCAAATATAACGTGCTGGGCGTTAATTGCAGCCGGGATGCGAAATATAAAAATGGGGCCATATTATGGTAAAAAGCTAAAAAAAGATAAATCTTTACATCCTCAAGGGGCATTTTCGCGTAACCAAAAGCCAAAAGAGCTTCGACTATGCCTGCATGGCTACATTTTATCGGCAAGATTTTGCAACGCCTGGCTATCCGGATTGACCGGTCAAGGTACCAGGTAAAGAAAACGCTGGGCTGGTTGCGTCCAGTAATCATACTGCCCTACCGGGGGTTTGGCAACAAGGATGAGATTTACCTGAAGGGAAGGGTGCTGGAAGATAACGGTTTGGCTAAACCTGCTCACCGCAACAGTATCTGGCACAACATCGTGGCCATGTATAAACGGTACGTGAGCAATGAAATTCCTAACGTACGCGTGAAGGCTACCTTTAACGGACAGGAGCAGATCGTAACTACCAACGAAATTGGTTTTTTCGAAGTCCGCTTCCGTTTTCCTGAGCCGCTTCCTACCCAGAAAGACTGGTTGGAGGTGCAGCTTGAATTACTCGATCAGGTTTCCGGCAAACAAAGGCAGGTGCGGGCCGGCGGACCCGTGATGATTGCGCAGCAACGGCATCAATTTGGTATTATCTCCGATGTAGATGATACCATTCTGGTTTCCAATGCCACTAATTTCTATAAGAAAGTCCGGCTGATGGTGCTGAAAAATGCCCGTACCCGGCTTCCTTTCGAAGGAGTGGCATCTTTCTACAGTGCTTTGCAGAAAGGCCGCGACGGCAATTATTATAACCCGATCCTGTTCGTGTCAAGCAGTTCCTGGAATCTGTATGACCTGCTGGTAGACTTCTGTGAACATCAGGGAATTCCGCGGGGGCCATTTCTGCTCAGAGGGTCGCGGCTGGATCAGTTTACCTTTTTTGCTTCTATTCATAAGCAACATAAAATGGAAAAGATCCGGCAAATCATGAATACCTTTAATGAACTGCCGTTTATCCTGATTGGGGATAGTGGGCAGAAAGACGCCGAAATCTATTGTCAGGTAGTGCAGGACTATCCGGGCCGGATTCTAGCCGTGTATATCCGCGACGTAAGTGACGAGGAGAGAGACGCCGCAGTCAGGGCAATTGCCGATACCGTGAAGCAGTCCGGGGTGGAGATGTTGCTGGTGAAAGATACCGAAGAAGCCGCCAGACACGCTCAACTGAGAGGCTTCATTGCCCCGGAGAAAGTGACCGAGGTGTTGGCTGGCAAAGCCAAAGACCAGCAGGCTCCATCCGAAATCCGGGAGGTGTTTGCCGGAAAGACAACTAACGAAGGGGCTTGAAGGCAAAAAGAAATTTTGTACAAGATACTACCAGTCACTGGTTGTTTGATGCGTGAGCAATAAGCCCCATCCATTATGCGGCAAACTTTATTCTGCCTCGTGATCGGCCTTTTTGGGTATGCCAATACCCTGGCGCAGCAACACGTGAGCCCCATTCAGATTTTAGTGCAGGCCGAACGCAGTTTTGCGGCTGCCTCCAAAGCCAAAGGCACACAGCAGGCATTCCTTGATTTTCTGGCTGACGACGGAATCATTTTCCGGCCTAATCCCGTGAATGGAAAAAAGTTTCATCAACAGCATGGATCGCAGCCGGGTCTGCTAACCTGGGAACCCGCTTTTGCCATGATCTCCTTTGCCGGTGACCTTGGATTTACCACCGGCCCCTGGGAGTACCGGAAAAACAAAAAAGATCCGGAAGCAACCGCCCAGGGCCAGTATGTCACCCTCTGGAAAAAGCAGCCCGGTGGCAGTTGGAAGGCAGTAGCTGATATGGGTATTTCTCATCCGACGCCTACCACCAAAACCGTTTCCCTCCGGACTGAATTAGCCGCCAGTGAAGCCATAAATGCGGGTACTACCTCGCCTGATTATCTGAAGACAGCCTTGATGAGTCAGGATTTCCTGTTTTCAAAAAAATCAATTGAGACGAATTTCTTTACGGCTTGCAAGCAATTCAGCCTTCCGGAAGCATTGTATTTGCGCAATGGCCGTCAGCCTTTCGCATTATCCGAAGCCTCCCCCGCAGATTTGTCTTCTAAGGGTACAATGAGCTGGCAACCGATTGCCGGAGGCGTAGCCTTATCCGGCGATTTAGGCTATACCTATGGCGCCTATCAGCAGCAAAAGGATGGTAAGCAGAATTTGGGAAAAGGATATTACCTGAATATCTGGCAACGTACTCCGGGCAAAGACTGGCGGATCGTACTAAACGTAACCAATCCAGCTTCTCCCGAAAAGTAAACCCTGTTCAAACTACGCGTCAATAAAGGGCGGCACCAATGCCCGTCGGTTTTTTATTATCAGATGCAGATTAAGCGACAGATTTGAGCGAAACAGGAGGATTTTTCCAATTCCGGCAATTTCATCCACTTATACCTCTATTCCCGCCATTCAAACAACACCACGCGCATTCCTATAAATCACCCCAAAAGGGGGATATGGGGAGGTTTACCCTTTGCTACTTTTGATCATACACAGACACACTTAAGCAAATTAATTCATTTAAAACCTCCTTTGTCATGAAAACTCAATTCAATCAGATTGCCGGAAAAATTACTGGTTACGCAATAGTACTGGCTGCAATGGTAAGCCTGGCTCCCGTGACTACTACCCATGCACAATCGAAAAAGTCGACTTTGGCTAAGCACCTTGTAAACACCGAATCCGCAGCCGATCCCTATAAACCGGCCAGCTTGCAGGTAGCCGTGTATCAGGTAGAGAATACCACCAAGTTTAAACTGCATTTCGAAAATAGTGCCAGCCGGCCAGTAACCCTTACCTTGAAAAATGCCGCCAATAAAGTAATTCATCAGGAAGTAGTTGCCTCTCCCAAGTACATCAGGAAGTTTGAACTGGGAAATATGCAGGATGGAACCTACACTTTCGAAATTTCCAATAGTCAGGAAAGAATCACTAAGGAAATTCAACTACAGACGCTTGCTGCCCGTAGCATCCGGGTTAATAAATAATAGGACAACACCGAAGGACTCGATGAAATGAGCCGAAGTTCAGCAACGCGCATCCGGTAGGTGTAGGAGGGAAGCGGACTACCATCCGGTACTAAACTAAGTGAATGGCAATCTCAAAGCGTAAAAAGCAGGTTGAGGCGTAAAGTGTTTTAACAGTTTATCAGTCTTCTATTATATGGAAACAGCCGTTGCCCGATTAGATACAATTGATTATCATCTGCTCCGCTTGTTGCAGTTTAATTCTAAGGTAACCAATGCTTACCTGTCACAGAAAATAGGGCTTTCGCAGGCCGCTATTTTTGAACGGGTCCGGAAGCTTGAGAACTATGGCTATATCAAAAATTACTACGCACAGATTGATTCCGCTAAAGCTGGCCTGGGAATCACTTTCTTCGTGCAGGTAACTTTGGCCGCCAGTAAAAAGACTTACGTAGATAAGTTTCTGGCTAAGGTCAATAGCCTCGATGAAGTAGTGGAGTGTCACCATATTACCGGGTCCGGTAATTTTCTGCTGAAAGTAGTAAGCCGCAACCTGGCTACTTTTGAGAAGTTCATTATGGAAGAGATGAGCAGCCTGGACGAGATATCCAACCTTGAGTCTATGGTCGTCTTGTCGTGCATGAAAGACAGTAAAGTTCTTCCTTTACCCCAGGAAGCGGATTGAAATCGGGCAACCCTAGCCGGCAGTTAACTCATATCTGTTTCGGCTATGCCGAGTTCGTAACTAAGTCCTGGCACTTAGCAGAATCATGAATCTCGAACAAGGAATTACGAATAATGATGGAAGTTTAATTCCTTCATCATTCGTAATTCCTTGTTCGAGATTTGAAATAAAATAAACCTTTTTAAATCACTAAGTACTGTACCAGAATGGACTTTTACTTAGGCTGCTGATCCTTAGCGGGCAATTTGAAATCAACTGGCAGGGAGTAGCTTACGGCCACTGCGGAACCATTTTCCGTGCCAGGTTGCCACTGGGGCATTTGTTGCAGTACCCGCACCACTTCTTCCTCACATCCGCTGCCAATCCCTTTCAATACCCGGACATCCTTTACTTTTCCGTCAGTATCAATCACAAAACCAACGAATACCGTACCCTGCACATTGGATTTGACGGCCTCCCGCGGATAATTGAGTTTGGTGTTGATAAACTTGTCCATTTCTGGTAGGCCGCCAGGGAACTGGGGCATTTTCTCGGGTTCCATGAAGACCATCCGGTCAATGTGAGCCGAAACGGTGGGTTCAGGCCGGGACAATTGGCCCTGGGAAAAGCTGAACTGGAGAACACTTATTATCAATAAAACGACTAACGTTATCTTTTTCATAAAAAATATTACTTACGTACTGGTATGCAAAATATTTACTTTGCTTTATACTTAAAAATGTACGCAAGGTAATCAGAGAAAAAGAATTATTTTTTTTCTAAGAAAAATCCACGGACAGAATGGTTTTTGCAAACCGGCTCTATCCGTGGAGAATATTTATCAGAAAATTTTATAAGCTATACGAACTCAGCTCCGCGGTTTTTGGCATCGGATACGAAGTCACGGACCCGTTGTTCTTCATCTTTACGGCAGATCAGCAATACATTGTCGTATTCAGCAATTATATAGCCATCCAATCCGTGGGCTACTACCAGACGTTCTTTAGGCGTTTTGATAATACAGTTACCCGTTTGGTAGAGCATGACATTGCCGTCGATTACATTGGCTGCTTCATCCTTTGGCGATATATCGTACAACGATTTCCAGGTACCCAGATCCGACCAGCCAAAATCACTCAGCAGTACGTACACCTCTTCGGCTTTTTCCATGATACCGTAGTCAATAGAAATATTCTTGCATTGCGAATACACCTTATTAATATAGGTTTCTTCGCCTGACTGGTAGAAATGTTCCCGTCCTTCCTCAAACAATTCGGCCGTTTCGGGCATGTGGATGCCGAAACTCTTCATAATGGTCTTTACATTCCAGACGAAAATGCCGGCATTCCAGACAAAGTCTCCGCTTTCAATAAATTTTTTTGCGTGTTCCAGGTCCGGCTTTTCGGTGAAGGTTTTTACCTTTTTAATGCTTTTTTTGCCCGGAATGAATTGAATATACCCATATCCAGTGTCAGGGCGGCTGGGTTTAATGCCTAACGTGACCAAAATGTCTTCTTTTTCGGTGGATAACAGGGCTGTTTTAATAGTGCGGACAAAGTCCTCTTCCTTCAGAATGATATGGTCAGCCGGTGCCACTACAATGTTGGCCTCCGGATCTTTTACGCCGATCTTGTAACAGGCGTAGGCAATACAGGGAGCCGTATTGCGCCGGGCCGGTTCAAGTAATATCTGATCCGGCTTCAGTTCGGGCAGCTGCTCTTGTACGATATCCTTATATTCAGCACTGGTGACAATGTAAATATTTTCGGATGGACATACTTCCCGGAATCGGTCAGCAGTTTGTTGCAGCAAGGTACGTCCGGTTCCCAGTACATCATGAAATTGTTTAGGGAAAGTGGACCGGCTGAATGGCCAGAAGCGGGTACCCGCCCCGCCAGCCATAATGACTACGTAGTTATTGGCAGCATTCATTTGCTGATCTGGTTTATAAGATTAGGTGAATAGGATTCAATACAAAGATTAAGATTTTTCAGAAATAACCATTCATCAGCCGGTGGCAATTGCAGTCTAAAAGGACGAGAAAGCTGAAATGGCCGTATGTACGGCTCTTTTTTTATTTGACATTCAGTAAATTACTCCTGAAACGGTTCGGGAAGGAAGCTGTTGCACTAAATGCAATAAAATAGTTGTAGCCCCCGATTCAAATCCTGGATTACATTCCGAATGCTTCTTATCTATCTATCCATTGTTGTTTACCCGGAGCTCAGGCAATGACTAGATACAAGTTTCCTGGTAATAAATCCGGCTGATATGCATTTTTTATGAAATTTTAGAAAATCATATTGTAAAAGTTATAAATTTTGAGTTTTGCGTTTATGGGTTTTGCGTATTTTTGTATGCGTATTTTTATAATCGTGCTACCGGTTTGCCGGATAATTGAGTTATGCGGGCAAGGTTTTAATGTAAGGTCGCATGATTAATCGGAAGAAATGCGGCGTGCTGATACCGATTTTTTGTATATTCATCCTTCGAAGTTTGATTTAATCTATTCATACCACAAAATTCTTCGCCTACCCCGGAAAAATGATAGCGGCACAGGACACCTTACTTAAAGAAAAACTAAAAGAAGTTTTCGGGTATAGCCAATTCAGGGGCAACCAGGAAGCAGTCATCAACACTATTTTATCCGAGCGGAATACTTTTGTTATCATGCCTACCGGCGCGGGTAAATCATTGTGTTACCAATTGCCTGCAATCATCAAATCCGGAACTGCCATTGTCATTTCACCGCTTATTGCCCTGATGAAAAATCAGGTGGATCAGTTAAATGCCCTTGGCGTAAATGCTCAATTCCTCAACTCTACCCTCTCTCAGGCGGAGATCACCAAAGTGAAACGGGATGTGACCAATGGAGAGGTTAAATTGCTCTATGTAGCACCCGAATCACTGACTAAGGAAGAAAATATTGCCTTTTTACAAAAAGCCGATATTTCATTCGTAGCCATTGACGAAGCACACTGTATCTCGGAATGGGGACATGACTTCCGGCCCGAATACCGGAAAATAAAAACGATTATTGATAATCTGGGCAACCTGCCCATTATCGCCCTGACCGCTACGGCTACGCCTAAAGTGCAGACGGACATCCAGAAAAATCTGCACATGGAAGAGGCGGATCTGTTTAAATCTTCCTTTAACCGGCAAAACCTTTTCTACGAGGTACGGCCTAAAGTAGACACCAAAAAACAGCTCATACGCTACATCAAAAATCATAAGGGGAAATCGGGTATTGTATACTGCCTGAGCCGGAAGAAGGTGGAAGAAATTGCCGAGTTGCTCAACGTAAACGATATCAAGACCTTGCCTTATCACGCCGGGCTTGATGCCAGTGTCCGGATAGCCAATCAGGATGCCTTCCTGAATGAGGATGTCGACGTGATTGTGGCTACCATTGCCTTCGGAATGGGAATAGACAAGCCCGATGTCCGCTTTGTAATCCACTATGATACTCCCAAGTCGCTGGAAGGCTACTACCAGGAAACCGGCCGGGCCGGGCGTGATGGGCTGGAGGGCAACTGCGTTATGTTCTACAGCTACAACGACATCCTTAAACTGGATAAATTCAACAAGGACAAACAGGTAACGGAACGCGAAAACGCCAAGCATCTGCTGCAGGAAATGGCTGCCTACGCCGAGTCTTCGGTGTGTCGGCGCCGTCAATTGCTGCACTATTTCGGAGAGCAGCTCAATGAGGACTGCGGCTTTTGTGATAATTGCCTGCGTGCCAAGGAGAAATTTGAGGCTCAGGAAGATATTATGCTGGCTATTCAGGCGGTGTTGCAGACTAATCAGCGGTTTGACATCAGTCACCTGACGGATGTGCTTCGCGGGTACGAAAACCAGTACGTATGCAGCTATAATCATAACCTGCTCTCCGTTTACGGGAAAGGAGCCGGTAAAGAAGCAAACTATTGGCAGTCAGTGATCCGGCAAATTCTGATTTACAACTTCCTCGAAAAAGATGTTGAGAACTACGGAGTGCTCAGGATCACGGCTAAAGGAATGGATTTCCTCGAAAATCCGTATCCGGTCACGCTGACCAAAGACCACGATTTTTCCAATGCTATGGAAGAAGATGAGGAAGATCGTGAAGGAGGAGCTCCGGCTACGGGCAAGGCCTGTGACCCGGTACTGTTCGAGATGCTCAAGGCCCTGCAACGGAAGGTAGCCCGGGAGAAAAAACTGCCTCCGTATGCCGTTTTCCAGGAGCCTTCCCTGGAAGAAATGGCCACTACGTATCCTACCAGTAAAGAAGAACTTTCGCGGGTTAATGGCGTAGGGCTTGGCAAAGTGGAAAAGTTCGGCCGGCCTTTTATCGAACTCATTGCCAAGTACGTAGCCGATAATGATATTGAGACGGCTACCGATGTAGTAATTAAATCAACGGCCAATAAATCAAAATCCAAAATCTATATTATTCAGCAAATTGACCGCAAAGTAGGCCTCGATGATATTGCCGAAGCGCAGGGAATATCCATGGCTGACCTGCTCAAGGAAATTGAACACATCTGCTACTCAGGCACCCGGCTGAACCTGGATTATTACATTGAAGATATGATGGATGGAGACCGTCAGGATGAAATTTATGATTACTTCATGCAAGCCGATACGGATAATATACAAGCAGCCCTGAATGCGTTAGGCGCGGACGATTACACTGAAGAGGAACTCCGGCTGATCCGGATCAAATTCCTTTCGGAAGTAGCCAACTAGGGGTTTACGGTTTAGTATTTCGGGTTTCCGGTTTTAGGGTTTAAGTTTGTTCATTCAATTAAACCCTAAAACCGGAAACTTTTTTATTTATTCTAAACCAGTTTTCAAACTTACTATCTCAATGAACCTACTCATACTCGGATCAGGTGGCCGCGAACATACTTTTGCCTGGAAATTGACCCAAAGCCGGATTTGCGATAAACTGTTTATTGCTCCCGGTAATGCCGGAACTGCTTCCCTGGCCACCAATGTACCCCTGGCCGCTACTGATTTTCCGGGTATTGCCCAGTTTGTATTAAAAGAAGCAATCGGTCTGGTCATCGTGGGACCCGAGGAGCCGCTGGTTAAAGGCATCCGTGATTATTTTGCGGGTCGGCCGGATCTGAAGCACGTGAAAATGGTAGGCCCCGATGCGGCAGGTGCCCGTATGGAAGGCAGCAAAGACTGGTCGAAAGGATTCATGCAAAAGTATGCGATCCCAACGGCCGGGTACGCTACTTTTACCCTGCAAACGCTTACCGACGGACTTCAGTACCTGCGTAAACAAAATCTACCGGTTGTATTAAAGGCTGACGGATTGGCCGCGGGCAAGGGCGTAGTGATTGCCCAGAGTCATGCCGAAGCCGAAGAATCGTTCCGGTCCATGTTGAACGGGCAGTTCGGGGAAGCCAGCCGCAAAGTAGTGATCGAAGAATACCTGGAAGGAATTGAGTTATCCGTCTTCGTGCTCACGGATGGGAATAGTTATAAGATACTGCCGGAGGCCAAGGATTATAAACGGATCGGGGAGGGCGACACTGGACCCAATACGGGTGGTATGGGAGCTATTTCACCGGTTCCATTCGCGGATGAGCATTTTATAGGTAAGGTTGAGGACAAAATTATCCGGCCTACAATAAATGGTTTACGGAACGAAAATATACAATATATCGGTTTCATTTTTATCGGCTTGATGAATGTGCACGGCGAACCCTACGTGATCGAATACAACGCCCGGATGGGTGACCCCGAGACGGAAGTGGTGTTGCCGCGGCTGAAAACGGATCTGGGAGAGCTATTGCTGGCGGCGGCAGAAGGCCGGTTGGCGGAAGCAGCTATTGAAGCAGATGCCCGTACTGCGGCTACTGTGATGCTGGTTTCGGGCGGCTATCCGGAAGCCTACGAAAAAGGGAAAGTAATCACCGGAACGGAGACTGTACAGGATGTGCTGGTTTTTCATGCCGGGACCAAATCAGGTCCTAATGGCCTGCTTACTGACGGGGGCCGGGTAATGACTTTGACCGGCTTGGGTAATGGGATTGAGGACGCATTGGGTAAAGCCAGACGGGCGGCCGAGAAGATCCATTTTGAAAATAAATACTACCGGAAAGACATTGGCCTTGATTTATTAAAAATACAGGCTGGACTAATGGGTTAGAGGGATATAGGCAAGTTCTTAACAAATATTTATAATTTCCGTCATTGGGAGGGGAACATGCTACACTACTGTAGCATGAGCCAGCCATGAGCCAGCCTTGCGAGCAAGATGACCGAAGCAACCCCCGAAGGGCTCAACGAAGTTAATCTTTCCCGACGCTGCCGAAACAGATTAGCTTCGCTGAGAACTATTGTCTTCGACGAGCCTTCGGGTTCTCACCGAAGGTAATAGTTGCTTCACTCGTTCGCAATGACGCTAAGGATGGTTTTATGAACTTGTCCTACCCTCGATTGGATATAATTCGGAGAATAGTTAAATTAATTTGGTATTTTAGCATGTTTTTGTGAGGATTTAGGGAAGAGTTTAATGAATGATTGCTTTTCTCACGATTAATCATAACGCCTTGAATGGGCAAACCGGTAACGGTTAGAGGTGACTGAAACAGCCCCTGCTTACGCTGGTGCGGCCACGATTGGAGGTGTAACGGTAATGATAAGTTTCAAATTTTGAGTGCTAAATGATAAGAATTAAATAGTTTAAGTATTAACTATTTGTTCACCCATTGAGCCTGTAGAATTCAACATTTATCATTACCAATTTCATGGGTAGGCCGAAAGGCCGATTTTAAATAGATATACTATTATGGGATGCACAAGTTGTTCATCCGGTGGCGGTTGCAGCACCGGAGGTTGCAATAAAATGAATGTGTTTGATTGGCTAAGTGATATGGAAGTTTCCTTAGCTAAACGTTTCGATATCGTATATATACGTTTTAAGGGCGGACGGAAGGAGTTTTTACG
>JAUJNL010000181.1 GCA_030448185.1 Cytophagales bacterium | reverse complement strand
GGATGAACATCTGCAATTTGTCATACACCTATCTAAAGTGTTAAAGTAGTATTAGATAAGCAGCCGCATATTGGAGGACCGGCCTTACCGATTCCACCGAACGGCCTATTTCTTCCATCCACTCGTAGCGGGGCAACAACCAAAGGTGAAAATGATGCGTGGTGTCTTCGTTGTAGAAATAGTAGACTGTTTCAATGCTAACGTCTCGTACTGGGCTTTCCGTATGCGAAACAATTAGTCTGAACCCTGATTTACTTGATTAAAGGATTAACAGGATTTCTATTAAGCTCGACAGTCGCTTGGCTCCAGCCGAGTGACGACTATTGAAAGGACCGCTGGCCCGTTCTCCGTCGGAACTAAGTTCCTTTTGCTAAGAGGGCACGGCAGAAACTTCCGCGCCAGTAGTGAGAATCTTCCGATTATGAAGATTTACCTTCCTTTTCTCTGCGTCTTTGCGTGAAATTTTTCCTAATCCCACTAATCTTTTAATTCTGTAAATCCTAATGCAGACAACGATCCCTCATGCCAAATGCCCTTTAGACTGGGATTGCGGGTTCACCATTTTATTCACCAGATGCATCATCCCAATCACCACGATAGTTGCTCCTATCACCACATATCCCAAGGTGTCATAGTGCTGCAGGGCTCCGGAAGGGGTTTGTACCACGATTAACCCGGCAATCGTGGAGGCAATTCCTCCGGATAATTGCTGAACCGAGGAGTTGATACTCATAAAAGCCCCCCGGTCCTGCGGCCGGGGAACAGCGGTCATCAATGCCGTAGCCGAAATCATCCGGGAAGAAATGCCAACGAACATGCAGACACTAATTATGATTACGATCCATAAGGGCGTTATGCCCAGATTATTGTAGATGGCTACCATGATTATCGTGATGACCGATCCGATACAAAAGGTTTTATATTTCCCAATCTTGTCGCTTAACTTCCCGATCAGCGGGCCTAAAATAATCGAAAATACGCCGGTGCAACCGTATAATAAGGGCAGCTTTTCCATCGATATTCCTATATTGTTAATCGCAAAGGCACTGGAAAAAGGCATGAGCATAAAACCACCCGTAGTCAGCAGGGTAGTCGTGGCAAAGGCAACCAGGTGCCGTGACTGAGAAACCGTTTGAGCAAGGTGTCTGAAGACATTGTGCGCTGACTTTACTTGTAAATGCTCCGTAACCGGCTTCATACCAAACAAAATCAGCACGCCGACGATACTACCAAAGCCAATAATCATCCAGAAAGGCGAATTCCAGCCAAAATGGTTGGCCAGAACCAATCCGACCGGAATCCCCAGCACCTGGCTGGCCGCAAAAGCCGTTTGTACAAATCCCATAACCCGGCCTCTCACTTCCATTTTAAACAAATCGGTGATGATGGCGTAACTGATAGAACTCATCACGCCGCCGAACAAACCCGTAACCACTCGGGCAATGAGCAGGAAATGGTGGGTACTGGCAATGGCGCAGAGAAAGGTACCGAAGAGAAATCCGGCATAAAAAAACAGTAGTAACTTTTTGCGGTCATACTTGTCGGCGAAACCAGCGGCCAGCAGACCGGAAATCCCCGCACTAAAGGCATAGGCCGACACGACCAGCCCAAACTGCTGGGTAGTCATATCCAGCTGGTCCATCAGCAAAGCTCCCAGCGGCGACAACACCATAAAATCCAGAATCACGGTGAATTGCAGAAAGGCTAAAATGGCAATGACGAAAATCTGGTACGAGGAAAAGGTTTTCTCTTTGGTGGATTGTGTTTGCATATGAATAGTATTTTTTCAGTCTGGCAGTTCTTCGCAGTAGTAGCCCGCCTGGGTAATCAGGTCAATGATGGCGGCAGGTGGTAATAGTCCGCACTCTATCCGTAATACTTTGTCTCTATCGCCGCGGTCTATATTCCATCGCCGAATGCGGCGGTTTCCGTTGAGAACTGGCTCAATCCGCTTCTGGTCTTTCTTAAACTTAATATTGGTCTTGAACACCAGAACCTGAAGGCGGTGGTTTTTATCAGCATCCATGTACGTAGAAAAGGTTTCCTATTGAAGTGCTTACTTTAGTGACTCTATCTTATGGCATAAAAAGAGAGTTTGTATTAACCTGGCATCAATTTATAAATGAACAATCATTTATTTTTGCAGGAAATTTTTTAGGGTTGTAATGCTTTCAATACCAGTTGTAGGGTTTGCATCATCGTTTCATCCGTTAATTTAAATTCCCGGTTTGCATAGCTCCAGCCCTGATTATGGAATTTGATAAGCTGATATAAGGGCGCAAAAGCTACTGACCAGTACACTTCAAACGGCAGTTCCACCAGTTCTTTATTCCGACGGCCTTGCTGATAAATTGTCCCATTACCTGCCTGAAATTCTCCGTGATGGTGCCAGTAACCTTTTCATACAGGGTCGAATACCGGATTTGTTCAATAAACTGTACCTCCCATCGGGTACTCCAGGAAATAAGCAGCCCGGTTTTGCCACTGAATTTTCAACCCTCTTCAAAGCGCATGTCCGGATGAAAATTCTTCAGGCTAACTTCCAGCATATGATTACTCACCTCGAGCACACTTTCACAATCAGATCTTCGCGGTCCTTGTAATAGATATAAATAGTAGCCGGAGAAACGTTGGCAGCCTTCGCCAGCTTCTGCATACTTAAACCATCCAGTCCTTCCTTCACCACAATCTCAATCGTCTGCTGACGAATGGCCTGCTCTTATTTTCGTCCCTGGTTCTCATTCTATATGCAATTATAAATGAATAATCATTTATTTAAAAAGGTATTTTTATTTTTTCCTGATGTTTCTTCATCATCCTTTCCTCCGAAATTATTTTATCAGCGTATCCATACATACGCCTATCACCCTCTACCATTTCTATTTCTTCCGCACGATCATCAATCCATCCCGGACGGGCAGGAGTACATTCTCGACCCGATCATCCTGCTGGATTTTGGCGTTAAAGTCCAGAATGACCCGCAGTTCACGGTCTTTTTTGGTTTTCTGGTTGCACTACTTTGCTTGCCACTCCAAAGGACGTTATCAGCAATGACTAGTCCGCCGGAACGGATTTTGTCGAATACCAAGTCATAGTACAGCGGATAGCTCTTTTTATCCGCGTCAAAAAAACGAGGTCAAAGGTCTCATCCATAGCCGGAATCATCAGTTCGGCCGCATTGCCCAGCCGGAAGTCTATCTTATCGGTCAGACCAGCCTCTTCCACATACTGCCGGACCATGCTTTCCAGTTCCTCATTCACATCCAGCGTAATTACCTTACCGTCTTCAGTTAAGCCTTCCGCCAGGCACAGTGCTGAATAACCCGTATACGTACCAATTTCCAGCACCCGTTTCGGTCGTACTAAGTGCGACAAATAAAGCCAGTATTCGCCCTTGCAAATGGCCGGAAAGCATCCGGGCTGTAGTATCTTCGCGTGGGTTTCCTGGGTTCAGCTGCCGAAGCACCGGATTCGGGAGAGGTATGAGCCTCGGCGTACCGCTAAATCAAGGGGTAAAAATTCCATGCGTGAAGCGGTAAGTGATGCGTATAACACTACAAATAAAAAAGATTTCCTGCATAACTTAGGCATCGGCTACCTCAACCTGTTCCCATGTCAACCCAACTTGAACGTCGCAACCTTGCCGAAACCATTTTCCGGCACGCGGTGAAAAGCTGTCCAGCCCGGTCCGCTGATCCGGAACAACGTCAAACTTACGGGTGCGCAACTGCATATTGCCGGAGGTACGGCTGATTTGACTACTGTCCGGAATATTTACGTAGTGGTGCGGGCAAGGCTACGGCTTCTATGGGGGCAGGCGTTGGAAAAATGTATTGGGTGATAAAATTACCGGCGGAGTCATTATTGTAAAATACGACCATACGGCGCCTCTTTGATCGAGTTACCTGCATCGAAGCGGCGCATCCGGTTCCGGATGAAAATGGGGGCTGGCACGCTGGAATTACTGGCATTAGCCAAGAAAACCGATTCAACCGATTTGGTTATCTGCCTCGCTTTCGGGCGGAGGTTCGGCCCTCCTGATTGACTTGCCTCCCGGCTGCACCTTGGCTGAATTACAAACTTTTTTCAATCAATTACTAAAATCCAGGGGCCGACATTACGGAGATGAATACCGTACGGAAGCATTTATCGGCGGTAAAAAGGGGCGGTTTAGCGAAAGCAGCCTATCCAGCCCGGCTCATATCACTTGTTCTTTCTGATGTAATCGGCGACCCGCTGGAGGTAATTGCCTCGTGGGCCAACCGTTCCTGACTCAGGTACTTTTGCCGATGCGGTACAGATTGTCAAACGATATAATTTATGTGGAAAAGGCCCCTCGCTCCTATCCGGTTACATTTAGAAAAAGGACTGCGGGGTGAAATCGCTGAAACGCCTAAAGCGGGTGACGCTTTTTTTCATCAGACGACCACCCACGTTATCGGCAGTAATGCCATTGCCCTCAGAGCGGCCAAAGAAAAGGCAGAAAGCATGGGATTTACGGCGCCTATTCTCACGGACCGGCTAACTGGGGAAGCCCGTGAGGTAGCCCGGCAAGTGGTGGCTGAGGCTTCAAAAGCGGCGGCAAACCGTTCTGCCTCCCAGCCTGTCTGCCTGTTATGGGGCGTGGCGAAACAACGGTAACGGTACGGGGCAAGGGACTGGGAGGCCGTAACCAGGAATTAGCTTTAGCGGCGGCAATTGCCCTGAAGGTCAGCCAAATATCTTAGTACTGGCTGGTGGCACCGATGGAACTGACGGACCTAACAACGCAGCCGGTGCCGTAGTAGATGGTTTTATTGTGCCAGCGGCCCGCCCTCAGGGGCTAGATGCTCATTCTTACCTAAACAATAATGATTCTTACCACTTTTTCCGGCAAGCTGGCGGTCACCTGATAACAGGACCAACCTTAACCAATGTAATGGATATAGTAATTGCCTTAGTGTTTTAAGACCTCATTCCCAACCGTTAGCTTCGCTGAGCCATTCGGGGTCTCGTACTGAAATGGGAGTTGAGTTGCAATAACTTCAAAGTCCCTCTCGTCATCCTGAGCATTAAGCCCATGAAGATGGGCGCGAAGGAAGGAGACGAATTCAGGATGAGGTTTTTGAAAATTTTCTCTTTTTCAGTTTACTCGCTTTTACTCCCGAACCCTCCCCAAAAAATCCCCGTACACAGAAGCAGTACCACTAATAGAATAACAGCTATGGCAACAAAAGCAGCAAATTCTTCACACACTACCACGGATCACGCAACAATAAAAAGATGGGTAGAAACCCGCAATGGCAAGCCAGCCGCTATTCGTGGAACGAATAACCAGGGTAAGGATGAGGCCGAACTATTGCGCATCAACTTTCCAGGCGGGGCCGAAGACAGTTTCCCTGAGATTACCTGGGATGAATTCTTTGAGCGGTTTGAGGAAAGCAAACTGGCCTTTATGTACCAAGACGAAAAACAAAGCGGCGAATACAGCTACGTCAATAAGTTTGTGCACCGTGAGGAAAAATAATATTCGATGCTCGATTGTCGATGTGCGATGTTCGAGGTAAGGAGTAAGAAACCGAATAAATGGCCTTCAGTTTGAACCATCGCCACCTATCAAATTAAATTGCCCGGGCTAAAACCCGGGGCAATTTAATTTGAATTATACTTCATACTTCTTATCTCGAACATCGGACATCTTTTATATCTCAAATCCCACCTCCGAAATCCGACATTATCCTCAGTCCTTCCGCGGGGCAAAAAGACCGGCATCGGCTTTAAGCAGGGTCTTGAGTTGGAGCACTGCCAGTTTTTCGATGCCACTGTCGCCCTCTACCGGATAGATAGCTTTGATTACCTGCAGAACAATATCTTCCAGTTTTTCCAGTTCCTGCTTAGCCGTTTCGGGGCGCATCGTTAGACGGGTACCCGTTTGGGCTGCTTCAACCAGGAAATCAGGCGACCAGTCTTTAGTCTTGGTAGCGCATTTATTCAGCGGGTGCATTACTTTTTTTGCCAGATAACACTTTTAGTTGACAAAAGTGTTATCTGGCAAAAAGGGAAAAGTATGATCCTTGAAGCAAGAACGTGTCATAATTGTCAGAGTGAGAATATTGTTCGTAACGGGAAGAATGTATCGGGCCAACAGCGATACAAATGCAAAAACTGTGGGGAGTTTTTCAAGACAGACGCTACCACCAGGCAAACACCAAGCTTGCCATAACCTTAGCAATAGCCAAAGCGTTTCTTTTCAAGTGATTGCTTTACAATAAATCAAAAAGAGTTATGTTGACATATTTTGTTCAACAATATTGAATTGCAATAATTAACTATATTGCGGTTGATTCGTTACCTTCTTCTTTTCTCATGATTCAGGTAATTGTCCGGGCATTAGACATCCTCGACTTCGTGGCGAAAGGAGGCAATGAAGCTGTTTCCCTTTCCGAAATAGCCGAAGCAGTGGGTATTAACCAGTCCACTTGTGCCAACATCGTAAAAACGCTGGTGGACAAGAATTACCTGGAGCACCTAGGCCGTAAGAGCGGTTACCGGCTGGGGCCGGGCGCCTACCAGTTAACCGGCAACCTAGCTTACCACGACAACCTGGTTCCCGCCGCCAAAGAGGTAATGGAGGCGCTTACCCAATCCCTCAACGAGAGCTGCCTGCTGGGTATTCTGCGCAACCGGAAACGTTTCATTGTCCACATTGTGCACAGCGACCAGGATTTACAGGTGCGTACCCACACGGAAGCCGATATTTACCCCACCGCCAGCGGCCGTTTGCTCATGTCCTTCCTGCCGCCCAAGGAACTGGATTCCACGATTCAGGCGCTTGGACTACCCCAGCCCCACTTCTGGACCGGAATTGAGTCTAAAGATGACCTGTTGCGGGAACTCCGCCACATCCGCCAGAAAGAGATGGCGCTTACCCTTTCCGCCAAACACATCGTCGGAATTGCCGTGCCCATCCGCAAAAAAGAGCAAGTCATTGCCTCCCTCAGCATTTACCTGCCCGAAAGCCGATTCAATCCCGGGCACCGGGAAGCGATCATAAGCCAGTTACGGGACGCGGCTGCTACTATCAATGGACGGCTGGCGCAGGAGAGCTAAGGGCTTATGGGTCATTGGTTAACTGGTCATTAGACATTCATTGGTAGATCGGGAATCAATCTATTCTCATGCACTGTCTACTGACCACCGACCAATGCACCGACTTAATTGCATTTAAGCAAATACTTCATTCCTTCCGGGTTGCGGTCAATGGTTTCGAATACCTGCTGTACTTGCTGGAGGGGCGAAACCTGCGTGATCAGTGGGTCCAGGGGAATTTTCCCGCCAGCGGCCAGCCCAATGGCTTCTTCGAAGTCCTGTGGTTCGTACACCCGTGCCCCAATCAACCGGAGTTCCCGCCAGAAAAAGCGGAACAGGTCTACCGGCTTCGGCTCGGGGTGA
>JAUJNL010000180.1 GCA_030448185.1 Cytophagales bacterium | reverse complement strand
GTAAGCATGCCGGGAGTTGAAAGGATCTCCTGATAAAAATTCTTTCAAACAATAACTGGCGAAGAAAACTACGCCCTTGCTGCCTAATTGAGAATTAGCTAGCATGTGTCCCGCCTTTCCGCCGTACTACCGGAAAGGCAGTTGGGGCATCACAATGTAGTGCTGGTTACGGACTTGTCATGATTTCGTAACGAGACTAAAGTGACTAAGGTGACAGGTTCGGTCGTTGCAGCCTTGCCTTCACCCGACAATCAAAGTGCAACTAAGCATGTAGAAGGCCTGACAGTCTCCTTGTCTGGACGAGGGTTCGAATCCCTCCGACTCCACTTTTTATTTTTAAAATCCCTTGTAAATCAGATATTTACAAGGGATTTTTCTTTTTAGGTGTCATCTCAGGTGTCAGAAATATTTTTTGTCACCCATTCAGAGTAAATCCTAAACTGGTTACCAGGATTTAACCGGTAGTATCAAGATTCAGGTATTACAGCTTATCCTAGTAATCGATATGTGGCAAACTCCTTTTATACTGTTAGTGTGTTCCATCCTTTTTGCCATCACCTGGCCGGTGACGGTATTGCTGCATGAATTGGGACACGGTCTCGTGGCTTTGCTGTTGACTCGCAAGGAAGTCCGGGTTTATATCGGTTCGTATGGAAAGTCAGCAGAGAGTCTAGCCCTGAAGCTGGGAAGGTTTATATTCTATTTCCGTTATAATCCGTTTGCCTGGCGGAAGGGAATGTGCCATTACCTAGACGAGGATGTTGCATTGTACCGGCAGATACTGATCACCATAGCGGGACCGGTTTCCTCTCTTTTATTCAGTATAATTCTCTGTTCCCTGACTTTTTCTTTAGACCTGCATGGGAGTGTTAAACTAATTCTGATTGCTCTAATGGTTTCTTCCCTGATTGATTTATATGGTAATCTGGTTCCCAATGCAATACCCATTCATCTGGAAGATGGCGGTATCACCTACAATGATGGTTTTACATTGAAAACGCTGTTAAGGTACCAGGGTTTTTACCGAAAATACGAAAAGGCTTTCTCCCTATATGACCAGGAGCAGTACCAACTGGCAGGAGAAAGGTTTGATGAATTTATCAGGGAAGGATTTGAGCAGGATTACTTGTACCGACTTGCCATTTTAGCCTACCTGCATGCAGGAAGATATGCAAAAGCCCTGCAGATGGATAAGGAATTAGCTGAAAAGTTTGAGAAAAATTCTGATGATTATGTTAGCTCAGGACTGTTGAAAATGTATCTGCAGCAATATGAAGAGTCCTTACCTGATTTTACTCAGGCTCTTTCACTGGATCACACCAACCGATCAGCCTGGAATAACAGGGGATACGTAAATACCATTCTAGAAGATTATTCCAGGGCGCTGCCAGATCTGGATCAGGCAATTGCTCTTGATGCCGAGTTTGCCTATGCCTGGAATAACCGGGGTTTGTCAAAAATCAAACTAGGAAATTTTGAAGCGGGATTTAGTGATATCCAGAAGTCTCTGAAACTGGACGGAAGCAACTCCTACGCTTACCGGAACCTAGGCATTTATTACTTTGATCAGGGAGATTACTTCCAAGCCTTGACCGAATTTGAAAAAGCGCTTCATCTGGATTCTGGTACTCATTTACTGGAAGGTTATCTGGAAAAGACCCGGGAGAAACTCCAGACTACAGTCTCCACTTCAGCCTGATCCGTCTGATGCTATTCATCTTGTGCAGACCCTCTATGCCTGGTAAAAGCTAGGCTTTTTTCGTTGCCAGTCCCAAAGCAACATCACTGTTTCAGAGGGACCGGTAAATTAGCGGTGGTTATGCCAAAAAGGGATAAGATAATACAATGATAAAATCGCTGTCAAAAAAGCTTTATTCCAATCCATTTTTACAGGATATTGCGCCGTTTGTCCGGTGATTTGTTTTCGCCGCTGCGAATTAAGAAGCAACTTTTACCATTAATCACCAAAACACTATACATGAATACTGCGGTACATAACAAACTGGTTTCCTTTATCTGGTCCATTGCCGATGACTGTCTGCGTGACGTGTACGTTCGGGGAAAATACCGGGATGTAATCCTGCCGATGGTGGTGCTGCGCCGATTAGATGCTTTGCTTGAACCCTCCAAGGAGACCGTTATGGAAGAGGTAGCTTTTCAACGGGACGAGGTTAAGCTCAGCGAACTGGATGAAGGCGGACTCCGGCAAGCGTCGGGATATGTATTTTACAATACCAGTCCCTGGACGCTGCAACGTTTGCACGATACAGCCACCAACAGCCAGCAGATTTTACGGGCCAATTTCGAGGAATATCTGAACGGCTTCAGCGCCAATGTAAAAGAGATCATTGAGAAGTTTAAACTCAAAAGCCAGATCAGCCACATGGCATCCAAGGATGTGCTGCTGAATGTGCTGGAGAAGTTTACCTCCCCTTATATCAACCTTACACCCTTTGAGAAAAATGACCCCGATGGCCGCAAGCTGCCTCCGCTATCGAATCTGGGAATGGGCTATGTATTTGAAGAACTCATCCGACGGTTCAATGAGGAGAACAACGAAGAAGCGGGGGAACATTTCACGCCCCGGGAAGTGATTGAGCTGATGACTCACCTGGTTTTTGATCCGGTAAAAGATAAGCTTCCTCCGGTTATGACCATCTATGATCCAGCCTGTGGCAGTGGCGGGATGTTGACCGAATCCCAGAATTTTATCAAAAACCCGGAAGGGGAAATCAGGGCTTCCGGCGACGTACATTTATACGGCAAAGAGATCAATGATGAGACCTATGCCATTTGTAAGTCAGATATGATGATCAAGGGGAACAATCCGGAGAACATCAAAAATGGCTCTACCTTGGCTACGGATGAATTTGCCGGTAGGCATTTCAATTTTATGCTCTCTAACCCACCTTACGGCAAATCGTGGGCCGGGGATCAGAAATACATTAAAGATGGCAAAGACGTAATTGACCCCCGCTTCCAGATTAAACTCAAAGATTACTGGGGCCTGGAAGAAGACGTAGACGCCACACCCCGTTCTTCGGATGGGCAATTGCTGTTTCTGATGGAGATGGTCAATAAAATGAAACCACTTTCCCAAAGCCCGCAGGGTTCCCGCATTGCCTCGGTACATAATGGCAGCAGTTTATTTACGGGTGATGCCGGTAGCGGCGAAAGCAACATCCGCCGGTATATTATTGAAAACGACTGGCTTGAAGCCATTATCCAATTGCCTAATAACCTGTTTTACAACACCGGCATTACCACCTATATCTGGCTGCTGAGCAACCACAAAGCGGCTCATCGCAAGGGCAAGGTACAACTGATTGATGCCGGCTCCCTATACCGCAAGCTGCGCAAAAACCTCGGGGCCAAAAACTGCGAATTTTCCCCGGAACAAATCCGGGAAATCGTGCAGGTATACACGGGAATGCAGGCGGTTGACCGCACCGGCCAGGAAGGTATTGCCGCCCAGATTTTTGATAATACCGACTTCGGGTACTACAAGGTAACCATTGAACGCCCCAGACGGCTGAAGGCGCAGTTTACCCCGGAACGCATCGCCGAACTGCGGTTTGACAAAACCCTGCGGGAACCGATGGAGTGGGCTTACGGCGAATTTGGGGAAGAAGTGTACACCGGCATCAGTAAACACGAAAAAGCCATCCGGGAGTGGTGCGAGAAGCAAGGGCTAAACCTGAATGCGAAGCAGTTAAAAACCCTGGCGAGTCCTGAAATCTGGTACAAAGGAAAGCATCTACTAGATACTGCCGCTAAACTCATGCAGGTTATTGGGGGCGATGAGTACAGTAATTTCAATGCGTTCCGGGAAAAGGTGGATGCCGAATTAAAAGGCATGAGGGCCAAGCTATCGACCGCAGAAAAGAACGCCATCCTGAACGCGGTAAGCTGGTACAACCCTACTGCTGAAAAAGTAATCAAAGGAACTGCAAAACTGACCGGCGAAAAACTGGAGGCGCTGCTGGAGCACCTAGTCTGTGAAGAGAGCCAGCTAGCTGATTACGGCTACTTCCCCACCAGCAAGAAGGGTGAATACCTGGAATACGAAACCGAAAGTGATTTGCGGGACACCGAAAACGTACCGCTGAAGGAGAACATCTACGAATACTTCCAGCGGGAGGTGAAGCCGCACGTGGCTGAAGCTTGGATCAACATGGACGCCACCAAGATTGGCTACGAAATCAGCTTCAACAAATACTTCTACCGCCACCAGCCCCTGCGCAGCCTGGAAGATGTAAGCAATGACATTCTGGCGCTGGAAGCCGAAAGTGATGGTCTTATTGGGGAAATCTTAAACTTAGCTTGATGGAAGCAGTACTGGAAAAAGTAAGCATTGAAAAATATCCCGCCTATAAAGATTTAGGGGTGGAGTGGATTGGGGAGATTCCGGCGCACTGGGAGGTGAAAAGACTGAAGAATACGTGCGGAATTAATCAGAACACAATACCTGAAAACACTGACAAGAACTTCATATTTGACTATGTTGACATAGGGAGCGTGACGTATGAAAATGGCATAAGCACTTCAGATACCTTTAGTTTTAAAGATGCCCCTTCCAGAGCAAGAAGAGTTGCAAAGGCGGGCGACACAATTATCTCGACAGTTAGAACTTATCTGAAAGCCATAGATTTCATAGATGAAACTAAAAGTCACTATGTGTTTTCAACAGGATTCGCTGTTTTGAACCCAATCGAGGTTTATCCAAAATTCCTGTCTCTATTGGTGAAAAGTGATTCATTTACGAATCAAGTAGATGTACACTCAAAAGGGATGAGTTACCCCGCCATTAACTCTTCGGAATTAGGACGACTGTTTATCGCACTCCCACCTCACGA
>JAUJNL010000179.1 GCA_030448185.1 Cytophagales bacterium | reverse complement strand
CAATCAGGGCGGCCACGGCGGCGGTACGCATGGTTGAAGGCCGGTTTGGGTCGTAGGAAGCAATAACCGCCGCACCGGTTAAGCCCTGAGTCAGCCGTTGCTTGGCAATGTGCTCAGCTGCATGCCGGTTAATTACATGTCCGATTTCGTGCCCCAGTACCCCAGCTACTTGTTCTTCCGTTTTTAATTGTCGGAGTAAGCCTTCGGTAATAAACACCTGTCCGCCAGGCAGCGCAAAGGCATTGATTGTTTTGGGATCAGCTAGTACGTGAAAATCAAATTTATATGGTGACTCTCCCGGAATAGCTCCCCTTACTACTTTTTGACCTACCCGGTCCACATACGCCTGAGCCTGCTTATCAGTGGACAAACCGCCGTATTGCTGAGCCATCTGGGGGGCCGACTGCAGACCCAAAGCGATTTCCTGCTGTACGGTCATATTCACCCGCTGCTTTTCGCCAGTAACCGGATTTTTCTGGGAGGACGTATAATAGGTAAACAATGAAAATAGCGCAATTACGGCTGCCGCTATTAATCTGAATAATCCACCAATTCGCATAGTTTTAAAATGAGTTATCCTACCCGATTGAACGGGAAGACGTGCGGAAAGTTAGTGTTGTATTAGGGCTACAGCGGCGAAAAAAGACAGAACAATGCATCTTAAAAGAGTGAAAATTATTTGCTTCCATAGGGGACCAATAAAAAAGACAGTCCCTGGGAACTGTCTTTCTAAGGTTGATTTATACCCTCTTACTTGCTCATTGCCTTAAAGGTGCTTACTTTGTTGTAGGCTTCCTGTATTGCATTATATTGCCTTCTTACTACAGCCTCAATATGGGCCGGCAAGGGTTGCTGCAATGCCTTCTCATACGTTTCGATCGCAGCTTTGTCGCCCCGCTGACACTCATCCAAAATAGCATCGGTGCCACCGCTGGTAAAGGCAGACTTTATATTAATCCACCCCCGGTGCAGGGCTCCTAACAGGCTTTCTCCGGCATCAGGGTCCCGGCCAAGCAGGTTAGCTTCGCGTTCCAATTCCGCCGAAAATTGATTCCGTTGCTGAGAATAAGCATTAAATAACGTTCTGTATTCCTGATTATCAACATCCTCAGCGGCAGTCTGGTAGCCGTGAGCGCCATCGTTACAAATCTTCATTAAATCTTCCAGGATGGAGACCGTGTGTTTTCTATCATCTGCCATTGTAGCCATAACTGTATTTGGTTAGGTTAAAAATTGTATTACTTCATACGGACAAAAAGGAGAGAGGTTAGGATAAAATGAAGGTTATAAATCGGTCGGAAGTAAAGCCGTATGCAGAAAAAGCCGTATTTTACCGCCGTCCGGCTACCTATGGTGGTTTTCAGGGTTCCGAAATCCGTAACCCCGAAGGCTCACGAGGCGAGAACCGAAGTGAGACAACGTAGTTGGGAAGCGGGAGCCGAACGTACTGAACGTAGTTCAACGCAGTTAATCCCATACCCGATATACTATGTCTGCTTTCTTGTCCCTGTCTGCGCAAACTCTTTTTCCCCGTTCGGTACATTACGATAAAGATTGGATCCGGGAAAATTCTATTGGTGAAAATGTATTGTATAACCTGGAGAGTCTTACTCAGGTACTCCATATACAACCCGGGATGCGGGTACTGGACCTGGCCTGCGGCAAGGCGATCAGTGGGATATTTCTGGCTAAGGAGTTTGACGTGCAGGTATGGGCCGTAGATGAGGCCATTTCGGCTACTGACAATCACCGCCGCATCTGCGAGATGGAATGCGAAAACAAAGTATTTCCCTTGCAAGTGGATGCCCGGCACCTGCCCTTTCCGAAGGAGTTTTTTGACCTGGTTATTGTTATTGACTCGTACACTTATTTTGGTACGGATGATAAATACCTCGCCTACATCAGTAAGTTTCTGAAACCAGATGGTTGCATTGGCATTGCGGATGTGTGCTTTCGGCGGGAAATCGAGACATTCGAGCAAGTACCTGCTTTTCTGCAATCAGCGTACCCGTCCTATTGGTACTTTGTGCACTCAATAGATTGGTGGCGGAAAATGTGGGAAAAAACGGGCTTGGTCAAGATCACTTGCGCCGAGGAGTTGCCGCAGGCGAATTTTATCCGGCAAGAGTACATTAATGACTACAAAGACCAACCTAAAGAGCCTTTTGCCAAAGCCCTGGCCCAGGACGAAGAGAACCTGATTACGTTTTTTCGGCTGGTCGGCCAGCGTACTTCCCGCCAGGCCTGGCTGCAGGAGTATGCGAAGAAGGATGTTTGATGTTCAATGTCCAATTGGCTATGTTGGTGGAAGAGGTGAGAAGCGAGGAGATAGAAGACGGAAGCAGGAGGTAGCAAGTATCTAATCTGTAACGCAGCGGGTAGGAGCATCGGGAATCAGCGCCATTTGCTGCAAATAGGAATTCTCCTGGTACAAGAGTGACTTATAAGAAGCTGTATATTAAAAGTTACTCAACATAACTCGCCTTGTTTTATGGGTTAAAGTGGATTGAGAAAAGGGTATTCTACCAAAAAAGAAATTAAAACTTGCTCCCATGACAAGGGCTTCGTGAACGCCTCCAGGAAAACTACCTGCCGAAGCTTATCCATTTAATTAACTATTGATCATTCCTGCGAAGGTTACTCGCCGCTCCGGCCAGATTGGTAAGTCCTCCGTTGGAAGTTCCGCTTTCTTCCTTCCTTAACCGGAAGGCCAGTATCAAGAGCAGCAGGCCTGAGACCAGCTTAAAGGCGCCAATCATCCACATCCAAGCCAGTAATCCGGCGGTGGGAACAATTATCATAGCCACCCCGAAGAGCACCGTGATAATTCCGTCCAATATCAGCATCTTATTTAAACCAACCAATATCTGTACAGACTTTCTGCAATTGCGGCCTTATCCGTAATTTTGCAACATGCTTTCTATTACCAATTTAACTTTTCATTTCGGTAGCCGGACGTTGTACGACAATGCTAGCCTGCACATCAAGCCTAAGGACCGTATTGGTTTGATTGGCGCCAACGGAACCGGAAAGTCCACCTTACTACGTCTGATTACCGGCGAATACCAGCCCGACGGGGGCAGTATTTCTAAAAGCAGTGAATGTACCATTGGTTTTCTGAACCAGGACCTGCTTTCCTATCAGAGCAATGACCCGATTCTGGAAGTTGCTATGCAGGCATTTGAAAGAGAAAACCGTCTGCATAAGCAGATAGATCAGGTGCTGCACGAAATGGAGACCAATTACCAGGATTCCCTCGTCAATAAACTAACCCGCTTGCAGGAAGAGTTTGAGGCTCTCGGCGGTTATACCATACAGGCCCGCTCCGAAGAGATTCTGGAAGGGTTAGGGTTCAGCACGGCTGACCTGAAGCGGCCCCTGCGGGAGTTCTCGGGGGGCTGGCGTATGCGGGTGATGCTGGCTAAGCTGCTGTTACAGAAACCAGCGTTGCTTATGCTCGACGAACCGACTAACCACTTGGATTTACCTTCGATTCAGTGGGTAGAGAACTACCTGGATAACTACGAAGGAGCCATCATCGTCGTCTCCCACGACCGGGAATTTCTGGATAATGTAGTGGATTCTATTGTGGAAGTCTCCAGCCAGAAACTAAATGTTTATTCAGGTAATTATTCATTCTACGTGGAGGAAAAAGCGCTGCGCAACGAGATTCAGCGGGGAGCTTACGAAAACCAGCAGGCCAAGATCCGGCAGACGGAGCGTTTTATTGAGCGGTTCCGGTCCAAAGCCACCAAAGCCCGGCAAGTGCAGTCGCGGGTCAAGTCGCTGGCCCGGATGGATATGATTGGTGAAGTCATTGATGAATCAGCCCGCGTGACTTTCCGGTTCAATTTCAAGCAGCAGACCGGGCGGCACATCCTGCAACTGGAAAACATATCCAAATCCTATCCGCAGAAACCGATTTTAAAAAACACTACGGCCAATATTGAACGGGGCGACAAAATTGCCCTGATCGGGGCCAACGGCCGCGGAAAGTCTACTTTACTGCGGATCATTGCGGGCACGGAACCGATTGAAGGCAAACGTCAGCTGGGGTACAATGTGAAGTTTAGTTTCTTTGCCCAGCATCAGTTGGAATCGCTGAACATTGAGAATACCATGCTGGATGAACTCAAGCAGGCCGGTACGGACAAGACCGAAGCTACCCTGCGGACTATTCTGGGCTGTTTTCTGTTCTCCAACGACGATGTGTTTAAGAAAATAAAGGTGCTATCCGGGGGGGAAAAGTCGCGGGTGGCATTAGCCAAGACCCTGATCTCCGAAGCCAATTTCCTGCTGCTCGATGAGCCGACCAACCACCTCGACATGCAGTCAGTGAATATTCTCATCCAGGCTTTGCAACAGTACGAGGGTAGTTTTGTAGTCGTTTCGCACGACCGTCACTTTGTTGCAAACGTTGCTAACAAGATCTGGTACATTGAAGACAATCAGATCAAAGTATATCCCGGCACGTACGACGAGTATGAGTTGTGGCAGCAGGAAAGGGCAGAGACGGAAGCAGCCAGTAGCAAGCAGGCTCAGAGTCCCAAAAAGGAACCCGTGCAGAAGCCTGTCCTTTCGGAAAACGAAAAACAGGACGCCAACCGCAGCCTGAAAAAAGCTTCCCAGAAGGTAGAAGAGTTGGAAAAGAAGATTACCGAACTGGAGGGCAAAAAAGCACTGCTGGAAAAGCAAATGGCTGATCCGGCTACTTATAACGACCCTAAAAAACTGGCCCAGGCCAACGCCGACTACCAGCAAGTAACCCAGACCCTGGAAACTGCCCAGCAGCAGTGGGAAAATGCGATGATGGAAATCGAAGAACTGGAAAAGAAGCTGGTGTAGTCCGAGGGAATGGTGAATGCTAAGTGTTAAATGCCCAATGGTTGTCAGTTGTAGACCTTACCAATTGACAACCATTTATTTTTTGCCTGCTTCTGCTTCATTTACTTCCTGACTGGCTGTCATATAAACGGTAATAAATAATATACCCGAATTATGAGAGGCTTAAACAAAGTAACCCTGATTGGTAATCTGGGTAAAGATCCTGAAATTCAGCAACTGGAAGGCAATATCAGCGTGACAAAATTTTCACTAGCTACGACTGAACTGTATAAAGACCGCAATGGGCAATCCCGCACTGAAACCGAGTGGCATACAGTAGTTTTATGGCGGTCGTTGGCGGAACTGGCCAATACGTACCTGCGCAAGGGAAGCTTGGTATACGTGGAAGGCAAGCTAAAAACCCGTCATTATGAAGGTAAAGACG
>JAUJNL010000178.1 GCA_030448185.1 Cytophagales bacterium | reverse complement strand
GCATCTCTTCTTTCAACCCGGCGTGGGATACCACCAGTTTTCCATTGTCCAGTACGTAATGGCTTACGAGTTTGGCCAGAAATACCCGGACCTTGTCCGGAAATGCCGGTGTTTCCCGGGAAAGCTGCTCCAGGGTTTGCTCCAGCCCATGCCTAATGGTGACGCTACGACCATTGAGCTTACGCAGCAGTTTTTCGTCATGGTTGCCCGGAACGCACAGGCCCGTTTTGGCATTGACCATGCTCATGACCAGTCGCAGCACTGCCGGAGAGTCGGGGCCACGGTCTACCAGATCCCCCACAAACACGGCTTTTCGTCCTTCCGGCGGCGTTACCTCGATGCCAAAATTCTGGTCGTCTTCGGGCACAAACTGGATCTGGTAACCTAGTTTCAGTAGCAGCAACTGTAATTCTTCGAAACAGCCGTGCACATCGCCAATGATGTCAAAGGGGCCGGTTAGATGTTTCAAATTATTGTACAAACGGGTACGGCTAATGCCTTCTACAGCGTCTACTTCCTGCGGGGAATGCAAAATATACACGTGCCGGAAGCCTTCTTTTTTCAGTCCGTCCAGAGATTTGCGGAGCTGCTGCCGTTGCATAGCCACTACATGCTGGCCAAAATTACGGTCCGGACGGCTTTTGTTCCGTTCGTGGCTGATCCATTCGGGCAGGTTAAAGACAATGGCTACCGGCAGTACGTGGTATTGTTTGGCAATTCTGATTAAAGACCGCCGGCTTTCGGGCTGTACATTGGTGGCATCTACTACCGTCAGCAAGCCTCTTTTCAAGCGTTTGGCGATAATGAAATGCAATAGTTCAAAAGCGTCCCCGGAAGCAGACTGGTCGTTTTCGTCATCGGACACAATACCCCGGCAAGTATCAGACGATACAATTTCAGTGGATTTGAAATGCTTCCGCGCAAAGGTAGATTTGCCGGAACCAGAGGCGCCCATAAGGAGTACCAGGGATAATTCGGGTATGGGAAGTTGCATGAAATATTATTTTCGCCACAGGTTAAAACCTGTAGTAATGGGAAAATTCTTAAACTGAATATCAACAATAGAAAGGGTAAATTCCTATACGTCTCTACATCGCCAATCGAACATCGCCAATCGAACATCGACTACACATTCCGCCCGAAAATGGCCATTTGAGAAGGAGCACCGACTGCCTCTTCTTCGGGACCTACGGGCCGGAACCGGACTGTATAGCTGTGTCGGGTGGCTACTTCCCGGGACCAAGCTTCAAATTCCGACCGAGTCCATTCGAAGCGGTGGTCGTGATGGCGGAAAGTGCCGGCAGTCAGCGTTTCAAACATACGGTTGTACTCGACGTTGGGCGTAGTAATAACCACGGTTTCCGGACGGGCAAATTGGAAGACCACCCGTTCGAAAGCGGCCAGCCGGTCTGGTTCCAGATGCTCAATTACTTCCACTATAGCAGCGGCCTCAAAACCGGCCAGGCGTTTGTCGCGATATAATAAAGATCCCTGAATCAGTTTGATTCGCTGCGCCTGCTTCTCAGGCAGGCGGTCCAGTTTCAATTTATCCTGGGCAATTTCCAGGGAACGGTGCGAAACGTCCATTCCGAGAATCTGCTCAAACTGGGAATCAGCCAGCAATAATTGCAGCAAACGGCCTTCCCCACAACCCAGGTCCAGTACTTTTTTGGCTCCTGATTTTTTGAGTTCATCCAAGGTAGTCTCCAGGCGTTGCTGGTGCAGAGAATGCCGTTTGGCGGTTACTATTTCGGGAAGTTCTTCGGATAATTCTTCTTCCGTTTCCGCCGCTGCGGCTTCGGTAGCATCGAGGATGGCAAAAGCTTGTTTGGTCAACCTGCCCAGATTTTTGAGATAACGGCGGGTGATACTATCCCTTTCCGGGTGGTTTCGCAGCCAGCCTTCTCCCTTAGACAGCAACTTTTCGATTTCGCTTTCGCCCAGCCAGTAGTGTTTATCATTGTCCATCACTGGGATGAGCACATACAGATGCGAAAGCAAATCGCGGAGTCGGACTTGTCCCTGCAGGATTACCGTATAATACAGACTGGTTCCCCATTCCGGAAATTGTTCATCCAGGGGATGCCCCTGTGCAGTCACCTGATAGCCCAGCGGTTCAAATAGGCGGCGCAGAAACGCTTCGCCGCCACGCACGGGCACTACGGACAACTTAGCTTCCAGTGGCAGGGGCATGTCTACCAATTGGGGTCGGTCTTTGCTGGTGCCATTCATAGCCGTGGCAAAAGCCTTGGCAATGGCTACGGCCATGAAGGAAGAAGCTACATAAGGCCGGTCATTCACATAGTGTTCCAGGGCAAAATTTTCCCCGGCCGGGCTCCGGTTGTTACGTACCAGTCCCACCGGATCAATGTCCAGCAGCAAGGCAGCCGTACAGCGTTCCTCGGTGGCTTCCGGGTAAAAGATATGAGCTTTTCCCCCGGAAATCTCTACCGACTGAATTTTTGCCGGGTTCTTATAAAGCAGGTACCCAAGGTCAGTAGCTGGATAATGGGTAGTGGTAATGGTTAATAGCATTGTGTTATGAATAGCTATTGGTACCTTAAACTTATGGTAAAAGGTCTGTTTCTTTGTAATCATCCGGAGAAGTACACATCCGAATGGTTACGCTTACTTAAGGTAATAGAAAGCTTTCCGCTTCTTTGACAAAAAGATTGGGACCAGTACTCATAACGTTATGGTCCTGCCCGGGAAGGATAGCAATCCGGGAGGCAAGTAATATTGTTTTCTTTCCAGCATCTGCGTATTTGCGATTAGCCCTTGGGATTTTTATGGATATGGACCGGCTGGCGCTTGCTTCTGAAACAGGGGTAAACGATGAGGCAAAAAAGGGGTAAAGTACTGCTTTACCCCTTCTTCATACTATCGGCTTACGTTTGGGGTGGCCAATAAGTCTGGTAAAGTTATGGCTAGTTTGATTTAAAGAAGTCCCGGACTTTAGCAATCATTTGCGAATCAGTAAGTTGATCGGCACTATCAATAACAATATTATTGCCTTTGAATTGTGGATCTTCCTGCAGATGTCTTTGAAATTGTTCCTGTGCGGTACCGGGGCCAAAAAGGAGTAACTTATCGTAGTTGACTAATAGCTTTGCAACAGATTTGAAATATTTAAGCAGATTAGCCTGTTGCGTGTTGTGGATAGTATGCTCATTGCTACCCGCCTGTTTTTCGGCTGCTTCTACTTTGTTGAGTACTACGTACTCGTTGCTTTCCTCCTTGGCAATAATGATTGCCTTGTGGTGGTCGAGCCACACGCCGGCGAATTGTTTTTGATTACTTTGATTCATAGAGTAGTTAAATTAAAAGAACTTGCGAAAAGTACCACGATTTCCGAGTGGCAAATTTTCTACATCTGTTTACGTAGCAGCCAGCCTAATAGCCACCAAACTTTCTCTTTTAATTCTGCTAATAGAAGTTTTTGATTGTTTTCTTCGCTGAAGTGTCGATGAGCATCCTAATCAATCACCAGTACTCCATCGCATCCTCACGGTTTAATAGGAGTAAGGCTTTTCAGAAGGGGAGTGCCAGGCCCGCTACCAGTAGCTTTTATCCGTTGCAGTTGTGTAAGGTTCGTGCTTATATTTGATTCCCTTACCCAATCTCAGACTAATCTTTCCGATGAAAATACGTTATACGGTCCTGCTGATCTTTTTATACATCTCAGTAGGATTTGGTCAGCAAGCTGCCAACCGCACCTTTACCAATCCGCTGTTGCCATCCGGTGCCGATCCCTGGAGTATTTACAAAGATGGCTACTATTATTATACGCACACCTTAGGCAGTCGCATCGATATCTGGCGAACCCGTAACTTGGCCGATCTGCCTACCGCCGAAAGAAAAACGGTATGGACTCCTCCCGCTGATGGACCTCATTCCAGAGACTTGTGGGCTCCCGAAATTCACTTTATACAGGGTAAGTGGTATATCTACTTTGCCGCGGATGATGGCAAGAACCGTAACCACCGGTTATGGGTTCTCGAAAATGGCTCGGCCGATCCTTTTCAGGGTACTTTTACCATGAAAGGCAAACTCGCGGACTCAACCGATAAATGGGCCATTGATGGCTCCGTATTTGACCATAAGGGGCAATTGTACTTGGTCTGGTCAGGGTGGGAAGGCGACGAAAACGGCCGTCAGGATATTTACATTGCTAAGATGAAAAACCCCTGGACCATTGACGGCAACCGCGTACTGCTTTCGGTTCCTTCCATCCCCTGGGAAAAAGTGGGAGACATTAAACGGGGGCCGGGCTCCGATGAGCCTCCCCACGTAGACGTTAATGAAGGTCCTCAACTGCTGGCTCATGGCGACAAGTTATTCATGATTTATTCGGCCAGTGGTTGCTGGACCGATTTCTACTCACTGGGAATGCTGACTACCTCAGCCAGCAGTAATCTGCTGGATGCAGCTTCCTGGACTAAATCAATCAGACCCGTCTTTACCCAATCTCCGCAAGACAGCATTTTCGCCCCGGGACATAATTCGTTCTTCAAATCGCCGGACGGTACCGAAGACTGGATCTTGTACCATGCCAATGCCGAGCCGGGACAAGGCTGCGGCGGTCACCGTTCTCCCCGGGCCCAGAAGTTTACCTGGAATGCTGACGGAACGCCCAATTTCGGCAAGCCAATTTCTACCAAAGTTACGATTATGATTCCTTCTGAGGGCAATGCATACCCCAAAAAGACCAAAGTAGCTAGCAAGAAGGGGCAATAATCAGGGAATCAGCCAATTATTTATATGTGAGGCTGTTTAGACCGATGGTTGTTCGGCATTTAGCTTCGCTGAGATAGTTGTAATGCCGAACCTGGGAAATGGCGGATTTGCAATCCGCTAAAAGGCCTTACATGAGCTTATTGTAGACCTTTTTATTTAGGGCTATCCCTCACTTATTTATATGTGAGGCTGTTTAGGCTTTTCGGGAAGACGCCTAAGCCCGACT
>JAUJNL010000022.1:75000-84802 GCA_030448185.1 Cytophagales bacterium | reverse complement strand
CCCGCACGAATTCAGGAAATACGGCCTGGTTGTCAGCCAAGAAGGTATAAAACCCGATACTTTTCGCAATCATTCCCCTCACTTCTGCGCCACGGGTATTGATGTACAGCTTTTTCCCCCCTGGCTCGGAGCCTCCGCCCACGTATAGTACAGGGTTTACGTGCAAGTCAAAATCCTCTTGCTGGTGGTGATACAAGTCAGACTTCTTCCGGTAAAAGGCTCCGAATATAGTCCGGCGACTATCATTTTCGGCGCTGTCGGCCCACTCCCAGCTGTCATTCCGCAAGTACGTAAGGTTAAAGCGGTCCCGTCGGGAAAGAAAATTATGGTCCTGGGCTACAGCATCCGTCAACTGCACGATCCCTTTCCGTTCGTAGGGTTTGATATGGCTGTGCAAACCTTCGGAAAAACGTCCTCGCTTAATTTCGTACCGTTCTACCAGGTGATAATAATCTTTGTTCAGCGGCGCGTATACACTTTGTGCCCATGAGACCTGAAAAGGGAGAAAAATGAACAGGATGAGTAACTGGCGAAAATGAAGTTCAATCATAAACGTTTTCTTTTCTCAATAAATCGTAAAAAGGCAATACAACCCTGTAAATCGGCGGTTGTCATTGCGGCAAGTTAGAAAAATATGCACATTTACTGGAATTTCGGATTTCGGATAGATGATGTCGAATATTTTTCTGTCCTTATCCGAAATCCGACTACCGAACCCCGAAGGGTAAGGAGGCGAGAGCCGAACTTACCGAACGTAGTTCTACGAAATTAAATCCGACATCTTATGACTCCAGCTTCTAATTCATCTCTGTTCATCCTGACCGAACAACCTTCCATTGGGAATCACTTTGTGGCTCAACTGCGGAATATTGAGGTACAGCGGGACCGGATGCGGTTCCGTCGCAATATGGAACGGATTGGAGAACTGCTGGCCTATGAGATTTCTAAAGCCTTACCCTTTGTGTCTGCTCAGATAACTACTCCTTTGGGCACAGCGCATACGCAGCAATTGCAGCACCAACCCGTCCTGACTACCATTCTCCGGGCCGGATTGCCTCTTTTTCAGGGATTTCTGAACGTGTTTGATGAGGCCGAAAGTGCTTTTATCGGAGCCTACCGGGGGCCACACCAGGAAGACCATTCGTTTGATATTGAGATGAAGTACCTTACCTCACCTTCTATTGAGGGCAAAACCCTGATTCTGATTGATCCAATGCTGGCTACGGGCAAATCTATTATACGAAGTTATGAGACACTCCTGAAACATGGCCAACCCGCTCAGGTACATATTGCTACGGCCATAGCCAGCCGAGCCGGAACGCAATATGTACTTGATAATCTTCCGGGATGTAAAATCTGGACCGGGGCCGTAGACGAAGAACTTAATCATAAATTCTATATCGTTCCGGGTCTGGGTGATGCCGGCGATCTGGCGTTTGGGGAGAAGAGATAGAGTAGTTGCCGGTTGCGTCTGAAAACTAACAACCGAAGACTGGAAACTGGAAACCGTAAACTCAAAACTGCCGCTGCTCCTTCCTCCTTACTCTGCTGCCAGCTTATTAAGAAACTCCCGGAAGTCAGCCGTATTGTAGTTAGCCATTCCGTCATGCCGGAATACGATCTCGCCCTCCTTACTAATCACAAAAGTAATCGGAATGGAAGGTGACGCATATACATCAGGAATCTTGCCAACGGCGGTATATACCGGGAAAGTGTACTTCTTACGTTCAATAAAATTTCGCAACGCTTTATCGTATTCATCAACGGAGAGCATCACAAAGGCAACTTTATTGGTGTCCATCTGCTGATACAACTTTTGGATAGCAGGCATTTCTGCCACGCAAGGCGGACACCAGCTGGCCCATATATTCATGAAAATCACCTTATCTCTCATAGTCCGCATCGAAACAGACCGGCCATCCAGGGTTTTTAAGCTCAGGTTATAACTAGCCGGCAATTTGTTTACAAAGGATGCAGAGGGCTCAGGCATAAAAAATCCGGCTTCCAACAGATGCTGCTGTACCTTGGCTTTCACCTTCTGTTGCGTTCCGGTCAAGTAGATTATTAACAGTGCCGGTAGCATAAGCCAACTCAATAATTTTGATACTTTTAACATGTCTGATACATCTAAAATGAGAATGTAATTTTAACAATTTCGTAGACTCAACGCTTTTTTTGGGCAGAAAAGGCTTTTTTTTCTTTAAACCTTGCATTTATTCATCTTATCCCTCTACTTTATCCGTAAAAATAAAGCATCAACAGTAGTAACTAACCCGTTACCATGGCCCAAAGCAGCAATCAACCAACCGACCTACCCGTGATCGAATTATCATCTATGCCAGCTAATGAGTCTGCCAATAATGACCACACTACACCCGCTACCATTGCCGGTGTGAGCCTCCTTACAGATTTTGATATCCATTTATTCAGGGCTGGTAAACATTACAAATTATATGAGAAGCTCGGCTCTCATATCATCACTCACGACGGAGTGCAGGGCACCTACTTCGCCTTGTGGTCGCCTAATGCCCAGGCAGTGTCCGTCATTGGTAACTTTAATCATTGGGACCGCGGAAGACATAGTATGTATGAGCGCCCCGACGGCTCCGGCATCTGGGAAGCATTTATCCCCGGAATCGGACAAGGCGAAGTCTACAAATATTATATTCAATCCCGCCATAACGGCTATAGCGTAGAAAAAGGCGATCCCTATGCTTTCCGTTGGGAAGAACCGCCCCGGACGGCTTCCGTAGTCTGGGACATCAAGTACGAGTGGAATGACGGTATCTGGATGGCCGAACGGCGGATTAATGCAAAGAATCCCCAGCCGTGGTCCGTATACGAAGTGCATTTAGGCTCCTGGAAAAGAGCTCCCGAATCGGGTAACCGGCCCTTAACCTACCGTGAATTGGCTGATGAATTACCCGCCTATGTCAAAGAATTGGGATTTACCCACGTAGAGTTCATGCCTATCATGGAGCACCCCTTTTATGGTTCCTGGGGCTATCAGATAACCGGCTACTTCGCGCCAAGCAGCCGATATGGCACCCCACAGGATTTTATGCATCTGCTCGATGCGCTGCATCAGGCGGGCATCGGTGTGATCCTGGACTGGGTTCCCTCCCACTTCCCCGGTGATATTCACGGCTTGATCTATTTCGACGGCAGTCATCTGTATGAACATGCTGATCCCCGGCAAGGGTTCCACCCTGACTGGCAGAGCTATATTTTTAACTACGGCCGTAATGAGGTCCGGGCTTTTCTGATCAGTAACGCTTTATTCTGGCTGGATTGCTATCATGTGGATGGATTGCGGGTTGATGCAGTTGCTTCCATGCTATACCTTGATTATTCTCGGAAAGAAGGCGAGTGGATTCCTAATAAATACGGCGGCCGCGAGAATCTAGAAGCAATATCCTTCTTACAGGAATTTAATGAAGCGGTGTATACTACCTACCCTGATGTGCAAACCATTGCCGAAGAATCAACGGCTTATACGGGTGTATCCAGGCCCACGTATACGGGTGGCTTAGGCTTCGGAATGAAATGGATGATGGGCTGGATGCACGATACGTTGAAATATTTTGCCAAAGACCCTATCTACCGGCAGTATCATCAAGGTGATATCACGTTCAGTGTGATCTATGCTTTTACCGAAAACTTCATGCTGCCACTTTCACACGACGAGGTGGTATATGGTAAGCACTCTTTGATTTATAAAATGCCAGGTGATGAGTGGCAGCGTTTCGCTAATCTGCGTACGTTGTATGCCTATATGTACGCGCATCCAGGCACAAAACTTATTTTCATGGGTGGAGAGTTTGCCCAAACCAGTGAATGGGCGCACGAAAGAAGTCTCGACTGGCACCTGCTTCAATACGATTTTCACCGTGGGGTTCAGCGTTTGTTAAGTGATGTAAACCAGTTATACCGGACTGAGAAAGCACTCTACGAACGCCAGTTTGAGCAAGGTGGTTTCGAATGGATTGACTTTGGTGACTGGCAAAATAGTATCATATCTTTTGTGCGTAATGGACTTAACCCAGATGACAAAATTCTGGTTATTTGCAATTTCACTCCCGCACCGCATGCACAGTATCAGGTAGGAGTACCCGCAAAAGGGATTTGGCGGGAAATATTTAACTCTGATTCAACTGAATACGGCGGCAGTGGAATTAGTGAAGATGGAGAACTTAGGGCAGAAGCTATCCGCTGGAGTGCCCGGGGTTTTTACGGCGTCAGTCGCCTTACTCAAAATGGACAACTAAGGGCAGACTAGACCCGCTCGCAAGCCCGGGATTTTTCACTCAGAATAAATGTACCTCCCCTAGGCGTGGTTTACTTGAAATGGGAAAACCACGGATAACAAGATCCAGTCCGTAACACTATACCAGCAAAACAGCAACCGCTGAATTACTATCATACAGGCAGTAATTCAGCGGTTGCTGTTTCTTTTTCATCTATTTGTCAGATGACTAAGGAGGAAATAGTTAGCAGTAAATTACTTTGGCAAAAAGGCAGACACCCCTTAGTCTGACTGTTTTTTATGACAATTCACTTAGTTGGTGAAGCTTTTTAACCTTTTTGTCCTTTTCTAAGTATAATCCACTGGCATTTTAAGTATTTCTCTCATTTAAGACCATTTATGCAAGTCGGCGCACAATACCTCGACAATAAACGTTGCCGCTTTACTGTCTGGGCACCTACCAAAGAAAGAATAACCCTGCATCTTATCAGTTCTCCAAAGCGATTGGTAGAGATGAAAAAAGATGAAGAAGGTTACTTCCAAGTAATAGTCAATAACATTATTCCGGGCACCAATTATTACTACCAGATAGAAGATGGGCCTGATCTCCCTGATCCGGCATCTTACTACCAAGCCGACGGTGTACATGGTCCCTCCCAGGTGATTGACCACAACGCTTACCAATGGAAAACTAAAGACTGGAAAGGATTAAACTTTAAGGATCTTATTTTATATGAGCTGCACGTTGGTACTTTTACGCCAGAAGGTACCTTCAAAGCTATCCTACCCCGCCTCGACGAGCTAAAGGAAATGGGCATCAACGCTTTGGAAATAATGCCCATTTCACAATTTCCGGGTACCCGTAATTGGGGTTATGATGGGGTATATCCTTACTCAGTACAAAATTCTTATGGAACTCCTGACGATTTCAAGCAATTGGTAGATGAATGCCATTTACGGGGAATTGCCGTTTTTTTAGATTTGGTCTATAATCACTTAGGACCAGAGGGAAATTATTTTGGGCATTACGGCCCTTATTTTACCAAAAACTACTGTACTCCTTGGGGGGATGCCATTAACTTCGATGGAGCGTATTCAGATGGTGTACGAGACTTTTTTTCCGATAACGCCCTCTTCTGGGCGGAAATATATCACCTGGACGGACTCCGTTTGGATGCTATTCATACAGTGTATGATATGGGAGCAGTGCATTTTTGGGAGTATACTCAGGAGAAATTGCAACGGTTCCGCCAACAAACCGGGCGAAAGTATCACTTAATTGCTGAAAGTGACCTTAACAGCCCCCGTGTGGTGCAATCACCGGCACTAGGCGGATATGGGTTTGACGCCGCTTGGCTCGATGATTTCCATCACGCTTTGTATGTCATCCTCCATGAACGTGGTCGCAAAAGGTATGAAGACTTCGGCAGTATTAAACAATTAGCAAAAGCTATTAAGGAAGGATATGTGCATAGCGGAGAGTATGTTGAGTTCAGAAAGAAAAAATATGGCCGTTCTTCAGCTGGTATTTCAGGAGACCATTTTGTTGTTTTTACCCATAATCATGATCAAATAGGTAATCACCCGCGTGGTCAACGATGGGGAGGATTAGTGGATTTAGAAAGACTCAAACTGGGAGCAGCGCTGATGCTATTGGCTCCGTACATCCCCATGCTATTTATGGGTGAGGAGTATGGAGAGGACAACCCCTATTATTACTTTGTAAGCCACACCGATCAAGAATTAGTTAGAGCAGTGCAGAAAGGCCGTAGAGAAGAATTTGCAAACTTCGATTGGGCATCAGATCCTCCTGATCCGCAATCGGAAGAGACCTTTGAGGCTTCTAAAATAAACTGGGATAAGCGGAATCAGGGTAAATATGCCCTAATAAGGGAATGGTATAAAAAGTTAATTCATCTAAGAAAACAGGCTCGTGCATTACAAAATTTTGATAAGGATCAGACCGAGGTGACCATACATGATGAAAAATGCCTGATCCTTCAACGAAATAGTGGTACCAATGCGATAGTATGTTTGTTCAACTTCTCTAATAATGCATTAGAGATAAATTATAAAAGTAGTTTTAAAAGCTGGAGAAAGATTCTTGATTCAACTGATTTTCAGCTGTCAGGGAGGAAGCAATTAGAGGCCAAAGATGAAGTGACTAAAAGCTATTTTTTAACAGAAGAGAGAATACAAATTAAACCTACCAGTGTACTGGTGTATGAGTGTAATTAAACTGTAATAATAGCTCGGTTTGTTATCAGCTTTTTATGATAATACGCAGCCATGAGGATCTTTTGAAATGACAAGAAATATATCTTTCAAAGCGCTCTATTAGCTATTTGACTTAGCTTGAAAGTTTACAGAAAACAATGATCTTTTGACTACCTCAAGCGATTCAGCCCCAGGCTACAAGGGAGCTGGATCAACGGAGGAAAAAGCCTTTAAGCAAGACAGGCTCTATAAAGCAACCGACCCAAGAGCACTGGCTCCACGAGTGAGAACTAGCGATCTTGGGTCGGCCTACAATTAGCAGCTCGGTAGAGCGACTCAATGGCGCAAAAAGGAAGGGAGCAAAAAGGGTTGGCGGGGGCCTACTTTTCCACCGGTGAAGGCAGTATCATCGGCACGCATCGGGGCTTAACTTCTCTGTTCGGAATGGGAAGAGGTGCACCCCGGCCAGGGCCGCCATTAAGCTCTTAGCGGCTGCCGCTAGCGCCCGGTTTCCTGAGGGCGAGCTAGGGCTAGCCTAGTAGTAGTATTACCGTACTCCTATGTTAACGTACGAGTATTACTTACTATGTTAGTAGTACTATTATTGACGTACGAGTATTACTTACTATGTTAGTAGTACTATTATTGACGTACGAGGGTTACTGTACTCCTATGTTAGGAGTACTCCTATTGACGTAAGAGTGTTACCGTACTATTTTATTGCGGTACTAGTAGTGCAGTACTAGTAGTGCAGTACTAATACCGAGGGACTAGTATTGACTAGTAGTAAGGTAAGTATTTTTGACGGTAACAAACGAGTAGTACCCGGCAAGTAGGGCTAAGTAAGCGTGGGTAAAACAAAAGCAAGCTTTGGGGTCATTAGTACGGCTCGGCTGTGTTATTTCTAACTGTAGACCTGCCGCCTATCAACGTCCTAGTCTGGGACGACCCTATAAAGATGACTCATCTTGGGGTGAGTTTCGCGCTTAGATGCTTTCAGCGCTTATCTCTTCCGGGCATGGCTACCCAGCGATGCACTTGGCAATACAACTGGTCCACCAGCGGCCCGTCCGGCGGTCCTCTCGTACTAAGGCCAGCGCCCCGCAATCATCTAACGCCCACAACAGATAGGGACCGAACTGTCTCACGACGTTCTGAACCCAGCTCGCGTGCCACTTTAATCGGCGAACAGCCGAACCCTTGGGACCTTCTCCAGCCCCAGGATGTGACGAGCCGACATCGAGGTGCCAAACCTCCCCGTCGATGTGAGCTCTTGGGGAGATCAGCCTGTTATCCCCGGCGTACCTTTTATCCTTTGAGCGATGGCCCTTCCATGCAGTGCCACCGGATCACTATCTCCTGCTTTCGCACCTGCGCGATCTGTCTATCTTGCAGTCAAGCCCGCTTCTGCGATTGCGCTCTAATGCACGGTTGCCAAGCGTGCTGAGCGGCGGACCTTTGAAAGCCTCCGATACGTTTTGGAGGCGACCACCCCAGTCAAACTACCCACCACCCACTGTTCTTGGTGTCAAGTTAGGCCCTAGGCCAGGCAAGGGCGGTATTTCAAGGGTGACTCCACGGCGCCTAGCGACGCCGCTTCCTAGTCTCCCGCCTATCCTACACATGCCAGACCCAAGGCCAATGGGAAGCTATAGTAAAGGTGCACGGGGTCTTTCCGTCCCGTTGCGGGTAAGCGGCATCTTCACCGCTACTACAATTTCACCGAGCTCACGGCTGAGACAGCGCCCAGATCGTTACACCATTCGTGCAGGTCGGAACTTACCCGACAAGGAATTTCGCTACCTTAGGACCGTTATAGTTACGGCCGCCGTTTACTGGGGCTTCGGTTCAAAGCTTCGCCTTGCGGCCCGCTTCCCCCCTTAACCTTCCAGCACCGGGCAGGTGTCAGGCCTTATACATCGTCTTTCGACTTGGCAAAGCCCTGTGTTTTTGGTAAACAGTCGCCTGGGCCCATTCGCTGCGACCTCTTGGCTTGCGCCAAGGAGGGCTCCCCTTCTCCCGAAGTTACAGGGTTAAATTGCCGAGTTCCTTGGCCGTGATTCCTCGAGCACCTGAGTACATTCATACTCGACTACCTGTGTCGGTTTGCGGTACGGGTCAGCAGGTATACTACAAGGCTTTTCTTGGAAAGCTCCTCGAAACATTATCGCCTCAGCCGAAGCCTTGGCGTACTATCAGCACCAAAAGTGCCTTTAACGGGCCATTCCGTCGGCCTGGTTTCTTACTTACTCCGTCCTCTTGTAGCTCAAACTGCTCAGTACGGGAATATTAACCCGTTTGCCATCGAGTTCGCCCTCGCTACCCCTTAGGTCCGACTAACCCTGATCCGATTGACGTTGATCAAGGGAAACCTGAGTCTTACGGTGACAAGGGTTTGCACCTTGTTTATCGTTACTTATGCCTACATTTGCTTTTCTAAGCACTCCAGCCTACTTGACAATAGACCTTCGCCGCCCTTAGAATGCTCGTCCTACCTAGTGGAATCTAATGGATTCACTACCACAGCTAGGTACTATGCTTGATGCCCGTTTATTATCGATGCCCCGCCCGCTCGACCAGTGAGCTGTTACGCACTCTTTAAATGAATGGCTGCTTCCAAGCCAACATCCTGGCTGTCCTAGCAGGCAGACTTCCTTTGTTCAACTTAGCATAGATTTGGGGACCTTAGCCGGTGGTCTGGGTTGTTTCCCTCTCGGATGAGGACCTTAGCACCCTCACCCTCACTCCCGGTGCAATCTGCTAGCATTCGGAGTTCGTCTGGATTTGGTAGTCAGTGACGACCCCTAGTCCAATCGGTAGCTCTACCTCTAACAGATCCTTCCCGAGGCTGCCCCTAAAGGCATTTCGGAGAGTACGAGCTATCTCCAGGTTTGATTGGCCTTTCACCCCTACCCGCAACTCATCCAAAAACTTTTCAACGTTTACTGGTTCGGTCCTCCAGCGCCTGTTACGGCGCCTTCAACCTGGTCACGGGTAGATCACCTGGTTTCGCGTCTACGGCCACCGACTCTGCGCCCTGTTCAGACTCGCTTTCGCTGCGGCTGCGTATCTTTAAATACTTAACCTTGCCGGTAACCGTAACTCGTAGGCTCATTATGCAAAAGGCACGCCGTCACTATACAACATAGCTCCGACCGCTTGCAGGCGTACGGTTTCAGGTTCTTTTCACCCCCCGATTTGGGGTACTTTTCACCTTTCCCTCGCGGTACTGGTTCACTATCGGTCTCCTGGGAGTATTTAGCCTTGGCAGATGGTGCTGCCTACTTCAGACAGGGCGTCTCCAACCCCGCCCTACTCAGGATTCCCGCCCACTTATCG
>JAUJNL010000022.1:0-72500 GCA_030448185.1 Cytophagales bacterium | reverse complement strand
TACTTATAGCTTACGCTACTTATAGCTTACGCTACTTATAGCTTACGCTACTTATAACTTACGCTACTTATAACTTACGCTACTTATAACTTACGCTACTTATAACTTACGCTACTTATAACTTACGCTAGGAGCGCCTTCGCCCCGAAGGGCACTTGTTGTGTCTTTAACGAAGCCTTACCTATTCGCCTTTCGGCTTCTTCTGTTCCATCTACTCAAAGAACGTATACCAGATCTGCTACCTGGTAACGGCTACCAGATCGGCTACCTGGTATCCCGGAAGACGCCACCCATCTGGTCAGACGCCTCATATCTTCAGAACACGCGCTTCAAAACACTCGGCCTCATAAGACGCCCCGCATGGAACTCCAGAATCCACCCCTAGAAAAACTCCCTAAGCCTAAAGCCCTCCCTCCTACTGCCCTGCACTCTGCCTCCTGCAGCTTAACTGCCCACTCCCGTGCCACCCCCGCTTCCTGTATCTACCCCCGTTTTCGTTTGGGAGTGCAAATGTATAGACTTATTCTTACACCACAACTCCTTTTACAAGTATTTTTAGGCCTTACCAGTATTTTTAGAAGTATTTTTTTTTCGCACTATAGAGTATTTTTTAAGCTTGGCGTTCGCTCGGTAACGTATCCTTTAGGAGTGTTTCTTTCAGGCTATTAGAACTGTTTCTTCCGCGCTATCTTTTAGCTTACTCTCCTCTCCCATAGCTTTCTCTCTTTCTGTCTCTCTCATAGCTTACTCTCTGCTCTCATCTCACCCCGACCCGTTTTGGACACTCCCACCCCTTTTCTCCCCATTACCACCCCCCAATCAGACACTACCAGGTTTTGAACGCTACCCGGTCCTTTTCACCCCACTCCCTGGCACTTTCCCCTTTCCAGACACTATCAACTCTTTTCCCTCACTCCCACTGCTACCACCCAAACACTTTGCCGCAATCCCCGCTATCTATTTCCAGTAGCCCCTTTTTTCGTCCAGGTACAGTAGCCCCTACCCTTTAATAGAATCTCTCCGCAGTCAAGATCGCCTTACCGCACCAAACCTTACGCCTGGCGCTGTCGAAACCTGATCCCCCCTTAAAAAAATAGGACGGCAAAACTCCTAAAACCCAACCATTTATCCAAATATCTATTTATCCAAATATTTATCGCCTACGCCTAGTTTTTTCTACGTTTAAATAAAGGAACTGTACTACAGGGTTCTCCAAACATTAAACTTTGTACATGCGGAGTTAGCAAGCGGGTAATTTCTACATAAGCAAGTACTGGAACGGGACGATGACTACATCCTTTTATCACAACCTTAGCATCCTTATAGTCTGCAGGATTAATTTTTAATAAAGCCTCTGAAAAAGTCTGTTTTCTAAATCTTCCAAATTGCCAAAAACTACCATGTTAACATACGGCTCTAAATAAATCGCTATTAACATGTATGCCCATATCGGAATGATCGCATCGGCTGTACAGGTGATTGCCACATTTTTATCAGCATATATACTCCAATCAGCTTCTTTTAAAGCATTGCGAAACTCTTTCTCACGTAACATAAGACCTTGAAATAAGTGTCTTTTTAAATCATATACTACCCGTTCATACTGAGTGATAATACTGCTCCAAATCAATTGTAACCAAACCACTACCAGCTACTTTATTAACTATTTCATCTTCGGAGATGGGTGCAGGATTCATAATTTTGATTTAGTTACAGTAAATTCTTTTAAGTAAAAAGGTTCAAAAGTACTAAGATCTTCAAATTGTTTGGCTGATAGCTTCTGATTAGCCAAAGCACCAAGCCACTTAGCTGATGGATAAACATTTTCTAAAAATAATGCGTTCCGGTTTTCCTGCAGTAAATGTTTACATTTAGATGCTCCATTACCAAAAAAAACGATTTGTTTCTGTTCCAGCAAAGCTTGAAATGAACTGCTACTAACAACAAGGGCTTGTACGGGTTCAACTATTTCTAAATCATGATTGAAAACAGCTGTATACACCTCCATGCGCCTAGCATCAATCATTGGACACAGTAGAAATTCAGAGCTATATATATAATTTTTGACTTGTATAGTCATTATTTGCAACGTGTCAATACTTATTAAAGGAATATCTAAACTGTAACAGATTCCCTTAGCAACTGATACGCCAATACGGAGGCCTGTATAGGACCCCGGGACCTTTAGACACGGCAATAGCAGTCATATCTGAAAACTTAAACCCAGACTGCATTAACAAAAATTGAATGGCAGGTGTTAATACGTTTCCATGGGCCTTTTCTATAAAGAAATCAGTATGTACTACTATTTGCCCCTTATGGTGTAAAGCTATAGAACAAGCACTGGTAGCAGTTTCAAGACTTAGGAGCAATGACATAGCAGGTGTAAATAAAAAAAGCCACTTGTTAGTGGCTTAGGCTCCTCGAGCTGGGCTCGAACCAGCGACCCTCTGATTAACAGTCAGATGCTCTAACCGACTGAGCTATCGAGGAATATTTAAATTGGAGTGCAATAGTAGGGAGTTCTTTCTTTTTATGCAAAGACTTATACTGTTTTTTTTAATCCATCACTCAGTTTACATACGTATGTAGCTTTTCGAATAGATTTGAATAAATATTCGTAATTTTTATTTTAATCAGAAATTTGTTTACATCACCGCGTGAATCCGTATTCAGGTAAATAGTTGACCACTTCTCACAATGAATTTAAAACAACTGTTCTTTAGCCTTTTGGTAGCTGCAGTCTTAGGCGGAATCATTGCCGTTGGTGCTTATCGGTTCTTTCTTCCGCAGAGATCATACGAGTCATTTGAACAAATACAGAATGTACGTTTTCAGGTTATCTTCAAGATTCAGCTTTTATAGTACCTGAAGGATTAAACTTTATTTACGCAGCCGAAAGAATAAGACCAGCAGTCGTGCATATTAAAACCCGGCTGACAGTTCCTAATACACCTGCTTTGGGGGAAGAAGCGGGAGAAGATCCTTTCAGGGATTTTCATAGTTCTCCTTTCCACAACCCTGGACCGCGGGAATCAGCAGGATCAGGAGTAGTCATTTCCCCTGATGGCTATATCATCACTAATAATCATGTAATAGAAAAAGCCAAATGGATTGAAGTGATTCTGGATGATAAACGTACCTATGTTGGTACGGTAATAGGTACTGATCCTACTACTGATCTGGCATTGGTTAAAATTGAAGAAGAAGATTTGCCTTTTGCTGTATATGGAAACTCAGATCATTTGAAAGTAGGCGAATGGGTGTTGGCGGTTGGAAATCCGTTTGACCTGACCTCGACAGTTACCGCCGGAATCGTAAGTGCTAAAGGACGTAATATTAATATATTACGAACAGAAGATAATATGCAGGTTGAGTCATTCATCCAGACCGACGCTGCCGTCAATCCGGGTAATAGCGGAGGAGCACTGGTCAACTTAAAAGGAGAACTCATCGGGATCAATACAGCCATAGCCACGCAAAGCGGGATTTCTCAGGGATATTCATTTGCAGTTCCGGTTTCGCTTGCCCGGAAGGTAATGGAAGATTTATTAAAATTCGGGACTGTACAAAGAGCCTTGTTAGGCGTACGGATTGACGATATAAATGCTCAATTAGCTCAGGATAAAGGAATTGATTATATCAGGGGAGTTTTTGTACAGGATGTGAATGAAAACAGTGCTGCTTATGAAGCAGGCATTAAATCCGGAGATGTAATTTTAAAGATTGACGACCGGGAGGTTAATTCGACGTCTGAGTTACAGAGTTACGTGGCTACTTTTCACCCGGGCGATAAGATAGATATTACTTATAACCGTAAAGGGCGAGTTAATACTGCCCCGGGCCGTCTTAAGGAACAGTGAAGAGGAAAGCATCTCTGGTAAAACGGATTGAAATTAGAAGCTACACTATATTTGGGGCACAACTTCAGCCCATAGCTAGTCAAGACCGTATTAGGCATCACATTCTGGGAGGAATTAAGATTATCAAGTTAGGCGCCGGGAAGTTTAGGGATGCTGGCTTAAAAGAAGGTTTTGTTATTACACATCTTAATTATAAAGCAGTCCGAACAGTAGAAGAAGTAGTTAAGATCATCAAAGAAGGACGAGCTGCCACGTTGGTAGAGGGTTTTTACACCGATGGTACAAAGGGTTATCTTGCTATAGCTCCTTAACTTTTACCGGACAGCTTAGCTTCCGAAGGGTCTTTTTTCAAAAGCTTTTCCTTTAAATTTCAAAAATTTAAATCCCTCAACTAGATTTGCCTTAGATTAAACTTCACTTACAATGGACGAGATACAGTTTTACCTGGATGATGCGAAAGAGTCAATGGAAAAATCCATAAAGCATACGTGGATTGAGTTAACTAAAATCCGGGCGGGCAAAGCAATGCCCAGTATGCTTGACGGAATTATGGTAGAATATTATGGTACGCCTACTCCTATTAATCAGGTTGCTTCCATTACTTCTCCGGATGCCCGCACACTTGCCATCAAGCCTTTCGAAAAACGGATTATCCCGGAAATCGAAAAGGCAATTCGTAATAGTGAAATAAATTTAACGCCGCAGAATGATGGCGAAATTGTCCGGCTGAATATTCCGCCACTGACTGAAGAACGGCGCCGGGAATTGGTAAAACGAGTAAAAAACGAAATTGAAAGCGGGAAGGTAAGTATCCGTAACATTCGCAAAGACACTAACGAAGCCTTGAGGAAATTATTGAAGGAAGGCGCCTCAGAAGATGATGTTAAACGGGCTGAAGAAAAGGTACAACAACTTACGGATCAATATATTTCTAAAGTTGATGCCTTATCGGCTTCGAAAGAAACAGAGATTATGACTGTTTGATCACTCACACGGATCTATAAAAAAAGAGGAGATTTGAAGTATGTTTCAGATCTTCTCTTTTTTATAGGTAAAACTTTTTTCGCAGGATCATCTCTTCCACCCTTTCAGGCACCAGATATTTAATTGACTTACCCTCCCGGATGCCATTACGGATGAAAGTAGCCGAAACGTCAAGCAGAGGAGCATCTATAAATCTGACATTCTCATGAGTGGCCAGTGGACTTTTTTCTGCGTCAGGACGGGGATACACGTATAAGCCATAGTACTCTAGAATACGTTCGTAATTTTTCCAGTTAGGAAACTGCATAAGATTATCCTCCCCAATTATTAGTCTAAATAAATGCTGAGGATATTTTTCCTGCAGATACGTTAAGGTATCAATCGTGTAACTGGGACGCGGGAGCCTAAACTCATCATCAATAACCCGCAATCGAGGGTTATCGTCAATGGCCATCCGTACCATATCAAGCCGGTCAAATTCATGCAGCAGCGACTTATTCTTTTTGAAGGGATTTTGCGGAGATACTACTAGCCATACCTGTTCCAAATCAGTATTACAAGCCATTGCATTGGCAATGATGAGATGCCCGACGTGGATAGGATTAAAGGAGCCAAAAAAAAGGCCAATCTTCATGAGAGAAGTTTACGAGTAAAAAGCGTAAAGGAGATTAATGGCAATTGGTATTTTCTCATAAACTCATCAATAGATAGTTTAACCAATTTAACTCGCTAAAAACTTATTGACCAATGTCTTAGCTTTCTGTAAAGTAGTTTCCAGGTCTTCATTTACCAATACCACATCAAACTTAGTCTCAAAAGACATCTCGAAGTGCACTTTGAAAAGCCGTTTAGAGAGAGAATCTTCCGTTTCGGTCCCACGGCTTCGAAGCCGTTGCTCCAGCATTTCCATGGAAGGTACCTTTACAAATACAGATAAGGCCCGGTCACCAAAATACTCCTTTAGTTTAAGCCCTCCCTGTACGTCCACATCAAAAATAACGTGCTGCTGCCCGGCCCAGAGCCGCTCTATTTCGGACTTGAGGGTGCCATAAAAAGCGCCTACATACACCTGCTCCCACTCGATAAACTCATTCCCATCAATCTTTTGCTTAAATTCTTCAGGAGTGAGAAAATAGTAATCTTTACCGTGAACTTCATTACGGCCGCGCCGGTCGCGGGTACAGGCCGAAATAGAAAAGCCCAGACGGGGATCAGTAGCGAGCAGGTGCCTTACAATAGTAGTTTTTCCGGACCCGGAAGGAGCTGAAAAGATAATAGCTTTACCTTGAAAAGAGGGATTTGAGTTGATAAGCGTACAGGTTTATGGTTACTAGTGCGCGAAGGTAGAAAGTAATCATTACACTGGAAAAATTCTTTCCAACTCAAAAACAACAGTGCGTTACTATTGTCAGGCTATTTCGCTAATCTTAGACTTAATGGAGTCAATAATCTCATTGGGTACAGCTTTGCGTTCGAGGCGGTCACAGAGGAGCTGACGGATGGTCACTTCCAGATTGTAGTTCTCAATGCAGGGCATGCAATGATCCATGTGGCTTTGGAAGTGTTTAAGCTGATCAGTAGTAGCTTCTCCATCGAGAATAAGCTGGATGGCTTTTAAACATTCCTGACGATTCTGGCAATCGTTGGCGTACTGAACATTTTCTTTCACTTTTAACAGTACAGGTATTTTCCTGGAAATTGACATACAGAATGGCTTTAAAATTGTTTCAGGTTCACGGGACAGGTTTTGCTTGAATCAGCCAGATAGTGGTCTGTCAATATATATGTATAAATTATCTTCAAATGATTATAGTTTCAATACTGCACTTTTTTATCCCTAACTCCCATCTTTACTTAACTTAAATAGTGCTTATTCTATTCCTTTTGCATCCCCATCATCGTTATACCCCATCGTTTTAGCATAGTTTCTCAATTTATCCTTGAGAAGATTACGGGCCCGATGTAAACGAGAACGCACCGTACCGATAGGAATATCCAGAATCTTCGCCATCTCTTCGTACGTGAATCCTTCGATATCACACAAAATGATTACGGTCCGAAAATCAACTGCCAGCGAGTTAAGCGCAACGGCTACTTCATCACCGATCATTTCCTTCAGGGAGTCGGCCCGAAGATCCGGAGTGATGTTGTCGGCCTCCGCATCTTCAGAATTATAAAAAGTTTCGACTTCCTGATAATCAACTTTGGCCGGCTCTTTGCTCTTCTTCCGGTAATCGTTGATGAAGCTGTTTTTCAAGATTCTGAACAGCCATGCTTTAGCGTTAGTTCCTTTCTGGAAAGAATTAATGAAACGGAATGCCTTCAGATAGGTATCCTGCACTAAGTCGTTGGCATCATCCTCATCCATAGTTAGCCGGAAGGCAAAGTTGTACATGGAGTTGATGTGGGGCATGAACTCGTCATCGAAGATTTTGTATTTCTCCTTTTCTGAGTAGTTTTGGACGGGATTTTCCGACATGGGCTGTGATTGTATCATGGCAAAATAAAAAGTTTATTTGACTTTTTGAAGCAAATACCTTGCTAAGAGAAAAGTAAGTGTATTCCTCCCGCCTGATATCCGTTTTTACGGCTTTTTGCTTATTTAGTTGATTATATGACTGATCCTGTTCCCCTTTCGGTAGTCATTATTACTTTTAATGAGGAGCGGAATATTGGCCGCTGCCTGGAATCAGTGAAAGAGATAGCCGATGAAATCGTAGTAGTAGACTCATACTCAACGGATAGAACTGCCGAGTTATGCAGAATGTTTGGAACCCGGTTTATTCAGCGTGCTTTTGCAGGACATATACAGCAAAAAAATTTTGCCCTGCAACAGGCTACGCACTCCTGGGTACTTTCATTAGATGCTGATGAGGCTTTATCACCTGAATTACAAACTTCTATCCTGCAAGTCAAAAATAACTGGCAGCATGACGGCTATACCATGAATCGGCTCACCAGCTATGCAGGTCAGTGGATCAGACACAGCGGCTGGTACCCCGATACAAAGCTCCGCTTATGGGACCGCCGGAAAGGCCGCTGGGGCGGGTACAATCCGCATGATCGGCTGATTATGGAAGAAGGTGCCCGGATAAGTCATATCAAAGGCGATATTCTGCATTATGCTTACCAGAATGCTTCTGAACTGATTGATAAAATTCAGCAGTACTCGGCCATTTTTGCCCGGGATCAGCGATTTGTCAAGAATGCATCTCCTTTCAGAATAGTATACAAAACGGTATTTGCCTTCTTCCGGAACTATATTCTAAAGGCTGGCTTTTTAGATGGGTATGCCGGTCTCCTAATTTCTGTTTCGCATGCCAACGGCGTATTTTACAAGTATACCAAGCTGTACGAGGCTAATAAAAAATTGCAAACCTCTTTAATCATCACTACTTATAATCGCAAAGATGCCTTAGAACTAGTGCTGACAAGCGTCTTACAGCAATCCGTTTTGCCGGAAGAAGTGATTATAGCCGATGACGGTTCCAGGGAAGATACTGCTCAGTTGATTGCCCTTTATGCGGCTGCTTTTCCGGTTCCACTCCGGCATTGCTGGCAGGAGGATAGAGGTTTTCAGCTTTCCCGGATCAGAAATAAGGCCATTGCCCAGGCAGAAGGGGAATATATTGTTATGGTGGATGGCGATATGGTTATGCATCGGGATTTTATCAAAACCCATAAAAAAGCGGCCCGCAGGCATTTTTTCATTCAAGGTTCCCGAGTTTTGCTTTCGGAAGCATTAACTCAGGAAGCACTGCGAAACAAGAAAACCTCGTTTTTCCCCTGGCAGTCTGGCATAAAAAACCGCTTGAACGGCATAAATATGCCACTACTCTCAAAATTATTTTCGCGGAAAAATACGATGCTCAAAAGAATCCGGGGCTGCAACATGGCTTTCTGGAAATCGGATGTGATTCAAGTAAATGGCTTTAATGAGGCATTCACCAGTTGGGGCCGGGAAGACAGTGAGTTTGTGGTCCGGTTGTTTAACAATGGGATTAAAAGAAAAAACCTGAAATTTGGCGGGGTAGCCTACCACTTGCATCATCCGGAGAGCAAACAAAAGATGCATCCTCAAAATGATGCTTTGCTGGAAAAGGCAGTTTCAGAAAAAATAACAGCCTGTGAGATAGGCATTCAGTCACATTTGTAGTATGAGTGAATCAGTTCCCAAGTCGTTAAGCATCATTATTCCCAACTACAATGGCGAGGAGTTACTGCCCAAATTTATGCCATCTCTGTTTAGGGCATTAGAAAACCATTCGGGCAAGTACGAAATTATCATTGTAGACGACCAGTCTAAGGATAAGAGTCGGGAGGTAATGCAGGCTATTGCGGCCAACCATGCGGCTGTAAAAATCATTTTTAATCCTAAAAACCTGGGGTTTTCGGGTACCTGCAATGTTGGCATCCGGACGGCGCAGTATGAAATTCTGTTTTTCTTCAACAACGACGTTGAAATCAAGGAAGACTATTTCCAGTACTATTCTTCCTATTTCGATAAGGCCGCCACGTTTGCCGTAACTACCTGTGGCTATTACTATGATAGTCATAAGCCACTTGACGGGATCAAAAAAGCCTACTGGCGACGAGGCTTGCCCAGGGTAAATAATAATATTTTCAATCCCCAGATTGAGCAAAGCCAAGTAAAGCCGCCCTACTTATCGTTTAGTGTACAAGGTGCTTACTTCTTTGCGGATGCAGTTAAGGTGCAACAGTTGGAAGGTTTTGATGAAATTATTTCTCCCTACATTTGGGAGGAAACCGACCTCTCCTACCGGGCTTCTAAGAGGGGTTGGCTTACGTATTACGAGCCGCGCTGCGTAGGGTATCATATGCAAAATTACAGCATCTATTAGGTGAGTACCCCTTCCGGAAACTTATGATTTCGCAGCGCAACCGCATTATTTTTATCTGGAAGAATATCCACTATACACCTTATCTGTTGTCACACGTTTTTTATGCTGCTGAAAGTGTTGGTGTTCAATAAGGTTTATACTACGGCTCTTTGGGAAGCTTATAGACTGTGGCCAGATACGTCCTAAACGCCGCATCGAGAAAGAGAATCCGTTATATCTGACAAAGAGTTATTTGAGTCGTTCGGACGGTATCAGAAACAGTTCGAACAGTAAATTCATTCTCCATGAAAACCTATTTGCGCCTGCTGTCCTATGCCAAGCCATTAAGCAGGTTTGTAATTCCCTTCGTTATTTTTTTCCTTTCTGAGCATCTTCTTCGGAATTCTGAATTTTACTTTGCTGGTTCCGCTGATGAAAGTTCTGTTCAATACGGTTGACGAACAGGAGTTGCAGGGGATGCTGCGCAAACCCGAGTTTTCGCTCAGTATTGATTTTATTAAGCAAGCCTTCAACTACACATTTGGCCGAATAATCACTCAATACGGCAAATTGGGGGCTTTACAGTTTGTGTGTGCCATAATTGTTTCTTCCGTGCTGTTGTCAAATGTATTCCGGTACCTGACTCAGCGGGTGTTGGAGCACCTGAAAACCCACAGTGTGGCTAAGCTTCGCCAGGCAGTATTCGACCAAGCCATTTCCTTGCACCTGGGCTTTTTCTCGAATGAACGCAAAGGGAATATTATTTCCCGCATTACTACTGATGTGCAGGAGGTAGAAAATTCCATTGCCTACAGTTTTACTGCGGCTTTTAAAGAACCGGTTAGTATTATCGGGTACTTTGTGGTATTGTTTACGATGTCAGCTAAACTGACCTTTTTTACCTTGCTTATTATTCCGATTTCCGGCGTGGTGATTGCTAGTTTGGTGAAACGATTAAAAAAGGAAGCCGCCAGGGACAGCAATCGTTGGAGTGCCCTTACCAGTATAGCCGATGAAGTATTTAGTGGTATGCGTATCGTAAAAGCTTTTAATGCGGCTGAATACGTGAAAGATAAATTCTACCAGGAAAATCAGCACTACAAGCGTACTATGCGTTCCATGGCTTATAAGCGGGAACTTGCCTCGCCTTTTTCAGAATTTATGGGCGTATCAGTAGTAGCGGGGATTTTGTTGTACGGGGGTTCATTGGTGTTATCCAATCAATCCGAACTGACTGCTGAGGCTTTTGTGCCTATATTATTCTCTTCTCACAGGTATTACGGCCAGCCAAAGAGATGTCCAACGCCTTTAGCAATATTCAGCGGGGACTGGCAGCCAGTGAACGGGTATTACAATTAATTGACACGACACCAGCCATAAAAAACAAACCGGATGCCGTTCCACTAACTGCTTTTACCCAGGATATTGGGTTTAAAAATGTGTCCTTCGCCTACGAAAATGGAAAAAAAAGTACTTAACCGGATCAATTTTACCATTCCTAAAGGAAAAACTATTGCCCTGGTAGGCCCATCGGGTGGCGGTAAATCGACTATTGCCGACCTGATTCCCCGATTTTACGACCCTAATGAGGGGGCGATTCTAGTGGATGGGAAAGACATCCGTGACTTTACCATTGATTCCCTGCGGCAGCAAATGGGCATTGTTACTCAGGAGTCTATTTTATTCAATGACACTATTTTTAACAATATAGCTTTTGGCAACCCCAATGCTACCATGGATGACGTAGTGAATGCGGCTAAGATTGCCAATGCCCACGATTTTATTACCCAAACGGAAAACGGATACCAGACAATCATTGGTGACCGGGGCACTAAACTCTCCGGTGGCCAACGGCAGCGAATCAGCATTGCCCGGGCGGTGCTGAAAAATCCGCCGATTCTGATTCTCGATGAGGCCACGTCAGCCCTGGATACTGAATCAGAGAAACTGGTGCAGGAGGCGCTGACCAATTTGATGAAAAACCGTACTTCCCTGGTAATTGCCCACCGCCTGAGTACCATTCAGAATGCCCACCAGATTATCGTAATTAAGGAAGGGCAAATCAAGGAACAGGGTCGCCATGACGAACTGCTGGAGAAAGAAAATGGTGTTTACCGTAAACTAAGTTCGCTGCAGGCGATATAAGGGAAAATCAGGTAGGAATTGAAAGAGAGGGCCTTACTAGCTTCTGAGCTCGACTTTCGCATTTGTGAAAACCAGAAAACCAGGCTTAAACGGCGCAGATAAAGGTATTTTTAGTTTTTGAATATCGCGTTTTAGACATGATGTTCAAAAACTATTTGAAGAATTAACCCTATTTCAACCCTTTGGTAGGTTGCATTATGAGAAAATGCGAAAGTCGAGCTTAGGTAAAAAGCCGTAGGTTTGGTTTGGAGTTCGTCCAAAAAAGTGAACACTTGGAAAAGAGCCTAATTGCCTCAATTAACTGTAATCTTTAACGTTGGAAGCGTGAGACTTTATTGAGAGGTAGGGGAGTAGCCCTATTTTTCCCTTTCGGTCTAAAAGCGTCTCAAGAAAGGGTTCTGTTCGTTCAATTCAGGTTCTGTTCGAAAAACAGGGGGCCTGACACCATCGCATGGAAGTTTAGTTTAAATCCTAATCTTGATTTGGACCTGACTAAAATCCCATTTAGGGTCGGAGTGCGGCCATCCGTGGAGCCGGTGGGAAAATTGATAGGCCTTGAGTCTAGAACTCACTGTAGCGCATCTTTTGGACCTTCATGGACCTTCATCCGGAAGGATTACCAGGACACTGGCATAGAACCACCCGTATGGATTTATCACGGCTGCTGATCAGGAGCGCCTGAAGTCAAATTTCAACTAGCAATTTCCCTTTATTGGTTCTATAAAGGGGGAGTACTTCAGAAGTGACTCAAAGTTCAACCTTCTTCGGGAAATCTTACGCTTCTATTAAAAGCTTTCACCAGCCCAAATCACTTCCATTATTTACTCTTCTTCCTAATCAATAAAGGCAAAACTAAATACTGCTTTTTAAACATTAGCCTGTTATTCAATTAATCGCAAAAACTGCTGTATGCAATATAATTTTTGGTATACTTTAAAAAAGTATAATATTTTTTCGGTAAAAACCTCAAAATTGAAAATTTTTTAAACTTACTCTTTGATAGAATAGTTGTAATTGAGTTACTTTTGTTGCCTATAGTTAATCACCTTTTAACCTAACAGTAACGACAACGTATGAGGAGGATTCTACAATTGTTTACTGCGCTTTTACTCTTTTGTGGAGTGAACCTTACACTGAAGGCGCAGGATCGAACGGTGACCGGAAAGGTAACCTCAACCGACGATGGATCGGCCATTCCGGGAGCCAGTATAATCGTGAAAGGTACCACTACCGGGTCCACTACTGGCAGTGATGGAAAGTACAGCATTTCGGTTTCCGACAACGCTACGCTGGTATTTAGCTTTGTCGGCATGGTGGCTCAGGAGGTGCCAGTAGGCAACCGCAGTACGATTGATGTGCAACTGGTGCCCAATGTCCAATCCCTGAGCGAAGTCGTGGTGATTGCCTTTGGCGCCGCCCAAAAAGGTACTTTTACGGGTTCAGCCGGGCAGATTGATAGCAAACAACTGGAGACCCGGCCGCTTACCAACGTGGCCACTGCCCTGGCTGGCACCCTGCCAGGCGTACAAACCAACGCAGGTAGCGGTCAGCCGGGCTCCGGTCCCGATATCCGCATCCGGGGGTTTGGTTCCATCAATGCCTCTAACGATCCACTGTACGTAGTGGATGGCGTGCCCTACTCCGGTAATATCTCTAACCTCAACGTGGACGATATTGCCAGCATTTCCGTGTTGAAGGATGCCTCTTCCACGGCCCTTTACGGAGCCCGGGCCGCTAACGGCGTGGTCATGATTACCACCAAGCGGGGCAGTAAAGACCGCGAACAGCTCTCCCTCAAAGCCGAAACCGGCTTTTCTTCCCGGGCCATTCCCGAGTATGAGGTGGTAAACGCATACCAGTACTACCCACTGATGTGGGAGGCGTACCGGAACAGTCTGGCTTACGCAAGGACCAACCCCTACCCGATGGAGCAGGCCAACCAGGTGGCTTCGGGACTGGCTCCCGTGCGAGGCACTACGCGCATTACCGGTATTGCTGAACAACTGGCTTACAACCCGTTCAATGTTCCCAACAACCAAGTAGTGCTCCCCGATGGCACAATTAATCCCGAGGCGTCGCTGCTCTACCCCGGCGACCTGGACTGGGAAGCGCCCATGAAGCGGCGCGGCTCCCGCTCCGACTACGTGCTCAGCTACAGCGGCGGCTCCGACAAAACCGACTATTTCGCCTCGCTGGGGTACCTGTCCGAAAAAGGCTTCTTCATCCGGACGGACTTCGAACGGATTTCGGCGCGGGTAAATGTAAACACCCAACCCCTGAGCTGGTTCAAGACCGGTTTTAACCTGGCCGGTAACACCACCAGATCCAACACGGCCAGCGACGGTTCCAGCACTGGCTTCGTTAACCCGTTCTTCTTTACGCGCAACATCGGCCCAATCTACCCGGTGTACGCCCGTGACCGGGCTACCGGTGAACTCATTCTTGACGAAAAAGGCCAGCCCATATTTGACTACGGTAACCGCAATGTCTCCGGCCTCCTGGCCCGGCCCAGCGGAGCCTTCCCCGGACGTCACATTGTGGCCGAAACGCAGTTGAACAACGATGAACTCCGGCGGCAAGTGCTCAGCGCCCGGACCTTCGGCGAAATTACATTCCTGAAAGACTTTAAGTTCAGGACAAACCTGGCGGCTGACATCTCCAACTTCAAGTCCATGTCGTACGATAACAACCTGGTCGGCGACGGGGCCCCGGCCGGCCGGGCCAGCCGTACAGTCACCTCGACTACTTCCTACAACCTCAACCAGTTGCTGACGTACAACAGAACCTTCGGCCGGCACACGGTGGAGGCACTGGTAGGGCACGAAAACTACGACTGGACCTATGAGTACCTCTACGGATTCCGGCAGGGTATTATTGCCGAAGGCAACACCGAGCTGGGCAATTTTACTACGGTCAACAGCCTGACGTCCCGGACCGACAAATACCGGACGGAAGGATATCTATCCCGGCTAAGCTACAACTTTGACGAGAAGTATTCTTTTTCCGCATCTTATCGCCGGGATGGCACTTCGCGGTTCTCCCAGAAGTCCAGATGGGGTAATTTCTGGTCGGTGGGCGCCGCCTGGCGGATTGACCAGGAGAAGTTGTTCAACCTGCCGCAGTGGGTAAATATGCTGAAACTGCGAGCTTCGCACGGGGTAGTGGGCAGCGATGCCTTTCTTACCACTAACTCCGATGGTACGACTGACCCCAATTACTATCCTTATCAGGCTCTGTACGCTCAGGGACCCGGAGTAAACAATGGCATAGAGCCCGGTTTCCTGTTTAGTTCCCTGGCTAATGAGGACCTGGTGTGGGAATCTAATGCCACCAGCGACATTGGGTTAGACTTTGAGTTGCTGAACCGCCGGCTTACGGGTACGGTGGAATTCTTCAACCGGCAGTCCAGCAATTTGCTCTTCGAGGTGCCGTTGCCGGTATCCAGCGGCATACCTTCCATCAACCAGAACATCGGGGCAATGTACAACCGGGGCCTGGAGCTTCAACTGGGTGCTGACGTGGTACGCGCCGGTGATTTTACCTGGAACGTTAACTTCAACTTTACGTCTTTCATTAACCGCATCACTAAATTGCCGCAGGAAGAGATTATCAGCGGCACTAAGAAGCTGAAAGTTGGTCAATCATTATATGATTACTGGCTTCGTTCCTGGTACGGCGTAGACCCGGCGGACGGCGCGGGCTTGTACCGGGCGGCCCCCACGGCTGGTGCAGCCAACCTGCGGATTATGGAGAACGGCGATTCGGTAACCACGGTTTTCAGCGATGCCCGGTTTGACTACCATGGCTCGGCTATCCCTGATTTCAGCGGCGGCATTTCCAACACGTTCTCCTTCAAAGGATTGACCCTTTCTGTACTGCTTAACTACCAGAAAGGCGGCTTGGTGTACGACGCGACGTACGCGGCCCTGATGGGTACGGGTTCGTACGGGAGGGCTTTGCACGTAGACCAACTGCGGCGCTGGCGCAACCCCGGTGACGTAACCGACGTACCCCGCCCCGACATTACCCAATCGGCCCAGTACAATGCCCAGTCGAGCCGGTTCCTGACTGATGCCTCTTTCTTAAACATCCGGTCTGCTAACCTTTCATATAATTTTCCAAAAAGCCTGGCCTCTAAAATCCGCCTAAGCAACCTGCGAATCTACCTGACCGGTGAGAACCTGCTGCTGTTCTCGGAGCGCAAAGGCATGAACGTAACGCAGGCCTTTACCGGTGTTACTTCCAACCGGTACACTCCCAGCCGGATTATTACCGCCGGCCTGAACGTAACCCTATAACTTGCTGAATAAATCGCTTATTTCCATGAATAGAAAAAATATATGCATTGCCGCAGCCGGTCTGATGCTGCTCTTTTCCGCCTGCGAGAAGGATTACCTCGAAGTGAGCCCCACCAATGCCACCCCCGTCGCCGACGTATTCTCCACGACCAACAACGCCTGGGGCGCTATCAACGGCATGCACCGCGCCATGTTTTTCCAGTGGGGCAACATGGACCAAGCCGGCCAGGGCGGGATGATGATTCACCTGGATTACCTGGGCGAAGATTTGGTCTTTAGTAGCAGCAGCCAGTGGTTTGACGATACCTACCGGTGGCAGATGCACCGGAACGTCAACGGCAGTTCGCTGGAGTGGGCGTATTACCTGTACTACCGCATTATTGCCAATGCCAATCGGATTATTGACAACATTGACGGCACCACCGGACCCAGCGCCGACCGCAACGCCATCAAGGGACAGGCGCTGGCGTACCGGGCGTGGGCGCACCACCAGTTGGTGCAGTTGTTTGGCAAGCGGTACGTGCCCGGCGCTGACAACAGCCAGTTGGGCGTGCCCCTGCTGACCCGGAGCACTACCGAAGGGCAGCCCCGGGCTACGGTGGAAGAGGTATATGCCCAGGTGAACCAGGACCTTGACGAAGCCATTACCCTGCTGGAAGGTTACAACCGGAGCGTCCGGTCCGGGTCCACGGCCAAGTCGCACATCAACGCGAACGTGGCCAAGGGCTTGAAAGCCCGGGTTACCTTGACGCAAGGCCGGTGGGCTGATGCCGCTAAGATTGCAGCCGAGGCACGGCAGGGTTTTTCGCTGATGTCCAACGCGCAGTACCAGGAAGGATTCAGCGACGTAACCAACCCCGAATGGATGTGGGAAGCGACCAGGCTGATGACCAGCAAACCTTCTTCCATTCCTTCTTTGCTTACATGTCGGCCAATTTCAACTCCACCAACATCCGGACAACGCCGAAGGTAATCAATTCCGCGTTGTACAGGCGGATTCCCTGACACCGATGTCCGCAGCAGGATGTGGGATTCCACCGGTACAAGCATTCCGGCGCCTCCCGGCGGCGCAAAGCTGCCCTACGGCACCAAGAAGTTCCTGGCCAAAGGCGCCAGTAGTAGCGTAGGCGACGTGGTGTACATGCAGGCCGCGGAGATGTACCTGATTGAAGCCGAAGCCAATGCCCGGCTGGGGCAGACGGCTAATGCAGTTACGGCGCTTTCTACTGCTCCAAACCGTGATTCTGGCTTCAAAGAAGAAGAATTTACCCTTGCAGGAGCAGCGTTCCTTGCAGGAGCAGCGTTGCTGAATGAAATTATGATTCAGCGCCGGATTGAGTTGTGGGGAGAAGGATTCCGGTTCCTGGACTTGAAGCGGACCAACAGCGACCTGAACCGCCGCGGACTGAACCACAACGAGGCCTTTGCCACGCCCGATGCCATGTTCATCACCGGCGACCCCCGGTGGCAGTTTCTGATTCCGCAGGACGGAGATGAATGCCAACAAAGCCATTCAGGCCCAAAATGATTGACAGGTATTCAACATGCCCAAAGACGGTAACGGCTCAAAGAGCCATATTCGGGAGCAAGTTTAAGCCTGCTAAGTAAGTAGTCAAAATAGAGTATAAAGTGTATGAGTTAAAAGTAGCTGAAAGGCAACTATTTATTCACTCATACACTTTATACACAAGCGGATGCACTCACTTAATTGCAAAGATTGTTGCTCCTTCCAGTAAACTCAAAACCACATGACTATCCACCTTTGCTCGTCTCCATTGGCCGGCTATAAACAGTCAGTTATACATGTCCTCATTATTCTACTGGGCACGCTAGGGTACTTTATGATAGGAGTTCAACCCCCTACAGGCTCAGGACACTCCTACTTATCAGGTGCCGCCTAAACCACTGGCGGATTTGGTGAATGTACCTCCTACGCCTTTGGTACGGCTTTCCGACAAGGGAACTATATGCTGCTGGAAGAATTAGCGGCGGCTCCCTCCATTGAAGAACTATCCCAACCGGAACTACGTCTGGCTGGTTTAAGGATGAATCCTTTGAACAATGGTCCTAGCCGGGTTACTTACATTACTGGTCTTGCCTTGCGTCGTCTTTCGGATAAAGCAGCCATGCCCGTTACGGGCCTGCCCCCGAGCCCACGTATCAGCTACATCCAGTGGTCCCCCGGATCAAAATAAGATTGCTTTTGCCCATTCCACCGAAAACCGCATTGAGCTATACCTGCTAGATGTGCCTACGGGAAGAACCTCCCGTATCACCTGACTTACCACTCAATGCTACTACTGGCCCAACCTTTCGCTTGGGTTTCTGACAGTAAGCACTTACTAGTGAAAACCATTTCTTCCGGAAGGAAACAGCCCCAACGCCTAGCCGGGTACCGGCCGGGCCTACAGTACAGGAAAACCTGGGTAAGAAGGCGCAAGCCCTACCTTCCAGGACCTGCTCAAGAACCCTGCTGATGAAGCGGCTTTTGTCTACTATACTACTTCTCAAGTGGTAAGAATAGGTCTTGACGGCTTGGCTCAACCAATTGGGGCTCCGGGTATGGTGGCATCGGCTAATCCCTCGCCTGATGGCCGGTTTGTGCTGGTAGAAACCATGCAAAAACCGTTTTCCTACCTGGTGCCGGCAAGTTATTTTCCCCTTAAAACCGAAGTGTTTGGTATGGACGGAGCACTGGTAAAGACGCCGCATGAGAGTCCTTTGCAGGAAAACGTTCCCTGGGGACCCGATGCCGTACCTGCTGGTCCGCGTAACTTTGACTGGCGAAACGATGCACCGGCATCAGTGTATTTTACACAAGCCCAAGGACGGCGGTGATCCCAAAGCTGCTGCCGAGGTACGGATAAAGTATATTTGCTTCAGGCTCCTTTCACTAGTGAACCGACCGAAATTTACGCGGCTAAATACCGGTTCAGAGTTCACCTGGGGCAATGAGTCGGTAGCGCTGGCTTCTGAATATTGGTGGCAAACCCGCCGCCAACACCACCGCTCGTAAACCCTACGGATTGGTCGGCTACCACCCTTTTGACCGCTCTTCGGAAGATCGGTACAGTGATCGGGAGCACCTGACACCCGGCTGAACGCCTACGGAAGGGAAGTGTTGAATCTGCTGCCCGGTAATCAGGTACTCATGCTGGGGCTGGGCGCATCTGCCCAGGGGGATCGTCCTTTCGTGGATAGACTTAACTTAAAAACCAAAAAGGCTGAGCGTCTTTGGCAATCGGAGGCTCCCGTATTTGAACGGGCTGTAGCGGTAGTGGACGCTTTTAAACTTCAAATCCTCACCACACGGGAAACACCGGAGCAAATCCCAATTATTTCGTTCGTAACTTAAAACAAAAACGTAACGCCCTTACCCAACTGACTAGTTTTCCCCATCCCTACCCAGCCCTGAAAGGGGTGACCAAAAAGGTGCTTCGCTACAAGCGGGCTGATGGGGTAGACCTCTCGGCCACACTCTATCTGCCAGCCGGATACAAAAAAGAACAGGGACCCTTGCCAACTTTTCTTTGGGCCTATCCAACTGAATTTAAAGACCGCAGTGCTGCCGGACAGGTTATCGGCTCTCCTATGAATTTAACCGGATTAACTACCGGGGTGCCGCTGCTTTTGTAGCCATGGGGTATGCCATACTGGATAATGCCTCCATTCCCATTGTAGGAGAAGGCGAAAACGAGCCTAATGATACGTATGCAGAGCAGTTAGTAGCAAGTGCAAAAGCGGCCATTGACGAAGGGGTACGCCCTGAGGAGTAGTGGATCCCAAAAAAGGTAGGCGTGGGAGGACATTCCTACGGAGCCTTTATGACCGCGAACCTACTTACGCATAGTGATTTGTTTAGAGCCGGTATTGCCCGCAGTGGTGCCTACAACCGCACCCTGACGCCCTTTGGTTTCCAGCGGGAAGAGCGTACCTACTGGCAGGCTCCGGAGGTGTACAACCGCATGTCACCCTTCATGAATGCCGACAAGATGAAAACGCCCCTACTGCTTATCCACGGCGAGGCGGATAATAATACGGGCACCTTTCCCATCCAGTCGGGCAGTACTATAGTGCCCTTAAAGGCATGGGAGCCACTACCAAGTTAGTTATGTTGCCTTACGAAAGCCACGGGTACGTAGCCAAGGAATCGCTGTTGCATATGCTCTGGGAAATGAACCAGTGGCTGGACAAATACGTCCGTAGTGAGAGTGCCTCAGCGGGGGAAAGTAAGGCAGACTAAAAGCAGGTCTTACTTTTTAAATTTTTAATACTTTTTGTTTGCTAGTATCAAGCCTTACTACATGGCAGCTGCTGAAGGACGCTGATGAACAATTAATTTCAGCTAAATAGTATAGCCTGCAACAGGGCGTAGTATAAGAATAGTCTTCCCCAATAAAAAGGACGAAAAGGTAAGGTCTAACCGATCTATAGTTGATTTAGTCATTATTTTAACAAACGAAAAGGTCTAACCAACCAATCAGGTTGATTGCATTTAAAAAGTACAATAAATTGACCTGTTTTCCTTGAATAATTCTAATTGTAAAAAGGTTTTCCCTCAAACGCTACTTTTTGGCTGGCAGATTAGGGGTGTTCCTGGACTTTTTCCAGAAACTATCCTTTACAAAATATTTGACAACTTTTCGTTCAAAATAAAATTCTGTTTAGAAAGCTGAAACTACTGAATTGCCAAATTTTATTTGAAATTTAAATGCGTTCAACCTGCCAACCAATTGGCTTGTCCAACTCCGCGCATAGGATGAAACTCTTTGTCGCATAAGCTGAAGGAAGACGTGCTGGGCATTCTCTTTAGCCTGCTTAAAGTCAGCCTCTTTGGAGAGGATTTTCTTACCATCCTTCAGAGGAATTCAATGGGATTGAACTTAGGCAAATAAGGGGCAGGAAAAGTAAGTGAAATCCAGGGCAATGGCTTTTTGTTTGACTGCCTGGGCATGATGAATCCGGGCATTGTCTAGTACTAATCCAATGGGTCTTCCATCGGACCTTATACGTTGTAAATCTTCGGCTACTGTTTTGTTTACGGATTGATTCCAGAAAGGCTTCCATTGCCTTGGCATCACGGCTTTCTGCACGGCTTCTATACAAGCTACGTCTTCCAGGGCATAACCCCGAAGAAGGGTGAGCGCGGCGTCCTTCCTAGCGGTATTGCCAAACCAGGAGTAACTAACATACGGCTATGATTCGGCCGGTTTGCAAGGTACTGCCATCAACAAAGCCTATTGTTGCCTGTGGATACAAATCTAAAGGCCCTACTTTTTTGAATCTGTTCCGGAGCATCTTTGGACCTTTTGCATTCTCCATACGGCTTGCCGTAAGGCAGCTTATACTCCTTGCGTAATTTATACCAGACCATATCGTAGAATATGCCACTTTTTTCTCCTTGAAGAAGCAACTGCCTTACCGGTTCAATCAGGTAGCCTTTACGTGTAACTGTTTAGGTATTACAAGGAGTGGCAGTTAAGAAGGTGAATCCAGCAAGAGCGTTTTTAAGTTGCCCAAACAGGTTTTGTTTCTGCTTGCGGCAGGTAGCAATAAAGGATTGAATGCGGGCATAAGTAGCTGCCCCGTTGAAAGTACGGAAACAGCCGGCCACTTTGAGTTTTGTTTTGGCTGGTCTTAAATCCCTTTCGGCTTGGTTGTTGGTAAAAGGCACCATCTCGTGTTGGGCAAAAGCCAGTACGGCGTCTTTATACTTGAGCAGTCTTTCCAGCAGGTTTCGACCTTTGGTTTTTTTGGGTCTTGCTTTGTTAGTGGGCTCAGGCAGGGGTTCTTCCCGCAGACCTTGCTGGCAAAACTGCTCATAGAGTTCTTGCCAGTAGGCAAAGTAGCCGACTTTGCGAGTGCCTTGCCGGGAGTGTTGATACAAACTCAACAACAATTCTTTCATGGAAGCAGCCCAGCGGGAATCCGACTCAATCAAGGCCTGGAGTTCTCTCAGCAGATGCGCCCCACAAATGGCATGCTTACAATCAGTAAAGGTAAAGTAAGCGCCAAGGCAATCATGTACTGCCCAGCCAGTAAAATGAGCCAGTATACTGTTCTCTCCCCGTAAAGCTTTCTGCCCCCGGTGAGCGTCCACAAACAGGTAGCTGTATTCCTCATTGGAGCAGGCATGCAACCACTGCAACTTGCCCTCCACTCTTAAACCCGTTTCATCAAAATGAGCCAAAGCACTCTTTTCAAGCTTTGCTTTGATGACTTGCTCGCTTTGCTTGAGCCCCTCACTGACCTGGCTGTTGGCTCTCAGCAGGCTGGCCGGGTTGATTGAATAGCCAAACAAGTCAGCAAACAAAAGGCTTACTTTCCCAAACGATACCTGGCAGGCGTTGCTCAGCAGCACGCCTAAAGCCAGCACACCGGGTCCGTATTGGACCGGTGCGCTCACTTGGGCAGGAAAACAGCCACTCACCTTTGCCCCGCATCCGGGACAATTACAACGCAGGCGCCGGTATTCACGCACCAGTAGTTTAGGCTCGGGCAGATCAAATACCTGCCTTGATTCTACCACCTCACCCAGTGCTGTCGCCAGGTCTGCTCCACAACTACATACCTCAGGCTTGCACTCTACTACCTGATCGGCCAGCACCACCATCTGCAAAGTACGGCCCTTATGGCCTTTCTGCCCCCCTTGCTTTTTGTGGCCGGTTTTGGGCAAAGCCGGCTTCTTTTGATAGCCTTCCTGAGAAGAGGGTTTATGGCTGTTACTGCTGTTTTGGGCTAATCGAGCCTTTAACTCCCCGTTTTCCTGCCGTAACTCGGCATTCTCCTTGTGCAAGGCCGTGTTTTCATCCTCTAGCTTTTCGATGCGAGCCAGCAGTTGGTAGACCAAAGCCGTTAGCGAGGATATGTCCTGTGGTAGTTCCAAGGCCTTCTATCTATTTAGGATACTTCTACGGCTTTCTCTTATTTTAGCTGTCTATTGCCTTACCTAAACAGTTACTAATAGATAGTGGATGTAGGCATCGTAGAATTCCATATCAATGCCATCAAATGAAAGCGGCTTTTTTCGCTTGTTAGCGAAATCCACCAGGTCATTCAACACTTGCTGGTAGACAACGACCGAAGCCGGTTTTTGAGTGGTGCGTTTGTGAGCAATGAACTGATTGAACCGATCCACGAAGGAAGCTTCTTTTTCAGCAGGAGAATAAGCTACCTGGTTCAGTTTCACCCGTAAATGCTCCTTAAGTGCGTCGGGGGTAGGAATAGTACCTTCAGCACGGGCTTTTTTATAAGCGTCTTCAACCAATGTTTTAACTCGTTCCAAATGCTGATACTCGGGCCAATGCACCAGTTTGGAGTTGAGACACTTTTTAGTGGCTGACCAGACTTTTGAAAATTTATCGGGGCTTGTTACTAACCCGGACGAGGCACGAAGGCGGCGGTTGTTGTAGGCAAAGTCAATCATGACGACACTTTCAGAGGCAGTATCATCCTTAATGTAAAATCGAGGTTGAGGCATTTGGATAAGCTTTAGGTTCGCTTAACCAAGATACAAGAAGTAAAATCAGGTGTCAAGACAGGTGTCAAAAAATCTGAATATAAGTGAATTTAGTTGAATATAAGCAAATGCAATAATCAAGTAAATGCTTGTATAACAGGTTTATACGATATATTTAAATTTGTCTGTATTCAATGGTTCGAATCCCTCCGACTCCACTTTAAAAGCCGCTTATTTATTACAAATAAGCGGCTTTTTTATTTTTACTGCATCAATTCAAATCAAAGTAAACCACTTCTCAGGTGACCTATTCGGTTACCTGTTTTTATTTGATAAATTTGGTAACCGAATCAGTAGTAGCACATTGACTATCAAATACTTACAAAGTGCAAACAAGGTCAATTGCTGTTAAATTTTATGGATTCTATTACTTAAATCTATTACGCATTATGCAACTCAACTAAACATTTTCAATTCTGATGTGGGCCAATAAAGCAAAGGTTGATGCGAATTGCCTGTTTTTTATTTGCCCATGTTGCCACCAACGTAACCCTATCGGTACTAAAAGTTAGCTATAAATACGAATAATACATCTAAAAGAAAATCAGGCAGAGAGTCTCTGCCTGACTAAGTTCTTATTTTGAATTAATTATAAGAGTGTCTTCGTAAAAAGTGACGGTACCGTTCGAAACATCATAATTTCCTCCAACTATTCCAATTTCACCTGCTTCAATCATTTCCTTCAAAATCGGGCTGCGTTCCATGATAGACTTTACAGTCCGCTTTACGTTAATGGTGGCAACTTTCTCTACAAATTCAGGATTGCTGGAATTGCGGTTTTCGGTAATGGTGTCTTCATCGTCAACAGCAGGACGAAGTTTTGTAAGTAAAGCAGTAAGGTTTCCCATTTCAACGTGGTCGCAAGCCCCTTTTACAGCGCCACATCTAGTATGGCCTAACACCACGATTATCTTTGAACCCGCCACTTTGCATCCAAATTCCATACTGCCTAAAATATCTTCGTTGATGATATTGCCGGCAATACGAACACTGAAAATGTCTCCCAGGCCCTGATCAAATATCAGTTCAGCAGATGTTCTGGAATCTATACAGCTTAATATAACGGCAAATGGATATTGGCCATTGGATGTTTCATTGGCTTGTTGCAAAAGGTTGCGGTTGATTTTTAGGTTGTTTACAAACCGCTTATTGCCCTCTTTTAAAAGCTCCAACGCCTGGCCTGGAGTAATGGCTGCCTGAAGTTCTTTGGTTAACGTTTTCATGTTTGTTATTTAGCTATTTTGGAGATGAAGCGTGTTGGACTTATTAAAATTTCTTATTTCAACTACTATGTTCTTTGTTTTTGGCATTGGTCCTAAAACTTCATTAACCTGCTAATATCACAGGGCACCGCCTTCACCTTTCAAAATCAACAATCACTTTTGAGTTTTCAGGAAGGGCATTTAATGTTTTTAAAACACTTGTTTATTGAAAAACGATACTTCTTCGGCCAGAACCAAGTGATGAACTTCACGCCCGTCCTCGGTGGTTGATACATATTTAACATGGTGAGAGTTGCGATAGCTATGCCTTAGGGTATAGAAAAGGCCGAATAACAGGCCTATAGTAATACCTCCTATAAATCGGTAACAAAACCCTACTACTGTAGCCGTAAAAGGCACAAACTGCTCCCATCCCAATTGGTACATCTGTTTAAAGAGGAGGGTTTGGCTAGTTTATAGCCCACTATTAATAAAATAGGCAGCTAAACTGTGTTGTATCCCATTCAGTATGCCCGCAATTGTTATAGCAGAAATAAGCAGAACAATTCCGTGCAATATTGCCGACATTTTTGTTTTTGCCCCCAAAGTTGATATTGGCAGAGCTGCGCACGATCACCTGTAACCGGGAGTCTCCAATAAATCCGGATACCACATTTCCCAGCCCCTGAGCTATTAGCTCCCTATTGGTTGGCGTAATTCTTTTGTAAGGGTCAAGTTTATCGGTTGCCTCTACGCAAAGCAAGGTTTCAAGCTGGCCATACCGGCTAATACAAGCGCTACTTTATATACCTCCAAATTTGTTAGTTGCGAAAATCCGGGAAAGTAAACTGGTTGAAGAACTGGGCTAAATTACTTGCTACCGGTAGTTGCACCAGTTGATCTTTCGCCAAGGAAAATTAAGCGCCCCCGGACTGGTACATGTGATTCATTACAATGCCTAAAATAACCACTACTATAGGTCTCATTAGTTGGAAATATTTTTGCTACTTCTTGTCATACAGCATCCCACAAAATGAGTATCGCTAACGATAAAGGCCTGAAACCAACACGGCGTCGGGGGTAACATATTGAAGCGCGCTTGTTGGGCAGAAAGTGCTTCTTTCCCCCTGTAGCCGGTTCAAATGCCAAATCGCCTTTCCGACCTTTATCATACCCTAATGCATGGGGTATTTGCTTGATGATTATCAGTAATCCAATGCCGGTGAGCATACCCTTTATCACCGAGGATGGGAAACAGGGCATGAAACCTCCGCCTTGGCAAATCCCATACTTAACTGAAAGACACCGGTAATAACCACAGCTAGTAAAAAAGGCAGGCCAGGAGCCCAAGGTGGCAATAGACTAAACAATAACGGCTAGCTCCCGCAGCGGGCCCGCTAACACCAAGTGCTGAACCACCGGTTATTCCTACCACAATACCCCCCCGGACAATGCCCGCAATAATACCTGAAAATAAAGGGAGCGCTGTATGTAAGCGCAATTCCAAGGCATAGGGGAACGGCGACAAAGAAAACTACAATACTGGCGGGCAGGTCGCTTTTTAATTCTTTTTTAAACATGTTTTTTTCTTCCATATATGACAAGGTTACATTTAGCATTCGTTAGAGAGCATCTAGCTTTACACCTTCCACCGGGATTGAGAAAAGATCGCCGAACTTGCCCTCACCAGAGAGTCATTAAGCTCAGCTAGCACATCTTTTGTAGCCACAGGTGAGGCGGCACGTTATTATGTTGACAGGAGCCTGGGAGGGAACAGAGCATTACTGCGTATGAGCAGCGGTAAGGTGATCCACAAAATAAAAAAGTTCTTTCTTTCAAGGCAATAGGACGAATGCAGTTCTCCACCAAATTGTTATCGATGAGTAAATGGCCGCGGTAGAGATAGAGCGTGAGCCGATACCCTATAACTTCAAGTGCATAAGTAATCGCCTTCCCAATAGGACTACTGGGAGGAATCGTGCCGTACTCTTGCTCCATCCACTCTTTGAACTCCTCCAGGATGGGAGCTGCTTCTTTAACCGTAGCTGACAAATAGCTTCTTCCGCCAAGATGGATTATCACGGATTTGTCCTTCCAAGGCGTAGAGCTTGCCGATCTGCTCAACGGGTACTTGGCTCTTCCTGCTTGGCATCGTAGCTCGCCGCTTCATCAAACTTTCGTCGCACGTGCGCCATACAGGCCCCCAACTTTACCTTTTCACTCTTGCCAAATAAGCTGGAATAGACCACATAGGCCATCGGTTTGCAGTACTCCTTCAAAGCAGCTAGCAGCTTAGCTGGCCCTTCTTGCACCTTCTTCCCTTTCTGATAGTCAAAGAGGATGAGCTTGGAGCGAGGCGCGTGAAAGCCCCAGAAGTAGCTGATGTGGCAAGCGCCCGTCCTTTCTCCATCTTGTACACGGATGGGCGTTGGGTATCCCCCTGCAAATAGCGATTAGCCAGCACCTCTTCTTAAGTGGCGGTAGAGCGGCAGCAGCAAGTGGCAAACCGCAGCGAGGTTATCCGAGACGGTAGAAGCGGCTAGTTTAATACCTCCTCGCCTGTGGGAAGATCCTGATCAATCGGCACAACGAGGTGGTCTACATTCCGCTCAATGGTGAGCTGCGCTAACACCAATTCTCCCAGCAGTCCCTTAGCCACCGTTTGAGCAGTGAAGAGGGGCAACCAACACATTATCCGAGGCTACGCCCGCGCTTGAAAGCGCAGTTCTTTTCTGACCCAATTTCAGCCTGATGCGCTTGACAAAGAAAGAAGCCGGCGTAATTTCTACCGGTTACTTCTTCGCCAATCCACCGCACTGCTTAAGTCTTGGGCTGGATGCAGCACTACTTGGCGGGGAAGATCAGCCGGTAGCTCCATTTCGGTATTCTTTTCCCGTTTCTTGGGCGTTGACTCCCGCTTCTTTCTTACGAGATTGCCCTGGCTCTTTTTCTACTTCTTTGGTCTTTGCTTCGTTAACCGCCAGTTCTTCTTCATTGGCTCCCAACCGTGCAAGTTAAAGGAATTGATTGGGATTCCTTGGTTTGCTGGTGCGATTATCGGATGAGCGACCAAAGAGCTTACGCCGCATGGCATTGGATTCCGTGTAAGTGTCAGAGCTAGCTTCTCTTGCAATTGCCAAGCTTTTCTAAGCGAAGTGCTTCTGCTCCAGAAGAGAGCTTTTGTATAGAGCAATTGATAATCCACAGCCGGCGTTTGCATCGAGTAAAATTATGCTAAAAAGCCTGTAAGCTAAGGAAATAAAGAAAAAAATGCTTCTTGCGCCATTTTTAAGCTTTTCTTCGAATCGAAAGCGTTTTCGTAGCTGCACCGATTCCAACTGAATTCCTCGAAGAATTAGGTAGCAGTTCCTGCTCGGATACTTGGTTGCTGGCTGGGGTAGGCCGCTGAAAAGTGCCCCTTTCCAAGCGTTTAGAGTAAAGGACAAAGCCATCCTTATCCCATTGTAGTAAGTGGAGTTGATTGCCTCTTTTGCCAATGAAAATAAAACACATCGCCGGTAAGAGGATCTTGCCCCAACAGCTTAACATATGGTGAACTTTTCAGGACAGGCAATGGTTAAAACGAAACTATTAGTTATGCATTTTTCTAGTCTTAAATTTGGGGCGCAGCATACTTTGGGCAGTACCTGGAAAAACTGGAGTATAACATCAAGACATTGGAGGGCAGGGAATGATTGTGGTCTGAATTTGGAAAATGAAATACGAGTAGTCAGGCGTTTTACTTTTCTGTAACAACTTTCTGAACAGCAATGCCGGTTTTCGCCGTACAGCTTTAACACTACAACCATTTAAGGAAAGAACCATGATCGATCAATTGCTAAATCTCGCACAGGAACATTTAGGGAGGCACCATTGCTCAGCACCCAGAACTACAGAATCACAATTCGCAGGATACGGCCCCCGGATAGCGGGGAGAAACTGTTCTGGAAGAGTTAGCCAGATGCGCTCAGGCAATACATTAGGCATTGCCAAAATGTTTTTCGGAAGTGATACTCCGAAAGTGCCGCAGTAAATGGTCTTCTTCCCGGCGTAAGCGGAAAACTGTCCCAAAAATTAGGGATATCCTCGGGAACAGCCCGTACCCTGGCCATGATGGCCATTCCGGTCATTATGAATATGATGAACAATCGTAAATAATGCCCGTCAGAGTGGTGGATTGGATATCGGCAGTATGCTGGGCGGTTTACTAGGTGGTAGTAGTGGCGGACTGGGTAATATGGGAGGCCTGGGTGGAGCGGCGCTATAGGTGGCGGAATGGGGCAATAGCAGTAATAGCAATAACCGTAACGGCGGTCAATTTGATATGCTGGGTGGCTTGCTGGGCAACTTGGGCGGCCTTTTCCGCTAGAATATTCTGTAGCGCGGTCCTTACAACAAGCCTATGTACCAGCAACGGGCTCTGGTTGCAGGGGAGATAAGACACTGTCTTCCTTACGAACCAGAGCCCGTTTTTAGCATCTGGTAAGTCCGTATGGGTAAACTCAGCGTTAGGAAACGGTACTTCTGCCCCCTTACTTTATCTTCTTCAAAAGATAATGTTTTCTTCTAAACAGGCGGCACCTATTATTCGTAAATTATAGCGGAAACGAAGAATGATACTGCAATGGTGGAACAACTTTTAATACCTGCCCGGGAACAACTTGAAAAAGCGTTGTCGGGCCATCCGGTCCCCAGGGAACGGAATTTGTCAGAAATGGCCCGGTAATTGCGGAAAGTACGCTGCAAGCCCTCACAGCCCAACTACTGAAGGGCGACATCAAGGTTAGTAGAAATGTTATCCGGCAGAAACAGTAGCAACCACGCAGGAAGTACAAAATCTTTTACTGCAATCTGGCACCAGCGCCTCGGAGTACCGCACCGCAGTATTGCTACCATTCCGGTACTATTCAATATACTCCAATACCAGCAGCGGAAGAATTACTCTGCGGCCTGAAGTACCGACCGGCCAGTAATCAGCCGCCTGCTGGATAATCTGATGAAACAATAGATATATAGATGTGCTAATTGGATTATGTGCTCGTATTAAGAAGAATCAGCTTAATATTCATTTCTAATTAGTGTCTATCCGAAAACCTTTTTTTCCATTCACAAGCCAAGTGGAGAAAGGCTATTTATCAAGCGGATATGCGTCTAATTCATCCAACTATGAGTTCTTTCGCATCTTCTGGCTCTGTAACCGGGCGTTTTGAGTTCTTTTTGTTCTTCTCCTCGGGCTTTGATGTGATCCTGATGGGATAACCGAACGAATCTGGAAGTGCTGTGGGTTTCTTCATCCGGCATTACTATCCAGCAAAGGTTCTACTTGCTGTACATTGGCTCCCGTGAAGGGAGCTGGTTCGGTTAATATGTCTTTTCGTGCCGCCTTTTCCTCGATCCGTGGGATTAGCTCGACTCCCCTAGGCTGGAAGCCGAATCGATACTTTGCCACTCCCAGTCTCTGGCCTTCCACCCTGATCAGCCGTGCCATAACTCTTCGAATACTCCTGGATAATCTCATGAAACACCAAGTTGACTAGGATACTATGCCCCGTTCTTAACACGTAGAACATGGCATTGAATAGTTGTTGGGCATCCCCTCTGGGGCGGCCTCCTTTGAGTTTGAGTTTTTCGACGGGCAGTAGTGGTTCCGTCGCTAACCATAGTGCCGGGTTCCGAACGCTTCATGGAGAGAGATATTTTGGGTCGTGTCTTGCAATATTCTCCTATTTTCGGATAGACATACACATCAGCATATCAACTAATCAGCACATTATTTAATCTGCCCATCAACTTACCTTCCCCGCCCCCATTACCTGGGCCATGGCTTCATTTACCGTGAAGACGGGCATTTGGCAGACCCGGTTGTAACAAACGTAAATGGTTGTCTTCCCTCCTACCGGATGCCGGTCTTGTAGTAATGGCAGGTGACTCTCCATAGAAGTGCCGACCAGTACTTTATTGGGGCAATACATTTGATCTATTTCCCGTCTGAATACATCAGCTTCCGGTCCGACGATGGCAACCTCAGCCGTAGGCTTGATCTGATAACTAAACAGGCAGGCCCAGTTTGAAAGGAATTGCGGCTCCGCTATAACCAGTTTTTTGACCCGGGCCAGCATTTTAGCGGCCAGTTGGGTATAATCAGCTTGGTCGAATAGCAGGCCCAGCCAGTAGAGATTGGTAGCCATCACTGAGTTGGAAGCTGGAATAACGTTATCAAACAGCTCCTTTTTACGGGCAATCAGTTTTTCGGCCGTTATATCCGTGAAAAAGAATAGTTCTTCCAGCGGATCATAGAAGTGATCTACCACGTAGTCCGTCAGCACTTTGGCTTCCTTCAGCCATTCTTCGGAAAAAGTAGCCTGATAGAGGTATATATACGCATTGATCACAAAAGCATAATCTTCCAAGTACCCCGGAATAGCAGCCCGGCCATTCTTATAAGAGTGATACAACTGGCTGCCCTTTCGCATGTGGTTTTTTAGAAATTCAGCATTTTGCAAGGCCAGTTCCAGGAAGCTTCGGTCACCAAATACCCGGTAGGCATCTACCAAGCCTTTCAGCATCAACCCATTCCATGAACACAGAATCTTATCATCCAGGCCCGGACGCACCCGGCTGGCCCGCACAGTCAGCAGCTGTTGCCGGAACCCTTCCAGAGCCGCCTTAAAGGCCAATGGATCAATGCCGTTGAGCCGGGCGAATTCCTCTTCCCGCAGCGTACGGTGCAGAATATTATAGCGGTGTTCCCAGTTGCCTTCCGGATCGACATTAAAATATTCCTTAAAAAGGTCGGCGTTCATTCCAGCGGGAACAAATAATTTCTCCGTTGCCTGCCGCCATTCTTCATCAGTCCACACGTAAAAACGGCCTTCGATGCCTTCACTGTCGGCGTCCAGCGCCGAATAGAATCCGCCTTCGGGACTGGTCAGTTCCCGCTGCACAAACTCTACCGTCTGCAATACCACTTCCCAATAGAGATCTTCCTTGGTAGCGGCGTACGCCTCGGCGTACAAGCTCAGCAGCTGGCCGTTATCATACAGCATCTTTTCAAAGTGCGGGGCAAACCATTCTCCATCCACCGAATAGCGGGCAAAACCTCCCCCAATCTGGTCATAGATGCCGCCGAAAGCCATCCGGTCCAGAGTCAGTTTCAATTGGGTAAGGCATTCGGCGTTTTCGGTGAGTCCGAAATACCTCAACATAAACAGACAGATACTCGGCATGGGAAACTTGGGAGCCCGGTTCATGCCGCCGCTTTCGCGGTCAAATTTACTGGCCAGTTTCTCAAACATCCCATCCAGTTCGCGCATTGAATAGGAAGCTTCACCAGATAGCAATCCGTATTTCTGTACATCGGTCACGGAGCTATGGTCGGAAAACCCTTCGGCAGATTCCAGTAATTGCTCCTTTTGTTTCTTATACGCTTCGGTTACATTCACCAGCAGTTGCCCCCACGGCTGAGGCGGAAAATACGTGCCACCGTAGAAGGGCTTGGCATCCGGCGTGAGAAATACGTTAAGGGGCCAGCCTCCCTGTACTCCCATGGTCTGCACCGCATCCATATAAATAGCGTCTACATCAGGGCGTTCTTCACGGTCTACTTTGATGCAGATGAAATGATCGTTCATGATCCCGGCCAGGGTTTGGTTTTCGAAACACTCCCGCTCCATTACGTGGCACCAATGGCATGCCGAATACCCGATACTGACAATGATAGGTTTATCTTCAGCTTTGGCCCGCTGCAATGCTTCAGTTCCCCAGGGATACCAGTTAACGGGATTATAGGCATGTTGCAACAGGTAGGGGCTGGTTTCATGGACCAGCTGATTGGGTTGCTTATCATGGGCGGGCATGGATTGTGAACTCATACTCAGCGTAGTTTAGGATACTGATTGAACGGCCTCTTCAGGCAACGGGTTCTGATGCTTTGTGCAAAATAATAATACATAAAATTAACAATAAGCTAACTTTCAGACTATTGCACGGAAAATTCTTGAAATAAAACAACAAAAACCTATTAATGAAATATACGAGGACTTGCCTTTTTGCGTTATAAAGCCGAATCTTGAAGAAGTTAATGGATTACCGAATGTACCGGTAAATCGACTCCGTTTTACGGTCTTGTCATCGGCCACCTCTTACCTACAAACTCCTATACAACACGCTTACAACGCTAAATTTTACCGCTATGGAAAACAAAGAAATAACCTCTTTAGACTGGCAACTGTTACTCACGGGTGGTAACCAGTGGGAATTTATTATGGAAGTGGCCATCCGGGCCGCAGTGGTGTATGGACTCATCTGGGTAGCGTCTTTGCTGGTAAAAAAACGGAAAGCGGCCCAGCTCCGCACTTCTGAACTGGCCGTAATGATTGCGGCCGGAACAGCCACTGGCATCGCACTCCTGACCCCTGGATTGGGCCTGCTACCGGCAATGGTGGTTTTAGGCATGGGCATGGTAGCTTTCAGCCTGGCCGGTATCCGGCGTAAAACTATTTCCCGGGAAACGGAAAGATCTAATAAAAACACGGTTATGATCCTGGAAGAGGGCAAACTGATGTTTGAAACCATGAAGCGTAATGGCATTACCCATGAGGAACTCTATGGAGTTTTGCGCAAGCAGGGAATCGAACATCTGGGTCAATTACGGCGCCTTTACCGGGAAACGGACGGCAGATTTAGCATCTACCGCAATGCAGAGTCAGTACCTGGTCTATCCGTGCTGCCCAAACCAGAGAAGAATATATTTCCGGAGACTGTGGTAGCTGGGCATTTTGCCTGTGCTGAATGCGGCAACGTAGTACGAGGTGACCAGACACCTATGGTACGATGCCCCCGTTGTGCGCAGATGTCCTGGATTGAAGCCGTACAGGAGCTAAGCAAGGCTAACCGCCCGGCACACAGCCTTTACGACGAAACGCAGTATCTGCAGAAACAAGCGTATTAAAGTTTAGGAGTGAAGGAGGTGCGAAGCAGGAAGTCGGAAGTAAGAGGCAGGACGTAGGAAAATCAAGATAGCTGAATTGGAGCAAATAATACGCGAATTTTTTCACCCATCCCTCGCCCCTGTTTGACTTTACCCTTTTCCTTTCACTCCTCCACTCATCATTTATTTACCTCTTCCTTGCTACTTCCTACCTCCTACACTCATCTGTGGCATGTACGGAGGAACCCTAAGATGAGTCATTAACGCTTGGGCAATTTGTTGTGGAGTAGAAATAAAATCCGGGTGATCTTCGGAAATAATATTGGACGGCATGCCTTTATGAATGAAGCATTTGGCTCCTGAGGCAGACTACACAACACCTCCCGTAAGGCTTCAATTCCACCGGCCGAGAGACCGATGCCCACCACATAAAAATTTTCCTGATTTTCCATGTTCCGCTGGTTAATAAAATCCGGATGGGCTAATCAAGCACCACCCATCTACTTTTAATACGAGAGGAAACGTGGAAAGGTGGCCCGGGTATAGCAAATTTCTGAGGGCTTGCCTTCAGATAGAAGCGAAAAGGAAGTTCTTATTACTAGTTGTCCTTCGGGTACGACATAGAAATAAAAGAATAGTAGCATAATGCCCTAACGTTCCTCTTAGATTGTTGCTACAAGAGACCAACCTCCTGGTGTTTTGGTGACAAAATTTGTGATGTATACTATTTATGGGTTAGATCACAAACGAGACAGTGTCCACACTGCGCTTTTCCATTAGGTATACTGGCAATAAAAAAGAGCTTAGGCACTAGATTGGTACCTAAGCTCTTTCTGATTTCCCGAAGGAAGTCAATTATTGATTGCCTTGGTTACCAGTACCGGAGCCAGAACCACTCTGGGTACCGCTACCGCTACGGGTTCCTGAACCAGACTTGCTGCCACTTTGAGTACCAGACTTGGACTTGTTGCCTTTAGTAGTACCTGAGCCGGACATGCCAGTGCCTGTACCCGTTCCGGTGCTACTACCAGTTGTACCGCTGCCGGATGTTCCAGTGCCGGTACCAGTAGTTCCTGATCCAGTGCCAGTGCTGCCACTAGTAGTTCCTGATCCGGTAGTGCCGGTATTACCGCTGCCAGAGGTTCCCGTGTTACCACTTCCACTGGTGCTGCTCCCTGAACGGGTACCCGTACCACTCTGGGTGCCGCTGCCACTCGTACCGGAGCTGAGAACCGGATTGCGTACCAGTACCGGTCTGAGTACCAGACTGCGTGCCCGTACCGGTCTGAGTGCCACTGCTGGTATTGCCGGAGCCAGTCTGATTGCCAGAACCAGTTTAGAACCAGTGCTGGAAATTAGCCATTGCTAAGGCTTCGTTATTTTCCTGATTGGCTGCCGGGGTAAAACGGATTTTCATAATTGCTGCCATGCAGTGAGTCACGTCTGGTTCCGGCTGTTGCTACCACCAGTTGTGCCTGATCCGGACGTGCCAGTACCCGTTCCGGTGCTACCACCAGTTGTGCCACTACCGGATGTTCCAGTGCCGGTACCAGTAGTTCCTGATCCAGTGCCAGTGCTTCCACCAGTAGTTCCGGAGCCGGATGTACCGCTACCAGTAGTTCCGGAGCCGCCAGTTGTACCTGTTCCAGTACCCGTTGTTCCAGTACCGGTATTGCCGCTGGCGCCGGACTGAGAACCAGTTCCTGGGGCGCAGGAATACAGGAAGCTGAGTGACATCGGGGAAAGAGCATACGTGCCTTTTAAGGCACTTTTTAAACTTTCAAGCGTGATTTTCATAAGATTCAGATTTTAGCTGGTTTGTTAATAAAAGGTATTGATTGAATTAGAACTTTAGTTATCCGGCTGGCAGCGTTTAATTTGCCTGACCGGCGACCTTGTATTTTAATGAATAAGGTATTGCTTTCGGGCCTACCCTTGTGTTTACTGGTTACTTCCACTAGTACCCGTAGTACCCGTGCCAGTAGTGCCGGCAGTATCAGTACCCATACCCGTGCCGGTAGTATCAGTACCCATACCAGTTCCATCGGTACCTGTACCCATGGTAGTGGTATCAGTAGTGTTCGCATCACTTTTCGCGTTTCCTCCTGTGTTGCCGCAGGAATACAGGGTGGTAAGCGCCACCGTTGATAAGACAAATGTTCCTGCGAGGAAATTTTTTCAGGTTTTCCAAGTCATTTTTCATAGTAAAATTGATTGGTTTAAGGTTCGTAAAGATTTTAAAATAGAATATGCTTATCGGGGTTCCGGGTTGGCAGGGTTACCTATATTGCAGAAGATCAAGTAGCCGCAGATCAATCTGCTGGCCATCCATTGCTTCCGCACACTTAGCCGCATTCGGGGTCTTAGCTTGTTGCTTCTAAAGCAGTTAGAAATATGTGCCTGAAAAATAATCTGCATACGAGTTGAAATAGAACGAATACTTTTAAACCTTATCCGCTGATGCGTTGGCGCATTAGCTATATTTCAGTCCCAGTATCTGTTGTTTCTGTGTATGTTCCCGCTTGTGTACGGAGAATTCAAGTGAAGAGTTTACTAAATAACAGATAATTCCAAAAAATAGTAGTATTTACGTAGGTATCTTGTCGTTACCTTAGTTGTTATCTTAGGGGAAATTTGATCTTCGAACCTATAACCTTTAATTGTCATAGGTCATTGGGGAAGAAGGCATCAGGTACTGGATATTAGTCAATAGACCTGTTTTGCTTTGTGTTTCAAACACTTATATATTTAGGCCTCTAACCACCCCTAACCCCTCCTTTCAACAAGGAGGGGAATTACAGGTTTCTACCCTTACGATCTCCTTATGTGGTTAACTCCTCCTAAGATTAGAAACCTGAAGGGTACGAGGCGGGAGCCGAACGTGCCGGACGTAGTCCTGCGAAGCTAACGGGCAGGGGTGGTTGATGCTGCAACTTATTGATAATCAAAATAGAACCAGTCTAATGGTCAGTAGTTTTGGGAAAAGGTCATTCAGGGTAAAAACTACTGAGCCATGACTACTAGTTCCGCCTCCCCCGCAATTATCCAAGTACGGCGTCCCAGTCCTTCCAAACGGGTTCATAGCCTTGCTGCCGGAGAACCGCTGCCATGTGGGCCGGACTTCTTTCATCCGAAATTTCAAATTGCTCCAGTGATTGCGGATCTACCGCGTAGCCGCCCGGGTTGGTTTTAGACCCCGCACTCAGGGAAGTAATACCCAGTTTAATAATGTGATCCCGGAAGGTTGGAGTTTCACGGGTTGAAATGGATAGTTCTACTTCTTCGTTAAAGATCCGGTAAGCACAAATCAGTTGCACCAGTTCTTTATTGGTCATGGCTACTTTATTGGTCATGGCTACTTTGGGCTCCGGGCCGCCGGAAAACGGACGTAGCCGGGGAAAGGAAATGGAGTACTTGGTTTGCCAATAGGTCCGTTCCAGGTAATTGAGGTGCAGGGCCGTGAAGAAGCTGTCCGTCCGCCAGTCTTCGAGTCCAAAAAGTACACCTAAGCCCATTTTGTGAATACCTGCCCTGCCGAGACGATCTGGTGTATCGAGGCGGTAAGTGAAATTAGATTTTTTGCCCCTTGGGTGGTGCGTTTTGTACTCCTCACGGTGGTAGGTTTCCTGATACACCAACACTGTATTGAGTCCCAGCGGAATCAATTCTTCGTAATCTGGTTGGTCCAGCGGCTGCACCTCCATGGAAATATGCGAAAAACAGGGCCGGATCAGGCGCAGGGCATTTTTCAAATAGGCTACCCCCACGGTCTGATTGGCTTCCCCGGTTACTAGCAATACATGGTCATAGCCTATTTGCTTGATTGCTTCCACTTCGCGCCCAATTTCGGCATCCGTCAGGGTTTTCCGGCGGATTTTATTATCGAAGCTGAAACCGCAGTAGGTACAGATGTTCTGGCATTCGTTGGAAAGATACAGCGGTACGTACAACTGAATGACTTTGCCGAACCGCTTCTGGGTGAGCTGGTGGCTCAATTGGGCCATCGATTCCAGGTAGGGAAGAGCAGCCGGAGAAATCAAGGCTTTGAAATCTTCTAAACTGCGCTTAGGCCCCGTAAGAGCCCGTTCCACGTCAGCTGCTGTTTTTTCATAAATGCTGGCCTTTACCTTTTCCCAGGGATGCCGGTCAAATATTTCGCTAAAACTATTCATCCAGAAAAGCGGTTAGGGGACTACTGGCTACCGCGTGTACAAAAGGCCTGGCTAACCGGGCCTCAAAAGCCATTCGTCCCGCTTCCACGGCCAAGCGGAAAGCCTGGGCCATCTGCACCGGGTTTTCGGAAACGGCAATGGCCGTATTGACTAACACGGCGTCCGCCCCGATTTCCAAGGCTTTGGCCGCGTCCGACGGACTGCCAATACCGGCATCAACCACTACCGGAACCTTACTCTGCTCAATAATGATTTCGAGGAAATCAACCGTTTTCAGGCCTTTATTACTGCCAATAGGCGACCCCAGCGGCATTACGGCAGCCACCCCTACTTCCTCCAGCCGTTTGCACAAGACAGGATCAGCATGAATATAAGGTAATACTACAAAGCCTAACTTTACCAGTTCTTCGGCCGCTTTCAGCGTTTCAATCGGGTCAGGCATCAGGTATTTAGGGTCCGGATGAATTTCAAGCTTCAGCCAGTTTGTCTCCAGTGCCTCCCGGGCCAGCTGGGCAGCAAACACCGCCTCTTTGGCCGTCCGAACGCCGGAGGTATTCGGCAACAACGAAAATTGAGGATGCGAAACGTGACGGAGCATATCGTCCTGTTCATTGTGGACATCGACCCGCTTGAGGGCTACCGTTACCAGTTCGGAACCGGAAGCCAGTAAGGCTTCCTCCATCAGGGCGGCGGAGCTGAATTTTCCCGTACCGGTGAACAGACGTGACCCAAAGGGTTTACCGGCTATTTGTAATGGTTGCATGTTGTAATCGTTCTTGTAATTGATCTACTATTCGTTTTTTGTCGGGAGCATGCGTGATCAGACCCGATACCGCCACCCCGTATACACCCGTTTCCAGTAAAGCATCCGCGTCACCCAACAAAATTCCGCCGATGGCCAGGATGGGAACCTCTATTCCTGCGGTTCTCACTTTCCGCAGGATCGTCTGGTAGCCTTCCAGGCCCAGCACCGGGCTTAATTTTTCCTTAGTAGGGGTAAACCGGAAAGGCCCGAGGCCAATATAATCCACTTTAGCCGCTGCCAAACGCTGGATGTCTTCAAACGTATTGGCGGTGCCTCCAATGATCATTGTATTTCCGACTACCCGGCGGGCCTGCTCCGCTGGCATATCCTCCTTACCCAAGTGTACCCCGTAGGCTTTCACCTCCCGGGCCACGGTGAGATTGTCATTGATGGTGAGCCTGGCGCCGTACTGATCACATACTTCTTTAGCCTGCCGTGCAATCCGCAGATAGGCTTCGAAGGTGGTATTTTTTACTCTCAATTGAACCCACCGGCACCCGGCCAGACAAGCTTCTTCAATGGCCTGCAAATGCGTACGATCGGGGGTCTGCTGTGATATATATTGTAGTTTAGGAATCATGGGTTCGTGTGCTAATGCGTTACTGTGCTGATTCATTTCTGTGCATATGTGCGGTTGAAGCATAGAAAAGAGATATTATATCAATTACCCATTCTGTATAATTCCTCCTCTATTAGATCACCTTGCTCCCGAAGCCTCCGGAAAGTTTCCACTCCCCTTTCGGGTTTCTGCCAGATGGCTCCCAGCACGGCCACTTCCCCGAACCCGAGCTTGGCTGCTTCTACGAGCCGGCTTTCCTCTATTCCACCCAACCCTATGAGGGTAAAACCCAACTGCTTTTTACATTCCCGTACATCCCAGTTTTCTGCCGGTTGGTATCCCGCTTTGGAAATGCTTTCAAATACCGGGCTTACCAGTACTTCATCGAAAGCCGGGGATAAGTCCAGTAATGTCTGCGGGTGATGCGCGGAAGTACTGACCGTTTTGCCCTTTTCGTGCCATTGCTCCAGCAGCCGCTTCAGTTCCTTCTCTGATAAGGCAAGCCGGGAAGACTCTGGGAAGTGCACACCTTTTACCAGATACTTTGCGGCCAAATTAAAATGGCTATGGAGCACAATCCGGGACCGGTACAGCGGCAGAACGTTGTCTAGCAAGCTTGCCATGACCCATTCCGGCCAATCTGGTTTCCGCAGGTGCAGACAATGCAAGCCTTCGGCAAAGAGGGCATTGAGTTGGTCAGTTTCTCCCGCTATTGCTTCCGGACTGGTTATTACCCTGATCCTCATCTTTATTTGGTTGCTGGTTTTGAGTTTATGGTTTTTAGTTTCCGGTTGCTGGTTATAGTTGCTGGTTATAGTAAAGTCACCACTCTTACGCTAACCAGTCGCTTGCCTCCGGCGAGTGACGGCTATGGAGCAGGCGTCTCGCCTGCAGTCAGTGCGGTGGAGCGCCTATTGATCAGGTATACATCTCCGTCAAACGGGCCTCCGGCCCGTTTGATAGTCGTCACTGCCGGAGGCAAGGACTGGTTAAAGGGCTTCAACACTTTTCGCCCCTACACCCCGCAATGACTCGAAATACCCAACCGGAAACTGTCAACCAAAACCATTAACTGCCACTGCTACTGCCGCTGCCGCTTTTTTATAAATACACCTCACTTCCGCGCTCCGTGAATTCTTTTGATTTATCGGCCATACCCATTTCAAAAGCAGCATCCTCGGCTACGCCTACTTTTTCGGCGTAATCCCGGACGTCCTGCGTGATTTTCATAGAACAGAAATGCGGCCCGCACATCGAGCAGAAATGGGCAACTTTCGCCCCGTCAGTCACAAGGTTTCATCGTGATACTCCCGCTGTATCGGGGTCCAGGAGAGGTTAAACTGATCTTCCCAACGGAATTCGGAAGGGCCTTGCTCAGGGCGTTGTCGCGGTACTGAGCCCCTGGGTGGCCTTTAGCTAGGTCGGCAGCATGGGCCGCAATTTATAGGTAATCACGCCGTCTTTTACGTCCTTCTTATTGGGCAAGCTCAAACGTTTCTTTGGGGTTACGTAGCAAGCATAAAGCCGTACCAAACCAGCCGATCATCGCAGCTCCAATACCCGAAGTGATGTGGTCATAACCGGGGGCAATGTCGGTAGTCAGCGGACCCAGCGTGTAGAACGGCGCTTCGTGACACTCCTTTAACTGTTTCTCCATGTTCTCCTTGATCAGGTGCATGGTACGTGGCCACCCTTCAATCATGGTTTGCACGTCGTGTTTCCAGGCAATTTTAGTGAGTTCACCCAGCGTTTCGAGTTCGGCAAACTGGGGCCGCATCGTTGGCATCGGCAATACTGCCGGGCCGTAAGCCGTCTCCTCAGCGAAAAAGCGACGTCGTAGGCTTTCTCAATTTTCGCAGATCTCCTCAAAATGGGTATACAGGAAGTTTTCCTGGTGATGCGCCAGACACCATTTGGCCATGATCGAACCGCCTCTGGAAACGATTCCCGTAACCCGCTTAGCTGTCAGCGGGATGTACCGCAACCGCACCCCCGGCGTGAATGGTGGTAAGCAATCTACCCTGTTCGGCCTGCTCGATCAGGGTGTCACGGAAAATTTCCCAGGTCAGCGCTTCCGCCTTCCCTCCTACTTTTTCGAGGGCCTGTAATAGGGCACCGTACCAATGGGTACCGGTGAATTGCGGATAATCCATTCGCGGGTTTCGTGGATATGCTGACCCGTAGATAAATCCATAATGGTATCGGCGCCCAGCGGCAAGCCCATACCGCCTTTCGACTTCTTCCTCAATGCTCGAACTCACCGCCGAATTGCCAATATTGGCATTGATTGCCACCAGAAAATTCCGTCCGATAATCAGGCTCGCTTTCCGGGTGATTGATATTGGCCGGGATAATGGCTCGTCCGGCGGCTACTTCGGCGCGCACAAACTCGGGAGTGATATAATTTTTAGGGGTATTGGCTCCGAAACTATAGCCGGGATGTTGATGCCCGCAGTTCGCCATTTCGTCAATCCGCTGGTTCTCCCGGATGGCGATGTACCCATTTCGGGGGTAATCAGGCCTTTTTTAGCGTAATGCAACTGCGAAACGTTATGCCCGGCTTTAGCCACCAGCGGCTTTTGAAGGTGCTCAAACCGCAGGTAATCCAAAGATGGATCGTTGAGGCGCCCACGTCCGTATTCGGAGGAGATTTCCGGTAACTGCTCCACGTCACCCCGACTATTAATCCAGCAGGATTCACGCAGTTTGGTCAAGCCTTGCGTACGTCGATGGCCACATTGGCATCGGTATAAGGTCCGCTGGTATCATACACCGTGACCGGAAGATTTTTCTTTCTACCCTACCATTGCCATGAATTTTGGTATCAGTAAGCGATATTTTTCGCGCATGGCTACGGCAATGGGGTGAATGTTGCCAGGCACGTAGATTTTACGGGAAGCGGGAAAAGGCTCCCGGCTGATGACATTCTCCGAATGGGGGGTTTTTGTCTTGCTTCATGGTTGATGGGCGATTTACGATGTTCGATTGGCGACGTAAGGAGATTTCGAATGCCAGAAGGCAGATTTCGGATGGGCGATATTGACTGGCAGGATGTAGAGACGCAATGCATTGCGTCTCTACGGTGTCGGAAATCAAACTCATACATTTGAAATCCCTCCCACATCCGACATCTCTTCACCCGCCCTGGGTAGCCGTAATGATGGTGATGCGGTTCTGGTGCGACAAAGTCGTGTGATCCCAGTTTGACCGGGGAATGACTGTCAGGTTATTGATAGCTACGGCAATGCCTTTAGCCTGATGGAGGTTTTTTCCTTGCAGCAACTGCATTAAGGTAACGGGAATCGAAAATTGCTGCCGTTTACTGTTAACAAAAAGCTCACGCATGGCTTTAAGGGTTAAATGCGTTAACAATAAATCAGGGGAATGCGCAGCATCGGGCATACGCACGGCTATGATGGTGCAACTTTTCTTCGGCAGTACGAACTGCATCAGGTTCAGGAGGGTATCATCTCAGTTCCGGATTAAAATTTCACTTCCGGAACACCCCAAAGTTTCTTGTGGGCCAAATGTAGGCAGGAATTTTGAAAATGCAAAGAATATTTGCGGGTAAGTTTCCCAAATACGCTCTTGTGATCTGGCATTTTAGGAATACTTCCCCCATTTGCAGAAACAGGCGCTTGCCCTCGGCGAGTGACGATCATTGTAGGGGCGTATCGCATACGCCCTTCCGGTCCGTTCCCGCAATGATGGAACTAAGATTTTAGTATAAGAAAAGCACGGAAGAAACTTCCGCGCCAGTTGAAACCAACAATCCAAAACCGAAAACGATAAACCAGCAACCGGAAACTATACTTTATGTCAAGATTTTGATAAACTTGCCTTTCACCACTCAAACGGTAAACAGCGCATCATGCGATTTAAGGATAAAAAGTATTCATCACCGGGGCTTCGCAAGGGCATTGGCTTTGGTTTATGCGAACAGTTTGCCCGCGAAGGGGCCATTGTCGCCCTCAATGATGTTAACCTGAGCCTTGCCAGAGAAGCCGCCGGCCGGATCAATGGGCAACCAGAAAGGGAAAGGGTATATGCGTACGCTGGTGATATTGCGGAGGTAGAAGCCTTGCGAACCATGATCAACCGCTTTGCTTCCCGCTTTGAGGGGCTTGACGTAGCAATAGCCAATGCGGGCATTACCAATTACGGCGAATTTCTCTACGGTACCCCGATGCGTTTGATACCCTGATGGCGGTCAACCTGCGGGGCCTCCTACTTCACGGCCCAGGCCGCGGCTCAGGAAATGATCCGGCAGCAAATGGAAGTGCGCTTAGTATTTCTTTCTTCTGACACGCGGCTGGTGGCACACCGCAACCTGAGCGCCTATGGTATTACCAAAGCCGGCATCCGGATGATGGCCAAAACGCTGGCGCTGGAACTCGGCCCCTACGGAATTACCGTCAATGCTATTGGCGCCGGGGCTACCATTACCGAACGAACCCTGCAGGATGATCCGGATTACGAAAGAAACTGGAATTCGGTAGCGCCCAATGGCCGGACGGCTACGGTAGATGATATTGCCGCTGCGGCACTATTCCTGGCTTCCGCAGCGGCGCGTCACGTGACCGGTGAAACCCTGATGGTCGACGGAGGCTGGACCCTGTACAGTCCGCTGCCTGCCAATCACCCCCAAATTCAGAAATGAACAGGAGAGATCTGATTCTGATTGGCGTTACGGTCGTTTCCATACTGGCTATATTTTTAGTACCACCCATTCCGCAACCGGAAGCCTACCACCATTTTGCGGACACCCGTATGCTTGCAGGCACTCCCAATGGTTTGAATGTATGGTCTAATCTGCCTTTTGTGCTGGTTGGTTTACTGGGAATGCGGATACTTAGCAAGCGAAAACATCCGCCATTATTTCCGGTGTTGCCGTACGGACTTTTCTTCGCTGGACTGCTGCTTACGGGTTTAGGCTCGGGGTATTACCACTGGGCTCCCTCCAACAAGACACTAATCTGGGACCGCTTGCCCATGACGATTGCTTTTGGGTCGCTTTGCTCGGCTATTCTGGCTCAGTTAGTCAATCGAAAGCTGGGAATGTACCTGTTATTTCCATTCATTCTGCTGGGAATCGGCAGTGTTTTCTATTGGTACTGGAGTGAAATCCAAGGCCGGGGTGACCTGCGGCCCTATGCCTGGGTACAGTTTTATCCAATGCTGGCTATACCGTTAATGGTCTTTATGTATCCCGCCGCTAAATCCTTCCGGAAGGCAATCATCAGCGTAATCGCCCTGTATGCGCTGGCAAAAGTATTTGAAGGAGCCGACGGGGGTATTTTCAGGCTGGGGCAGATAGTCAGCGGCCATACGCTTAAGCACTTGGCCGCTGCAGTGTCAATTTTACCCATTACTGGCTATCTCCGCCAGCATACGTTTTCCTTGCGAGGAACTTCATCAGAAACTAAAGTTTTTAGAAAGATCCGAACTTAAAACCCAACTACTTTCAGTTTATACTATTTTTTACTGGTCTATCCATTCCAAATGAGCTTTTTGCAATCCGCAACATCCTGTTGCCATTCCGCTGAAATTCATAACTCACCTGTTCAATTGAAACCGTATACTCTTTGCTGAAGAAGTCAACAATATCGGGCAGTACGCTTGATTCTTTAGCATCAAGGTCCAATAGCGGGAATATCCGAACCTCCTGGCATATCCGCAGCATCTCCCGGATGGATTGGAGGTGAAATTCCAGTCCCAGTTTGGCGTAGAGAATCAGAAAATGGGAACTCAATCCTAGGCCAAACTCGTCATCCTGGAAAGGAGTCTGATCAGGCAAAGCATGAGGCACATACCGGCCCTGTTCTTTGCCCGCTTCATAATCGGCCAGGAATGTCTGCATGGCTTCCATCCGGATCTGCTCCAGTTCGGGAATATCTTTAATAGTAGTCCAGACAAAATTTGCCTCATTGTTTCTGAGTTGCGCTAATACTTCATCCTTGGTCTCCCGAATGCGCTGCCCCAAAGACGCTTTTGAGAATTGATAAATTGGGTCCAGGGACACGACTTGATACCCAAGGGTGGTCATTTGGGCATTGAAGCCGGCGGGCCCGTCGCCAAAGCTGATGATACGCTTTGACAGGTCCTCCTCCCTAAGGGTGAACATCCGACGGTACTCGTCGAAGTTGCGGCCCCAGGGAACGACCCGTTGCAATTCAAACGCCATAGTGCTGATGTGATGATTGGTTAATGGATTGATTTGCAGTTATGCTATCTAGTTAATACTACTTTAACACTTTAGATAGGTGTATGACAAAATTGCAGGTGTTCATCCGCATTTAGCTTCGCTGAGATAGTTGTAATGCGGATGGCGGAGTTCAGCATTTTAAATGCTGCTTTAAAGGGTTCCGCATTGCAATGCGGAACAACCAGACAACCAAAGGTTATTCGTATGATCTAAAGAGTTAAAGTAGTATTAATGTGCCTGAAGGTCGAGGCTCATTATATAATCACGCATATAAAAACCGTTACCAATGGGAATATCAACCTCTTCAATCACTGTAAGCCAAGTTTCCGGTAGAATTGCACCGCTTTATTATCCCGGTTTACATTTAGTAACAGTTGCTGTTGTCCGGCTTGCCGGGCTATCTCTTTTACTCATCGAGCAGCCGCTTCCCCACTCCTTTTCCCTTGCGTTTCGGCAACACATACAGCTTATGAAGCTTGGTTTGCTTTTCCGTTCGTAGTCCAGTTGGTGTGGAGGCGTAGCCCGCTGCCTGGTCACCCAAAGAGGCCAGTAAGAAGGTATGACCTGATTCATTAACCTGTTTTTCTAGAGATTGATACCGTACATCCACTCCAGCATATAATTGATCTGGTCCGCGAAAGGATACTGCCAAAAGTGACCGGCCAAGTCTGTTGGGCAATAACGCGAATGGTTGGAAGATCGGCGGGAGTAGCTTTGCGAAGCGTTGTTTCCATCAAGAATAAATGGGGCAAGAGGTAAAAAACAAAAAAACCTTCCTGTAAGAACAGCACGCCTCCCAATTCTTGTCAAACCAGCTATCAGAAAACATACAGGAGCTGTTCACAGTCGTGATTTACTGCAAGAAGCCACCAATAGTTCTGTAATCCGGAATACATGGTGCAATGTTAAACGCTTTTTTAAGAAGGGCAAATTTTAACTGAATTCCTTATTCATCCTTCAAGCAATGAACTGGATTAATCCTGGCGGCTTTGAAGGCCTGGGAACTCACGGTAAGCCAGGCAATGAATAGGGTAATTAACCCGGCACCGGCAAAATACCAACCTTCCAGATCAATGCGGTAGGCGAAATGCTCCAGCCATTGCCGGATGATCAGCCAGCTAATGGGCAAAGCAAGGGCAATGGCCATTACTACCATTTTGGTAAAATCACCCGAAAGCAGGTAAACAATCCCCACTTCGCTGGCGCCCAGCACTTTCCGGATACCAATCTCCTTGCGCCGCCGTTCAGCGGTGAAAGCAGCCAAGCCCAGCAACCCAAGACAGGAAATTAAGATTGCGAGTCCGGCGAAGTACTGCGACAAGACGGCAACCCGTTGCTCTGCCACGTATTGGGCCTGGTAGGCTGCATCCAGAAACTGGTAGTTTAAGGGAAAACCGGGGTTATAGTCCTTATAAAACTGCTCCAATCTGGCCAGCGTCTCCTTTTCCCGGCCAACTCCGATTTTTACCAGAATTACGGTGGCACTCTCGGGCTCCAGGGCGAAAATAAAGGGCTTTATCTTTTCGTGCAGCGATTTGTAATGGAAGTTATTTACGACTCCAATGATTTCCAGGTCTCGTCCCTCTCCTTTGATAACTTTCCCCACGGGGTCTTTTATTCCCAGTGCATCCACCAGCGCCTGGTTCACTACGTGTTTTCCTTGATCCGTGCCAAATTCGCGGGAAAATGTCCGGCCAGCCTTTAGGGGAATACCCAGGGTTTCAATGAAATCATAATTTACCACCACCCGGTTCACTGGAATCTCCTTGCCGTCTAAAGTGGTCGTTTCATTCCTGGGCCCACCAAAACCGCCGATAAAATTGTCGAGCTTGCTGGAGGCATTGACCACTCCGGGTATTTTTTTGATTTCAGCCAGAAATGTTTCCAGATTTGACGTGACCCGGCCTTCTATTTCAAAAGTGATAATCTGATCTTTGTCGTACCCCAGGTTTTTGTGCTGCACGTATGCTATCTGTTTATAGACCACCAACACCGAAACAATGAAGATAACCGATAAGGCAAACTGAAACACCACCAGTCCTTTGCGGGTCCATAGTTCTGCCAGTGAATTGGTAAATTTTCCTTTCAGTACCAGGGCCGGATTGAAGCCCGAAAGATACAGGGCGGGATAACTGCCAGCCAGTAAGCCTGTAAAGAAAGTGATACCCAGCAAGGCAAGGATAAGATTAGCATCCAGGTTTAAGGAAAGTCCTTTCCCGGTAATCTGGTTGAATTGCGGGAGTAAGAGCACTACCAGGGTCAGCGCCACCAATAAGGAAAGAAAAGCCATCAGCATAGATTCTCCCAGGTATTGATAAATAAGCGTATTCCGCCCGGCGCCAATGGCCTTTTTAATTCCCACCTCCTTTATCCGCCGGGAAGCTTTGGCCGTGGACAGGTTCATAAAATTAATGCAGGCAATCACCAGGATGAACAGGGCAATCAGCGAAAACAGTTTGACATAGCCGATCCGGGTGCCAACTTGCACCCCATTCTCGAACTTGCCATACAGATACTGATCGGAATAGGAAGTGAGGAACAAGGTGCGGTGCCCGGCCTGCTTGCTTTTCTTTTTCAGGAAACTGCCTATTTTCCGATTGACCAGTCCCAGGTTGACATCCTCCTTTAGGACCACATACGTATAGAACGGCTCTGGATTGTCCCAGTTGACATGCATGTGCATGATGTCTTTTTCGAATGCCTCAAATGCCAGAACAAAATCAATTTCCTCGGAAGAATTAGAAGGAACTCCTTTGAAAACGCCGGTCACGGTGACCTGTTGTTTAACTCCCATCGTTTCCCACTCTACTGCTTTCCCGATGATGTTCTTGGTCGTGTTGAACAGCTTCAGGGCCATTTTTTCGGAAAGTACCAGGGCATTTTTATCCTCCAAAACCTGGTTTTTGTTCCCTTGGGTGAGCGGAAAACTGAACATATTGAAATAATCCTTCCCGGCAAAACGGCCTACTGCCTTCATCTTATTGCCATTCTGGTTAAGGGTAAATTTGGGGAAGAAAGCAGGTGGCGTAACGGTGGCGGCATATTCCACTTCGGGAATTTCGCGTTGCAGGGCCTCGGCCAGTTGGTGGAGCGTACCTGATTGGGTGGTAATGCCTGTTGACTCCCGCCAGTTTTCCATCGCCTGAAAGAGCCGGTCGTCCTTTTCGTGGAACTTGTCAAAATGGAGTTCGTCGTTTACCCACAGGTAAATGAGCAGGGTACAGGCCAAACCCGTGGATAATCCGACCAAGTTAATGAGAAAGGTACTTTTATACCGCTTGAAGTTGCGGTAAATCAGTAACAGGTGGTGCTGAAACATAGGGGATAAATTTTAGTAACCAGATGCCGGACCCGTTTACCTTACGAGGTCAGCAGGGTAAGCCCGGCCAACAGGATGATAAAAATCCCCGTGCCGGCTAGTAAGGCATTTACTATGTGGGTGGGATAAGCTTGCCGAAGGGGGTATGCGCCGTAAGCCTTGTTGCGGTATTCAAAAACCAGTTCGGTCAGATCGGCCTGTTGAAGTCGTTCTCCGGAGAGGGTTAACTCATTCTGATACCGTTTTTTCAAACACCGGACTGAAATTATACTGGCTTCTCCAGACACCTCACTCCAGGCCTTTTCAAAGGGCTGTCCAGCATTAATGAGATGTTCTACTTCACAGGCCAGATGGTCAAGTAGTTCCTCCTGAAGGACATTGTCAGGGCTTGCAGCAAGCAGGTGAATATAAATCCTTTCCAGTTGGGAGGGGGTGAGTTTTTCCATGGGTTGTTACAATAGGGTTGGCTTACGCGATTACTTATGCAGGCACTTAAGGCAATCATTACGCTTGCCTATTGCCCCAGGGCTACATCAGGAGGAGATTGCAGGAGAATACGCATGAGCCCGACAAACCGCTCAAACTCGGATACTTTTTCGTCGGCAGTCTGGCTGCCCAGGGGGGTTACCGAGTAGTATTTACGCAGGCGGCCCTCTACTTCCTCCGATTCAGTTACCAGCATGCCTTCCTGCTCAAGCTTGTGCAAGACGGGATACAAGGCGCCGAAAGTCAGAAGGATTTCCCCTCCGGTCCGCTCCTTCACGGACTGAGTGATCTGGTACCCATACATGCGCCCCTGCTCCGCAAGTAGTTTCAGCACGATGGTTTTAAGGGTCCCCCGCAGAAATTCGTAACTGGATGATTCCATAGAAATCGGAAAAAGGATTGGAATAGTTTTAAACAAAAATATATAACTATCTTATATATACAAATAAATAATATTTTTCCTTATCAAAATGAAATCTTGACTTGACCGTTCGTACCCAGTTGGCTATTTAAAGGAGCTAACCGGGCCTGAGGAGAAGGAAATTAAATATGGCACGCCTCCGATCGACGTGCCGGGTTTGAGGTATTTTACAAAAAAAGGGAAAACGTAATTATTTACTTTCGTTTTTTACGGTTCGCACCATTTCAGGTTCTTTGGGCTTCACACCTTTGAGCTTGTTCAGCACCCAGTTACCCACTTTCTCACCCTGGTAGGTACCTTGCTCTACCCCATCACGGAAGTGAATTCCCCCGTAAACCCGGCTGATGGTGGTGTCCCAGTCAGCGTGCTCAAAGGACTTGAAAGAACGCACTCCATGGCCATACCGGTGCTCGGTGGAATCAGTGAAAGCGACGTTATCTCCAAAAATATGAGTCAGCACGCGGCCGGCAGCAGCGGAAATAGAGCTGTGTCCACTCACGTATTCCGGGAAGGCAGGAGTCTCCAGGAAGGGCATCCACTTCGGATCAAAGCTTTTTTGAATTACCGTTACGGGCCTGATCCGGTCGGTCTTGTACTTGGCATCCCAGCAGGTAATAAAGGCATCATATAAGGCAATGGAAGCTAAGGAATAGGCTTCCATAGATTTCATCATATCCGCCTTCTGGTTACGGGCAACGGTACGGGTAATGGCGACCCAGTGGCCGGGAGGGGTCATTTTTTTCTCGGCAAAAGTGGCATGGCCCGAAATATGGGAAACAAAGGCATTGTCATCCCAGAAGTAGGCGATGCTCTTCTGCTCTTCGGTCATATTTACATTGATATCGTATACCTCCTTCGCCAGTTGGTAGAAAGCACTTTTGGTATTCATGTCAAAGGCAGCCGGGGGCGGAGGCATAAATTGGGAAGCAGAGTCAAGGGTAAATGACCGGACAGTGTTCCAGCGGGGCTCGCAGGCCTCTACGTAGGTAGGGGGCGTGGGTTCCCAGGAGCCGGGCTTATGCGCCAGCGTATGACGGAAGCCCCGGGTTTGCTTATAGTTGTCTTTACCAGCGTAGTCGAGTACGTGCTTGGCAACCTGTTCGCCGTAAGCAACCGACCGGGCATATACCTCTTCAGGAATGCCCATCTCTTCATATTTCTTATAAAAGTCTTTTTCGAAAGTATCCCAGCGGTCCGCGGAAAAAGTAAGCGTACGGCCTACGGTGCAAAGAGCTTTTACACTGGCCAAAGGCAGGCAGTATTCTTTGCCCGCTTCGGGCTTGGGTACGTCCGGGAAGTTGTTAAGCTTCCCCGCCAGGGAAGGATATTGCTTAGTAGCTTGCTGGCGAAGCGTTTCGTAGGAAGCCAGATAAGCATAAGCGTAAATCCGGCTGGCAACTGGCGGTTTAAAAATATCGTACACAATCACATCGGTCAGCTGTTCCGAACATTTATGCAACAGTTCGGGATCAGATGCCAGGCGATTGTATTGGTCAGGAGTAGCCGTTTTTTTGCACCCCCACGCAAAAAGGGCCACCAGTAAAAAAGAAAAAAAAGTCAATTTTCTATTCATAGTACTAAGACATTAGACATTAGACTTTAGTATCAGGACGTTAGACAAAGGCTTGATACGATAAGTTGGATAGATGCCTGATTGTATAATTGCCGCTATTCGGACCCCGTTTACAGTAAGCTCCTTTCAGGGTGCAAATTAAGCTTCAAAAAGTTAAATTTAATCAATATTCCCTGGAATTGGTATTTCTTCAGCGAAAAAATAAGGTCATTAGAATTCAAGGGTAAAGCTACTTCCTATGCCTGGTTCTGACTGTACTTTTATGCGTCCCTGGTGGAGCAGCATGATCTGTTTGGAAAGACTCAGGCCTACACCAGAGCCATGCGGCTTAGTAGTGTAGAAAGGTACAAAAATCTGTTCCTGCACTTCCCGGTTCATCCCGGCCCCGTTATCTGAAACTTTCAGAATTACTTGTCCCAACGCAGTTGCACCCGCTATTAGTTCAATGTGAGGCAGCTCTTTTTGGGAAACAGCATCTACCGCATTCATGATCAGGTTAATCAGCACCTGCTCGATCATTTCAGCGTCGGCTTTAATCCGCAAGGTTGGCTCCGGCAACCCAAGGGTGAAGGCAATTCCCCGCTTATCCGTCTGCGGTTTAAGCAACCAATGTACCCGTTCCAGCAGGTCCTGAATACTCACATCCTTGAGTTTTGGTGTGGCAATTTGGGTAATGCTTTTATACGCTTTCACAAAATTCACCAATCCCTTGCTCCGGCTTTCAATCGTTTTGAGACTACCATGTAAATCAGCGGTATCTTCTTCATTAAGGCGGGCCAGGTCAATCCGTTGCCCCTGGTCATCTACCAGCATGTCGTTTACCACGGTTGTCAGGGTGGAAATGGGAATGACCGAATTCATGATTTCGTGGGTAAGCACCCGGATCAGTTTTTGCCATGACTCCACTTCCTGCGCCTCCAGTTCATGCCGGATATCCTGAAAAGAAAGGAGCGAATAGATTTCTCCGTGCAGTTTGAAGCGGGTAGCCTGAATGGAAAGGCTTACCAGGGTATGGTCTATTTCCAGTTTCAGCAATACTCTCTCACCCGAAGTCATGCTCAGCAACCTGCCCGGCAAGTGGGGATCGAGGTGAGAAAGGGACTGGATGTGCCGGAGAAAGGGTTTCCGGAAGAGCACTTTGGCAGCCGCATTCATCAGTTTCACTTCGCCCTTTTCATTTACGCAAAGCAAAGCAATACTTATATGCTCCACCACCGTTTGCAGATACTGATGATTGATTTCCTTTTCGTCGCGGAGTCGCCCAAAGACCTGCATGAGCTGCCGGAAAGCCTCGTGCAACCGGTCTCCCCGGCCTTTGCGGTTGGGCGGATAGGTGTTGGAAAAATCATTCTGGCTGATCGACAGCAGAAAATGCGCCAGTTCCCGGTCCGACCGTTCCACGTACCGGATTAGTTCCGATACCATGAGTATGACTGCCAGACCGATCCACCCCGACACCAGCCAGAAGTGAGTTTGCATGATAATATACATACCCGCATAGCCCAATCCCAGAATTAACCCGATCCGGACCACAATATTGGTCCGGAAGTTACGGCTGAAGTCCATACTTGCTCATTTTACGGTACAAGGTGCTGCGCCCCAATCCTAGTTCAAGTGCTGCTTTTGAGAGATTTCCCCGGTGCTTGCGGATCGCCTCAGCAATGGCCTGCTTTTCCACGGATTCGAGGTGAAAATTGTCGGGTTCGGGCAGATCGGGTATCCGATGGGTACTCCCCAGAAAGTCTTCAATACCCAATTGAAGTTTACTGCCCAGAATAACGGCCCTTTCTACGGCATGTTGTAACTGGCGTACGTTTCCCGGCCACGCGTATTCCTGCAAATGACGGAGTGTAGCTGGAGTCAAGGTAAGACCGTTTTTCCCGTATTTCTTCGAAAACACCCGCAGAAAATGCTCAATCAGCAGAGGTACGTCCTCCCGCCGTTCCCGCAAGGGGGGTAATGTGATTTCTACCGTATTAATCCGGTAGAGTAAGTCCTGCCGGAAACTGCCTTCCCGTACCATGCGATTCAGGGGCTGATTAGTGGCACTTACGAGCCGGATATCTACCGGAATCGGCTGGTGAGAGCCTACTTTGGTCACCTGACGGCTCTGGAGTACGGTCAGCAGTTTGGCCTGTTGGGGTAACGACAGATTGCCGATTTCGTCCAGAAACAGGGTGCCACCCGAAGCCAGTTCGAAGCGCCCCACCCGGTGGTCTTTGGCATCCGTGAAGGCTCCGCGTACGTGCCCGAACAATTCTGATTCAAACAGAGTAGGTGTAATAGAACCCAGGTCCACTTTGATAAAAGCTTCTCCGGCCCGACCCGAAAGCCGGTGAATCCGCCGGGCCAGCAGATCTTTGCCGGTCCCGTTCTCTCCCAGCAGCAGCACATCAGCATCCGTCGGGGCTACTCGTTCCACTGCCAGTAAAACGGATTTCATGGCGGGTGACTGCGACACGATTTCCTCCCCTCCCCCATCCAAAGCCTGCACCAGCGCCTGCTGACGGGTTTGCAGTTGCTTGACCTGCCGGGTAGACTTGCTTAACTCAAACACGGTGGTTAGGGTAGCCAGCAGCTTTTCTTTGTCCCAGGGCTTTACCAGAAAATCGGTGGCCCCCTCCTTCATCGCCTCTACGGCCAGGTTAATGTCGCCATAAGCGGTTTGCATCACGATCCGAGTATCGGAGGAAGCCTCCCGGATGGTTTTCAACCAAAACAATCCTTCTTTGCCGCTGGTCTGGCCGGGGGCAAAATTCATATCGAGCAGTACTACGTCAAAAGATTCCTTCTCCAGCAGCGGACGGATTTGGGAAGGGGAGCTTTCGGTCCGCACCGTAGCGAACTGGTGTTTCAGGATGAGTTTGGCCGTGTAGAGCACCTGTTGGTCATCGTCGACAATCAGGATTTTACCATCCAGCTTTGGGGTCATGGGTAGCGGTATTGGGTATGATGGCTTAAATTAAGGACTTGTGCCATCCTGAAACAAACAAGTGTGTCATTTTGAAACAAAAAACAAGGGCCTTAATCAACAATACACTTACTTTCAGCACATTATAAAGATGGCACAATGTCTGAACCGCTGGAGGTACTGATAAAATGATTTATTTGAATTTATCCTTACTGAAAGCGTCCATTTCTTGAAGGATTGGTTCATCCAGTTTATCTTAAAAATCACTAACCTCAACGGTTCAGACATTATGCTTCGCAGTTACTTACTTATCGCCTGGCGCAATATCAGAAAGAACAAGGTCTTCTCCCTGATCAATATTCTGGGGCTAGCCCTGGGTACGGCCGCCTGCCTGCTCATTATGCAGTACGTCAGCTTTGAATTAAGCTTTGACCAGTTTCATCAGAACGCCGACCATATTTACCGGGTTATCGATGATCGATACCAGAATGGGAAGCTGATTCAGCACGGCAGCATTACCTATCCGGCGGTAGGCCCGAATATGAAAAAGGATTTTCCGGAGGTACTGGACTATACCCGGATTACGCCGGGGGATGCCCGGATGAATGTAAAGGTGGACAATGAGCTATTTGTAGAGAAGGGGGGCAGCTTCTTTGCTGACCCCGCTTTTCTTAAAATCTTTACGTTCCCGATGCTGGCCGCAATCCGGGTACGGCCCTGAAAGAAACCCACAGCCTGATCCTTACCGAAAGCCTGGCCCGGAAATACTTTCCGCTGGTGAAGAATCAGTACGATAAAATACTCGGTCAAAGCGCTTTACGTGGGACTTGACAAAACCCCGTACGTGATTACGGGGGTAATACAGGACGTTCCCGAAAATTCCCTCTTGCAGTTCAGTATGTTATTCTCCTACCAGACCCTCATTACCTGGATGGGTGAAGGAGCTGACATCAGCTGGCGCAACTCCGATTTTTTTCATTTCCTGCTGCTGAAACCGGGCACGGATTACAAACAATTGGAAGCTAAGTTTCCCGCGTTCAGCCAACGGCATTTGAAGGGCACCAAAATGTCGGGCAGTGAAGAAAAGTTTATTTGCAGCCCCTCACCAGGGCGCACCTCTATTCGGACCTGGAATACGAGATTGGCAAAACGGGTAATGGGAAAGCGGTTTGGGCCATGTTCTTTATTGCGCTCTTTATCCTGGTCCTTGCCTGGATCAATTACATAAACCTATCCACTACCCGCCCTGGAACGGGCCAAAGAAGTAGGCGTACGCAAAATGGTAGGCGCAGCCCGCCAGCAATTGATCGGGCAATTCCTGTCCGAATCCGTATTGCTGAATGGGTTGGCGCTGCTGCTGGCTCTTACCCTCATGCAGTTTGCCCAGCCGCTGTTCAACTACCTGCTGGGCAGGGAATTATCCTTAGGATTTCTGCTCGGCAAAGGATACGGCGGCTTGCTTACCCCATTGGTGCTGGCAGCGCTAATGCTGCTCGGTATTTTTCTATCGGGCTTCTATCCGGCTTTTACACTGTCGGCCTATAACCCGGCCGTGGTACTCAAAGGCAAATTCAGGCATTCCAACCGGGGCATTCTGCTCCGCAAGAGCCTGGTTGTTTTTCAATACGCCGCTTCGATTGCCCTGATTGCGGGCACTTTCACGGTATACTATCAGATCAGGTACATGACCGGGAAGGATTTAGGCATCAAACTGGACCAAACGCTGGTGGTATATGGTCCCGGCCTGACCGGATGGGACTCAACCTATATCGAAAAGGCCAATGGATTGAAGCAGGCAGTAAAAGAACTGACTACCGTAAAAGATGCGGCTACATCCGCCAGAATGCCCGGTGACCGGTGGGGCCGGATGTTCGATTTGCAAGTGCTGGGCAGTAATTCTGATAAAGTCCTTTCGAGCAGTAATTTATTTGTGGATTATGATTTTATCCGGATGTTCGGCATCAAGATGCTGGCGGGCCGCGAATTCCGGCTTACGGACCACCACGTGGACCCGGCCAAAATCACCAATGTGATTATCAACCAGAAAGCTGCTCAACTGCTTGGTTTTGCCAACGGTACGGACGCAGTTAACCGGAAAATTAAATTCTGGGGCAAGACAGGACGTGGTGGGCGTGATGGCTGATTTCCACCAGCAATCCCTGCGAAATATACTGGAGCCGGTGGTATTTATTCCGGGCTATGGCAATGAAGGATTTTACTCCTTTAAAGTATCCACGGAGAATCTACCGCAGACCATCAGTCAGATCCGGGAGAAGTGCCTGCAATTCTTTCCGGGCAATACTTTCGAATACTTCTTCCTGGATGAACAGTTTAACCGGCAGTACCAGGATGATATTACTTTCGGGCGGCTTACGGTGGTTTTCTCGGGTTTGGCCATTGTCATTGCCTGTCTGGGCCTGCTGGGCTTATCCTTGTACGCAGCCGTACAGCGAACCAAGGAGATTGGCATCCGGAAAGTATTAGGAGCCCTCGGTGCCCAGCCTTTGTTGCTGCTCTCCAAAGACTTTATCCGGTTAATAGTACTCTCCAGTTTAATTGCCTGGCCCCTGGCCTGGTATCTGATGCAGCAGTGGCTGCAGAACTATCACTACCGGATTGACTTAAACCCCTGGCTGTTTATGCTGCCTGCCCTATTGGTGCTGGTCATTGCCATGCTGACCATTAGTTTTCAAACCATCCGGGCGGCCCGGTCCAATCCGGTGAAAGCCTTAAAGTCGGAGTAGTCAGAACTGTGGATGGCAGTGATGGAAGGATTGTTATGATTTTCAGCTCCCTAATCCTGGTAATCCTTTCATCATGAATATGTTGGTTTAACCTTTTAATCCTATTTATCTCATCCTGTTTATCATATCCATCATTCACATCAACGGTTCTGACCCATGTTCCGCAATTATCTCATCATCGCCTGGAGAAATCTGATCCGGCAGCGGGTGTTTTCCCTGATTAACATTGCCGGGTTATCGGTAGGCTTAGCGGCCTGCCTACTGATTGCCTTATTTGTGGCCGACGAGATGACATTTGATCGGTTCCATAAAAATGCCGACCAAATTTACCGGGTGATTTTCTATAAAAAATTACCGGGGCAGGAGGTCGAGACCATAGCCGTTCACTCGGCATTGGGAGACGTGCTGAAGCAGGAGTTCCCGGAAGTGGCAGCTACCACCAGATTAAGTAATCACCGGGAAGCTCAGTTTTTTTATAAGAACTAACTCATTAAAGCCAACTTGTACACCATTGATCAGGGAGCTTTTAACGTTTTTTCGTTTCCACTCGTCAGCGGCAACCCTCATACGGCCCTGAAGGAACCTAACTCCTTCGTCATTAGTGAAAAGTTGGCAAAAACTTATTTTCCCGGTAAAAATCCGGTTGGCGAAGTATTGCAAAAACCTCCGAGCAGTGGAGAACCTGTTACGTACCGGATCACGGGTGTCATGAAGGATATTCCGGCTCAGTCTCACTTTCACCCCGATATACTGACCAGTGATCATGCCGACAGGAACGAACCCCTACGCTGGGAAGCATACACATCCACTCCCCTGTATCTACGCATCCATGAGAATAGTTCCATCGCAACTCTGGAGAAGAAGCTGGGAAGTCTCTACCGGAAGTATCACTTTCCCAAAGACGTTTCGATCCGGTTTCAGCCGCTTACCGCCATCCACCTGCACTCCAACCTGGAAGGAGAGTTTGAAGCCAACAGCGACATCCGTTACGTGTATATCTTTTCGATTACGGCCCTTTTTATTCTGGTCATTGCCTGTATCAATTTTGTTAACCTGTCTACGGCGCGGTCGCTGCACCGGGCCCGTGAAGTGGGCGTTCGGAAAGTGTTGGGGGCCAACCGGGGCCAATTGATCCTTCAACTGTTGGGAGAATCGGCCATTCTTTTCGGGCTGGCCTCGGTAATGGGAATCACCCTGGTACAAATCTTGTTGCCCGGCTTTAACCACCTGGTTGGCCGGGAACTCGCCCTGCCAACCTCTTCCTTTTCACCCATCTCATTCCTAACCTTGGCACTGATCACCTGCATTTGTCTGGTTGCCAGTGCTTATCCGGCTATTTACCTTTCGGGACAGCAGCCCGTATTTGTACTCAAAGGCATTCTGAAAACAACTACCCTTAATGCCCGTATGCGAAAGGTGCTGGTGGTAATCCAGTTTGCCGTTTCGGGGGTATTGATTATGGCTACCTTCGTGGTATACCACCAATTGTATTTTATATCCAACAAACGCCTGGGGTTCAATAAGGAGCAATTGGTGGTAATAAAGAATCAGAGCTGGGAACACAAAGGCAATAGTTTTAAGCAGGAGTTGCTGCGTAATACTGGTATTGTGAATGCCACCTTCAATAGCTGGCATCCGGGAAAAGACTTTGGCGCAAGGGCTTCTATGGACAACCCAGCTCAGCCGGACCAGGAACTGACGTTTTATTTTATGGACGTAGATACTGATTACCTTAAAACCATGCAAATGGAACTGGCTGCCGGCCAAGACTTTGATGCGAAACTAGCAAATGAGTCCGCCCGGCTAGACTCGATGCAGGAGAAGGCTCGGGGAAAAGAATGGGCAAGAATCTTATCCGAAAAGCCTATTATTATCAACCAAACCACTGTAAAACAATTGGGCCTTCGGAATCCGGTAGGACAGCAATTAGCCATGCCTGCCATTCAAGGCAAAGTAATCGGGGTAGTAAAAGATTTCAATAGTCAATCTCTGCACCACCAGATTCCGGCGGTCATAATCCGCGTACGCGGAGAAGGTCATGGCGGCAGCATGGTCATACGGTTGAGACCCGAAAACGGACAGGCAACCCTGATGCATGTAGAGAAGGTATGGAAATCATTCTTTCCCGGAAGGCCTTTTGAATTTTCGTTTGTGGACCAATCCCTTGAGCGGCTTTATCAATCCGAACAACGGTTGCGGGCAAAGTATTCGGCGCTTTGCAGGTCTTGGCATCGGCATTGCCTGCCTGGGACTTTTGGTCTGGCAACTTTGCCACCGAACTGCGAGTCAGAGAAATCGGCATCCGCAAAGTGCTTTCGGGGCTTTCCGTGGTGAGTATCGTTTCTGTTGTCCCGTGATTTTCTTCAGATCGGTAGTAATTGCCGTAATGTATTGGCCTGGTCATTGGGTTGGTGGCTGATGAAAAATGGCCGGAAGGTTTTGCGTTCCAGATAGATTTAAATGGATGGTTTTTTGACCAGTGGCGCTATTTACCTCCTGATTGCCTGTTTACGGTAAGCTTGCACACGATCAAAGCTGCTAAAGCAAACCCAGTCGAGGCCTTAAAGTCCGAGCATTTGTTGCATCAGGCTATGCCAATCATACTAATCCTTCCATAATTGCCATCAACGGTTCAGACTTATAAAACGTAAAAGCATCCCTCCTGATGGGCGGGATGCTTTCAATCCTCGGTTAAATCTATCGACACTGCCGGTGAGCCACCAGCGTGGAACCAACCTCCATTTAACTAAGGTAGTCTCATTTTGAGTTCATCAAAACGCAACACCTTTAAGAGGGCTGGTAGTGTTCGACAAAACTTGCTTGGGACTAGACATAGCACCTTTCTTTAAAGCCAGACATACATAACCCAGGTTTTAAAAATGAGCGTTACAAACGCTTACGATAAAACCAGCCAGGCTACCAGTGACGACCGTCACTACTTTAACAAAAACCCGGCCCGGTTAGTTCAACGGATGCATAAAATTTCTGGAGTATTTTTTTAACTTTATCATTGCTCTTCAACCGGACATGCCAGTCGCTGAACCCTAAAATTTTTCCTCAAAAACGGTTTCTCCGTCTCCCGCTGCAACTTAACCGAATAAATGGCTCCGGTTCCTTCAAACCCATACCGGAGTCCGATTACGTTACCGATGTCTTTTTTGACGGGTACTTGGTAAACCAGTTGCGGCATTGAGCGAAATTTGCATCTGACCATCACGGACGGCACATTTTTCAAGGTTTGAGGTCTACTGAAATCACAACCAAAGGCCGACAGATCATGCTGCTTGCCACTGATTTCCTGGTCACCGGTCCAGAGTGTTCAGGGTGGCGCCGCATCCCTTATCACCCAAAGGAAGTATAATCGCCCCCCGGGGTGCCCAATACGTACACCCATACGCGGCGGCAGATGGACTCCTCCACGGAAGCTGTATTCCGGAGCTCGTTTCAAAGGTAAATGCATCTGATGCCAACCCGCCAAAATCGCGGACGTTGAAAAAATCGACGCCTTTTTCGTTAAATACGGTCATCCCCGTTGGCGCAACACATCACTGCTGACCGACAGGCAGCCCGGATGCCGGATATCGGTAGAGCGTAAATAAATGGGCATTGGTTCCTGGTCAATGATTCCTTCCAGCCTTTGGTCCGGATGAAGACATCGTCTTCCTGCCTGATTTTACCATCTACCAGAGCTTGGCCCGGAAAAAGCCCGGATAGTAATAGACAGAAGTATGTTGCTGGTGGCGGAGGGATACCTTTTCCCGCTGCTTAGGGTCCCAGGACTGCTGAATCATGGCACTATCGACTGGCCGCCGTCGGGTTAGGCGTAATCAAACACTACTGAGTTGGGCAAATCATCGCTACCTGACGGCTTTAAAACATTCGTGACCGGACCAGCAGGAAGTGGTTTAGCCGTTTTCCTGTTCAGCAGCCACGCCCATACCCAGTATCGAAATAATAATGCCAGAATATATTGCCAGCCAGTGACATGTTGCTATATCTTTCGCCTGATCGGACTTGTACGGCTCGGGACGGGGTTGTTTTCGCGGGCAGTAGTTGATTGACTTTCTTTTTCCTGGAGCACGTCTCGTTTAAAGGCACGCCAGTTTTCGAAATCAAGCAGCTGGGCCAAAGTATCCTGTGGCTGTTGTGTTGGGCAAGCCATCATACCTGACGCGATCCCAGATCCGCTTCAGGGTAGAAACACTCAGCGAAATCCGGTTTTGGCAAAAATGTAATTGCTCAGCCGCAGAAAATCCTGGCTCGTCCATTGATCACTGGTACCCCATCCCAGGGCCTTTTTCTATCCGCTGTTTGCATTGCTCAATCAGATATTTATCTCCTCGATCATGCGGTTATGGTTATGCTTCAGGTGCTGATAATTTACAAACTTGGTCGGTATCTGGTACCAAAAGGCTTTATAAACGGCGCAAAAAGGCTATGAACCGGCTTGAACTCAACTGAACAGGCAATGAATTGACTTTATGGAATTGTATGCGCATGTTTGAATCATATTTAACCAAAAACAGATCACTATTATGAACACCACGGAATTTACTGGCGGCATGCGCTAGCCCTGAGCGCCATGTTTGTTGCTTTGCTTGAATGTAGGCAGCTTCAGGACGACAATCAAAACGGCCAAGCCCACCCGCTAAGGCAACCGGAAAGCAGGCAGTGCTGCTACCATCACCATTAATTACACAGTCAACCTTCCGTTAAAGGCCGCAATGTATGACCTGCTGCAAGATTGCTCACGGTGCGTATGGCGTATGGAGCTAACGAGGTTACCATGTTCGAAGTAGACAAAACGTAAAAAATTGAGAGACAGACCTCGCGGCTGGTAAATATAGTTTGTTTACCATTCCCGGCGAAAATGAATGGTTTGTCATTTTTAATACGGTCAATCAATGGGAACCTCCTACGACGAAAAACAGGACGCGTTACGCGTGAAGGTGCAAAGCCAGCCAAGGCGCGTTCTTTCAGGAGCACCATTATTGGGGTAGATCCGGCGGGTACCGTAGCCATGATGGAAACCAGAAGTCCGTTTTAAAGTAGCCGATTCCGCCCAGAACTAGTAAACCATCAGCGTTATCTTCCCTTTTCGCTTGCCGGCAGAATGCTCGCCTAATGCGAGCCTGCCAATCTATCACCCATCAAGAAAAAGAACCCGATGAAAAACATTGTTTGTGTATGCCTGTTTTTAGCGCTGTGTAACGGGCTCTTGGGGATCAATCGGGCCAGTGGCCAAGCAAAGAAACCGCTATCACCGGACCTTACGGAACTTGCCCGGGGCAAAGGCGTAATTGTGAACCGGACGGTGACTGTCCTCACGGAGGGAAACACTAAAGGCGTACGGCTTGACGAGAAAGAAGGCGAAGGAGTGGCCTGGCTCAATGGCGTGCAGTTTACGAATGGCGTGATTGAGTTTGATGTACGGGGAAAAGATGTGTTGCAAAAAAGTTTCGTAGGCATTGCCTTTCATGGCAAGAATGATAGTACCTACGATGCCATCTATTTCCGTCCGTTCAACTTCCGGAGCGAAGATCCGGTCCGAAAAGTCAGCAGGTGCGCATATTTCGCCGCCAATTTATACCTGGCCAAAACTGCGTAGCGAACATCCGTACGAAAACAGTATTAACCCAGCTCCCGATCCTAATGGTTGGTCGCACGTGGAAGGTTTCGGTAAACAATGAAGGTGGTGTATGTGAATGGGGTCAAGAACCAAGCCTGGTGGTGGACAAACTAAGTAAAACAACCGGGCAAGTTACTGGGTTCTGGGTAGAAACGGTCGGTGGCATTCTCACAACTTACGGATTGCGGCGACAGATTAATAGGTAAAATAATTATGTTTTAACATCTCCACTTAAATCCTCTCCTCCAGAGAGGGACTTCTAAATATCAATTTTGCCTCCTCCGGCAGGAGAAGGGACAGAAGGTGAGGTGTTAAATAGGTTTTAAAGCCAGTTACCCGAGGAACGGGAAGGGTGTGTCAATGCCTTTTCGTCCTACCTCTTACTGCCTCCGCAAGTAATAGGAGAAATGCCAACCTTGGAAAGCTGGCCTTTTTATTTTCATCCCGACTCAACTCCTGATAATGAGGGTTACAACCGGTTGGGAGTCCGGAATCTGTCAAATTGTAGCCGGATAGCTACCTTCTTCAAAGGTGCTTTCATGAGCTGTCCTTTGCTTAACTGCAGTCTTAAGGATAAAGCTTTTCTTATAAATTTTTCTGCTATTTTTTCACTTTTTCTATAATGAGTCCTTTAGGTGAGCGAGTAACTAACTCCGCTCTTGAATTATTTCAACCTCTTCATCAAAAATCCGAACCTTATCCTCTATTTTTGCATTATTTGCACAAATACTAACTAAGTTAGATTTTTCTTTTTAAGATAGCATGAGCAGCATTGAACGTAAGACCCGGCAGAAAGAAGCCCTCGGACTGGTATGCTGGCTGCAGCGCGGAACATTGCCCTAAGGCTGCTGGCAGGCTAAATTAATTGAAAATTGCCGACGAAGTGGAATATATACTCCACCCATTATCTATGAGCATTTTGAGAACAAGGAGAGCTGTTTTATGGCTGAGTGGCAATGGAAGGATTCCGGTTGTTGCGCAGCAGGCTGGAAGAAGTAAAGGAGTCAGACTCAAAACGTCGGTTGTATTCTTATGCTTTGCTGAATGGTGCAATTTGCTCCGGGAGCACAGAGAGTATTATAAATTGATGTTTAGTGTCGACGGACTGCCTTCCATTACTAAGGAAAGGCCCAAAGAAGTAACCGCTACCGGCGAAAATCATTGCAAACACCATCCGGGAAATATCCGGGATCGAGGCTGAAAAGGAACTGCGGGAGGTTTTGTTCCAGTGGATGTGCATTGTAAACGGCTTTATCACCATTGCCCTGATTATGGATGAAAAACTGGCCGAACGGGAAATTGTCCCTGAAGAATTTCTTGAAAGGGCAACCAAGCGGTTCATCAAGGGGAATTGTATAGAAGAGATTGAGTATAGCGTATATATGCTGCTTCCTCCCTTAAAAGATACGCTTCGGTGAGGTTTTTTTCACGAGATCCCTATAGAACAAACAGGGATGAAAGTACTTTTGACGTTGCAGATGATGATAACGAGCAGAGTTTCTGCGTCGAGATAGAAAAAATAGTTAAGGATATAATGAGAGGATATGGAATTTAGGAAAGTTTCCACTTTGCCACGGCTTGCGATTCGTCTGATTGCGCAGTGATGCTGTTCTCGGGACCGCGGCAACCCAGACTACGGGTTGAAATCAACATTTTAATTAAGGTATTGACCGCCAGCCAGCACAGCAGCAATATTAAGCTGTCACGGTTCCGACAGAAAAAGTGCAGCAGCAAACTGTAGGAGATCAAAGGCGCGGGACACCTGCGCCGGGCTAACCTTAATATTTCTTTGAAGACCGGCTCAAAATCCCGGTGCAATTAGTTCCAATGTTTTCGGACGGGGAGCTGATACCACGGGGAGGCCCGTTGGCGGCGCTGAAAGCGGATACATCCCGTTCGGTTTGGTACCAAATATTCCACCAGCCTGTCGGGTGAAGTGACACAACGCATCATTGATCCTTCGCTGTGGGTAGGCTTAAAGGCGCATAAAGTCAGTACCAAATTGTATGGGCAGTCAACGAGACAAGTAAGCGAACAAACGGCTTATAGTATTGCCGGTGCGATTATCAGGTAGTTACTTCGCAAAAGCAGCTGGACTTGCTGCGGGCTAACCTGGCCGCACCGAAAAATCTGCAAACCACCGAACTGCAACTGAAGAACGGCGGCGGCTAAACGGGTAGATGTCAACCGCTCCGGTCAATGCCAACAACCTGCAATCCATGATCAAGCAAAAGTGAACTGGCCCTAATTCAGGCCTACAACACCTTGAAGTATCAGATGGGCATGCCGTTGGAAAGATCGATTGCCCTGAGTGATACGGCCTACACATCGAAGAGGACGTAGTTGCCGATGATCTGACGGGCAACTTTTTTGAACCGGATTGACTACCAGCTTTTGCAGACCAGCCTGGAGTTACGGGAGTTGGACCGGAAAAACAACAGCGTGGGCTACTATCCGACGCTGAGTGCGTATGCCAACTATGTTTTCAGGCCCAGCGGCAAACGTTTCAGGCTCTTCGAAACCGGCCAGCTGGTTTCAGTCGTCGGCAAATCGGGTTGCGGCACCATTCCGGAAATTGACGGCTTGCAGCGTAATGCCCGGATTCAGCGGTCGAGACTGAATACGGAAAAAGTGAAGGAACAGATCAACCTGAGCCGGCAGACCATCAACCGGGAAGTGAGCAATGCCTTGTCACAGTATAGTAGCACGATTCAGCGCATTGGAGGCGGAAAGGCAGAATATTGAGTTGGCCAACGAAGTCTACGGCGTGTCACCCAACTCGAATTCCGGGAAGGCGTGAGTACCTCGACCGATGTGGTCAATGCGGAAACTCCCTGCAGGAAGCCCAGAACAACTACATCACCCTACTGGACCTGTACCGGGCCCGGCTGGACCTAGAACGGGCGAAAGAAATTTGTTGACTTATTTCAAAGTAAATGGCTATTAGCTCACACATTAAGATTTTCTAAAAGAAGCAGTCTAAACTTTATCTTTACGCAAGTACTAACTAATATAATACCCAACAGCTAAAAGCTAACAGCCAATAGCTAATTCTCAAATAATTGATATGAAAAGAACGATCACCATTATCACAATGTTGCTGTGGTTGCCTGAATTCGCCTTTCCGGCTCATTAATAATAAAGTGCTGGACTCCAGAAGCAGGTTAAAAATACGAGCTCCTGTTGTGTAGCCGTCAATTACGGGAGCCCGTGCAAACCCCGGCTGAGCGAGAAGAACCTGAGTCTGAGTGGGCACGATTATTCCAGGATAAAGGAAATAGTGAAATCCGAGGTGCAGGGCAAGATCACCAGCCTCCGGACGATAATATAGGCGACTACGTGAAAAAGGTCAGGTGCTGGCTAATGTAGACGATAAAATCCGGTCCATTGCCCTCGACAATGCCCAGCAGAGTCTGGCCAATGCCAAACAGAACCTGGAGCGGTACACGAATCTTTACAAAGGGAGGGGGCCGCGACGGAAGCCCAGTTGCAGCAGTACCAGTTGGCCTACGACAATGCCCAGAACCAGGTGGCTCAGGCCCGCAAGAATTGTCTAAATATCACCGCGATTGTGGCCCCGATCAGCGGGTATATCACCAACAAACCCGTGGAAGCCGGAGCCTTTGCCAACGTGGGAGCTCCCTGGCTACCATCGTAGATGTGTCCAAAGTTAGAGTGCAGGTAAGCGTGGCCGAAAACGACGTGTATGCCCTGAAAGTGGGAGATCACGTGGGTATTACGGCGACGGTATTCCCGAGGTCACCTTCGACGGAGTTATCGCCTTTATCGGTCCGCGTGGGGGATTGAAATCATAATTATCGGTGTAAATTTTCCATTAAAAACCAGGATAAAAATCAATTGAAGGCTGACACCTACGTGAACCTTTAACCTTCAACCGAAAAACCAGACGCCGACGCTGCAAATTCAGGAATCCATTGCTCGGCAGCATCAGAGGCAAAGGTGTACGTGGTGGATAACAGCCAAGTGGCCCGCACGGAAAGTCACCATCGGGGCGGATAATGGCGAATACCTGAATTGCTCAATGGCTTGCAGGCGGGCGAAAGGGTCGTCACAACCGGCCAGATCAACCTGACGGATAGCACCCCGGGTAGCCGTGATTCAGTAACTTTACAGCAGTTAGCTGATAGCTATTAGTCGCAATCTGATTAATAAGAATATTATAAACCGTCATTGCAGACGGAACAGGCCAGAAATAATCCCAAAGAGCTCAACGAAGGTAATCTGTTTCGGGCTACCGGCAAGATTACTGCAAGGACACCATATCTCGCGCCCGTCTTCAGACTGGGGCGTCAACAGGATAGGAAGTCTCCGACTTCCTGCCAGTCAGAGACTGGCAATTAATTCCTTTACTGGCGCAAGTCTCGCTTCGCTAAGACTTGCGCCAGTAAAGGAATTAATTGCCATTAAATCCGAAATCCACATTCCGAAATCCGAAATTATTTCTATGTCCATTACCGAAATTTCCATAAAACGGCCCGCACTGGTGATTGTGATCTTCACCGTGCTGGGCATCCTGGGGGTACTGAGTTACAGTCAGTTGAACTATAACCTGCTGCCCAAATTTGAGGCCCCGGTCATGTCCGTGATCACGGTTTATCCGGGAGCCGCTGCCGGGGAGGTAGAAACGTCCGTAACGAAAAAAATTGAAGACGCCCTATCCTCCCTCGAAAACCTCGACCGGATTCAGTCTACTTCCCAGGAAGGCGTATCCGTGGTAACGATTCAGTTGCTGCAATCGGCCGACGTGGAAGAAGCCGTGCAGGATGCCCAGCGGAAGGTAAATTCCGTGATGTCCCGCCTGCCTGATGATGTAGAGGCGCCGACCATTAATAAATTTTCCACCGACGACCTGCCCATTATGCAGATCGGCCTTTCGGGCAATATGAGTCCGACAGCCTTTTATAAACTCGTCGAAGACCGGATTCAGCCCCAGCTAGCCAAGGTGCAGGGCGTGGGCCAGATTACGCTGGTCGGTGGCGACGAACGGGAAATCAAAGTCAATATTGATCCGGCCCGTTTGCAGGCGTATGGCTTGTCGATCAATCAGGTAACGCAGGCCGTGATTAGTGCCAACCAGGACTTCCCGACGGGTAAAGTCGAAACCACTGATCAGCAGTACAGCTTGCGGGTAGCGGCCAAGTTTGCCTCGCTGGACCAGCTGCGCAACCTTGTGGTCTCTTACCGCCCCAACGGCAGCCGGATTACGGTGGCTGATGTAGCCGAAGTGGCAGATGGCGTAGCCGAACGGACCACCATTAACCGCATCAATGGCCGGGCTGCTATCGGGATGATTATCCAGAAGCAGGCGGATGCCAACGCCGTGGATGTCAGTGCCAAAATCCGGACGGAGATTAGCCGGATTGAAAAAGCTTACGCCGGAAATGGGGTAAAGTTCAGCATTGCCAACGATAGTTCGATCTATACCCTGGCCTCCGCCGATGCCGTGAAGCATGACCTGATGCTGGCCGTGATTATTGTGGCCGGCGTGATGCTGGTGTTCCTGCACAGCTTGCGCAGTTCCCTGATTGTGATGGTCGCCATTCCGGCCTCCATGATTTCTACGTTCATTCTGATGTATGTATTCGGGTTTTCACTAAACCTGATGACGCTGATGGCCCTTTCGCTGGTCGTGGGTATTCTGGTCGACGACTCGATTGTGGTCCTCGAAAATATCTACCGCCACATGGAAATGGGCAAGGACAAACGAACCGCCTCCCTGGATGGGCGAAATGAAATTGGGTTTACTGCCCTGGCGATTACCCTGGTGGACGTGGTGGTGTTCCTGCCTATGTCGCTGGTTTCGGGTTTGATTGGCAACATCGTGCGGGAATTTTCGCTGGTAGTCGTGTTCTCCACGCTGATGAGTCTGTTCGTATCGTTCACCATTACGCCGATGCTGGCGTCCCGCTTCGGCAAGCTGGATCACTTTACGAATAAAACCTGGTGGGGCCGCATTTCTTTGGGCTTTGAAAGTGCCTTTACGGGTCTGCAAAATGCCTATACCTCCCTGCTGAAGTGGAGCCTGGGCCACCGCTGGGCCATTTACCTGACCGCTTTCCTGTTATTTGTTGGTTCGATTGCCTTAGTACCGCTGGGCTTTATTGGCAGCGAATTTGCCGCCCAAACTGACCGGGGTGAAGTGATTATCCAGCTCGAACTGGAACCGCAGGTAACCCTGTATCAAAATAACCAGACCACCCGGCAAGTAGAACAATTGCTGATGAAGCGGCCGGAAGTGGATATGGTATTCAGTAAAGTAGGATATACCAGCGGTCAGATGAACACCGGTACCGGCTCAGCCAACCGTTCCGAAATCACGGTCATTATGGTGGATAAGGAACAGCGCAGTATCAGTGCGGAAACATTTGGCCAGCAGGTCAAGGAGGAAATTCAAAAGATTCCGGGCGTAAAAGCCAAGGCTGCTCCTACTTCGATTACGGGTAATGCCAACGTGGCCCCGGTGCAGGTAGTGCTGCAAGGCCCCGACCTGGACAAAGTTCGTGAAGCGGCGGCCACGGTGTTGGGCGTGGTGGAGAACGTACCGGGCACGACTGACGTCGAATTTTCGATTGAGGACGCCATCCCCGAATTACAGGTAAAAATTGACCGGGACCGGATGGCGGCGCTGGGATTATCGGTGGCCGACGTAGGAAGTTCACTGAGAACGGCCTTCACGGGCAATGACAATTCGCAGTACCGGGAAGGACAATACGAATACGACATCAACGTGTCCCTGGACCGCTTTAACCGGGCCAGCATTGATGACGTCGGCAATCTTACCTTCGTGAATAACAAAGGGGAACTAATCAAGCTGAAACAATTTGCCGGCGTAAGCCAGGAATTAGGCGCCGCCAAACTGGAACGCCGGGACCGCTTAGCCTCTATTACGGTGAATGCGCAGGTGGTCGGCCGGCCGATTGGTTCGGTAGGAACGGATATTCGGAACGGTATGAAAACCAAGCAATTGCCCGAAGGCGTTTCCATCCGGTACGCGGGTTCCCTGGAACAGCAATCCGATGCCTTTGGCAGCCTGGGCATTGCCCTCGTGATTGCGATTGTATTCGTCTACCTGATTATGGTGGCGTTGTACGACTCGTTCCTGTATCCGTTTATCGTGCTGTTCTCCCTGCCGGTGGCCCTGATCGGCGCCCTGCTGGCCCTGGCCCTGACGATGGAAAACCTAAGCATCGTCTCCATTATCGGGATGATTATGCTGATGGGCTTGGTTGCGAAGAACGCCATTCTGCTGGTGGACTTTACCAATCACCTGCGGGAACAGGGCCTTTCCGTCAGAGATGCCCTGATTGAAGCGGGCCGGGAACGGCTGCGTCCGATTCTGATGACGACCATTGCCATGACCTTCGGGATGCTGCCCATTGCCGTGGCTTCCGGAGCCGGGGCCGAAACCAAAAACGGCCTGGCCTGGGTAATCATCGGCGGGTTGACCAGTTCTTTATTACTGACATTAGTACTGGTTCCGGCAGCCTACATGAGCTTTGAGAACATCATTGCCAAAGTGCGCAAACGCTTCGGACGGAAGACGCCTCAGGTTGCCCCGGTGGTGGTGGTTTCAGGCGACCCCAACCGGATTGAAGGCAGATAAAACCGTAGGGGCGTATCCGATACGCCCTTATTTTCGGTAGTACGCAGTCCGATATGATCAGGTGGCGCATCCGATATTTTTAAAGAAAAGGGTGTATGCCATACGCCCCTACGATAACCTTATGAAATACGATCCGCAGCTTCATCACCGCCGGTCTATCCGTTTAAAAGACTACGATTATGCCCAGGCGGGAGCTTATTTCATTACATTATGCTGTCAGGATAAGGCCCATTTGTTCGGTGAGATCCAAAACGGGGAAATGCTGTTGAATGAATACGGAAAAATTGCCCATAATGAATGGCTTGAAACGCCTGGTATTCGCAAAAATGTGGAATTGGATGTATTTGTGATAATGCCCAACCACCTGCACGGCATCCTTATTTTGACCAACCGTAGGGGCGAATGCAATTCGCCCCATCCTCGATCCGCAATACGTCTCATGATGATTTCGGGCTCCATACCGACGAAAATAAGGGCGTATGCAATTCGCCCCTACAGTCGCCGTCAAATACTATCGGGGCGATTATACGCGGGTATAAATCTGCGGTAACCAAACAGTTACATGCATTGAATATTGGTTGTCCCGTCTGGCAACGCAATTATTACGAACATATCATCCGCAACGAATAAGACTATAGGCACATTTCGGAATACATCCTCAATAATCCGGCAAAATGGGCAGAGGATAGATTGTATAGCCGTTGAGAATCTAGCTGTCAAATTGTCGATTTATTAATTTTTTCAGCCCATCTATATTCAGCGCTTGGGAAGCATTATACTACTTGAGCCGCTTTTCTTCCTACAAATCTTATCACAGAGCCTTTTCCTATGTGGTATTTCCCTTCACGTAACAGAACTTCTGCTTCCTCTAACAGTAATACCTCATAATTCTCAAAATCAGCCAGTATCTCTGCTTGAGAAAATAACATGTCAATATCCTTTGGGCCACCCACTTCCGGATTAAGCCGGTTAAAATGGACGTGACTTTTACTGAATGCCTCAAAGATAATGATGCCACCCGGCCTGAGATAGTCATTTAACTTCTGGTGGAAAAGTGACTTTTTTAAAGCTGGAAAATGGGCATATACTAGTCCAATGGCATCGAATGTTTCTCTTTCAAACTGGATTTGTTCTAAATCTTCAACAAGATATTCCAGCGTAACTCCATGTTCCTGGGCAAGTTGCATTGCTTTGGTTTGCCCTTCTATACTTAAGTCAAATGAAGTCACTTTCCACCCAAGCTGTGCGGCAAATACTCCATTACGTCCCTCTCCGTCGGCCGGCATTAATATAGACCCGGGTTCAAATTTTGGAAGCCATTCTTTAAAAAATAGATTAGGGTCTTTGCCATAAGCAAATTCAGGGTCTTTATATCTTTCGTCCCATTTCTGCTGCATAATGATTCGGTTTAAACTTTCTGTTGATAACTCGATTACAATGCGTTATTTATCACAAAAATAAGGTTCTTGGAGACATTTAGGGAAAAGGTAAATCAGTAGAAAGCAGTCTGGACTCTTCGTTTGATGGATTTAATTTTGTTGTTAATGCCTTCAATGATGCCCGTAGTATAGCGTCCCTGGAAATAGTTAAGGATATAACTTTTCCAAGTAGTATAAAACCTAATAAAATCAGTAAGGAAACGGTTCACTCTCTGTTCAATCTCCCCGAGCCAAGCTTGAATCCAGTGTTGGGCCTGTTGCCGATTGAGGTCTGATTCTAAAATCGCTCTGAAGGTATGTTTGGCCTGATAAGTTGCCTTCAGCAACTGGTAGTCGGGTTGGGCAAACAAGGTTTGCAACTCTTGCTTTTCCTGCGCAGTGAGCCGAGCAGGATTTTTGAGTAAGAGCCATTTGATTTGCTTTAGCTCATCGGCCTTAGGATACTTTCTACGCAGATAGCGGCGGCAGTTATCCACGGCCTTTTGCAGACGGGAAAAGAAATCAAACCGGTCCGCGACAATCACTGCATTGGGAAACACTTCTTTGGCCGTATTTAAATAGCCTTCCCATAAATCCGAGCAAAAAAGCTGGATTCGTGCGCAGAAGGCGGCTCCTTTCGCCTGAAAATAGTTTACTAAGGCTTGTTTAGTCCGGTCAGCTAACAAATCCAGTACTTGACCTGTGTCCAGGTCCACAATCACCGCCACATCCTCCTTATGGCCTTTCTTTAAAGCAATCTCATCCATGCCGATCCGGCTTACTTGAGCAAAAGCCTGCTTTTGATTGAGTTTGCTTTGCCCGTAGGTTTGAAATATCCGGTTCACCGTCTGCC